>CADBHB010000021.1 GCA_902794395.1 uncultured Ruminococcus sp.
CAAGACGAGGCGAAGGACGCCGCAAGGCTGGCGCCTTGCAAGGACGACAACGAAGTATTGCGGAAAACAGACCGCAAAGATTGTCTGTTTTTTATTTGAGTTTAGTATAAGGACTTGGATAGCCGCGCCGTTTGTGATATGATAGGACTGAGGTGAGGCAGATGTATCTCAGAATAAACGGTGACGATTACGGCATGACCGAAAGCTGCTCGCGGGCTATAGCCGAAGCTTTGGCGCGGGGGCTGATAACCCATGCCACGGTGATGGCTACGGGCGAGTGGTTCGACGAGGCGGCGGCTCTGGCGGCTGAGTCGGGCTTTTGCGACAGGCTGGGCATACATTTCAACCTGACGCAGGGCAGACCGCTCACAAGGGATATATGCGGCGTAAAGGCGTTTGTCAGGGACGGCTGCTTTCACAAGGATTATCTCAGGCAGCCCCGACAGCTAAGCGAGGCGGAGCGGCGCGCGGTGCTTGCCGAGCTGTCGGCGCAGGTCGAGCGCCTCAAGCGCGCGGGGATAACGCCCGCCCACGCCGATTCGCACCACTATATACACACGTTTTTGTACCTTGCGCCCCTGGTCGCTTCGGTTTGCCGCGAGCAAGGCATTTCGAGAGTGCGGCTTGACCGCACCTTTGACACCTCGTCAAGACCGCGCGTCACCGAGGGCAGGATAGACAACGGCTGGTGGCGAAAGCAGGGCTTTGTTACCACCGCGCACTTTGGCAGGATGTCGGATATTGTCCCGGGGCAGGTGCCCGACGACACCGAGATAATGGTGCACCCCGACTATGACAAAAACGGCGTGCTTATAGACAGAACGGGCATGAAGGACGGTTTTCCCGCGGGCGAGCCGCCGGCGCGTCTGCTGTGACACGGGTTTAAGGCAACACCGCACAATTCGCGGCGCACGCCTTGCTTGAATATTGTTCCGTCAGCCTGCCCAAAAAATCTCGGCAAGGCGTCAGCCTTACCTCAATATTGCCTTAATACTAAACTCAAATAAATAAATAAAAAAATTGTTTTTATTTTGTTGTTGATTTGTTGTACTTGGTTTGATATACTGTAATCACAGTCAAGGGAACAGACAAAACACAACCGTGACTACAAATCTGTGAAATTTTTAAGAGAGAAGGAGAACAACTATGAAAAAGAATGTAAAAGGTTTTATCGGCTTATTCGCGGGAATCGCGTCGTTTGTGCTCACCGGAGTGGCGGCGTCAGTCCTCACCAACAAAATCGAAGGCACTAAGATAGCGCTCCACGGCGACATTAACGTAACAATGGCGCTCATCGCGGCAGCGCTCGGCTTGGTGGCTATTGTGTTCGGCATCCTCAGCATAAAGCACAAGGATCAAAAGGGTCCCCGCAAGGCAGGCATCATCGTCGGCGTGTTCGCTGTAATAATCGCTCTTGCCGCGGCAGGCATCTGCGCCCTTACCCGTGAAATCGCCAACTACGCCAACGGCGTTCCCGGCAACGCTATCGCTCAGATGGACGAATCCCAGCGCGAGTCCATCGATGAGTTCATCAAGAACATTCGCACCGACGCGGCTACTTCCCAGAACGGTTAAGGCAACACCGCAAGGTTTGGGTTTCCCTAAAAAAGCATAACACAAGGCGGCGCTGCGGGCAAACGCGGCGCCGCTTTCATATTTTTGGCTGATAGTAATAATCCGCCCGTTGCCGCATATACTAAAGCAGACAACAAAGGCGGCACGCCCTTGGCGGAGCTGCCCGAAAGGTGAGGGTCAGTGATGTCTGCAACCATCGATTGGAAAAAAGTAAAAATCTACGCGATCTCGATTTTGATACCCGTAGCGGCGGGTGCGCTGATAGGGCTTATCACTTCGCGGTCAATGGATTACGACGCCCTGCAAAAGCCGGCTTTGGCGCCGCCTCCGGTGCTGTTCCCCATAGTGTGGAGCCTGCTTTATGTGCTGATGGGCGTGTCCTACGGAATGCTCAAAAGCCAAAAGCTTACAGACACCGCGGTAAACGCGGTCTACTACGCGCAGCTCGGGGTAAACCTGCTGTGGCCGATCTTTTTCTTTGTCCTTAAATGGCGGCTGTTCGCCTTTATCTGGATACTGCTGCTGGCGGCTTTGGTCATAGCTATGACGGTGCTGTTTTACCGCAGGCACCGCACCGCCGGACTGCTGCAGCTGCCGTACGCGGCGTGGACGGTTTTCGCGTCCTATTTAAACCTGTTCATAGTTCTGCTGAACTGACAGCGCCGCCTGTCTCCTCCCGCTGGGTCGGGGGGAGGTTTTTTTTCGGGTGCGGTTTTCCCGAAAAAACTCTTGAAGAAAGCCGTGCACCGTGGTATACTAAAGTCGGAAACAGCAAAATTTTAACATCGGAAAGGAGAATAATTAATGATCGGCATTATCTGTGCGTTAAAAATCGAAGTGGACGGTCTGAAAGCGCTTATGGAAAACGCCCAAACCACCCAAAAGGCGGGGCTTGAGTTTTTCAGCGGCAAAATTTTTGACAAGGACATCGTGCTGCTTGAGTGCGGAGTGGGCAAGGTGAACGCCGCCGTGGGCACTCAAATAATGATCGACCTCTTCAAGCCGGAGATAGTTATCAACTCGGGCATCGCGGGCAGCCTTACCAAGAAGCTCACGGTCGGCGACATCGTCATCTCTACCGACTGTGTGGAGCACGATATCAACTGCACCGAGCTGGGTGAACCGCGCGGTCAGATCTGGTTCACCGACGAAAAGCGCATCGGCATCCCCGCGGACAAGGAGGTCTGCGAAAAGCTGGCGGAGTGCTGTCAGGGGCTGGGCTCTCACGTTATGACGGGCAGGATAGCCACGGGCGACATCTTCATCACCTACCGCGCCAAGCGCGAATTTGTCGCCTATGAGTTTGACGCGCTCTGCTGCGAAATGGAGGGCGGCGCCGTGGGTCACGTGTGCTACATGAACAAGGTGCCCTTTGCCATCCTGCGCTCCATCAGCGACGACTTCAAGTTCAACAAGGTGGAGAATTACGAGGAGTTCAAGCAGCTTGCGGCGGACAGAGCCATAAAGGCGCTCAAAAAATTCATTCGGCTTGAGAATACCTGATAATTTAATCACAGACAAAAACACGGGAACGTGACGCAAACGCGCCGCGCTCCCGTGTTTTGTTATACAGGCTCAGGCTGTGCAGCTCTTTACCCATTCAATAAAGTTTTCGCCGTTGTCGCCGGTGCGCTCCGCTTCGGTGTGGTCCTGGTCCCAAACGGTTTCAAAATCGACGCCCTCAACGCCGGGGCAGTGCTCCAGCGCCAGCGCAAGGTTCACCTCGGTGGTGATCGAGGTCAGGGTCTGCGCTATGCCCGAGCGTATGCGCCAGTATTTGGCGACCGCCGAGGTGCCGAAGCCCTCGCGGGTGTCCATAAGGTAGTATAGCGGCGAGTACATCTCAACGCGCTTTATCGTGTTGTTGCCCACGGCGTCCGTCTTTGCCAGATCGGCGTTGTAGGCGGCGGCGTATTCGCTGTTTTGCTCCGTGAGTATCTGAGCGAGCTTCGCGTCGTAGTGAGAGGGCTTGCCGTCGCCTGTGCCGAACAGGTTGTTTTGGCTTTGCGGCTGGTCAAAGGCGACTATCAGATCCGAGGCGGGCTTGCACTTTATTGAAAAGTCCGCCACGCTAGTTATGGTCGCGGTGTTTGTGTTTTTGTCGTAGGTTACCCAGTTTTTTTCCTCGTTAAGACCGTCTATGTAAGCCTGCGCCTCGTCGGGCGTGAACCCGCTGTCCGACAGGTAGTGGTCAAGCGAGGTCTCGATAACGCTCTTTATATAGTCGTAGTAGCTGCCCGCCTGATAAATGCCCTGTGAGGAGGTCTCGAGCAGCAGAGAGTTGCCGTCCTTGTCCTTAAAGCCCGCTGAGTTCACGTACTCGGCATAGGCGTTAGCCAGAGCGTTTGAAAGCGAGGTTTCAAACTCGGGGCGTTCGGGGCGCGAGGCGCCCATCATCCATTCGTATTCCATGTCGGCGGTGTCAAGGCTCATTATCGGGCACCAGTCCATCGAGCCGCAGATGGCGTCGGATACCCCCTGCACCGCGCCTATTTTGTCTAGGTAGGGGCGGTAAAGCTCGCTGTCGCCCGAGGCGCCGAGTATAGCCGCCTGCGCGCCGCCGCCGCTGGAGCCGAAGGCGAAGATGCGCTCGCTGTCGCCGGGTATAACGTCGTCGCAGTAGCGCAGATAGCGCACAGCCGCCTTAAGGTCGGTGACTCCCGTGGGAGCGCCCTCGTTCAGACCGCGGCAGCCCGCGAAAACGTATACAAAGCCCTGGTCGGTGAAGGTGGGAATGGGGTCAAAGGCGTTCAAAAACATTCCCAGGTCGTCCTCGGTCATAGCCTCCGCGTCGTAGTAGCCGGGCGTAATCACGGGGAATACTATGGGCGCGGTAGCGGCGGTGTAGCCGTTCACATTCGCCGAGGCGGCGGTTGAACAGGTGTAGGTGCCGTCGCCGTTGTCTGTGGCGTCAAAATAAGCCGCGGGCACAAACACCGCCAGCTTTTCGTGGATTTCGTCTGCGGGCGTTTCGCAGTAGGAAATGCCCAGCTGGTAGTATATTTTCTGTTCATCCAGATATTTCCACTTGGTCATATCCGTTTTGGGAAGGTTGGTAGTGACGGCAACGGTGGTCTCCGGCACTGTTGTTGCGGCGGACTCCGCCGAGCCTTGCGGCTTCGATTCTTTTTTGCTGCCGCTGCAGCCGGTCGCCGCGTATAAGATACAGCACAGCGCCAGCGCGGTAGCCAGGGGCTTTTTGAACATCCTGTCATCTCCTTGTGTTTTGGTGTGTTATTGATTTGTTTACCGGCTTCGACATTCGCGCCGGACCTTTTAGATGATTATAACATAATAACCGCGCGCGCGCAAGGAAAAAACGAGGCTATGCTTCACGCACCGCCCCGACTTTTTTTCAGCAGCAAAAGCCCCTTTATCACCAAAAGCGCAAAGCAGATTACCCCCGCGTAGGGCTGCCTTGTGACGATGAACAAAAACACGTCAAAAACCGACAGCGCCGCTCCCGCTGCCGTAAAGCGACCGTTTAAATCGGGGCGCTCAAGGCGGCTGAGTATGACCGCGCATACGCCGCCGCACACCGTTGCGCCGAGCGCCGCGGCGTACAGTACCTTTATCCACAACACCGCATGGCTCAAGCCGAACAGCGGCACGGCGGCTCCTTCGCCGTTGCCGAATATCGGCAAAAAGAACAGCAGCGCGGTAATAATGTCCAGCAAGCCGCAGATAAGCGCGGTGTATTTGCCTATGGCTTCCCGCTTTTCGTTTTCGGCGGCTGTTATTATCTCTTTGGGGCAGATAAGCTCGTCTATCGACACCCCGAAGAAGCGGGATATTTCTTTTAAAGAATCAATATTCGGGTAGCCGCGACCCGATTCCCATTTGGATACCGCTGTTCTCGACACAAAAAGCTCCTGCGCCAGCTCCTCCTGGGTCAGCCCCCTGTCTTTTCTAAGCTCCTGCAGTTTTTCGTTGAATTCCATGCTCTTTCCTCTCGTCGGTAAATCTCACAGCCGCCGCGTAAAGCGCGAACAAGCCGAAGCTCAGCAGCACCGAGCCTATTATGTCCGTAGCCCAGTGCACGCCCGCCATCAGTCTGCCTATGACCATGAACGCCGAAAACGCCGCCGCAAAAATATGCAGGGCGGTTTTTGCAGCCTTGCTTTTGCACCTGCGCTCGGCTTGCAGCGTCAGAGTGGGCATGACCGACAGCACCAAAAGCGCGGTAGAGGACGGGTAGGACGCCTCCATGCAGCCGTCTATCGGTATGGGTCGGTAGTTTATGGGTACGGCTTCAAATAACAGGTAGCAGGCTGTCACCAAAATATAATACGCCCCCAAAAGCAGGATGTCGGGGTCAACGGCGATAAGGCTTTTGCGGCGGATAAGCTGCGCAAGCCCCAACACGCCGAAGCAGACGCAGATGAATACCGGCACCAGCCCGAGCCAGTCGGTCACGTAGTACAACCACAGGTGTACGCCCGTCAGCCTGTGGAACCCTGTGTTAAAGTCCGCAAAGCCCACCGCGGTGCCCCTTTGACCCACGTGCTTTACATCGACGCTGATTGTCAAAAGCGTCCACAGCGCGAACGCGGCAAGCAAGCCCGGGCCGAGCAGCAAGATTTTTTTTGATCTCATTTTCATTCTGTCCTTTCGTTTGTGTTATGCTTTGAAAGTAACAGAAGGTAATAAAAAAGTAAAGGATCGCGCCGTCACATCGGTGACACTAAGCGTGTCGTCGGCGTTTTCGGCGCTTTGCGCGGGCTTATGCGCGGCTTTCGTCGTATTCCCGCAAAAGCTCCCACAGCCCGTCCTCCGACAGCACGCCGCGTTTCAGGTCGTCGGGGAGCAGTCCCGCCTCGTCGGCTTCAAAGTCCCCTCGCCACCGCGCGCTGCCGTAATAGGCTTCCAGCTCTTTTATCAAAAAGCTCAGCCGCTCGTCCTGTTCGGGCGTGGGCTGCAAGCTAAGCAGCTTTTGCGCCTCGTCCATGTAGCTCTCGTATTTTTTAATGCGCCTTATCCGCGTCTGCCTCTCTCGGGGCGTGTTCCTGCCCATAACATCACTCTCCTGCGGTTTTGCGCCGGGCGGTCTGCCTCGCCGCGGCGGGTATGGTATTATAATATCAGAATCAGCCAAGGTTTTCAACAGGCTGCCCGCCCTTGCAGGGCGCTGCCGACAAAAAACACGGTCGGCTCGCGTGAGCCGACCGCTTTCTTAACGGTTATCTACTTTTTCGGGGTAGAGGTCATGGTGCGCCAAACGCTCCCACGCCAGCTTTTCGTACTTTGTGCCCTTCATGCCGTAGTTGCAGTAGGGGTCGATGGAAATGCCGCCGCGCGGCAAAAACTTCCCCCACACCTCAATGTATTTCGGCTCCATAAGGCGGATAAGGTCCTTCATTATGATGTTTACGCAGTCCTCGTGAAAGTCGCCGTGGTTGCGGAAGCTGAACAGGTACAGCTTGAGCGACTTGCTCTCCACCATCCGCTCGTTGGGGATGTAGGAGATGTATATTGAAGCGAAGTCGGGCTGTCCCGTGATGGGGCACAGCGAGGTGAACTCGGGGCAGTTGAACTTTACGAAGTAGTCGTTGTCGGGGTGCTTGTTTACAAAGGTCTCAAGCACGTCGGGGTCGTAGTCGTCGCTGTAGCGCACCTGCCTGTTGCCCAGCAGGGTAAGGCTTTCCTGTTCTCTCATGTGGCGTCTCCTTTCATAAGCGGGTCCGAAACTCCGTTTGCTTCAAAGGCGGCAAGGCGGTCGCGGCAGGTGCCGCAGACCCCGCAGGGCTGCTCTTTGCCCTCGTAGCAGCTCCAGGTAAGCTCGTAGGGAACGCCGAGCGCCATACCCTTGGCTACCACCTGCGCCTTTGTAAGCCCGATAAAGGGCGCGGTGACGCGCAGCGTGTCGCCGCTGCCTACATAGATGGCGCGGCTTATGCTGTCGTTGAAGGCGGCGCTGCAGTCGGGATAGGCGTTGCCCGCCGCGTCGTCGCTGTGCGCGCCGTAGTAAATCTCCTCGCAGCCGTGTGCCAGCGCCACGCTTGCCGCGCAGGAAAGGAAAAGTCCGTTGCGGAAGGGCACGTAGGTGGACACGGGCGCGCCGTTTGTTTTTTTGAGCTGTTCGGCGTAGCTTTCGGCGGGAATATCCGCGTCGGAGCTTTGCAGCAGCGAGCAGTCGCTGCCCTCGAATATCGCCGACAGGTCAAGGGTCTTTAGCCTAACGCCGTAGTGCGCGGCAACAGCGCGCGCGGCAATAAGCTCCCTGCTGTGCTTTTGACCGTAGCTTACGGAAAGCGCCAGCACCTCGTCGGCGCCGAAGCGTTTTACGGCTATCGCAAGGCAGGTGGTGCTGTCCACTCCGCCGCTGCACAATACCAATGCTTTCATAAAAAATCTCCTATATCACAAGACTCTGCAAATGTCTGTCCTCTTTAAATCTGCCCGCGAAGGTGGTGGTCATGGTTTGGGCGGAGGCGTTGCGTATGCCTCGGGCGGTCATGCAGCTGTGGCTGCCGCGTATAACCACGCCCACGTCGGGCGTGCCCGCCGCTTCGCTTATTATCTCGCAAATGTCGCTGCCCAGCCGCTCCTGCAATTGCAGCCGCTTTGCCGCCATGTCGCAAATACGGGCTATCTTGCTCAGCCCCAGCACCCTGCCGCGCGGCACATAGGCTACGTTCACCGTCATGTCGTACATAAGCGCAAGGTGGTGCTCGCAGTAGCTGAACACGGTTATGTCCTTCATAACCACGGTGCTGTCGGCGCCGCCCTCGGCCGAAAAGGTCTTGCCGAACATCTCGGCTATGTCATGGTTTGAGTAGGCGGTGCCCTCAAGCACCTCCTCCAGCATGCGGGCGACGCGCTCGGGAGTTTCCTTAAGTCCCTCGCGGTCGGGGTCTTCGCCTATAGCCTCAAGCAGTCCCCGCACGTGGTATTCTATCGCGTTGATGTCCATTTTACACACCTCTTTTGTCAGAGTCCCAGATGAATTTGTGAAGCTGCAGTTGCAGGCGCACGCCGTCCATGTCGTTGTCAAGCATGAAGCGCACCATTTCGGCAGGCTCAAGCTTGCCGAAAACGGGGCTTAGGTATACGTGGCAGCGCTCGTATAGCCTGTGGTTGTCTATTATCTCCTTGGCGCGCACCAGGTCGCTCGGGCTGCCCGCCACGAATTTAACGGTGTCGTGGGCGTTAAGCAGGCGAAAATTGTCGCGGCGCATGGCGCTCTCCATTCCGCTGTAGGGCAGCTTGTAGTCCATGGTGAAAACGGGGCGGTAGGGGGCGCTTGCCAGGCTGTTCAGCGGCATACTGCCGTTTGTTTCTATCTCTACGCGGTTGCCCTGCGCGTACAGCCTCGCCACCAGCTCGGGCAGCTCCTCCTGCAGCAGCGGTTCGCCGCCTGTAAGGGTCACGTTTTTAAAGCTTTTGTCCCGCACCCACTGCGCCAGCCGCTCGGGGGTGTAGTTGACCGCGTCGGCTGTGGGGCGGTTTGCCCATTTGGTGTCGCAGTATACACAGCCCAGGTTGCAGCCCTTGAAGCGTATGAATATCGCAGGCTCTCCCGCGTGGGCGCCCTCGCCGTTTATGCTAACGAATTTTTCGGCTACTTCCAACATCCTCATACCTCCTCAAAGCTTGCTCGGTTGTCGGGGGTCTCATATACCGTCACGCGCTTTACGGGCAGCGTTTTGCCAAGCTCCTCGTAAAACACCCTCGCAAAGTTTTCGGCGGTGGGGCGCAGGGGAAACTCGGTAAGCGAAAAGCCCTCGTCCCTCAGCGCCGCCAGGGTGCTGCTTTTAAGGCTGTCCCGCTCGTAGATAAGGGTGTGGTCATAGCGGTCGGCAAGCGCCCTCACCTCGCGCTTGAGGTCGGAAAAATCCAGCACCATGCCGCGCTTTTCGCCCGCCTCAACAAGGTTGTCCGCGGCGACCGTCACCTCTATTTTCCATGTGTGTCCGTGCAGATTGGCGCATTTGCCGCGGTAGCCCGCCAAAAAATGGGCGCTGTCAAAGGCAGCGGCGGCAGTCAGCAAATACATGAAGTCACCTCCGAAAAAATAATACGCCTGCCAAAAGGGCAGACGCATCCTGAAAACAAATAGGCGCGGCAAAGCGCATGCCCTGGTTTTGTTTATAGACAGGATGGCGCAAACGAACTGTCTGTTCTTTTTGGCTAAAAGTATACCATATCCCGCGGCGGCTGTAAAGTAAAATATTGCTCACACAGGCGCGTTTTGTGGTGACAAAAGGGAAATGATGGTGTATAATGTTTACGATACCCGAATATCGGGGACGAGAAATATATAAACGGGAGGAAACAAATATGCTGGAAGTCGGAACACAGGCGCCCGAGTTCACGCTGCCCGACCAAAACGGCGAGCCGCGTTCGCTGGTGGACTACAGGGGGCAAAAGGTGATACTGTACTTTTATCCCAGGGACAACACACCCGGCTGCACCAAGCAGGCGTGCTCATTCGGAGAGCTTTATCCGCAGTTCCGCGAAAGGGGAGCGGTGGTGCTGGGCGTTAGCAAGGACAGCGTAGCTTCGCACAAGAGGTTCGAGGAAAAGTACGGCTTGCCGTTCACTCTTCTCTCCGACACGGATAAAGAGGTCATACAGGCGTACGACGTGTGGAAGGAAAAGAAAAACTACGGCAAGGTGAGCATGGGCGTGGTGCGCACCACCTACCTTATCGACGAAAACGGAGTTATAATCAAAGCCTTCGGCAAGGTGAAGGCGGCGGATAACCCCGCACAAATGCTCGGTGAGCTGGAATAAGTCCTTGGCTTAGCTTTCCTTGGCTTAGCTTTCCTTGGCTTAGCTTTACTTATCTTAACTTATCTTATCTTATCTTATCTTGTGCGGACATTTGGTTGCCACTTGGTTGACATTTGGTTGACATTTGGTTGCCACTTGGTTGACATTTGGTTGCCACTTGGTTGACATTTGGTTGACATTTGGTTGCCACTTGGTTGCCACTTGTTTGACATTTGGTTGCCATTTGGTTGCCATTTGGTTGACATTTGGTTGCCATTTGGTTGACATTTGGTTGCCACTTGGTTGACATTTGGTTGACATTTGGTTGCCACTTGGTTGTCAATTGGTTGCCATTTGGTTGACATTTGGTTGCCACTTGGTTGTCAATTGGTTGACATTTGGTTGACATTTGGTTGACATTTGGTTGTCCATTGGTTGCCGTTCGTTAATGATTAACTATCCGCGGCGTCAAAGCGCAACAGCTCTGCAAAAATATTTCAAACAAGCGCCTTTGATATTTGCCAATCCGTAATGCCCTTAATATCCCACGGATAAAACACGTACATGCCTATCTGTACAGCTTCTTCCTCAACGCCGAATTCATGAAGGCAGTATTCAGCCGGCAGATGGGAGGCAAAGCCGTAGAACACTTCGTTTTCGGCGGTAGTCAGTATGACCGCTTTTCCTTCATAGCTGCATAAATCGTCATGGGTATTGACGCTTTCCGTTTTCGTCAGGACGGCGGATTTCAGAAACGCGGGATAAACAAAGCTTATAGGTTCGGAAGCAAATCTGCACACAGCCGAGTTGCCGTCATAACAGCCGCACCCGATTATCTTATCTTCATAGACCATCACCCACAACGGCTCTTTCTTTGCCGACGCAGTATCGGGAGCGCATGCGGCAGGCACTTGTTTCAGCTCGTCCTCTGTCGCGATATGTATGGCAAAATCCTCATATCCATCGGCGGCAAGCTGTAAAAATCTGTCTTTGACTTTTTCTGTCGGCAGAGTTTCGCACACAACGTCCTTTACCAGCTTGCGATAGTCGTCGTTTAGTTCCTCCGGCATGAGCTGATGAAATTCCATCGAGAGCATCTGGTCGTCTATCTCGAAAATTATTTCCTTCTCGTCCGCTGTCAGCTCTCTGCCGATAAAGTGCCGCCAGATGGCGTTTTGCAAGCTGTCCTCCGCTTGCAGATACTGCGGCAAATCCTTCTTTATGGGGCGTGTAACGTCTGACAAATACGCTTCGCTCGCGTCATGCAGCAAGCACCCCATCACAACGATCGGCGTGCAGCCTCTTTCAAAGGCTTCCTCGGCACAGGCGATACTGTGCTGCGCGACGGAATAAAAGGTCCTGATGTGTCCGTTGCCGCGGCACATCAGCGACAGCGCATGCGCAATATCCAAAATGTCGATTTCCTGCTCCGCAGGATCCATCGGGTCAAAATGCTTGCCCGTAACAGTTGTGATATAGCTCATAAAAACCTCTCCCAAAACACTATGATTCTATTCTACAACGGTCAAACAATTTGTCAAGAGCCGTTACAAATCCCAATGACTCATTACATAGTTTGATACACATTAACACTAAATAACCCCAAGCCGGGGGTTTTCAGCCTGATTCGGCTGTTGCAAAACGGTACAAAAACAAAGAAAAGCCTTAAAAACGGCTTGAATAAGCCGTTTTTAAGGCGATCTGTTTGGCAAACAGCTCACAAAATGCTGCACATCCGTATCCCGACGAGGGATACACAGCGGGGGATTGTGTGATCATTGACAGGGACTAAACCTCACCAATAAAACATGCATCAGTGACCAATATAACATGGATCATCTCCCGAGGGGTTAAAAAATCTACAAGTATTGCCGCTGGATGTTGTGATGACATCCTCTGAATCCACACTTTCCACCTGAATGGAAATCTTGGTATATTCTTCCTTCATCGTT
Organism: uncultured Ruminococcus sp.; assembly: GCA_902794395.1. Lineage (GTDB taxonomy): Bacteria > Bacillota > Clostridia > Oscillospirales > Acutalibacteraceae > Ruminococcoides. The sequence continues at coordinate 12,243 of CADBHB010000021.1, forward strand.
TTCACCTCCTTACAGCTGATAAAAGAATTTGATTATTTGAAAACAGTATCGGCGATATCGTCAATGCCGCTTTATTTGCCGTTAAAATATGTCCTGACGCTTCGGTCAAGGAAGTGGTTCAGATCCTCTTGCAGGATCGCTTTGCACTGCTTGGAAGCGTTCTTGACCGGGCACAAATCAAAGGTAGAGCACTTCGGAAGGAAAAAGCAGCCCGAGCATTTTTCGGAAACAGGCGGACGCGAGGTGTATCTCTCAAAAACGTCGCGTTTGGTTACGCCGTCGAATACGTTGCCGAAATCGGTGCCTTTGTTACAGTGTTCGCAGGCAAACAGCCTGCCGTCCGCCGCGATCACCACGGCTTTATCCGGCGTTTGAGCCATGCAGTAGGTCACTTTTAAATTGTTTTTTTGTTCTCGCGGCGTCTTGGCAAAGCCTTTTGCCGAGGCTCTTTTGTTCCAAGCAAATCTCTCCCTGTACAGGTTCAGCTCATCGTTCGTTCCGTGAATTTGATACAGTGGTACAAATTCAAGTGAAAGGAGATTTTTGTCGGGAAAACGGCGGTCAAGGTCGTCGAGCATATTATCCAGCGACGGCAGATTATCACGGTCAAAATTGCACCGCAGGTTGACCCGAATACCCGCCCGATTCAGCAATCCGACGTTATCCCGAGCCTTGAGGGGACACATAAGCCTTGCGGCGGTCGTATTCCGCTTGGTCGCCGTCAACGGTGATCTGAACATAGTTCAGCTTCCACTCGTCCTTCATTCTTTGAACGAGGGCGGGCGTGATCAGACTGCCGTTGGTAGTTAAATTTGATACAAATTCGACGCCGCTTTCGCGCAAAGCGGAACATATCCTGTCGATGATATCCGCCCTCACCAGCGGCTCTCCGCCGAACCACGACAGGGTGATTTTTCCGTTGCGCTTTGTTTTCAGGATATAGTCGATCGTCGCTTTGACGGTATCATCGGACATCGTCACTATCTCCATGCCCTTTTCAAAGCAGTAAAAGCACCTCGCGTTGCAGGCGGTGGTTGGGAGTATCGTGTAACTCGAATACCCCTTTTCGCGCTTGCCGTACATCGCGATCACCAGCTCTATGAGCTGCTCGTAGGCTTCGTCCTCGTTTTGGTCTTCCTCAACCAAAAAGTAATCCATGGCAAGCTGTTTGAGGCTTTCGTTTTCCATCAGCTCCGCGGCGGTGTACAGGCGGTCTTTTTCAAAAACAACTTCGCCGTTTTCAATTTGATAAAGCTGTGTGGATAAATTGTTGTATACAAAAACCCTGCCGTCCTTTTTATAGTCGCACACAAAGCACGACCATTTGTATTTTTTGCTTTGTACAAGCTCATGGCGGGTCAAAAGCTTTGCCGTGATTTTCTCCTTTGGCAATACTTCTATCATCTCTGTGTTTCTCCCTTCAAACAATCGCGGCATAGAAGCCGTTTTTTTCGATCAGTTCCTCGGGACTATTCATCTAACAGATCAGAGCTGCGGAGAATCGCTAAGAATTCGTCAAGATCGGCTTTTATGGTTTCCTCGGTCGCGTTGTATTTTTCAAGCAAGCCTTTAACAACTTCGTCATAGGTGACGTCGCTTTCCATCAGACCCCACGCATACGCTCCGCTGGGGTTCAGCGTAACCAAAACATTGTTGTTGTCCGCAGCGTCTTCCGCGGCTAAAGCGATATACTTATCGGCAAATTTTCTCAGGACATAACCGTCTTTGATCTTCATTGTTGCTTCTCCTTTATTATGTTCAGAGCCGTGAAAGCGGCGTCGTCAAGGTAACATACCAAACTATAATACACTGTAAATCAAATATTATTGTAGCATAAATGCCGGAACAATACAATAAAAACCACAAAAAAACAAACAGATGGCAAAATCGTCCGCTTATTATGGGAATGCGGTATCCCGTTGTGCTCCGTTTTGCGCGGTGTCGGCGATTCTGAGCGCTTTTGTGATTCCCGAATTATCCTTTGACGAAACAGAATAATCGGGTATAATAAAAACAGAAGGGAGATTATCACAGCGAATCTGATGTAGATATTCTTCTGACAGTTGATAAATCGCAGGAACAAATATCTCGGTGCCGCATGGCTGTTGCCGAGATAGCAAGCGATCTAAGTCTTGAACATGATGTTACGGTTTCAATCTCGGTCAAGTCAGCCGAATTGTTTGAAAAATATCAAAACGTATTGCCTTTCTATCAAAACGTGATAAGGGAAGGAGTCAAGTATGCAGGCTGACGATAAAAAAGCATTGGCGGTTGTACGCCTTGACCGCGCCAAGGAATGCCTGACAGAAGCAAGCGACTTATACAACGCGGAAAAATACCGCGGCGCGGCAAATCGATTGTATTATTCTATCTTTCATGCTATGCAAGTTGTTTCGTAGATGCGATTGATAGCTATTTGAAGTCACTTAATATTTTACAATAAATTGAAGGAGTTGTCTGATGATCCTCAGACAACTCCGTTTTTTGCGCCCTGTTTCGCGGTGTCTTCGGCAATCAGGGGAGCCGTCAGCGGACGTCCGGCCGCACCAAATCGCCGTTCTGCTCGATAAAGCCTGCCTCTCTTAACGCGCGGTCGCGTTCCGCCTCGGTCAAGCCCAGCGTTTTTGCAGTATCATAAGCCGTTTGTTTGGTGGTTTTTCCGTTGTATACATATGCGTCGTCAATTCTATATTCCAAAAACGCGCAATATATGGAATAAAACGTGTCGCCCTTAAACAGCGTTTCGCCGATCACGTTACCTGACAATGTGATTCGCACAGGCGTTGCGTAAACCGCAGGATCGGCATTTACCCACTCCGCAATATCGCAGGTTTTATCGGTATCAACGAAGTTTTCTACGCGTCCCCCCGTTAAGTAAGCCATATCGCCGAGGCAATCGTTCCCGATGATAAGTTCACAGGATTGTTTTGCCGAATCCCAATCAGCCGAAAATATTACCCCATAGGCGTTGTTGTCATCCATAGAGAAGCCGTATTGAGCGCCTTTTTCCGCGACATCATATGACCATATGTTATTGCCTTCATCGGTCATTCTGCCTTTTTTGCTTCCCCAGGCTATCGGGATGTTGTTATTTGTATCATATAAATATATATCTATGTATTCATAATCATGCCACAATGCGGGATCGGCGTAAAAATAGATCTTGTTGTCGCTGCGCTTTTGCCATTCGGGCGGATTGCCGCGGTCGTATGTGCAGCTGTATGGCGTTACCTTCTGCCCGTCGTTGCGCATGGCGGGCAGCGCAAAGCCGAAAAAGCCTACCGAGCCGGCGGAAACCGCCACAGCGCCCGCGGCTATCAAAGCGACTGCCTTTGCGGAAACAGCTGCGCCTACGGCAGCTCCTGTAGTTGTACCTGCTGCGGCGCCTGTCGAAACGCCTGCCGTTGTACCCGACACGGCACCCGCAGCAGCGCCCGCGGAAACACTTGACGCGGTGCCTGCCGCAGCGGCGGCGCCTGTCGAAACGCCTGCCGTTGTACCCGACACGGCACCCGCAGCAGCGCCCGCGGAAACACTTGACGCGGTGCCTGCCGCAGCGGCGGTGCCTGCCGCGGCGCCGATCGCGGCGGACATAGGATGGACCGCCACCGTGCCGGCAAACTCACGCAGCATCCAGATGAGGAACGGAATGACAGTAACAGCGGAAACGCGCAGCTTGTAGCCCTTCTTTTCCATATCCTCCGCCTGAGCGCGCATTTTCTTCTTTCCGTAGCTCATGCGGCTTTTAACGGTGTTTTCGCTTATGTCAAGCGCTTCGGCTATCTCTTTTATAGACATATCCTGAACGTAGTACATCAGCAGAACCATCTTCTGGTCGGCGGGCAGGTTGTCGAGCATTTCGGCTACAAGGCGTTTTGTGTCGCTGTAGTCGGCGCGCTCCTCGGGCCGGAAGGCGGTGCTTTCGTCCTCAAATTCAAGCTCTAAGGAATCCTCGCCGTTGTCGTACTCCATGTCGGAAAACATGATGACGTTCTTTTTGCTGCGCAGAAAATCTCTGCACTTGTTGGCGGTAATCTTGTTGAACCACGGAATGAAGCCGGAAGGGTCGGTTAGCTGATCCAAGCTGTTGAACGCCTTGATGTAAGCGTCCTGCAAAACGTCAAAGGCGTCGTCCTCGTTGCCTGTCATCTTGAAGGCTACGGCGTAGGCGGGCTTGTAGCTTATGTTATAAAGCGCGGTTAAAGCCTGTTGATTGCCTTTTTGGGCGAGTATTACCAATTCTGCAATTTCCATATCTATCCCTTCTTTGGAGGTTTTAGCTGCTCCAGAATGAGTTGAAGCAGCATTTTTGCCCGTGCTTCATCGGGTGTTGTGTCGGCGCAAATGTCGCGCAGCACGGTTTTTAGAAAGCTGTCATTCATGCTCTCACCTCTTTCATTTATATAACGAATGAAGCGAGAAAAATGTTTTATATTGCAATAAAAATAATATCATAGTATTTCTGAGTTTGCAATACTTATAAAGGCGTATGATACTTAACGGCACGCAGATCTTAAGTGCAAATATGGGAAAAGACAGCTTTTATGCAGAGGTTATTACGTCGATACGGAAGGCTTGTCAGGCAAAGCGAAAAAAATTTAAAAAAATCAAAAAAATTTTCAAAAACTTAAAACTTTTTTAAAAAACCCTCCGTTATATAAGTGACCGAACAAAATCGGCGAATAACAAATTACTATTTTTAAAGGAGAATTATTATGAAAAAGGTAAACCTGATTGAAGAAACAATGTTTAGCAGTGTCGAGGCAGCTCAGAGAGAAGTAAAATTTGCAAAGGTTAATTTGATCCGCATACTTATCGGAACCGGTTTTGCTGTTCTTTCTACAATTTTGCTGCTTATTGCATTTTTCGGAAAGAACTCACAATACTATACATTTGCCGCGCTGCCCGCAATACCTGCCTACCTTATCGGCGGCGGCATCGGAAAGGCGGTTAAAGCCGCTTGGAAGATCACCAAGATAGGCTGGTTTTTGATCCCCGTATTCCCCGCTGATGTCTTGTTAGCTTTCGCGTTTTTCATCATATCGCTTTTTGCGTTCTTCTATATTCCGATCGTTTTTGTCGGCATGAATTACGTTGACCACAAAAGATCATTGAAAGCAGCCGAAGAATTTCTGATGCAGTATGCTCCTTCTGCGGTGGCACAGCCGTGCTGACAGGCAACCGCCGAAAATCAGCGCACACACAGCACTAACCATAGAAAAGCACCCCTTACGGCAGAATAAAAACACAGCGTGCAAGCAGCGAGAAATCGCCGCCTGCACGCTGTTTTTCAGCATATCGTAAAGTATTCGGGCGCGACATATCTCGACTGCCGCCCTGAACATAAAGCGAAAAAATGATAATATGCTTTTGTCAAGGGGATGTTACCAGAATGGAAACGCCTAATTTCCATAAAACTATTGTTTTTTTGTTCGGATTTAGTTTATAATGATAAAAAAGTATTATAACTAAGCGACGGAGCATAAAAATGAGTCAATTCTTTTCGGATACATTAAAGAAACTGCGAACAGAAAAAGGAATTTCACAGCAGGAATTAGCGGATAAGGTGTACGTTACCAGAGCCACGGTATCACGTTGGGAATCGGGCAATCGTTTACCTGACGCGATGATGATCTCTCGACTCGCAAAGGTTTTGGGCGTGGACGGCAGTATACTTTTCGCCGCGGTTGAACAGAGCGACGATTGTCCCAACGTCATTATGGTGGATGACAACAAGATCATCCTAAGCGGAGGCTTGCCCATCTTGCAGGAGGTGATGCCGAACGCCTCGGTTGCTGCCTTTACAAAACCGAAGGACGCGATTGAATACATAAAGGCAAACCGTGTGGCGCTCGTGTTCCTCGATATAGAGATGGGAACAATCAGCGGTCTGGAAGTGTGCCGCGAAATGCTTAACGTCAATCCGCGGCTCAACGTGGTGTATCTGACCGCGTATCGGGACTATTCCTTTGACGCGTGGAGCACGGGTGCGTGCGGCTTTATGTTGAAGCCGCTGACCGTCGAGGGCGTAAGAGAGCAGCTTAGTCGCCTGCGTTATCCTATAAGGGGGCTTAACTGAGATGGCAGTGAATACCTACGCAAATATCTGCATAGCGGGAGCGGCGACTGCAATAGCGGTAATCGGACTGATACTGTCTATCAGCGCCCGTTATACCAAACAGGTTTACAAAAATTATTTGGTCACTGTTTTTTCACTGCTTACGGCGTATACCGTGAGCAATCTTGTGCTGTGGAACATCCCGGAAGAGAACGGGAATGTGTTTGTTTCATACTTTTTCCTGTTCTGTGAGTCGCTGTTCTCGTCAATGATATTGCCTGTTCTTAACAGTTTCTTACTATTCTGCGCCGAAAAACAGCAGCGTAAAAATCCTTTCGTTTATTTCGCCGTTTCGCTATGGGGCGTTTACTTCATTCTGCTTGTGATCGCTCAGTTCACAAAATGGATATACTATTATACCCCCGACAACGAGTATTTTAGGGGGCCGTTGTATCCTGTTCTGCTGGTTCCGCTTGTACTGCTTATGGTTGTCAATCTGTTCGCGCTGTTTAGGTACCGAGCGGAATTATCCCGAAGATACCGCATAGCGTTCACGGTGTACTTTCTGGTTCCGCTTCTGTGTATGGTAGTGCAGATGTTTTACTCGGATGTGCTCATGGCGGTGCTCGGCTCGGCTGTATCGGCGCTGATTATGCTGCTGATTATTGTTATGGATCAAATGGACAGACAGGTAGCTCAGGCGCGTGAGATCGCTATGCAAAAATCGAGTATCAATGTTCTGCAAATGCGGCCGCATTTCATCTATAACACCATGATGAGCATTTACTACCTCTGCAAGCAGGATTCGGATAAAGCACAGCAGGTAACGCTGGATTTCACCTCTTACCTGCGCAAGAATTTCACCGCGATCGCGAGCGAGGATACCATTCCTTTCCGTGATGAACTGGAGCACACCCGCGCCTACCTCGCCGTAGAGCAGGCTCAGCATGAGGGCAGGCTGTTTGTGGAATTCGATACTCCGCATACACAATTCCGTCTGCCTCCGCTTACATTACAGCCCCTTGTGGAAAACGCGGTCAAGCACGGCATGGATCCTGACGGCGATCCGCTTCATATTTCCGTTATAACCCGCTGCATAAAGGGCGGCAGCGAAATCATCGTTAAGAACGACGTAGCAAAGTATGATCCCTCCGATGAAAATGAGCCGCATATCGCGCTGAACAATATCCGACAGCGGCTCGAAACGTTGTGCAAGGGCACGCTTAAGATCACGCCGCACGAGGAAGGCGGCACGACGGTCAAGGTGACCATACCCCTGACAGGCAAATAAGGCAAACGATAAACGCGTGGCGTTTAATACTAAACTCAAATAAAAAAACAGACAATCTTTGCGGTCTGTTTTCCGCAATACTTCGTTGTCGCCCTTGCAAGGCGCCAGCCTTGCGGCGTCCCTCGCCTCGTCTTGCGAAAAATATCCTTGCAAATCTTTGTCCACTTTTTATCTGAGATTAGTATAAGGCGGCACCTCGTGCTTATTTGCGGTGCTGCCTTTTTTGTTTGTGCTGTTTTTCGTTAATAACATTATAGACAAATGTCAATAGCCGAAAGAAAAAAACTGTAAAAAAATGTTTCCATTCTGGAACCCCCCTTTAATTTCGTTAAACATTATTGTAAAATAAAATCGGAGGATTATGTAATTTTTTTGTTCAAAAGAACAATAGCAACCATTTGTTTATTTGTTCGGCAACAGCCGATGTTCGGTATAAAAATCATACGCGGTCAGCGGACAGAACTAAATAAGCACTTGTTATAAAAATGGAAATAGAGGGTCGGCTCTGCCCGCACCGGAATATAAATCGGAGCAAAGCGACCCGCAATTTTCAATTTTCAACTTTCAATTTGAAAAAAAGGAGGAATTACTATGATTTCAAAAATCAAAAAACCCGTGAGCATCCTGTTATCACTCATCATGGTATTCAGCCTGTTCACCATCGTGCCGCTCTCGGCGAGCGCGGCATTCGGCGATGTTCTGTCGGAGTATGATTATCTGACCTTCACGGCGGAAGAAGCCGGCGCTACGGTTACGCTGAATGTTTATTCCGGCAGTGATTTTCAGTATGATCTGAATGGAACCGGTTTGAACGATTATACTCCCGGCACGCCGATCACGCTCGAAGACGCGGGCGATTATGTTCGTTTTAGCGGAAAAGATACTACATTCAATTACAGTAATCACGTTTCGCTCACCGGAACAGTAGCGTGCAGCGGTAATGTCATGTCGCTGCGGCTCATTTGCGACATGGTCCACGGCTTGACCTACTCTTGCTTCGATTCTATGTTTTTGGGATGCACCGGATTAACATCAGCACCGGAGCTGCCTGAAACAGAGCTGGAGGATTCTTGCTACTGCCGAATGTTTTCCGGCTGCACCAACCTGACCAAAGCCCCCGAGCTGCCTGCAACAAATCTGGCGTATGGCTGCTACGACAGTATGTTTGTGGGCTGCACGAGCCTGACCGAACTCCCCGCGCTTCCTGCGACAACGCTGGCGGCAGAATGCTACTGCAATATGTTTTATGGCTGCTCGAAGATTTGTATTTCTGACCAGGCAGGTACCTTTGGTGATATTACATATTCAGCCGCATACAGGATCCCGGCCACAGGCGAGGGAACTTCGGCGTCTGATGCACTCTCATATATGTTTGCGGGCACCGGCGGTCAATTTACAGGAACCCCGGACATCAACACGACCTATTATGTTCCTGCTCCCGCTACCGCGACCTACACCGTCACATGGAAGAACTGGAACGGCGATGTGCTTGAAACCGACGATAATGTAGCGGCAGGCACAACCCCGACCTATGACGGCGAAGTACCCACCAAAGCGGAGGACGAAACCAACACCTACACCTTCGCGGGCTGGCGCGACGGCAACACCACCTACGGTCTTTCCGACACTCTCCCCGCGGTCTCCGGCGACGTGACCTACACCGCACAGTTTACCGAGACTGCGAAGCCACTCCCCGAGGTCATCAAGGATTGTACCTATCAAAAAGCTGATTCCGGAAACTTTGCCAATGTTCCGTTTATGCCTGACGATGCCAGCGATTATTCTTCTCTCTTAGACGGCGCCATAAACGTTGCATTCGACTCCGGAATGATTAGGCTGGCTGACGCAAAGGAATATTCGTATAAGTTCTATGATCAGACCGGAACGGAGATCGCTGCTACTCTAAGCAATAGCTCAGAAGTCCCCGGCTCAGAAGCAGGGTTCAGCGACAATGTAACGTTTTATGTGAAGACTTTCACTCTTACACTCCCTGAAAACTTAGATAAATTATACATCGTAGCGACCGAGCCTGCACCCGCTCCTGCAATGCTCATCCTCAACGTCGGCGAGAACGGCAAGGTCGTGATGGACAACGGCACCTTCGGCAACGCGACCGATGCAAGCAATATTACTGAAATACCCGCTCCTTGTAATATTATTAACGGCTCCAATGCCACTATTGTTGACGGTCACACTTGTAATATTGTAGAAGGCGGTTCGATCAATATCGCCACAGGCGGCAGGGTTTCGTTCTATCCCTCTGCCGACAACACCGGTGTGATCACCGCGATACCCGACGAGGGTTATATCTGCACCGGCTGGTACAACGGCGATACCCTCTACTCCTCCGACGCTGCTCTCAGCTATCAGAGCATCAGCGAGGATATGACCCTGACGGCGAAGTTTGCTCCCGCGCCCACCTACACCGTCACATGGAAGAACTGGAACGGCACAGAGCTTGAAAAGGACGAGAACGTAGCCGAAGGCGCAACCCCGACCTATGACGGCGAAACTCCGGTAAGACCCGAGGACATGAAAGCTACCTACACCTTCGCGGCATGGGACGACGGCACTACCACCTACGTCCTCGGCGTAGATGATCTGCCGCCCGTGACAGGCGACGTCACCTACACCGCGGTCTTTACGGCTGAAGCAAAACCCCTCTTTGTCGCTCATTCCGTCACCCTCGGCGGCGACATCGGCGTGAACTTCTATCTGGATTCTGCTGTTCTTGATGCCTACGCCGGAACCAAGACCGTGAAATTCACCTGTGACGGCAAAGAAACTACTGTTGATGTTCCCGCGACCGCCACAGCTGACGGCTACAAGGTAACCCGCAACGTGGTAGCCGCTCAGATGGCGCACACCATCACCGCGACTCTCTATGTTAACGGTGAACCGGTGGATACAGACGAATACAGCGTACGGGAATACGCCGAGAAGGTATTTGCGAACCCCGCAGCTTATGACAACAAGAACAAGCCCGAACAGCTCAAAGCGCTGGCGGCGGCTATGCTCCACTACGGCGGTGAAGCTCAGACCGTGTTCGCTTCCTCTTTGAACGAGCACCCCGACCGCGCAGACAGCAACCTTGACGATGCTGCCGATTACTCCGGCGTTACCGCCAAGGCGGTCGCCGCTAAGATCAACGGTATAGCTTCCGATCTGAACGAGGTCGCTACAGCGCTCGACGCGGAGTTCTATACCAGCTCCCTGATCTATCTGCAGAACAACACCCTGCGCCTTTACTTCACGCCCGCGTCAAAGACGGTCGGCGCGCTGGACGGTAAGGGCTTCAGCGGCAATCTGTCCGACTACTATTACTATGTAGACCACGCGGACATTCCCGCGGCGAATCTTGACGATCAGCAGAGCTTCACCGTTGACGACGGCACCTTCAACTACTCTCCGCTCGATTATGTCAAGGCGGTTATTGAAAGCGCCAACATGACCGAACAGCAGAAGAACCTCGCAAAGGCTCTGTTCCTCTACAACCAGGCTGCGAACGCGTACTTTGACGCGGCTCCGGCTCCGGCTGAGAACGAAGTCTTCAGCAGCGGATCTATCGAAGATTTCTCCACACTAAACGTCGGTGACTATATTGCCAAAGGTGTAGAATATGCTGCTGATAATGATTATAAAGTTGTTCTGACAGGCGGGACATACGGCACAGAAAGTCGCGACGGTATTGTTGTCCGTAACGGTGATTATAATTTTAACGCAGGTGAATACGGCATGGGTACCTATGGAACACACTATCCGCAACCAAACGTTTTCATTGAGGATTATAATGAAAACTTGAAATTATATCCTGTCGTGGACGGTGTTGAGGGTAATGCATTTGTTGTTGTTGCAAAAGACGATACCCAAAAAATTATCACCATCGCCGGCGCGAATGTCACCCAGAACTGACAGAAAGGACGTACATGAATATGAATAAAGAAACTTACGAGCGTCTGCAAATGGACGTGACAACCATTGACATTGAGGATGTTATCACGACCTCGGGTGTTGAACCTGTGGGCTTTAATCCCGAAAATCCGTGGGAGATGCCTAACAAGCCTTGATTCTTTTTGATAGGCAAACTGTTGATTGCTGAACAAGAATCCCTGTAAATTACCATTTGCGCCGCCGTTTGGCCGCAAAACACTAAACGGCGGCGCAAAAACCATACCGATATTCAATAGGAATCATATAGTTGATTTTTATTGAATGTTTGTATCAAGGAGCGTTATCAATGAAACTGAACAGCAGCTTTGTATATTATCAGCTCGACGGTCAGACGGTCATCGTTCCGACAACCGGCGCGCAGTTCCACGGCTTGGTGCAGGGCAACAAGACGCTCGCGGCTATTGTTGACTGCTTGTCGAGCGAAACAACAGAGCAGAATATCGTCGATAACCTCTGCGCGCGCTTTGACGGCGACAGAGCTGTTATCGAGGCAGACGTTCGTGAAGCAATCCAAAATTTCAGAGAGATCGGCGCAATAGATGAATAAGAAGTTTGAGGAGATCATCGCCGAGCAGGGCAGGCTGGTCTATACCAATGTGGGCGACAGCATGAATCCCGTCATCCGCGAGGGCAATCTGCTGGTGATCGAAGCCGTAAAAAAGCCGCTGAAGGTCGGCGACGTACCGCTGTATAAGCGCGACAGCGGACAATATGTGCTGCACCGTATCGTTAAGATCAAAAACGGCAAATATATGATGAAGGGCGACAACCGCGACTTTATCGAAAAGGGTATCACGGACAGGCATATCATCGGCGTGCTGACGCAGATCGTCAGGGACGGCAGGACCTTTCCTGTTGAAACGCCGGAGGAATACTTCCGAAGAATGACGATGGATATGGTCTATCTCGTATCCTGTGCCGTGAATACCGAAAAGCCCGATTATGAAAGGGTCGAAGCGTTGGATCTGCGCGGTATTCTTTCTCTGTCCCAAAAGCATATGCTGTCTGCGGCCGTCGCCTTTGCGCTTGAAAAGACTATACCTTTGCCTTACGCCTTTGACCAAGTCAAAAAGAATGCGATACGTAAACTGACATTATTCGAGGTTGAACGCGCGGTGATCACACGGGAATTAGAATCCAAAGGGATACGTTATTTGCCGCTGAAAGGCAGCCTGCTAAAAGACGATTATCCCAAATCCGCCATGCGCGAAATGACCGATATCGACATTTTGGTCGACAGCTCCCGCATGGATGAGGTAAAGCAGATAATGCTCAGGCTGGGCTATTCCGGCGGAGATTATCAGAAAGATCACGACGTTGTCTTTACGAAACCCCCGTCGCTTGTGTTTGAAATGCACAACCGCCTGTTTGATAAAGAATCCCATCCGCTGTATGCCGCATACTTCCAAAGTGTTTGGGAGAGAGCGATCCCGATTCAGGGTACGCAATACGGATACCGAATGACGGACGAGGATTTTTATGTGTATCTGATCTGTCATATATACAAGCATTATCAGTACACAGGAACCGGCTTGCGTTCTCTGCTCGATGTTTTTGTCTTTTATAAAAAGCACGGTGACGCGCTTGACATAGCTTATCGGGACGCTGAGCTGAAAAAGCTGAAACTGACAGCTTTTGAACGCGGTATACATACTCTTGCAGACAAAGTGTTTACCGGCTCCGACTTGTCACAGAAAGAGAAAGCCGAGCTGGAACACTTTGCGGGTTCGGGTGTTTTCGGAACCGAAAAAAGCGCAGTACAATATAGGGTATCAAAATATTACAAAAAAGACGGCGGCAAAAAATCAGTATGGAACTATTATTTTCGCCGCGCGTTTGTTTTGTCGGAAAAAGATTTGGAAAAGTATTTTCCGTTTTTTTACCGACATAAATTCTTATTACCCGCCTTGCCGGTTTATCGGTTGGCAAAGGGTGTTGTAAGACACCCAAAGCGCCTTGTTTCCGAGTACAAAGCGGTCAAACATTTTGCTCCGTCAGACAGCGACGTGAATAAAAGTATAAAGTAGATTCCGGAGGTTTGAAAATGAAAAGAATAGTTGTGATAGCTTTTGCTGTGATTTGTTTGTTTGCTGCTATCGTTATTAGCCTGCCGGTATCTGCCGCAGGCGGTTATCTTCGCGGCGACGCGGACGGCGACGGTAATGTGAATATCAAGGATGTTACGACGATCCAACGGCACCTTGCCGACATTGATCGTCTCAGCGGCAATCGTATCAAAGCCGCCGACGTGGACGGCAACGGGCTTAATATTGACGACGCGACACGGATTCAGCGGTATCTGGCGGAGTTTGAAAATATTTATCATATTAACGAAACGGTTACCGTTCCCGATCCGACAACACCTCAACCGACGAGCGATCCTTTCGAGCTGCCGGTTGTTCCCAAAAAATAAGATAGTACAGTAAGTTTTATTGCTGAGGTTACTATGTTTAAGAAATTATTGACGATTCTTGCCGCGCTCGCGCTTTGCGCCGGTCTGCTTGTCGGCTGTGGAAAAGATAATAAAAACAGCTCAGAAGAAGCAACCGAATCAAGACTACTATATTGAGCTGTTGAAGGAAACAAAAGCTATCCCTGAATTCGTTGCAGATGATTTGCTCGCGGATTGCGAAACAATCAGACAAGCACTTAAACCGATCATGGAAGGATACCGCGGCGAATATGATGATATGCCGGATGACGAGTTTTACGATTGGCTAAATGAAGTGTTCGGCGACGGCGAGGAACAGGATGAAGATTTTGATTTATGACGAGAAATAATGATTGACAACGCCCTTTTGATTTGCTATACTAAAAGCAGCAAAAGGGCATGGCTTTTTAAATTTTCAGCTTTGTTTTCAACTGTTTATTACCGTTTATGCAAGTGAACCTTAGTAAACATATTTTAACAAAGAATTAAATTTAATCTGTTTTGTCTGACAACGTTGCTTTCCCGGGAGGAAGTATAGCTTGTTGGACTTTTTTGTGCCTTTTTGTATAATTTACAGAGAGGTGTTTTTTTATGAACGAAAGTCAAAAAGCATTCATTCAGGAGCAAATCGGTTATCGGTTTAAAAATCCGTATTTGCTTGAGCAGGCTTTCACCAGAAGGTCGTATTCCGAGGAAAACGGCGGCGAAAACAACGAGGTGCTGGAGTTTATCGGAGACAAGGCGCTGGATTTAGCTGTTGTACGTTATCTGACGGAAGAGTACTGTTTTATGAATGGAGAAAAAAGTCAATTCAAATCAAATCTTAATGAAAGCGATTTGACGGAATTAAAACGGCGTTTGGTGGAACGGAGCGCACTTGCAGATCGCATAGATTGGCTTGATTTATCTGTCTACCTGATTATGGGTGAAGGCGACAGAAAAAACAGGGTAGATGAAAAAGAGTCTGTCAGAGAGGATCTGTTTGAAGCTATATTCGGCGCGGTCGCACTTGATTGCAATTGGGATTCGGCAAAGCTGCTTGAAGTTTTCCAAACAATGCACGAACCCGAGAGTTATTTGTTTGACGATGACAGAGAGAACTTTGTTTCGCTGATTCAGAAGTGGACGCTTCAAAAACAAGGAGCGGTTCCTTATTTCTATTATGATAGGGAGACTGCTAGATATGGGTATAGCAATAAGCTGAGAGTTAACGGAAGAGTTATTAGTTGTAAGGAAGCTCGGGATCCTTATTGGGTAAACGCACAACAATACTATTGCCTGATGAAGCTGGGCGATTTGGGAACGTTTTTTCTTGGTTATGGTAAATCAAAAAGTGGAGCGAGAAAAAGTGCCTGCAAAACAGCATATGAATACTTAAAAAAGAATCATCTTTGGTTTTCCATTAAAGATGAAATAGAAGAACCAAGCGAATTAATGGCAATCAATCAGCTTGAAATACTTGCGCGGCGGGATTATTTTGACTTGCCCGAGTATAAATATACGGAAACCCACGATAAAGACGGCAATCCCGAATGGACAGTGACTTGCAGTATTAACGATTTTGATGATGATTTTTCAAGTAAATCCAATTCCAAAAAAGCAGCTAAGAAAAAAGCGGCATTTAAAATGCTGATTTACATTTTAGAAAACTATGACGAGGAGGAATAAATATGTTTTTCGATATTTTCAAAGGTAAACACGGCTTTGATTTTTCAGACGATATGGGAATGGACTCCGACGGCGACATGATGATGCGCGTGGGAGACAACATGGCGATGGATATAGATTCCGGCGAGCTGCACATGGTATCCGGCTGGGATGACGACGATGACGATCACGGCTTTCATTCATCGTGGAATGATAATAACAGCGGTTTCGGCTCATCGTGGAATGATAATAACAGCGGCTTCGGCTCATCGTGGGACGATGACGACGATGATTGGTAAATAAACGGTATATATTATGCGGACAGCCATGTGACTGTCCGCTTTTCTAATGCTTTTTCTGCTGATGGATCTCATTCAAAACCTCACATTTATTTCGGGTTAGATTATCATATACGAAAACCGGTTTTTGATATTTTAGCTTATCGACCTCCAAATCGACCTCGCGCATTTAAACCTCATCCCTGCGCGGATGATTTTTCGTTAAACCCATTGATTTCAAAGAATTCTTGAAGTATAATTAATTATCAGCTTAGATAATTTATTGCAAACGAGGTGAACCGAATGTTGATCAACAACGTTGAGGTAGCCGTAAAGACCAAATGCATCGAAAACCGGACCACGCAGTTGAAAATTGCAGAAGCGATCGGCAGTCCCTCGTCATACGTGAACCGGTTGATCAAAAAACCGGGCGGGATTATCAACAAAACCTTTATTCAGATGATGGAAGCGTTCGGCTATGACGTTGGGTTGAGATATATCAAGCGCGAAGAAAAAACCAAATGATCGCTATGCCGTAAAGTAAAAAACAGGAGTTTTAAACATGAAGAATTTTAAGAAAAAAACCGTCGTGATCATAACGGTCTGCGGCGTGTTCATAGTATTGCTCCTCGTACTAGGAACTCTCTGGATGGGGCAAAGAACAAAAAACGATACGGATACGGCTGTACGGACGGTCAGTCTGCTTTATCTTGACGAGCTTGCCGGACGCCGCGAACAGGTCGTGGAAAACAATCTTAACGGCAACATCAATACGATCCGCGTCGCCATAGATCTTCTGACGGAAGAGGATCTTCGCGACAAAGCGCATCTGGAAGCGTATCAGTCCCGAATGAAAAAACTGTATGAGCTTGACAAGTTTGCTTTCGTCGACACCGACGGTCTGATCTACACCGCAACAGGCACGCAAAGCAATATCGACGAATACGGTTTTAATTACAAAACCATATCGGAACCGGAAATATCCGTTTTGAATCCGCAAAGCACGGAAAAAAAGGTCATCATAGCCGTACCGGTAACCATTCCGTTTGAAAGAAAGACGCTGTCGGTCTGCTTTATGGAGATCGATATCAAGGTGATGCTTGCCGGCGCTTCGATGTACTCCGGAAGCGACGGCGCGACGTTCTGCAATATCTATACGAAGGACGGTATCGCTTTAAGCAACACGGTCTTAGGCGGTCTTTCGGCGGACGACAATCTGCTTGACGCCATGAAGAATGCGGAATATGAAAACGGTTATTCGTACGCTTCGTTTATCGACAGTTTTCAATCCGGCAAAAGAGGCGAGGTCTCGTTTACCTACAAAGGGATCCGCGAAACGCTCAGTTACGTCCCCGTAAGCGGCACCGACTGGCTGCTCACGTACCTGATCCGCGAGAGCGTGATCTCCGAACAGATCAGCCCTGTTTCTGACCGTATCGTTTCAAGAAGCGCGTTGATATCCGGCGTTGTCGCTTTGCTCCTGTTCGCAATGTTCGTCTTTATCATTTATCAGACGAGAAAGAACGCGAACCTCAACCTTGCGCACGAGACTGCGGAAGCCGAGGCGAGAGGCAAGCAGGAGGAACTTGAGAAGCGGATCGAGCTTCAGGAGGAGCTTCTGGCGGAGGAGCGGCGTCATAAGGAGCAGGACAGTATGATCACCGCGATGGCGTCGGATTACCGCAACGTCTATTACGTCGATCTCGACGCGGACGACGGGGTGTGCTACCGCTCAGATCCGAACGACAGCGACCAGACTCCCGAGGGGATACATTTCAAATTCACAGAAAGATTTCGTTATTACGCCGAAGCCCACGTGGATAAGGATTACCGCGAGGAGTTCCTTAAATACATTAACATCGACAATATCCGCGAGATGCTCGCAAAAGAAAATATCGTTGCTTTCCGCTATCTTGCCAGACACGGCGATAACGCATACTTTGAAATGCTTCGTATGGCGGGCGTACGTCACCCGGCGGACAGATCCGATCATATCGTCCACGCGGTAGGCGTAGGTTTTACGGTTATCGACGCGGAGATGCGCGAAACGATGGCTAAAAGTCAGGCGCTGGCCGAAGCGCTGACCGTGGCGGAAGAGGCGAGCAACGCAAAAACGGTGTTCCTCTCCAACATGAGTCACGAGATCAGAACGCCGATGAACGCGATCATAGGACTTGACAGTCTCGCTCTGCGCGATGAAACGCTTTCCGACAAAACGCGGGAATACCTGCAGAAGATCGGCGGAAGCGCCAAGCACCTGCTCGCGCTGATCAACGATATCCTTGATATGAGCCGTATCGAATCCGGCAGACTTGTCCTGCGCAAGGAAGAATTCTCATTCCGCGAAATGCTGGAACAGATCAATACGATGGTCATGGCGCAGTGCAGCGAAAGAGGACTCGCGTTTGAATGTCATATCAACGGACACGTTGACGATTACTATATCGGCGACGATATGAAATTAAAACAGGTGCTCGTCAATATTTTAAGCAACGCAGTGAAGTTTACCAATTCGCCCGGAAGCGTTTCGCTGTCCATTGAAAAAACAAACGATTACGACGGTCGGTCCACCCTGAGGTTCTCCGTGAAGGATACCGGTATCGGCATCAGCAAAGAGTTCCTTCCGAAGGTGTTCGATTCCTTCGCGCAGGAGGACGGCACGCGCAATAACAAATACGGCAGCACGGGTCTCGGTCTGGCTATCACAAAGAACATTGTCGAGCTGATGAACGGTACGATCACGCTCGAATCGGAAAAAGGCGTCGGCACGGAATTTGTCGTCGTTGTCACTCTGAATAACTGCGAAAATCCGCATACCGAGATCGATACGGTCAGCACAAAAGATATGCACGTTCTCGTTGTTGACGATGATCTGATCGCCTGCGAGCACGCGCGGCTGGTGCTTGAAGAATCCGGCATCAGAACCGATACCTGTACGAGCGGCAACGAAGCGCTTGAGATGCTTGAAGTCTGTCATGCCAAGCACGAACCGTATAACCTTGTGCTTCTCGACTGGAAAATGCCCGATATGGACGGCGTCGAGACGGCAAAGGAGATACGCAAGCGTTACGACAACGAGACGACAGTGATCATCCTGACGGCGTATAACTGGGACGAGATCATGGACGAGGCGCTCCACATCGGCGTAGACAGCTTCATCGCAAAACCGCTTTTTGCCTCGTCTGTCATCGACGAATTCATGAGGATCGCCAGACGTAACAGTATGAGCGCACTGAACGAAAAGAGGCGCGCCGATCTGAAAGACCGACGTATATTGCTTGCCGAAGATTTCATCATCAACGCAGAGATCGTAAAAGAGCTGATGGATCTGAAAGGTGCGTCGGTAGACCACGCCGAAAACGGCAAGATAGCCGTAGAAATGTTTGAGAAGAGCGAGCCGGGATATTACGACGCAATCCTGATGGACGTGCGTATGCCCGAAATGGACGGACTCGAAGCGACGAGAGCGATACGTGCGTTGCAAAGGCCCGACGCCAAGACGGTGCCCATCGTCGCAATGACGGCGAACGCCTTCGACGAGGACGTTCAGCGGTCGCTTCAGGCGGGTATGAACGCACATCTGTCAAAGCCGGTCGAGTCGGTACATTTGTATAAGACGCTCGAAGAGTTGATCTGGGAAAAAAACAACAGAACCGAATCGTGAAGTCTGCGGGAAAACACGTGTGGGTGCCGCTGCGCTTAGCAGCACGGAGGAAAACGATATGACCGATAATCAATCAAATTTACGGTTCTCCGGGGAAAAAAGAAGGATATTGCTCGTTGAGGACGATATCATCAATCAGGAGATGATCAGGGAAAGCGTGAGCGGTACCTACGACCTGACCGTCGCAGAGACCGGCGAGGAGGCGCTCGCAATCATCAGCGAGCGGTATGAAACGCTGAGCATCGTTCTGCTCGACCTGAATCTTCCCGGCATAAAAGGGATCGAGGTTCTGAAAACAATCAGGAGCGTTCCCGCGTATTCCCGTCTGCCGGTAATCGTTATGACGTCCGACAGCGAGGCGGAAGTGGAATGTCTGTCGCTTGGCGCGGTCGACTTTATTCCGAAGCCCTATCCGGCTTCAAAAGTCGTTCTCGCCCGTATTCTCAGAACGGTAGAACTTTTTGAAAACCGTGATATACTGCGTTTTACGGAACGCGATCACCTTACGGGGCTGTATAACAAAGAGTTCTTCTATCGCTACGCGGAACAGCTCGATCTGTATCACAAAGACGCGCCGACGGACGCGATCGTATTCGATATAAACCGCTTCCGCACGATCAACGACCGCTTTGGCAAAACGCACGGCGACGAGATCCTGAAAAACATTGCAAGAAAGGCGCTCGACATCGTAAACGAAGCAGGAGGCATCGTCTGCCGGAGCTACGCGGATAAGTTTATGATCTATTGCCCGCATCGTGCGGATTACGGCGTTATTCTGAACGCTCTTTCCGTACCGCTCGGAGACGGTGAAAATCACGTTCGGCTCAGAATGGGCGTTTACTCCGACGCGGACAAAACGCTTGACATCGAGCGCCGATTCGACCGTGCGAAAATGGCGTCGGACAGCGTATGGGACAATCTGGCAAGCCCCATAGGTATTTACGATAACTCTATGCGCGAGGCGGAGATGCTTGCCGACCGGCTGATAAACGATTTTTCGGCTGCCATTCGGGACAAGCAATTTGTCGTATTTTATCAGCCAAAGTTCAACGTGCGCGGGGACGAGCCGGTTCTGAGCAGCGCCGAAGCGCTTGTTCGCTGGAAACACCCGAAGCTCGGCGTGGTCAGCCCCGGCACGTTTATACCGCTGTTTGAAAAGAACGGACTGATACAGGAGCTCGACCGTTACGTATGGTCCGAAACGGCTGCGCAGTTAAGCGACTGGAAAAAGCGGCTCAACGTTTCCATACCGGTATCGGTGAACGTTTCCCGAATAGACCTATATGATCCGGACCTCACCGACAGGCTTCTAGGCATCGTCAAAGCAAACGGACTGAGCGTTGAAGAACTGCTGCTTGAGATCACGGAATCCGCGTATACGGAAAACTCGGACCATATCGTTGAGAAGGTGAAAAAACTACGCAAGCTCGGATTTAAGATCGAAATAGACGATTTCGGTTCAGGCTATTCGTCTCTCAGCATGCTGTCGTATATGCCGATCGACGCTCTTAAACTTGATATGCAGTTTATTCGGAGCGCTTTTGGAGAACGTATCGACACGAGATTGCTCGAAGCGATGATACGTCTTGCGGATTCCTTCGGCGTCCCGACGATAGCCGAGGGCGTCGAGACCGCCGAGCAGGTCTCCGTATTGAAACGGATGGGGTGCGATATCATCCAGGGGTATTATTTTTCACGTCCGCTTCCCGCAGATGAATTTGAAAAGTTCATCAAAGTCAAACAGCCTGTTCTCGTGTAAATAATTCTTTATCGGAGGAATACTATATGCTTACCGTTGGAAAACTGAAGGAATACGGCGCCGACGTCGAAAAGGGATTGTCCCGCTGCGCAAACAACGAGTCGCTTTATCTGCGCCTTGTAAAGATCTGTATACAGGAGATCTCAGCCGACGCGCTCGGCGCGGCTTTGAAGGAAGGCGATCTTGACCGCGCGTTTGAAGTCGCTCACAAGTGGAAGGGCGGGGTAAACAATCTTGCGCTTGATCCGATCGCCGCTCCCGTGTGCGAGTTGACCGAGCTTCTCCGGAGCAAAACGCCCGGCGATTATGAAAAACTACACGGGGATATCCTCAAGGAGACGGCGGTTATTGCTTCTCTGATTAACTGACCGCGTCGGAATACTTCTTCTGTACAAGAGCTAAAGAATATGACCCCGACAAACCGGGATTTGTGTGAGGAAATATAAGTTGAAAATTGAAAATACTATTTTGAAATATTATTTGAAAAACGTATACTTTAACGTCGCGCTCACTGATATTTATGTTTCCGTAGTAAAGTTCATCAAGAATACTCATGTAATCAACTCCTTTAACCATTACCGTACCATATCAATCTATACACAGCAAGCAACATTACACATACACTGGTACGAAAGGTCAT
Source organism: uncultured Ruminococcus sp. (assembly GCA_902794395.1). Classification (GTDB taxonomy): domain Bacteria; phylum Bacillota; class Clostridia; order Oscillospirales; family Acutalibacteraceae; genus Ruminococcoides. The sequence continues at coordinate 33,962 of CADBHB010000021.1, forward strand.
ATTGTTACAATTGAGGATTGATTATGACAACTTAATCAGAATGGATAACAGCGTGCAAGCAGTGAGAAATCACCGCCTGCACGCTGTTTTTCAGCAAATCGTAAAGTATTCGGGTGCGACGAATTTTGCCTGCCACACGCCGTTTGACGAACGGTATAGCTCGTTGCCGTCGTTCTTAAAATCCCTTGCACGTATTTTTAGTATAACCGGCTTGCCGTGTCTGCTGCCTACCTTTACGGCTGTTTCATAATCGGGCGAAATGTGTACAAATTGCCGCGACATCGGCTTCAAGCCCTCTTTCATGATAGAGTCGAGAAAACGGTAAGTCGTGCCGTGATATAAAAATTCAGGAGGTTCGGGCGACTCCATTTCTATCACTACGCCGGGTATCGAGTGCCCTTGATTCGCGCGGATTTTCGCGCCTGTTTCATCGAAAGAATACCGCCCCTTTTCGTCCTGAGCGACAATCAAATCTAACGTCTCGCGGTCAAAGTCGGGGAATCTTTCTTGAAGCGCTTTGATGATGACATCGGCATCAGCCCAACCTCCGTTGAGGTCGATATAACGCGGCGACTGACAGTGCCGCAGCATCCACGACAGCTTCACGCTGATTTTTTTCAGGTTCGTTTTGGTTCACCGCTTTCTATCATCTCCGCGATTTTCACGGCGATGCGGAAATTATCAAGGCAATGATTTGCCTCCGACAGGCCCTCGACCTCATATTCTTCTCCGTCGAGCACGTCTCCCGTCATCAGGAAGCTGTACAGCTCGAGCCCGTGAAAATCACAGACTGCCTGCACACCCGCAAGCTCCATTTCCACCGCGATGCAGCCGTCGCTTTTTCTTTTCTCAACGGCTGTTTTGGTTTCGCGGTACGGCGCGTCCGTTGTCCAGACACGCCCTTTGACAAACGGTAGGCGCAGCTGTTCCAATATGCGGGCAAGGCGGTCGGCGTTTTTGATGTCCATGTAATCCGACGGCGGCGCGTAGTGATAGGACATCCCCTCGTCGCGGTACGCCTGTGTCGGGACAATGTATTTTCCGTTGGTCGCCTCGCTGTCCAATGCGCCGCAAGAGCCGAAGACGATCAGGCTTTTGACGCCCGTTTGCCACTCCATTTCGATGATTTCGGTTCCGGCAAGGCAGGCGCCGATCGACGACAAATAAAATACGATCTCCATGCCGTTGATATCAACGGCATAGATCGCTTTGTGTCCGTTTGCCGAGCCGATATACGCGACCTCGCGGTGAGGGTATCTGTCGATGACCGCCTGAAAGATCTTGCCCGAAAAGGTGATGATCGCGGTATCGCAGAGGTGTTTCCGTTCGCCAAAAAAAGTGCTCGGTGAAAACAGCGATTCTCTTTCCTCGCTGTAGGATTCCGTTATCATGATAAAACCTCCTGATGCGTTTTTGTTTCATACTCATTTGTGTTGGCGGCAAGTATTTCATCCAGCGTCCTCGGCGTGTAATCCATATATTCCATCATGCAGCCGACGTTGATGATTCTCGCGGGGATGCCGATGCGCCACAGCTCCCGCTGCCATTTCTCAACAAGCTCCCATTCTTTTGTGTTGTGCACATGACCGTAGAGCATCACCGCGCCGTCGTGCTGATGATTGTAGAACATCATCGGGTAATGGCTCAGCACGACCAAACGCTCTCCGTCCCTAAGCTCCTCATATTCGCTGAGGGACTCCCATAATTTCAGCAGCTTGCCGTTATTGCGGTCGTGATTTCCGCGGATCAGGTGCTTGTGACCGTTCAGGCGCTTCATGATGGCAAGGCTTCTTTCCTCGCCCTTGAAAAACGCGTCGCCGAGAACATAGACGGTATCATTGTCACCAACGCGCTCGTTCCACCTGCGGATGATCTCCTCGTCCATCTGCTCCGTATCGGCAAAAGGACGCTTGTCATATTTGAGTATGTTTTTATGCCCGAAGTGCATGTCGGCGATGTAGTAGATCATAGCGATTCCCTCAAAAGATTTATAAATCTATTGTAACCTTATCGTCAGAAAAGTCAAGGCTTGACGGACGGTTCATAAACGGTTATCATAGAATCGGGGTGAGTATAATGCAAGTGATCGAAAGCTGCGCCGAGTGCCTTTATAAAAGGCAGCTTCGCAAGACGGATAACGAGGAGTGTCTGGCGGAGATCAGGGCGGTCATTGACAATCGAACGGATGACGATCCCGCGCCGTATCTGGTGTATCAATTCAATCAGATATACCTGAAATATTTCGGGAGCGTCGCGTCTTTTAGTGACGAAAAGAAACAGTACAACGACCTCGTGCTCTCGATGGAGGACGCGTTGAGAGAGAAGATCAACCGATCGGACGATCCGTTGCTGACCGCGTTTTCCTACGCGCGCGCCGGCAACTACATCGACTTCGGCGCGTTGAGCGACGTGGACGAGGAAACCTTCCTTTCGCTTTTGGAGCGCGACGAGCTGTCAGACAACGATTTGCAGACCTTTGAAGCGTTCACCGATCAGTGCAAGACCGCGAAAAGCCTGCTGCTGCTGGCGGATAACTGCGGCGAGATCGTGCTCGATAAGCTGTTTTTGGAACAACTAAAAAAGCGATATCCTCAGTTGAAGCTGTCGGTCATGGTGCGCGGCGGCGAGGTGCTAAATGACGCGACCGTTGAGGACGCGGAGTACGCGGGACTCGGCAGCGTTGCCGAGATAATCTCCAGCGGAGTCGGCGTTTCGGGAACGGTGTATAAAATGCTCTCGGACGAAGCAAAAAGCGCCCTTGACAACGCGGACGTCATTCTGTCCAAGGGACAGGGAAATTATGAAGCCCTCAGCGGTCAGGGACGGCATATCTTCTACTCCTTCCTCTGCAAATGCGAGCGGTTTACCACAAGATTCGGCGTCCCGAAGCTGACGGGAATGTTTGTCGAGGAAAAATGAGCAAGCACAAACAGATGAAATACAACGTGCAAGCAGTGAGCAATCACCGCCTGCACGCTGTTTTTTATTGCCGGTTTTTTATTTCGCGGTTCAGTATATCCTCCGCGTCGTTGCCAATGATGTCGAGCATTTCGGCTTTGATAAGGTGTGTATTCGGGATCCCGATAAATGTTTTGCAAAGGCTCTCGATATAGCCATAGCTGTAGGTCGGGTCATAGGGACCGCCGGCGGTGGTGACGTAGTAGAGATGATTTGCTCTGCACAATCCTCTCGGCATCCCGTTTTCATCATATTCCGAGAGGATTCCCGTGACGTAGATGTTTTCGATATAGATTTTGAGCGGTGCGGGAAAAGAAGAATCCCAATACGGCGCGGCTATCACGATCGTATCGGCATTTGCAAATTGCTTGGCATAATCAAACATCCTGTCGCTGTAGTCGCCCTGTTCAACCAAAGCAGTTCGCTTATTTAAGGCTTCCGCGTCAAGCGGACGGAGGTTTTCCTCATAGAGCTTCAGCTCCGTATATTCTTCGCCGAGCTTTTGTAAAACGGCTTTTGCCAGCCTGTTTGTCCTTGATTCTTTTCTGACGCAGCAGTTAATGTAAAGTATCATAACCATGTTCCTTTCTTCTTACAGAAGATCAATATTGGTGTGCCAAACGATATGCCAGACTTTTTGTGCGTCGTCGGGCGTAGCTTTTCTGAATTGCGTTTTCATTATTTCAATCCAATCTTACCTGAATAATTCGGTTATCTCCGCCAAACTATTGACTATATAACCCGGTTTTTCTTCAACTGCTTTAGGCTCTGTGTTCTGCGGCGACTGACACGATCGGCTTCGGGCTGGTTTTGGCGCGCTGTTTTACCTTTTCGACAAACTCATTTCTGTTGATATGATTACTTTGCGTTATTTCCTCGATCCTGTTTTCATAGACCGCACTTTCGTCAACCAGTGTCGAGCCGATATCAAAGAAAATCCATTCGGGTTTTTTCATAAGTATTATCTCAACCTTCCATATCATATACTTTCCGTTTCGCAGAACGAGTGTTTTGTCATCAAAATCATATTGTCGGAAGAAACAAATCCTCTTTTGCTGTAGTAGCCTTCCGTTTTATCGCCCTTGGAGGTGATCAGATAAATGTTGGAAACGCCGATTTCCGACAACGCCTTCTCCAACGATTTCAGCAGCGCGCTTCCGAAGCCCTTGTTTTGTTCCGACGTTTTGACACAGAATTCCTCAATATGAAAATGCGTCCCGTTGTAATACTGCTTTTTCTGTCCACAGATTAGTCCTTGCAGCTCGTTGCCGGCATAAAGAGCCTTTCCGATGAACGTGTCTGTTTTCATCATATTTTCAATTCTGATTTGAGCCGTTTCTTTTGTCCATGAATCGTTCCACGGCTCGGCATTAAAAACTGAAACGAACAATTCAGCGTATTCGGCGATATCAGAAAGCTCCATGTCTTTTATATTGCTCATTATATTTCCTTCTTTATCGTACAGATCCCATAATTCAGTTTTTGCCATTTTGCACCTCATGTCCTTTTATCAAAACAACTCATCCAGCAAGTAGTAATACCTGTATTTTTCCTCATTCATTTCCACTCTCAGAGCGTCTAAAAACATCTGCGGTCTGAAATCAAATATAGGCTTACCGTTAAAATATCTGCCGTCAAAATTATGATCTAAACTTCTGATAGCGATCGCTATATCCTGCCAGCGGTCGGCAGGTCCTGCCTTGCCGAGATCAATAAAACCGCTGATGCGATCCCCTTTGGCAAAGATATTCGGCAGGCAGTAATCGCCGTGCGTCAGAACGATATCCTCCGGAGGACGGTTGTTTTTCAGCCAATCGAGAAGCTCTGCGGGATTTTTAAAGCCGCCTTTTCCGAAGGTCTCCGGCTCTGTGTTTTCAATATCAACAAGACCGTGAGCGACATTGTATTCGGCTGCCATCAAACGGTTTGTAAGCCTGCTCACACTGCACGGACAATCGTTCACATCCGTTTCCCACAGCATTTTCAGCCCTCGTGCCGCAATATCTATCACAAGCTCAGGCGTTTTAAGATAATCCATATCGCAAAGCATTTTGCCCTCGGCTTTGGTCATCAGCGTATAGGAAAACCCGTTATGAATCTCATACGCCGGTATGGAAGGAACCGGCAGACGACGGTTAAGCCATCTTACAAATTGATATTCATTATCTGTTTCCGGGCTTCGGGGCTGGATTTTCAATACATAATTGTCGTATATCCTGACCTCGGATGTGGATTCCCCGATTTTATCAACCGTATATTTTTCTGTTCCGACAGCTTTTTGGATTACTTCGGGCAAAACAGAACCTTTCATTTTTTGATTCTCCGTTCTGTTATCTTTGATTTCTCTTATTACCATTATTTCACCTTATCTGAACTTTTCCAACCGATACATTTGTTCCTCATCGGGGCGGTCAACGCCGTTTTTATAATTATATCCTAATTTCCTGTAGAAGTTAACGGCTGTGATCGACGCAGGAATTTCTATGCGTTTTGCTCTGAGAAAATACTCGTCCTGTTCAAGCGTTTCAATGATTTTTCTGCCGATACCCATACCTTGATATTCCGGCAAAACAAATATCGTAAACAGACTGCTCTCGGTTTCACTGCCCCAATAAGGTCCGATCGCGCCGCAGCCGATGATCGAATCATTATCCTCAACAACATAAAAATGTGTCCAACCGGCACGCTCTAAAATATGCGAGGGCTGCAGTTGCCTTTCAAAAGCGTTGATCGCCTCTTCGGAATAATCCTTGCTGTTTGTCGTTTTTAAGGTGCGGATTATCAGTGATGATACTTTTTCCGCGTCATTCTCTGTAAAACGTCTGATGATCATATTGTTCCCTCCGAGTATCTTGTTTTTCACTTTTATGATAACAGACAAAATCAGATTTGTCTATATCATACCGATACCTAAGCAAGGAGAAAAACTGCTTGCACGCTTTGTGTTTATGCATTTATATATAGACAAACCAAAGATTTTCGGGTATCATTAAAGCAGAATGAGTCGGGAGTGAGTAATATGAGAGTGATCAAAAGCTGCGCCGAGTGCCTGTATAACAGGCAGCTTCGCAAGACGGATAACAAGGAGTGTCTGGCGGAGATAAAGGCGGTCATAGATAATCTAACTGATGACGATCCCGCACCGTAACTGGTGTATAGGTTCAATCAGATATACCTCAAATATTTCGGGAGCGTCGCGTCTTTCCGTGACAAAAAGATAAAAATATAATGACCTCGTGCTCTCTACGGAGAACGCGTTGAGAGAGAAGATCAACCGGTCGGACGATCCGTTGCTGAACGCTTTTTCCTATGCGCGCGCCGGCAACTACATTGACTTCGGCGCGTTGAGTGATGTGGACGAGGAAACCTTCCTTTCGCTTTTGGAGCGCGACGAGCTGTCAGACAAAGATTTGCAGACCTTTAAAGCGTTCGCGGATCAGTGCAAGACCGCGAAAAGCATGCTGCTGTTGGCGGATAACTGCGGCGAGATCGTGCTCGATAAGCTGTTTTTGGAGCAGCTCAAAAAGCGATATCCGCAGCTGAAGCTGTCGGTCATGGTGCGCGGCGGCGAGGTGCTCAATGACGCGACCGTTGAGGACGCGGAGTACGCGGGACTCGGCAGCGTTGACATAAAAATGCTGACACCGATAAACGTTGGTGTCAGCATTATATTTTGTCTGTTATTTACGAACAGCAAAAATGATTTTTCCGATAATAAACAGGATGACCGAGAGTGCCGCGAAAATCAGTACGAAGGCGTTGACCTCTGCTGTCCGGCCCATCCAAAGAACGACAGCATCTCCGACTGCCATGATCACGAACGGGATCCATAAGAGAAGGTTATCTCCGCGACCTAAAAACAAACGGCGCAGCATAAAGGTAAATGAGAATACCAAGGCGAACATAACGCAGTATTCGATAATATGAAAAAGCGTTGCGTTCGTAAGCGTATAATGCTTGTAGACCACTGGTATCGCCATTGAAAAAACGGTCAGGTAAATCAGCGAATACCATAGCCCGAAGCGGTTTTTGCTTTCGGGCATAAGCTGTACCGCGCGGAGGATCATAGCGACGATCAGCATGCCGTAGGACGCGAACTGGATCGCCGGTATGGTGTATTCCGTGTGTATCATTCCCGATACGAGTATCACGCCTGCCGTGACGGTCATCATAGCGTAATCAGGCTCCGCTTTGCCGCCCAGCGATTTCCAAAAAGGCTTATTGAATAACACAAGCAGCACAACGGCGGATAAAAGCGAAAGCGAAACGATCATGCTCGCTACACTCTCAAACGTGTCCATAAAAAACTGATTTGCAGATACCGCGCGAAGAAGACTTTGCAGCCGTTCGGCAAACAGTATCAAAAAATACATCAGGAAGAACCATGATATGACGGCGTGTGGGATTTTTACTTTTGATTTTGTCAAGAAAATCATCCTTTCTTTGTTTGTTTGCCGGAGGTTAAAAGTTTAATTCAAACAGGTCAAATACAGGGACTTCGGGAGTATTTCTCTTTAAATCTTTTGTTCCTGCAAATGTAAATCCGGTTTTTTGATATAATCGTTCGGCGGGAATATTGCCCGGTACCACATCAAGCCTCAACGCTTTATAGCCGCCTTCTTTGGTAAGTTCAATGCACCGTTCAACAATGAATCTGCCCGCACCCTTACGTTCCAGCGTGGGGTCAACAGCTAAAGCGTGGATAACGAGGTATTCTCCGGCATTTAGATTTTTGCTCCAATCTCCGGCTTCATAATATCAGTCCGGATTTTCGCTCAACACGACTGCACCGATCACTCTGCCGTTTTCGCAACACACATATTGCTCACCGCTCATGACGGCGTCGGAAATGCTTTGGTCACTCGGATGTGCCGGCGACCACTTGGGATAGTTGATGTTCGCTTCCAGATATTTTATTGTCCGGTGATATAACGATGTTACACTATTGATGTGCGTGGTGTCGCATTTTATCAGTTCCATAATATTGTTCCCTTATTCTTTCTCATATCAAAATTATACCAAACAAATCATTAATTGTCGATACCCTAATAAAATACGGAAGCCTCTAAATCACCACGGACTCAGAGGCTTGATTATTTCGTTTTTACGCTTCAGACATCCGTTACAAACGTGTTGTCATGAGTTCTGTTTTATTATCCTTGATATTCAGTGAAGGTAGAAATATTGCCATCTACCGTATTTCAGGAGGAGGTCGCAGAAGCTGATCTTCCTTGATGGCATGACACCCGCAGGAATTTGCACGGAGCTTGAGAAACGCAAAATACTGACGCCGGGAGGAAAGACAGACCGGAGTGCTTCAACCGTATGGAGCATTCTGAAAAATGAAAAATATAAGGGTGATGCGCTCCTTCAAAAAACCTTCATGGTCGATTTCCTTACTAAAAAAACAAAGATTAACGAAGGAGAGGTTCCCCAGTATTATGTCACTAATAGCCATGAGGCAATTATCGATCCTAAAGAATGGGGTTTGGTTCGCTATGAAATTGATCGCAGGAAGAGAATCGGACGTTCTTATAGCGGCACAAATGTCTTTTCCTCAAAAATAGTATGTGGTGATTGTAACGGCTACTACAGCAACAAGACGTGGCATTCCAATTCAAAATACAAAAAAGCGTCAGAGCAAACTTGACCGTGACCACGAATTAGAGTTGTTTATAGAGGGTTTGAGATATTCACCTTTGGCTGTTTCGGAATGGCAGGCAAGGCTATGGATACTCTATCTTTTCATCGAGCAGTTTTGAATAGGCGGATATCTTCCGAAATGT
>CADBHB010000022.1 GCA_902794395.1 uncultured Ruminococcus sp.
CAGCACGTACAGCTTGGCGGTGTCGGTCATGTCCGCGACCGACTGTGCGACATTCGCGCCCCCGAGTTCCAGCAGCAGCGCGTCAACCTGCGCCTTAGTATAAACGCTCGAAGCGTCCGCCTTGCCGCTAATGTCCTGGTGGGCGGTAAGGTAGCCGCTGTCGTTGGTGAACGCCGATATATTTGTCGGCACCGTCGGGATGTCGGCGCTGTCAGCCTTTGAAGCCAGCGCCGTGTTCACCTGTGCCTTGGTGTAGGTGTCGGACTTGTCCGCCTTGCCGCTGATGTCCTGGTGCTGGGTAAGATACCCGCTGTCGTTTTGAAGGTCGCTTGTCTTTGTCGGGATACGACCGTTCAGCAGCCTGTATGTACCCTTCAAAAGATAGACAGAAGGATATTTGGCGCGGTCGTCGTCAGCGTCCGCCGCTAAGTTCGTGCTGCTTGTTTTATTTGAAGCATCCTCTTTTCCGCTGATGTCCTGGTGGGCAGTAAGGTAGCCGCTGTCGTTTTGAAGGTCGCTTGTTTTGGTTGGGACGTTGATCATTCCCGCCGCTTCGGCGGCGATAGCGGTCTTTTCGGCTGCGGTTGGTACCCAGTCAGCGCCCGCGGCTCCCGTTGCACCAGTATCACCTTTCGCGCCAACGACATGACCGAGATTGACTATAGATGCTTCGCCACTGCTGGGAACTTCTATAATTATCAGATCTCCGTTATCGTCTATGTGCGCATTTCTGTAGCCGCTTCCGTTATCGCCGCGGACTTTACCCAAACGCAAATGCACATCGGGCTCGCTGCCCGGGTCGCCGTCATCGTCTCTGTAGTATCTTCCCGGTTTGACAACATATAAATTTCCGTCTTGCGCGGATATATAAGCCCTTTTGATGCCCACAAGGTACTCCAGCCATTCCTCCTCAGTTCCGTCGTAACCGTGCTCGATGGCTATTTCGTAAGCGGATTTGCCGTCTACGGCACTCGGAATCAGTGCTTTGACATCTTCAATCACTTTTGCGACTGCCCGTGCGTTCGGAACAAACCCGTTTGCGCTGTCCGCGTCGACAATTGCATTTTTATTGGTAGTCACTCTATAGCCGGAGCGCTTCATGATGCCGGCGCCGTCAGTGTCGACCAATTCGTTGTCATTGCCGCGGCTGAGCTTATCCGCCTTGCCGGACAGAAGATTGTTGACTTCTGCTTTGTTGTATACATTTCTGACGCGCTCCAGTTCCGTTCTCACCGCTTGCAGCAGGTCCGGAATCTTGCCCTGTGACTCGGGCATCAATTCGGCATCGTCTAAAATTGAACCGTTGACGGATACCCACAGGGGGATTGGAAGCGTCAACGCGCCGTTATCACGAACGGCGTTGATCTCGATCTTCACGTCGCCCTTGCGGCTTTGAATAACCGCGTTATCAAACGGAATGAGAATGTTGCCCGCTTCGTTCACCGTGCAGGTGACATTATCACTCAGAAGATAGTCTTTCCCACGGTAGTGCAGCACCATGCGCGCCGTCGCCGACGCGCCCGTCATGTCGACGTGTTCGCTGCCCTGACGCACGGAAAGCTCGATAACGTCGACATTTTCGTCGTCGGTGTGCGTCAAAGCGATGATTTTGGAATACCCCGACGTCGCGCCGAGGTCAAATTCGGTGTAGATGGGTTGTTTCAGGGGCATGGGGTCACCTTCGTTTCGCAATATAGTTTGATAGCTTTATTCTTTCCTCGCCCAGCTCAATGGACTTCCAGCGCTCGGCGAGGCTGTCATACTCTGTTTTGGTAATACGCGCCTCCACTGTCCTGCCGCCCTTGAGCATCACGTCCACCGTGTCGCCCAGTCCGACGGCGGTCATCTCGTCCAGCGCCGGACGGTAGTTGACCTTAAGATTCGCGTTTTCAACGGTTTGCAGCTCGCTGAGCGCTTTGTGAGCCACATAGTCGGCGGCGGCTTCGTTCAGCAGCGCCTTGGCGATCGCGTATTCGTTGTTTTGACGCGGGTGGATCTCTTTTGAGATAAAATAGTCGCCCGCGTCGATCGCCTTGATACGCCTTTGCTTCAGCGCGACAGAGGCGGGCAGGATGCGCTTGGGGTCGGAGCAGACCTGCACCTCGTAGCGGCGCTCGGGCTGACCGCTGCTTGCGTCGATGACCGCCGTCAGCTTGGCATACGCCACCACGTGGGTGTACAGATCGGCGCTGGTCAGTCCCAGAGCGGGCGAGCCGATGTTTTTGTCCCAACGCAGCACGTAGTTTTTTTTGGAGCCGCGGTGCTGCAGCAGCTCAACGGCGAAATTGTTATAATGAAAATCACCGGAAAATGCCGCTTTCATTTCCTCCAAAAACTTGCCGATGGTGTCGATTTTGGTGTAGCCGATTTCCATTGCTGCCGTGGAAGTGACAGCGCTGGAAAAGGTGTAGTGGTTTGTAAAGGCAAAGCCGAGGCTGTTCCAGTGTCCCTCCGGGGTGTTGCTTTGAGGGGCTTCGGCGTAATCGGAGGTGACAAGGTTGTTGTAGCACCCATGGATAATGTGCCGCCCTTTGACCGTCAGGGTGCCCGCTTCGTCGTAATCGGCGCCGTGCAGCTCGAACAACTGCGGCTCGTCAAAGGGGTTGGGCTTGACGGACAAAAAGCGCTGGTTTTGGATTTCGTCGATCAGCGCGTCTGTCGGAGCGAAAACCGCCGACAGCGTATAAACGCCGCCGAGGCTTTCGGTGACCGTGCATTTCTGCGCCTTGGTCAGCCTTCCGATGTACTGCATCGACGCGGGCGACCATGAGTCGGAGCTTGATCGATAGAGCAGCGGAAGCATTACAATCGCCTCCAGTTCGGGATGATCTCCAGGTGGAAGCTGCCGGAGCTGATACTGCCGTTAAGATTAAATAACACGGTGTTTGTCCCGGGCTTGAGGTCGGGCAGCAGCAGGCTGCCGAGGTATATTTTTTGATTGTCCGAAATACGGTAAAACTGCTTACAGACGTTGTCAAGATAGTACGTCGTCGCCCCCGTCGCCAGCGGCACCGCCGTTGTGACGCCGTTGACAGTGATGTTGGCGGTTTCGTTTCCGCCGCGCTCATATACCCAGCGGTACAGCGGCTCGGACGGATACGCCTCGGGGTTGATAATGCTGTTTGAGCTGCCCGTGTACAGGGAAATCGCCGTCGCGCCGCTGTCTTTGTACCAAAACGGCACACGGGAGAATTTCAGCGTCGCGGTCAGCAGTGTCGGCAGCTCGCGGGTGATCTCCTCAAAATTCGTCAGCGCCGCCTTGGTGAAATATCCGTCGTTGAGCGAGTCGCGGTAGATGTAGTAACCGTCCTGCAGCGGCGCCAGCCAGTCGATGACCGCGCGCGCGAGATCCTGCGCGGTCTGCTGCGCGAAAAACGGCAAAAAGCAGATTTTCAGGCTGAAAGGAACGTTGTTGTAGCTTTGGTTGTCGATGATCTCGTCGCCCGACTGTCCGTAGATTTTGACGAACGACTTGTTTCGCGCGGCGATCTGATGGGACGGCGGCTGCAACATCCTGCCGCCGAAGCTCGACAGGCTGACGCCGTCAAAAGAAAAATCAAGCATATACACCCTCCGTTTCCGAAACTTCCTCCGCAAGCTTCTGCGACAGCCAAACCGCCAGCTCCTCTACGTCCAGCTTGTCGCTGATTTTTTCCACCGTCACGCTGATGTTGAAGGTCTGGTTGACGGTTTTGGTTTCGCTTTTTTCGCCGTCTCCCGTTTTGAACGGCGACGCGGTTTGATTTGCCCGCTTCGCCCGGCGGTACTCCTCCGCCTCATCGGCGGTCAGCACCGCTTCGCCGTAGTCCAGCGCGACGGGGAAATCGTCGCTCGGGACAAAGTCGATGCCGGCGCGCAGACGCGGGATAGATACCTCGGGGATGTGCGGGATGTTGATGCCGATCCACTTGCTGACGTTGTTGACGCCGTCGATCATGCCGTTGATCATGCCGATGGCGCTGTTGAGTACAAACTCGATCGCGGTCGGGATGAGGTTCCAACAACCCTTAAACGCCTCGACGATGCCGGTCCACGCGCCCTCCCAATTGCCTTGGAATACATCCGTGATAAATGTGATGATACCGCTCAAAATCTGCGTGATCGGCGAAAGCAGCGTCGTCACGCTCGAAATCGCGGTACCGAGCGAGCCGCCGAACAGCTCGGCGACCATCGAAATGGCCGGAGCCAGCGCCTGCAAGAGCTGCGCGATCACCGGCAGAAGCGTGTCGGTGAGCAGCTGCAAAAGCGGCATGGTTGCTTCAAAAATTTGGAGCAGCGAAGGCAAAATCGCCTCGACGATCTGCAAAATCGGAGGTAAGATCCGGCTCAGCAGGTCGATCAGGATCGGCAAAATGGTGGTGACGATTTGAATGACGATCGGGAGGATCTTCTGCGCCAGTTCGATGATAACGGGCAAAATCAGCTCGACGATCTGAATAAAAAACGGCAGCAGCTGCCCGATGAGCTGCACCAGCAGCGGCAGCACCTGCGCGACGAATTGCGCAATGAACGGCGCGAGCTGCTGAATCAGCTGCACCAGCAGCGGCAAAAGCTGTTGTATGATCTGCGCGAAAAGCGGCGCCAGCTGTGTGATGACGTCAATAATGATCGGCAACAGCGTGGTCGCCAAATCCTGAAGGACGGGCAAAAGCTGCTCGAACGCGTCCATGATGATCGGGAACAGCGTTTCCGCCAGAGAAAAAAGCGCCGGGAGCAGGTTTTCGAGGAAACCCGTCAATATCGGCGCCAGATTTCCGACCGCTTCCTGAATGTAGGGCAAAAATTCCTGCAATTTTTCGGCGAATTTCTGCACGATCGGCATGAGCGCGCCGCCGAGCTGCGTTTTGACCGCGCCCAGCGCCCGCTTGGTCTGATCCATCGCGTCGGTCATCGCCACGCCGCTGTCGATCATCTCGTCGGACATCACCAGCCCGAGATCGTGCGCTTTTTGCTTCATTTCGTCGATAGAGCCCGCCTGCCCGTTCAAAAGCGGCATCAGCTCAAGCCCCGACTTGCCGAAGAGCTGCTGCGCCAACGCGGCCTTTTCGTCGGCGTCCGCTACGCCCTGTAAGGCGTTCATCGCGTCCCACATGACCTCTTCCGAGCTGCGCATGTTGCCCTCGGCGTCCTGCAGGGCGATACCGAGATTTTGGAAAATCGCGGCGTTTTTGTCGCCCTCCATCGCGCCGCGCAGGGTTTTCATGCCGCTTTGCAGCTTTTCTACGCTGGTGCCGGACTGGGAACAGATAAAGTCAAGCTCCTGATACGCCTGCCGCGAGATGCCGATTTTCTGCGACGTTTTGTCGATGCCGTCGGCGACGGCGGCGGAGCTTTCCGCCATGGACATCATGCCGCCCGCGGCAGCAGTTGCGCCGCCGACGATGGCAGCGCCCCATTTGGCGGCGGTCTTGACGCCGCTTGCCATGGTGGAGGCGACGCCTGACGCCTTGCTGTCGGTTTTGGCGATAGATTTATTAGCTTCCTCGTTGTTGACGAAGATCGAGCCGAACAGTTTGAAAATTTCAACCGCCATGCGCTACGCCTCCTCCCATTGAAATGTGTCGATATACCGCTGCACCTTGTGGTGGATGTCCTTCACCGGCGGCGGCGCGGCGTTTGTCTTGACCGCCTCCCGCACGCGGCGGCGGAAATCGTCAAAGGAAATGTTCTGCAGTGCCGCGAAGCTGGCGCGGTAGGCGTCCAGCAGCCTTTCGTCGTTCTCCTTTTCGACCAGAAAAGCGATGACGCCGCGTATTTCCTCAAACGTCGCCGCCTCCAGCAGCGCCAAATTGCCACAGCAGTAGCCGATAAGCAGCCCCGTTATGCGGACATCAAGGCAGAGGCTGATTGAAAAAAACTTTTGAGGTCGTTTTGCTCGACCAGCTCTTTGACATCGGCTTTGACGGTTTCAAAGCCGTACTCGGCGACCGTATGTATGTCTGTGCCCTTCAAATCGGCGTAGAGCGCATAGAGCTGCTGCTCGACGTTCTTGTCGGCGCAGGATTCAACAAGCGTCGCCAAAAACTCCATACCGACGGCTTCGGCGTTGATTTCCTCGCCGCGCGCGCGGATGTCGGAGGCAAAGGCGATGATCTCCTTTTTGACGTTTGCCGCCTTAATGATACGCGCCAGCGCGAAGGCGTCCTTTAAAGCAAGCTTTCTCATGAGTTACCTCCCGAAGAGCCGGAGCCGCTTGACGCTGTTTCTGTCGGGCGGTAAATTTTAAACGGCGGCGTGATCTCGTTGGACACGCTGTCATAAATGCTCGGGTCGTTGTAGCCGTAGAATTGGCACTCGACGCCCGCGTTGTTCTTGTCGGCGGCGGTGATGGTCAGGCCGCCCTCGTGGAAGGCGTTGAACACCTGAATGATGATAGGCTCGTCCTCGCCGAGGAGGTTGCCGATATAGGTGATGTTGGACACATAGTCGGTATTCTTGATGGTGTCGCGTCCCGTGATCTCGGTATAGCCCGTCACGCTGCCGGCGGCACTGTCGCCGACGCCGAGCGCGAGCTTGAGGTTTTCGGCGGTGATCTCCACCAGCTTGGTTTTCAGCGATACGTCCCAGCCGTCGATCAGGGTGTCGCCCTTGGCGCGGGTGTGAACGCCGTCGATCTCCATGCGGCGGATACTCGGCACGGCGGAAAACTCGCTGCCGCCCTGGGTGGCGCCCAGGCACTTGCCCGCTGCCTTGGCGGTGGCATAGGTGTCGGTGCCGACGGTGAAATTCTTAAAAATCGCGCCCGCGTCAAGCAGCAGCTTGTCGGGCGTTTCCGCGTTGTAGCCGCTGTAGGGCTTGACGCGTCTGACAGATACTGTAGGCATTAATTGTCACTCCTTGTATAAGCTCTCACCTCAAAGGTCAGCATGATCCTTCTCAGTGCTTTGTCCGCCTCCGGTACGGATTGGCGGTCATTTTGGTAATAGATTTGATAATAAAAGCCGTCGGTATAACGGACGGACTTGTCCGCCGCGGCGATCAGGCTGTCGATGTATGTATCCATCGTTTCGCTTTGACGTTTGTCGTAGCAGTTGAGCGTGAGGATATACTTTTCATACGGCACGCCCTCGACGTTCAGCTGTTTCAGCTCAAATTCCGTGCGCGGAAAGCCCGCGTCGGCGGGACAGAGCTGATAAAACACCGAGGGGCAGTACTGTGACAGCAGACTCAGCAACACCTTTTTGTGGTCGTTAAAGCTACTCACCCTTGTACTCCCCCTCGTCTATCATTTGTTCTCCCGATTCCGTTCCGACAGCGGAAAGGTACTGCTGCTGGATGCGCTGAATCGTTGCGATATTGTTTTGCGTGGCGTCGGAAAGCGCCGCGATTTTCGGCTGCTTTGCCGTGCCGATCTCCTGGTACAGGCCGTAAAAGCCGCCCGGCTTGAAGCCCACCTGTAAATCGCCGCTTTGCCGCCGCACCCAATATTGAGCGTTGCGCGCGAGCCTGCCCGTTCTGCGCTTGATTTTCTTGCGCGTTTCCCGGCAAACGTACTTTCCCGTGTCGCGCAGCGCCGCCCGCGTCAACTCCTCGATGGTGTATTGCAGGCGATCACAGTTGGACAAAAACTCCACGCCGTTTTTAGAAAATTTGACAGAGCTAGGCAAAGACATCGGTATCCCCCACGATCGCGGTCAGATAAAGCTCCGTGCGCCCGGTTTTTCCGACGGGATAGGCGCGGTAGATTTTGAACCGCTCACCGTCCAGCTCGCACAGCTCCTCGTTGTGATACTCAAAGTCGTAAACCTCAAGAACAATTTCCGGCTTGAAGCCTGCGGCCGCCGCCTGAAAAAACTCCGACTGCCGCACCGACTTTTTCTCGGCGAACACGGCGGTTTTTTCCTCGGTGTAGACCGCGTTGCCGTAATCATCCCCGCCCGATCGGGCACGCTTGATCAGCGTTACAACGGTGTCAGCGTTCACTCTGCTGTCACCGCCGTTCTCGAACCCAGCGCGTCGCGCAGCTGTTCGTACCGGAGCTGCCACTTCTCGTCATTCTGCAGGCCGAAATTCGCCTTGCAGTAAAAGACGACCGCCTGACGCACCAGCACGATATTGTTTTCGATGTCGGCGCCCGCTCCCTGTAAATCAAGGAGACAGGCGTCCATCATCGGGTAAAGTTCGTCAATGTCAAAGCAATTTGTTGACAGCCGCAGGGCGGTTTTGACCTGTGAAGTCAGCTCCTCCAGAAAGCGCGTGTCAAAAGCTGCCGTCATTGCGCATCACTCCTATGCGGTTTTCTTGGTCAGGGTGACAAGGCTGTTCTTGTCGATGACCTTGCCGTCGGCAAGCATGACCGCCTTGAGAACGGTGTTGTCGTTGTCCTCGTCGATATAGCGCTTGATGACGATGCCGAGTACCTCGTTGAATACGTAGAAGCCCAGATCAAACATCGCCGCGAAGATGGTGTCCGCGCTGACGGTGCCGGCGAAGTCGCTCATGTAGCCGTCGGTCAGGCAGACGTGGCGTCCGTTGAGGACATATTCCTGCCTGTCGGACAAGCCCGCGCTGACACGCGCGATGGGCTGGCCGTTCTGGTCGGTAATGCCCATCCATGAGAAGAAGGTCTTCTTGGTCATCAGCCAAACCGCGTTCTTGTACGCGGCGGGCAGCGCCGCCTCGGCTTCCATCAGCAAGGCATACGTCAGCTTGCCGGAGGAACCCGCCGCGACGTTGATCGCCTGGCCGGAGGGCGGCGTCTCGGCAAGAATGCCCTTGGGACAGCCGGATCCGCTGCCGGAGATGATCTTCGACTCGATCGCCGTGATCATCGCCTCGCTGATCAAATCGATAAACTGCGCCTCGAACATATCCAGACTGACAGTCGTCATAAACAGCGACAGCGCCACCTTGCATTCGAGCTTGTAGCCCGCAAACTGGAGCTTATCAGTGGTCAGCTTCTGTCTGGCAGAGCCGGCGTCCTCGTCTGTCCACGACGCCTCGGGCTTGACGCTCAGGGTGGGGATGACCAGCGCGGTCGGGAAAGAGGTCTTGAACACTCTCGCAAAAATCTCGCCCGCGTTTTCCAGCTTGGCGACGATCTTCTCGTACAGCGTGGTCGGCACGACGGTGCCCGCCGTGGTCGAGGTGGTGGTGTAGTTGGTGTTGGTGAATTTCGCGGGGATGGGCGTGCCCTTGGTCATGTTGTTCATAAACGCCTCGCGGTACTCGAGGGTGTTGAACATGTCGGACACGGGCGCCTTTGCGGCGGCATCGGTGAGCCGCACGCCCTGAGGACTCATCAGCGGGGCGGCGTCCTGCGCGGTTTGGCGGGTGCCGTTCATCGCGTCGAGATTCGCCTGCGCGGTGATCCGCGCCTCCTCTTTGCCGTCAAGCTCCTCAATCTGCGCCTTGAGCTTGTTAAAAAGCTCTATGTTGCCGCTGTTGATTGCTTCCTGCGCCTGAGCCAAAAGCTGAGCGCGTTTTTCTGTGTAGGTCATTTTTGCTTTACCTCCGTAAATTTTATTAAATCCAGCTGTGCCTGCGCTTTGGCGCGCTCAGCCCTGAATTTTCTGATCGTTTCGGCGGGGAGCAGCCCCATCATCGCCGCGGCGTACTGCACGCCGCTGTCGGGCGTCTTGCCTTTTTGATAGTCCGAGATGCGGTCGACAAAGCCTTTCTCCACCGCTTTCTCGGCGGAAATGTAGGTTTCGTCGTCCATCATCGCCAGCAGCTCCTGTTCGGACAGTCCCGTCTTTTGACGGTACGCCGCCATGATCGCGCGGTTTGCTTCCCGCAGCGTTTCGGCGCTGTGTTCCATGTCGCGGTAGTCGCCCGCGGCGTAGGACTGCACGTTATGGATCATCAGCATTCCGGTCGGCGCGATCTCCGACTCACCCGCGCAGGCGATCACCGACGCGGCGCTTGCCGCCATACCCACAATGCGGATCAGCAGGTTTCCGCTGTAGCTTGCGAGCAGATCGTAGATCTCGCTGCCCGCGAACACGTCGCCGCCGGTTGAATTGATGCGGACGACCACGTCGCCGCCGTTTGCTTCACTCAGCTGTGACGCGACGTCCTGCGCGGTAACGTTTTCGATCCCGAACCAGTCATAGATCCATTTGTCATCACCGGAGATGATGACGCCCTTGACGTCAATTGTTTTCGGCATCTTCCTCACCTCCTCAGTCTGATGTGGTCGTCGGCGCGGTGTCTAAGCGCCGGATCGGGACGTTGCCACCCTCCACGGGAGGCAGTCCCATCGTTTCGCGCCATTCGTTCACGGTCAGGGCTCCCCGGTCAACCATCTGCACCAGCGCGAGCTTCGTCTTGATGCTCGCCGCCTGCAAATTGAAGGAGCCGACGGTGATATAGTTGCCCGTGCCGCGCTGACGGCGGGAAAACAGCTTGCGCGTCATCTCCTGCGCCAGCTTGATGAGCCACGGCTCGACGACCGCCTCATAGTAAGCGTTTTCCTCGTCCTCATTCGCGCAGGATTTCAGAATTTTTTCATTGACATTGAACAGCGACATCATCCGTTCGGGCGTGCGCATCATAATGGACGCGTTCGGCACGTAGTCCTGGGGATTGACCTGCGTCGCGTCGAATTTGGAGTCCGCCACCGCGACGCCGACGGCGCCGTTGCTGATACTCAGGTAGTTGTCGGCAAACTCCGTCGCCTTGGTTTTCATGTCCTCCGGGCGCAGCGAGCTGGTGTATTTCAGCAGCCAGCGCACGATGGAGGAGTTTTTGATGGCGTTGATAATGCCCCGGTCGGTCGTTTCGGCGACCTCCAGCAGCGGCTCCAGCGTCTTGCTCTTGTTGTCGCCGAAGATGTCGTTGAGGAAGAAATCGCCGCGGATGTGAATGATGTCGGCGTCGGGGAACCGCCAGCGCTGCCCGTTGCGCAGCGTGAAATCGTAATACAGCGCGCCGTCCTCGCCGAACGTCGCCTCCGCCGCCGCGGCGGGGACCGGAAACTGCTCGCAAGGCAGCCCGTTTTCGTCCCGCAAAATCAGGATGAACGCGTTGCCCGTTAAATCGCTCTGTACGCTGAGCTTCCACAGGAACGCCGACAGCGTCATATAGCGGTTGGGCTCCTCCAGCAGAAAGCGCATATACGGCCACGGATTGACGCGCAGCGCTTTCTCCCCGTTATCGTCGACGGTTTTCTGGATGTGCTTCAAATTGAGCTTGGACACGCGCAGCGCCTTGGCGGTCACGCAGGCGCGGACGATGTCGTTGTTGTATGCCTCGTTTCCCCACAGCGCCATGGAATTAAAGGAGGTCGTGACCAGCTTCGCGGAAGTGACCTTCCGCCGTTTGAAAATATCAAATATTGCCAAAATCTCACCTCCTAGATCATGCTCAGGTACTCGTCGATGCGATTAAAGTACACGGTGTAGGCGTTCAGCATGGCGGCGGTGCCGTCGATGCGGCGCGTCGCCTTGCTCGTCTTGTGCGGCTGGATGTTGCCGTTTTTATCCTCGTCCTTCGCGGTGTTGGCAAGGCACCATTTTGTGACGGGGTTGTTGTTGTAGTTGATCTTCTTTGCTTCCAGATCGGCGCCGAGGTTTTTCATCGGGTCGGACAGCGTTTTCTTACCCTGGATAACGGGCGTCATGATGTCGCCGAAACAGTCCCTCATCTCGCCTACCCAATACTGCGCCGACCAGCTGTCATAGCCGACATTGAACAGGTAGATATCCAGATCGTCCTGCACCTCGTTGAACCACGCGGTCACGACGGAGCCGAGGATCTTATTGCCGGGGCAGGTGCGCATCAGCCCGCGCTCGATCCACTTGTCGTAGGGGACCTTATCCTCTTTGACCTTTTTCTCCACCA
Organism: uncultured Ruminococcus sp.; assembly: GCA_902794395.1. GTDB lineage: Bacteria > Bacillota > Clostridia > Oscillospirales > Acutalibacteraceae > Ruminococcoides. Next base: position 11,785 of record CADBHB010000022.1, read on the forward strand.
GATCCTCGGGGATCCAGTACATATGCAGAAAATACAGCGTCGGGTCGTCCGGCACACAAAACAGCACGCAGGCGGCGGTGAGGTCGGTGGTGCTTGACAGGTCGGCGCCGCCGATGCCGTAGCGCGGCTTGAGCGACCGCACATCAAAGGTCGATTCGTTGTTGAGCTGCTCAAAGCTGAGCCACGCCTCCACCGAGGTCTCGGGGATATTGAACTGCTTGCAGAGCGTGTTTTTCAGCAGCTCGGGCTTGTTCTTGACCTTCTCGATCAGCGCCCGGAAGCTTTGCAGATTCTTGATGGTGCCCAGCCCGGGGTTTGCCTTTTTCCAGCAGGCGGGGTCTGTCCACTCGTCGCGCCTGTCCAGCTCGTACACGATATAAAGGCTGTGTTCGTCGAGGTAGGCGTCTTTATCAAACAGCGCGTTCGTCGCCGTGCGCGCGTCGTCGTATATCTCGTCATAGATATCCTCGCGGACGATGCCCGCGGTGGTCGTCACCAACACCAGCGGCTGCTCTCTGCCGACGGTGCCGTCGACCATGATGTCAAACAGCGGCCTGCCGTGCTTCCACTGGTGCAGCTCGTCCATCAAACAGCCGTGGACGTTCAAGCCGTCGAGCGTGTCGGAATCGGACGCCAGCGGCTTGAAGGTGCCGCAGTTGTAGTCCTCGGAGGACAGCTCGTTGAGCAGCGGTTTGACGCGCCTGAGCAGCGCCTCGGACTTGCGCACCATCCGCTTGGCTTCCGCCCAGATGATCTTTGCCTGGTCGCGCTTGGTCGCCACGGCGTACACCTCGGGGCCGGGCTCGCCGTCGCCGATAAGCAGATACAGCCCCACGATGGACGCGAGCAGCGACTTGCCGTTCTTCTTGGCGACGATCAGCACGGAAAGCGTGTACTGCCGCACGCCGTCGCCGTCCACAAAGCCGAAGGTCGCGCTGAGCCACGCCTTTTCCCACAGCTCCAGCGTCACAAGCTGACCGCCGAGCCTGCCCTTGGAATGGCGGCAGTAGTTTTCGGCAAATTCAATAATGTGATTGCCGCGCTTGGGGTCATAGTGATAGACCCCCGGGTGCAGCACGTCATACGCAAGCTTTCGGTACCACTTGCGCACCTTGTCGCCGACGGTCTCCTCGCCGCTTTCGATGCGCGCGTGATATTCCAAAATCGGATTGTAGCTAAGCGGGTATCGTATCAAGCGCGATCCCTGCTCTCGACAAAGGCGTCAAAGCCGTCGCCCTGCACACGCAGGTTTTCAAGCGGCTTGGGCGACATCTCGTTGAGCGTTTTGATGTTCTTCGCGTAGAGCGACAGCGTCTTGGTAAAGATATCCGCCTCGGGGCGGATGCGGCTGTACGGCTCCTGTTTTTCGGACTGGGAGAACAGCTCCGTCCAGCCGTTTCGCAAGATGAAATCACGCAGCCGGCACAGCTCGATGCGCTGAAAGGCGATGTTTTCGATCAGCCCGGCGGCGAGCTGCTTCTGATTGTCGGAGAAGTCCGCGCAGATTTCTTCAAGTCGTTTGATCTCCGCTTCGACAGCGGCTTTCTTCTTCTTGATCTCTTTATCATCGGGCATTTCGGTTCACTTCCTTCTTTTGGGGAGGGGGGTCAAAAATCCGGGACGCGCAAAAAATCGAGCTGCCCCCTTCGGTCATACGGCGTGCGCCCCGCGGATTTTTAACAGGGGGGCGTCGGTAAAACATTTCCGTCGCCGTCGAAAAAATAATCTTTCTCGCTTTCGCAAAACACGCCGTGTTCTTTGTCGTGACATCTCTTGCAGACATATCGCAAATTGGCGTGATTGAGCGAGACGTCCGGGTCGTTGATGTTGCCGGGCGTGAGTTCGTTCACATGGTGGACGATATAGCCCGGCTCCTCGCGGCAGTTCTCACACAGCCCGCCGTCGGCGAGGACGCGCTCGGCTATAAACGACGAGCGGCAGCGTTCCCACGCCGGGGAGCTGTAGAACGCTTTCGCCCACGGCTTTGCCATAGTACCTCCCAATAAAAAAAAGACTGACAGTATCTCTACTATCAGTCTACAAAATTTTCTGTAACCAACGGGTTACTCATTTTTTTCAATTCCCAACAGCCAATCAGCGCTGACGTTTAACCCGCGGGCGATACGCTTGACGTTGTATGCGCTGGGTTGCTTGACGCCCTGTACATATTGATAAATGTTTTGACGGCGGACGCCTGTCATTCTCTGGATGTCCTTCGGATACAACCCGCGTTCGATCATCAATTGATTCAGCCGCCGCCCGAAAGTCAGGTCAATCTTTTTGTGATCAGCGTTTATGTATATTCCTCCCTTGCTCCGCGTTTCCCGCGTCACACCTCCCACCCCGCCGCACCGGGGATTTTTTTGCAAGATAATTGCGTGATAAGTTGTTAATAAGTTTGAAATTATGTATTAATTGTGTGTTTGATAAACGGCAGAGGTACGGTACCGCTGTTTGTTTAGTCTTCAAGCGGATAACTGTCCAGTGTACAGATAATGATATCCTTCAGCGTCAATACGAGCGAGGCTTTTATTTCGTCCTCTGCTTCCGTTTTGATTTCACTGACCAGCTTTTCTAAGGTCGTTACCGGTTCACCGCCCTCGTCACAATTGGCTCTGAGGATAAAATAGGCGAGCCAATACACGAGCTCGGTGTCCTTCTCGTTCAGGTCACCGATCTCATAGCCGTCCGGCAAACCCTGATTAATTTCTTCCAATAATTCCTTGACTTCTTTATCCATCTGGTTTCCCTCCTGTTTAATCTTCCGATTGTATTTCCTTCCGCAGCGCTGCCTTCGCCATTTCGATCGCCTTATTTCGCCGATCTACATCCACCGGCGCGTATCCGTCGATTTTGCAGCGGTTCAATTCAATGATTGCCGCTTCGGGGGTCAGGTCGTTTTTGCTTGTCATTTTCTTCACGCTCCCTTCAAACATTTTTTACCCGCCTGATAGCGTCCGAATAACTGTTAGCATACACAAGAAAAACAATACCGGTTTTGCTGTTTTTTACAGAATATAGCCGTTCCTCGTGGTAGAACGCTACGAAATCTCCGTCAATAAATGTTCCGTTCAAACCGCATAATAGCATGGAATTCAAATGAAAATCCACCACTCTATGTGCCGCTTTATCTATGTTGATTCTATTATCCATTGCTATCACAAAGCCTCCTCCGCTAAAAACTTAGTAATTCCCGTAGTGCAGGATTTTTCGTCAAAGAATGAACCGTTGCAGATGTTGCCGAAATAAGCGCACCTTGAGCATCTGCCACCAAAAAGAAAAACCGCCAATTCGTCAATGTTCATTTCTTTTATCTTCTGAAAGTTGTTCACTCGCTCACCTCCGCTTCGATGATTGTTGGGGCAATTATCTTTTTGAGTCTCCCGGAAACAAACGGATCGCTTTGTTTCGGATATGAAACAACCGTTATGCTGTCAATATCGTCCGCGTCAATCAGCCTGCCGTGCGGCGTGGGGACTTCGACGAGGTGAAACTTATCTATATGGGGTTCATTACAATTAGCGAAAGCATGTGCCGATTCTCTGCGAACCACTAACTCGGCTGTGTTGTCTTTGTGAACCACAACTGCACATTGATAAATCGTGTCCTTTTCCCCGTCGTACGTGGCATGAAGCGGTATCTCCATCCCCTTAATTAAAACGCTCATTCCCTCACCGCCTTTCCTTTTTCGGTGTAATCGCGGCTAAAGTCGGAAATCTCCGTCCCTTAATCATGTTTTTTCCTCCTGTGATTTTTCATAGCCGCACTGCCAATGATTGCCGGCGCGGCGGATATAGGGGCATTGTTTGCAGCACCAATAGCAGATCATCGCGCTTTTTTTACTGTACGCGCAGGCTCTGACCTCCAGCGGATTGAATTTCCGCTTGCATTTGGCGCAAAATTCAAGCTTAAAACGGGAGGTCATTGTCGTTTTCCTCCTCACTTTGCGTCGGGCGCGTGATGACGTCCTCCGCCTCGGTGAAGCGCTGGCGGCTGCCGTTGAAATCCATATCCAGCTCGCCCGTCCTGCCGAATTTGTTCTTATCGAGCGTGACGGTCGTCGCACCGGGGCTGACCTGCGCTTCCTTGCAGTTGACATACTCCCGATAGAGCAAAATGATGTAGTCGCTGTCCTGCTCCAGCCCGCCGCTCTCCTTGAGGTCGCTCATGGTCGGGCGATCCTTGCCGCCACGCGTGATCTGCGAGAGGCTGACGATCACGCAGCCCGTCTTTTTTGCCGCCGATTTCAGGCGCTGCGAGATGTAGTCGATGCGCTGGCGGTTGTCGGCAAAGCGGCGGCGCGCGGTGACGATCTGGATGTAGTCGATGATCACGACGTCCAGCCGCTCACGGAAGATCAGCTGCTCGATATCCTCGATGTCGGCGATATCATCCGCGACCGTCAAGCCGGAATAGCGCTCCACAACGCCCTTCACCGTGTCAAACGGGATCCGGTGCAGCCCGCTCTTTTTGTAGTCGACGTCCGCCTTGTCGGCGACGATGCGGTCATAGATCATCCTTGATGACATCTCGATGCTGATAAACAGCACCCGCAGCGACGGATCGTGCGTCGCGAGATTGATGGCAAAGGTCGTCTTGCCCGTGGACGGACGCGCGCCGACGGTGGCGAGCGTGCCGCGCAGCATGCCGCCGTTGAGCAGCTTGTCCAGCTCAATAAAGCCTGTTCCCACCGACTCGACCGGGTCGGTATATGAGGAAAGGTAGGCGGCGGCGCTGTTGGAAGCGCTTTGCGAGAAGCTCTCCGCTTCCTCCGCCAGGGCACGCAGGTCGGCGGCAGTGGGCTCGCCGATCGCCAGCTCGGCAACGCGGCTTCTGATCGCGCGGCGGGCGTAGTCCTCGCGAAAAGCGGCGAGGGTATCGTCGAGCTGCGCGGCGGCGACAGCGGGCGAGATCATGCTGTCCATCATCAGCACCATGTCGCGGCGCTCCTCGATATCCAGCTCGGAAAAGAGCGCGGTGCCGTCCGCGCCGGGATGACGGCGGTAGGCGCTTTGCAGTTTGCGGAAGATGTCGCCGAGCGACTTGTCCTCAAAATAAGACGGCCGCACCTCACGAAACAGCCTGTCCCGCTGTGCCTGCTCTGTCAGCAGCGCGGTGCCGATGATCTTGATTTCAAGCTCCCGCATCGGCCGCCCCCCATTTGTCGCGGTACCCTCCGCTTTCCAGCCGCTCAATAAAGGCGATCTGCGCCATCATGTCCGCTTTGATGTAGCCGGTGTAGACCTGCTGCCAGTCGGCGGGCAGCCGCGTGCCGGAGCGGCGAAACGCTTCGTAGAACGTCTGCGCATCCTCGCCGCTGCCGACGCGGTTGTCAAGCTGAAATTTGCGCACATCCATCAGCGTGACAGCGGCAGCCGTGCGCTCCTCAAGAGCGCGCGGCGGCGCTGTTTGTTCTGTATAAGAATCCGTAGGATTCTTATACTTGTTGTTTGTCGTCTTTGAAAAACCGACTGATTGACGTTTGTCGGTTTTGTTGTCGGTTTTGCTGTCGGTTTTGTTGTCGGTCTTTGAAAAACCGACTGATTGATACTTGTTATAATTCTTTATTGTAATTATTCTATGCTTATTGGGTTTGATTTCCTCTATGATATCTCCCGTCGAAATCAATTTTTTTAACGAGTTTTTCACGGAGGTTTCGCTCAATTTGGTTTTTTCGCTGAGTACCTTAACGCTGGTAACCAACGACCCTTTTTTGATCTGCACCCCTTTATGCTTCTTCGTTTTGTGGTTTGCCAGCATGATCAAGCACACAAACAGCTTGAACACATAGACATCGTCAAACCATTCCCAGTCGAAAATATCTCGATAAAGGGCAATAAATCCTTTATTCTTCACTTCTCACATCCTCAATATATCTTCTCGCGTCGTCCGCGCTGCGCATAATGACATATTCATAGCCCAGCTCGCGAACGCGTTTTTCAAAGTGTTTCTGTTGTTTGCTCTGCCTGCCCGACGGCGTTTTGACCTCGATAAAGACGGTCCTACCGCCCTTGCAAAACAGCGTGAGGTCGGCTTCTCCGGGAATACCGACCGCGATGGGTCTGCCGTCGGGCGTGAGGAACAGACCGACGTTGTTGCGCCGGACGATCCCCAGCTCAGACAGCACGGCACGGATAGCGTTTTGTATGCTGATTTCCGACTCCATGGAGCCAACCCCTCGCTTTCTGCTGATAATACACCCAGCCGGGCTTGTAGCCGTGGATCTGCGCGTAGAGTTTCAAGTCGTTGACGGTCTGACATTCCGACGGCGACAGAAAGCCCTTAACGCGCTCGATCTCGTTGTATCTGACCAGTTCGACGTCCATCACCTGTACGCGCTTATCACGCTTTTTGACCTCGAATTTGTGCGCACAGTGCGGACACTCCGCCGCCGACAGTGAAACGGCGGCAAAGCATTCCGGGCAGATTTTGACGGGAGAATCGCCCTTCTTTTTCTCCTCGCCGTCCAGGCTCCAGACGCGGTCGCTGTCGGGCAGTCCGAACGCCGAAACGTTGTTGACGTGGTCAAGGATGACCGCCCGCTTGCCGCTCTTAAAACGCATGCAGCGCATGCTCTGCTGGATGAACAGCGTCAGACTTTTGGTAGGGCGCAGCAAAATGACACATTCACAGTCGGGCACGTCAAAGCCCTCGCTGATCAGATCGACGTTGCAGAGGATCTGTATCTCGCCGCGGCGGAAGGCTTCGACGATCCTGTCGCGCTCGGCTTTCGGCGTGCTGCCGTCGATGTGCGCGGCGGGGATGCCGTCGGCGCTGAAAAGCCGCGCCGCCTCCTGTGAAATTTCGATGCCGCTGAGGTAGCAGATCGCCTGTCTGCCGTCCGCGAGCCGCCGGTAGTGTTTCAGAACATCACCGTAGATGGTTTTGATGTTCTCCCGGAAATAGTCATTCATTTGGCGCTGATCGTATTCGCCGCGCCGCACACGGAATTTCGGCAGCGGCACGGCGGGCGCGTAGTAGTCATAGGGCGACAGATAGCCGTTTTTGACCAGCCATTTGGCGGTGACGCCCTCGATCAGAAGGTCGTTGACGCCGCGCAGCCCCACGCCGCCCATCCTCACCGGCGTCGCCGTCACGCCGACGCGCTTTACGTCCGGGAAAAAGTCGTATATCTTTTGATACGTCTTGGCCGGGCTGTGGTGATTTTCGTCGGTGATGATCAGGTCGGGCGGTATGATCTGCGGCAGCCTGCGGGCAACGGTCTGCACCATCTTGATTTTGCACAGCGCCAAATCAACGCCCCAGCCGAGGAAGGTGTAATAGATCTGGTCGCAAAGCTCTTTCCGGTGTACCAAAAACAGCACGCGCCTGCCGCTGTCGGTGAAGCGCTTGGCGATCTCCGCCGTGATGACGGACTTTCCGCCGCCGCAGGGCAGCACGATGCAGGGCGCGGAAAACCCGTCGGCATACGCCTGAAAGAGCTTGTTGATCAGGTCGGTTTGATAGCCGCGCAGCATGATCAGAACGGCAGGTCATCGTCGGCGGGCGTCGACGGCATAGGGGCAAAGTCTGCCGCCGCGCTTGAGCTGAGATATTTCGGCTCCGGGACGGTAAACTCGCCCGCGCGCAGCTTTTCCAGCGAAATCAGGGTGAACGGCTGCGCGGAAAAGCCGCGCTTGCCCCGGTAGTCATATTCCTGCTCGCGGAAGATCATGCCGACGCGCGCGCCCTTGAGCGCCGCGCCGTCCCATTCGCGCGTAAAGTCGATGCTGAGGCGGTTGTCGTCGCAGATCAGCTTGAGCGCGGTTTTCATGCGGCGCTTTTTGTTGTCGTCGTACTGCCCGCCGTCGGGGTACCACAGGCGGAAAATGCCCTTGTATTTTGCTTTTTCCGCGCCGAAGCTCCTGCGGTCGTCCTCCAGCTTTTTGCGGTAGTAGCCGTCAAATTCGCCGCCTTTGATGTCGAATAAAACGCAAAGCGCGTTCTCTCGGTCCTCGGCGCGGAGGATCTCCACTTCATAAGCACCCGCCGGCAGCTTTTGAAAATCGGTGTATTCTTTGGTTTGTTCGTAATCTGTAAATGCTCTCATTCCGTGATTCCTTTCATTCCGTAGTATTCCCTGATCGCGGTGTCCACCGCTTTCAGATCGTTGTCGATTTTGTCGGAGTCGAACATCTCCATCGGTGTTTTTACCGTGTCTTTTCCGTCGGATTTTGTAACAAATACGTGTGTGCCGTCGTCGTTTTTTGCCATCAGCACAATCGAAAACAGCCCCTCGACGGTCAGCTTTTCGTCGAGCATTTTGCCGATCGTTTTCGCCTTCAGCCTGCCGTCGACCGCTTCAGTATGGTGCAGAAAATACACGATGCAGTCGGGCGGCATCTGCGTGATCACAAATTGGATCAGGTTATAGAAGTGCATCGCCATTTCGGTGAATTTGGTGTAGCCGGTCTCACCCGAGCGATTGAACAGCTCAAAGCAGAGCAAATATTGACTGTCGTCGATGACGTAGCATTTAAAGCGCTTTTTTGCCATGTTTCCGAGGATGATTTCATAGGTGGCGTTGTCGGCGCGGTGGAGCTGCGCACCGTTTCGGAATGGCAGCGGCTTGCCCGCGACATTGTAGACCGCCAGCTCGTCCTTTTTGAAATTGCGCAATGAGGTCGATTTGCCGCTGCCGCTCTCGCCGAGGATCAATACGGGGACGCCCATGCTAACCTCCTTTCCTGTATTTCGGTATCGTTCCCGTGATCTCGCCCGTCAGCTCAAAGGGACATTCCTCCGGCAGACCGGGATAAAACGGGTTGTATATCATGTTGTTTGTCAGGCGGCACCAAAACCGCCTCAAATCGCTCTCTGAGTGGCAAAACGGACAGTAATGACATTTCACCTTGTCCTCGGGAAAATGCACTGTGAGCGTCGCTGTGGCGTCTGTAAAGTATGTTACGCCGTTCTTAAACTCCTCAGCCATTGTCGTACTCCGTTTCCGCGACGCCGTAGAACGCCAGCGCGCACGCCTCAGAGCAGAAGGTGTTGCCCGCGTTGTCGGCAAAATACGTCACGTCCGCCGTCAGATCGCCCTCGCATTGGTCACACTGCCCGATGATCTTTACATCAGCGTTCGGGCACATATGGCAGCAGGGCATTTGCCTGCATATTTCACACATGGTTCCTCCTTGACATATCCGAAAAAATCGGCTATACTTTAGGTAAGTCATTTACCGTTGACCGCTTCGGAGTTGCCGCTCCGGGCGGTCTTTTTCTTTTGATAATACGCCGCCGACTCCTGACGGTCTTTTTCGCGGCAGGACGGGCACAAGACATAGTAATATTGCTCGGGCAGCCGATCGCCGCACCAGACGCATCTATGTTCGGCGGCACACTTTTGATGGAACTTTCGGCTCGATTCGCTTTTTGCTTGCGCGCACACGGCGCAGCAAACTTTTCCGTTCGCCGTGCGGTCGTCGACTTTGCCACATTGGACGCAGGCGCCGGCGGCCTTTCTCTGTTGGTACAGTTTCATTTCTTCTCCTCCGGCAGCAGCCCGATCACCGGCACGTCGCACGCCAGCGGGGCGTTTTCCGTGTGGTACGCGTATGCCGCCTCGGCGTGTGCCGAAAGCTCTGTGAACAGGCGGCGGAAGAAGCGGCGCAGCTTGTAGCCCGCGGTCGGCTCGATCTCGCCCTTCCACAGCTTCAACGCGGCGCGGTTCATGCGTGTGCGCCCGATATTTCCGATGATTTTCTTGACCTCTCCGTTGCGGTCATACTTGATTTTGACTGTCATTGTTTTAACTCCTTTGATATTGATTTTATTCGCTCATAACGCGGGCGACGGTGGTTTTCGGCACGCCGCTGCACGCTTTGTTATAGAATTTACTCCACTTCCTGACGGCTGTCCGGTGCGAATAGCCGAACAACTTCGTTAAGTCGTCGTACCGGAGCGCTTCGCGGTTTGGAAACTGCGCGTCGATGCGCTCCAGATTGTCCCGGAACAAGGGCTTTTCTCTCGGCATTGCTACCTCCTTTCTTCCTCTCACCGGGGTGCCGCGCCCGCCCCGTACTATATAAAAGAGAGGATGTATTGCATGAAAAACACAACGGACGGTATCGAATATGGTCAACCCCGCGCGGTGGGGTTATGAGGCTATGTTTCTTCGGTAACTTCTACGAACGCTCCGTTTTCCAGCGTGTAGAACGTGTCGGCTTTGAGCTTTTCGCCGTCAATAATCGCCGCTTTGATGCCAATGAGCGGGTATGTTTTGCCATTCCATTTGCCGCGTTCGCAAACGACAATCGCCGAACCGAGAGACGCACGTGCTTTGCTTTGATAGCCTGTTGTGATTGCCACACTCCCGTCGCCACCAACTGTTGCCGCGCTCCGGTAGCCTGTGTTCGTTGCGGCGCTCTGGTCGCCTGTGTTTGATTCTTCGCTTTCCGCATGTTCTAAAATAAAATCCACTCCGGCTTTTATCAGCCCGGGCAAACCGATTTCAGTACCGATTTTGATTTTGGTCGACGCAATCTTTGAGTCGTCGCCGTCTTTGTCAATCTCGCCGCTCTGCTCCACTTCACAATAGCGGCTGTCAGCGGGTTTATAATAATTAAACACATCCAGCGGATTTTCACAGGCGTGGAAGCCGCATTCACACGCCTCCGCTTTATCGGTTTCGTACTCCTTGCCGATTTCGTATTGAAATCCTCTGCACTTTAAATCTTTGTCAAATCCTTTATAACCTTTCATAGTTTTTCCCCTTTTCTGTGCTTATAAATAAGCCACATCGCTTTAACGTATTCGGCTTTTGTTGTTCTCGGATTGCCCAGAGCTGCGCACAAGTCGTATAGCGGGCAGCACGGCTTGCCGCAGTCGCGGTTATCGACCTTTTCACATACCCGTGATAGCTCGTGACGCATATCTGTTGCTGTTAGTTTTGTGTGATACATTGTGCGCTCCGTTCGTTGTTCGGGATTTCCACTAACTTCTTGTGGTTTTATTCAAACATTCTGCCATAGCACCTAACCAAGCGATTACCCGGTGGTTAGCTTTACGCCGTCAAGCGGCAACCGGGTTCCATAATGCGGGTGCGCTCATGTTGTCGCAGAATGTTCATTAGGCGGTCTTTCCTAAAAGATACTCTGTTGAAGTGCCAAAAATATCCGCCATAAGTTCAAGTTTGCTTTGGGGGATTTTACCCTTTGCTACCCAGTTATAATACGTTTTTCTACTTACACCAAGCATTTTTGAAAACTCGTCTTTACTCAATCCTCTTCTCGCTCTTTCCGCTTCAATATTCGGATAGGATAACTCCGTCATCGTTTCACCTCAATTCTACCCGTATCGGGTTGTTTGATTATATGATATACTCGTTTTGAGTAATTGTCAAGCAAAAAAATGCCCAAAATGTGCGTACACAAATTGTGCAGTTCTCCCAAAGTGAGTTATTTCACAAAAAAAATATTGACTTATTACACGTTCTGAGTAAAATATATAATATAAGGGGGTGTTTCCGTGAACAGAATTACCGAGCTGAGAGAAGAAATGCAGAAATCAAAAGCGCAGGTTGCAAGGGAATTAGAAATGCCATATACAACTTATGTTAATTATGAAAAGGGTAGCAGAGAACCCAATTCAGAAGTATTGATACAAATAGCAACATACTTCGGCGTAACGGTAGATTATTTAATAGGTCGAAGTAATACTCGCTATGTGCGCAACATATCTGCTGATAACCTTATTCCATTGAAACATATAATCAGAATACCGATAATCGGTCAAATCGCTTGCGGTATGCCAATTCTCGCGGAACAGAATTATGAAGGGTTTACTTATTGTCCCGACACGGTAAAAGCTGATTTTGTGTTAAAGTGCAAAGGCGATAGTATGATTGACGCAAATATCCAAGACGGGGATTTTGTGTTTATTAAGGAAGCGCCCATTGTAGAAAATGGAGAGATTGCGGCTGTAATTATCGGCGATGAAGCTACATTGAAAAAAGTTTACTATCAAGATGATACCATCACACTATTACCCGCAAATTCAGCTTATGCCCCTATGGTTTATAAAAAGCAGGAAATAAACGATATTCGCATTTGTGGAAAAGCTGTTGCAATTCTACGTTATATTCAATAGGTTAAAAGCATTGCCCTATAATCAGGACGTTGCAAAAAATATTTATGAGGTGTGATTTTATGAAATTAATTGAAACAAAATGCCCGAATTGCGGCGCGGAAATGAAAGTTGATTTAGAGCAGAAGAAAGCTGTTTGTGCTTTTTGCGGCGCCTCCTTAATTGTGGACGATGAATCGCAAAACCTTTTAATTAATAACGGTGAAGAATTTGGCTATCAATTTGAAAAGGGAAGGCAGCGCGCGCAAGGTGAATCGTCAGACAATTACACGCCCGTTTCAAATGCGCCTGCACCTCAAAAAAGAAAAACATGGTTATGGGTACTCGGGTGGGTCTTTATTTTCCCGCTGCCGTTAACTCTTATTTTCTTGAAAAAGCCGAATATGAACAATAAAACAAAATACGGTATTATTGCCGCATCTTGGGCGGTTTATATTCTGCTTGCTATTATCGGAGCAGCAAGCGGCAGCACAAATAATAAAGCGCCGGAAGCTCAAGCAGTTTACAGTCAACCAACAACAATTGCAGAAACAACGATTGATAATACTACAACGCCTTCCACCGTTGAAACGACTGTGCCAAAAGCCACGGAAGAACCTACAGAGATTTCAACCGAAGTTTTCACCGAAGCGTCCACCGAAGCTCCAACCGAATCACCGACTCCTGCCGTTGCGGAGTTTCCGATTACATTTACAAACTATACCAATTTTGTCGAAGCAGGATCAAACGCTTCTGTCACTATTCAGGGAAAGCCAAACACAGAATATAGGATCCACGTTATTTACGACAGCGGCGAATCTCAGGCGAGCGGATTGGAGTCGAAGATTTCCGATGCAAACGGCTTTGTAAAATGGGAATGGAAGGTCGGTCCCAAAACGACGCCAGGACTCCATGCCATTAGAGTTGAAGGCGGCGGCGCCGAAAACAGCGTTCAGTTTGAAGTTTTGGAAGAAATCAATTAAATAAAAAAACCGCCCTGTCCGAGTACCAGTCGAACAGAGCGGCAACCACCACACACAGGGCGCGGTGATACGTATTCACGCAAGAATATTGTATCATACCCCTTGCCCTTTTGCAAGGGGATCTTTGCGCCCTTTTTCGCAAAGCAAACACAGAAATCCGCCGTTGATGATGCTTTTATAAGAGAAAAACGTCCGAATAGGCGGACTTGGGTGCAGCGTCACGCTGCGAAAGGAGCAAAAAATGAAGTGCAAAAAATGCCGGAAAACAGTACCGGACGGCTCAAAATTCTGCAATCACTGCGGAACGCCGCTGACCGGCAAGCAAAAACTCTATCGGCGCAAGGACGGGCTATACGAAAAAATCATGATGATCGACGGAAAGCGTGTAGCTTTTCGCGCAAAGAAGGAAGCTGATGTATTTAAAAAAATCCGCGATTATGAAGCAAAAAAAGAGCAGGGACCTCTTTTTGAAGAGGTCGCCGAACAATGGGACGACGAACACCGCGAAACGATCTCCGCCACATCCTGGACACAGTGTTACTCGTTTCCGTTCAAGGAAATCAAGGAATATTTCAAAGGCTGCTATATTCGTGAGATCACGCACAAGGACATCAACGCCTATATGAAACAGCTCCCGAAAACCTACGCCCGCAAAACCTGCGCGACGCGGCTCAACATCCTCAACATGATTTTCAAATATGCCGTCGTTGAGGAAATCATCACCGAAAACCCCTGCAGCTACATCACCGTGCCGAAAGGACACGGCAGTAAAAAGCGCAGAGCGCCCACCGCGGACGAAATCGACTGCATAAAGGAAAAGATACACGTTACGCATAACGATTTCCCTGTGGGCTTTCTGGCGGTGTTTCTGCTATATACGGGCTGCCGTAAGGGTGAAGCTCTGGCACTGACATACGGAGACGTTGACCGCGAAAATAAACGGCTGAGCATCACCAAATCCGTCGCGTACCAAAGCAACGACCCGTATTTAAAGGCACCGAAAACCGAAGCCGGCACACGCTCGATCGTCATTCCCGATTATCTGCTGAAGCTTATCCCGGAAGGCAGGAAAAAGGACTTGCTCTTTTGCCGAGAGCGCGGCAAGCTGATGAAAAAAGACTTTTACGATAAGGCGTGGTCGCACTGGCAGAAAGAAACAGGGCTTGACCTGACCGCTCACCAGCTCCGCCACGGCTACGCAACGCTCCTGCACGAAGCCGATATCGACGTAAAAGACGCCCAGGACCTCCTCGGTCACGCCGACGCCAGCACTACGCAAAACATCTACACCGAGGTATCAGACCGCCGCCGCACCATCGTTGCCGACAAGATAAATAATTATCTTCAATAGTCAAAAAAACCACATTCAACACATAATTTACACAGTAAAATCGCTTTTTGTGTTATTTCTGCCTTTGTTATATGGTTCAAGTCTTGTCATCCCGACCACCGTTTGGGCTCTCAAAAGTCAGTATTTATGCGGCTTTTGAGGGTCTTTCTTTTTCCCGTTTCGACGTTTGGTCATTATTTGGTCATTGTAAAATTTTGTTTATTTGACAATAATTTGGAAATTGTATTGCATCCGTATGCTGTTGCTTCACTAATCTCATGTGTATAGATGCCAAGCGTTACGTTTGCGTTAGCGTGTCCTACTTGCATTTTTTTGAAAAAATACTATATAATATATATAGGCTGAATGTGGAAAATAGTTCACGCAAATATCGAACCCCCCAGAGATAGCACCTCTGGGGGGTTATTCTTTGTTTTATATTGTTATTCTGCAAAAAGTGCAGCTTAGCAAAGCGAATTATTAGTACCAGCCTGCTTCTTTAACAAGAACTTTCTCTGTCCAGGCTTCTTTTACCACTTGGGTTTCGTAATGACCTTGCTCTTCAACGTAAACAGTTTTAGTAACAGGTTCATCAACGTAACCGCTTCCCCATCCGTTTGCTTCGCCGTTACGATAATGTTCCATTACATGGTCCGCAAGCTGGTCATCGGACCAACTATCCATAATCGCACCGCAACCAGCGCAAATTCGTATATAATGCCTTTTTTCTGTCGTCGTTACAGTTTCCTCATGGGCAGGAACGTCCACCACCCATACCTGCTTTGTTTCCGCAGGATGGTTGATTGTTTTGTACTGTGCCTCATGCCAAGTCTTGCCAGCGTGAGGGTCAGCTTGAGTAGCGGGCTGAGGATTCTGACTGGGCTTGCTGGTCTGGTTATTGCCGCTGTTACCGTTATTGCTGCTGGGTTTGCTGGTCTGGCTAGTCTGAGCAGGTTTGCTGGTCTGGTTGTTATTATTGGTATTACCGCCGCCGTTATTATTGGTGTTGTTACCATTGTCACCGTTGTTGTTGGCAGCTTCATATGCAGCTCTTTGCTCTTCAGCCGCCGCAGCGTTGGCTTGTTCAACAGCGGTTTTGTTTTGGTTTGCGGTCTTTACCCCATTGGCATCTACCTTAACAGTCTTACCGTCTGCGGTTTTTACTTCAACCTTGCCGTCTTCGGCAACCTCGACTTTGTTGCCTGCAGCGTCGGTGATGTTGCCGCTGTCATCGACGGTCAAACCCGCGTCAACGATAGCTTGGTCGGTTTCGTTGAGTGTTTCTACAGTTTCGGGAACAAAAGGTTCTACGGAAACTTCATCCTCGGTTGCTTTGACGGTCTTGAAGCGCTTGTCCGAACATCCGCAGCCAGCGAGCACCGTAGCAGAAAGCATTGCAATAATAGCAGTCATTACAACAGTTGTCATCTTTGTAAATAGTTTCTTCTTCTTTTCATAAATCAATGCCTCCTTTTTTGTTTTATTAGACGGGTCAGATGACTCAAACATAAATTGTCTAGTTGTGTCATAACCCGCGTTTGTATTGCTTCTTGCAAATATTGAATTTCCCACATTACTCTATCTCAACCTCTTCAAAGCCAATTAAATCGTTTTCAGAAACACCAAGGATTTCATCAACTTTGTTTTGAGGAACAAGTTGATTATGGTCAAAATGTTCCATTCGGTAAGATGCAACACCTAGTAAACGAGCATCGTTTAATTCCTCGACCATTTTTGTGTATTCTTCTGGAGATATTAAAACACATTCAGGAACATTGTTCTTCACAACAAGTTTTGCTCCATTGCGTCTCACATCTGAAAAAATCTTGCCCGCATAGCCCTTGTTAAACAAAGAAATCGGAACCAAGCTTTTCATTACGCCTAAAATACTTGTTGACATATCAATCACCTCTCATAAGTATTATACAACATGTTAATATAATCATCAATAAATTTGTTGATAAATACATCGACACTTAATCATAGTATATTTCGTTGTCCTCAGCATCATAAACTGAAGTCAACTTTGCTGAAACATCAGTAAGCGGCGCAAAAGACTTCACGAGAATCAAATTTCTTGCTTGCACTGAAGCATCCTCAAAAGAAGATGCTGTTATACGGTTCAATATAAAACCGATGTGTATAATCTTCTTCTGCCTCGTCCTGATAAACCAAAACCTCAAAACCATCAGTTTTGGTTGATGCAATCATTTCTTTACCAGAACAACTCGCAGTTCTAACGATAGCAAAGCTAGCCATCACGCAGGATTAGGATGGGAAGCTGTTACGAGCAAGGTATTGGAAGCTGTTGTTAAAAGTAATCTTCCTGTCGTATTCCTTTGTTGGGGGGCGCAGGCAGATAAGACCTTCAAATCCGTTCTAGATAACACATGGGGACTTCCTTCGTCTCAATGTGTCCTTCGTTCAACACACCCATCTCCCCTTTCTGCTGCCAAATCCACAAAACTTTATCCCTCGTTTATAGGGAGCAAGCCTTTCAGCCGAACCAATAAGTGGTTATACTAAACTCAAATAAAAAATAGACAATCTTTGCGGTCTATTTTCCGCAATACTTCGTTGTCGTCCTTGCAAGGCGCCAGCCTTGCGGCGTCCTTCTCCCGATCACTGTAGTTTATTCTTTCACAAAAACTGACGGCAAAGTTTTTCGAGTTTCGTTACCGTTATTCAAAAAATTCTTTCGGGTTTTTCAAAACAGTTTCTCATCACATCAGGGGCGCGATGAATTTCAGCAGACAGCCTGAGATTTTGTAATAGATCTTTTCCTCTTTGATGGTTTTAAGGGTGACCCTGCGGCATTTTGACAGCGCGTCCTGAAAATCAGCTTCTATTTCGGGAATACAAGCCGTTTGATACAAATAGGTCGCACATTCAAAGTGGTGATACAGGCTGCGGTAGTCCAGATTGATAGAACCGACCGTAGCCTTGCAGTCGTCGCTTACAAAGACCTTTGCGTGAACAAACCCGGGGGTGTATTCATATATCTCAACGCCGGACGAGATCAAGCGCTTGTAGTGCGATTTGGCAAGAGCGTAAGCCGCTTTTTTGTCGGGGATGCCCGGGAGTATGAGCTTGACATCAACTCCGCGACCGGCGGCGTATCTCAACGCGCTTTCAAGCTCCCCGTCGAGGATGAGATAAGGCGTCATTATATGTACATAGTCGTTCGCCCTACCGAGTATATCCATATAGACCGTCTCTCCCACTTTGTTGCCGTCCATGGGAGAATCGCCGTATGGGCACACAAAACCGTCCGTATTCGCGGGCAAGTCTTGAGTATCCGTAAGCCACCGGTCAAACTCGGGTTCTTTTTCGTCGATGTTCCACATCTGTAAAAACATCAGAGTAAAGCTTTTTACTGCGTCGCCGCGAAGCATGACCGCGGCATCCTTCCAGTGTCCGAAGCGCTCCACGCGGTTGATGTACTCATCCGCAAGATTCACGCCGCCGTTAAAGGCGATCTTTCCGTCGATAACAAGTATCTTCCTGTGATCTCTGTAGTTATAGTAGGAGGACAAGACCGGCACGATGGGTGAAAACGCCTTTGCCTTTATCCCCTTTTCCCTAAGCAGCTTATAATACCCGGGCGGGATGGTCGACATCTCGCACATTCCGTCGTACATCATGCGCACTTCTACGCCCTGCGCCGCTTTTTCAACGAGAAGCTCGAGTATCTTGCCCCACATATAGCCCTCTTCAACGATGAAGTATTCCATGAAGATATACTTTTCGGCAGAAGCAAGCGCCTCGAGCATCGCCTCAAAACACTTTTCACCTACGGGGAAATAGCTGACCTGAGTGTTATGGAATATCGGGAAACAGCCGCATTGATTCAAATATCTCACCATGGCGCCAGTGCCTGAGCTGTCCTTTTCAAGGGCGTCCGCGGCATCCTGCGGCTGCGCGACAGCCTTGCGGGTCTGACGCACCAGCGTGTTTTCTCTGTTGACCAGTTTGCGGTATCCCAGATTCGATTGTGTGAACAGCAGAAATATCGCGCCCGGCACATGAAAAACAGCAATAACGAGCATCCAGGTAAGCTTTGCGCTGTAATCCATGCGATTGTTGAACAGATAGAAAATCATGGTCAATGTGAATACTACCGAAAACGCGGCAAAAAACGGCAACAGATGTATCAGCCATCTGAAGATAAACACATATAAAGCCGCCTGAAGAAGTATAAGTAACACTATGACAGAAAAACGGCTGAAAACCAAACCGATAATACCTTTTTTCTTAGGCGGAGCCAGCCTGTAGATTTTTTCCATACGGTCCTCTCATTAATAATAATCCCGATACGCCGCGCTTCTAAAATTCAGCTGATAAGCCGAAACGCGCCGAGGAAACCCCCGGAAAGCATTACAGATAAATTTTTCCCCTTGTTTATAAAGCAATACCGCCTGATACCGATAAAGGATCGTGCGGTGTTGCGGTCATCGTATTTATTTATAGTATCATAACCGAGCTGAAATGTCATCAAACAATATGACAAAAAATGATCGATAAAACGGCAAAAGCCTGTTTAAGCTTGGAGAAATAATACTTTTAATGCTTTTTTTCCATTCTCTGATAATACTGCTTTTTGTCGGCATACATTCCTTCGTCGGCAAAAATTATCAGCTTTTCGGCAGAAACATCCCTATGATCCGACGCCAGAGCGTAGCCTGCGGAAAGGCTGAGCTTATGGATCAGCTCGCCGTCCCAAGCCGCCGCTTCCTCCTTGAGCTGACGCATGAGGGCTTCGGCGAGAGTGCGGTCGGCGCGTGCCAGCACGATAAATTCATCGCCGCCCGTCCGATAGCATTGTCCGCAGTTGCCGAATACTTTTTGAATGCATTTCGCCGCGCCGCAGATAAGCTCATCACCAGCGGCGTGTCCAAAGGTATCGTTGACGGTCTTTAAGCCGTTTATGTCAATAGAGAATACCGCGAAATGATCCGGCACAGCACCGTTTATATCGTAAGACTCCAGCGCCTTTGAATAAGCGTAGCGATTGAACAGATCGGTCATAGTATCTCTGCGCAGCAGCATGCGCTGTTTATTTATGTGGTCCTCTGCGTCGATCTGCGCGTATTCCAGGTAGTAGATATACAGCATCGT
The DNA here is from genome assembly GCA_902794395.1 of uncultured Ruminococcus sp. Lineage (GTDB taxonomy): Bacteria > Bacillota > Clostridia > Oscillospirales > Acutalibacteraceae > Ruminococcoides. The sequence goes on from CADBHB010000022.1 coordinate 31,282, forward strand.
CGCGCCGAGAGCCAGCAAAATGTAGGCGGTGCGATATTCTCCGCCGAGCACCTCCTGCAGCAGGATGCCGATAAGCACCAGCGCCATAACGGAGTATAGGGAGTAGCGGTTCTGCTTGGGAAAGCCCTTGCCGTAGACCAGAAACTCGATTATAACGATAGAGATTACCATAAGGTAAACAGTGATATAGACGAAATAAAGCGGTCCGTGCGAATAGCGGTTGTCGGCGTCTATCGTAGTCATCCAGCCGAAGAAGGCGGCGATGATCTGAAATACCGTGTTGCCGATAAGTATGGCGTTCATAACGGTGAAGCCGCGGTTCTTCAGCCCAAGCTGTTTTACCAGCGCGCCGCCCGCCATAGGAGTCAGGATATAGTCGGTGCATTTGACAGCCAAAAGCAGCCACTGCGGGGTAGCGCTGTTCCCGTTCAATTGCAGCCCGACCCATTCCGCCGCTGCCGCAAGCCCTATAAACAGATAGGTCAGATAAAAGACGTTCTTTTTCTTCTTAGATACACCTGTGTTGTCATGCACCAGCACACAGAGAACTATTAGTGCCGCCACAGTGATGAAGGTGATTACCGAATAATAGCTAAGCATGAACAAGCATCCTCCGTTCGTGTGTTTTGGGGGATAGTAAGCCTTACCGCGACAACGCCGAGCAAATCGGGCGCGGTAACGGTGTTGCTTTTATTATATAACAAAACCCTTAAGTATTCTATGTCCAATTCGGTGAATATCCCAAAGTTGAATAAATGCCCTTTCATTGTTTTGTTTCAACATCAGGAAATACCGCGGCAAAAGCCGGAGAGCAGCCTTACTCTCCGATCGTCTTGCGCTTTTTGATTTGCGGATGTATTTCTTCAGCGGGAGAACATTCTCATAAAGCGATTCCCTATTCCCTTAAAGAAAGACGGAACATTCTCGATCTTTTCGCCGAAGCTTCTTGCGGCGTTCTGAATATTCTTGATTATGCCCGCAAAGAAATCCATAACACTCTCGATCATTTCGCCGGAGTTCCTGATTATGCGCTGTATATTCTCGCCGACGCCCAAGGCGATAGTCACCACGATATAAGCCAGCACGAGTATGAGCAAAACGAGGATAAGAGCAAAGACGATAAATGCAAACAGCGCCGTTGCAAGCATAAGGAGGACGGTTTGCTTTTCACGCTCCACAGCGTCGAAAATGCCCCTCATAAGCATTACGATGAAGAGCAGGAAAACGAAAAGCATCAGCAGATAAAACGTCCACCACACAAAGCGGCTGAGTATGCCGCCTAATAAGAAGAAAACACTCAGCAAAATTGAATTCATACCGAACTCGATAATACTTTCGCCTAAAACGGTTTTCGCCTTTGAACCGCGCGCAAACAGCTTTACACAGACAAAGCGCGTAAGCACATACTCAAAAAACATGACAAATGTAAAAACAAGTCCGAAAATAAACGAAATACCCGCCGAGAAGGTCTGAACGGAATCGAGAAGACCCATATCTCTCAAGACAGAACCTGTTGACGTCAGGCTGTAGTCAACACCTAATAGTTGACCGCCGATCAAAAACGAGCAGCATAAAAACATAAAGACGATGAATACACAGGAAGCGAAATACTGCCTTTTGCTTTTTGCCTCGTCAATAGCCAAAACGCTGTTTTTAAAGTAGGCAGCAAGGCTTTGCGGCACGCTTTTAAAGCGAAGCTTCCACGCCTCAAGTATTTTTTTCTTTTTCATATATCATCACCTTATCCGAACGAAGCCGAAAGCCATCCTTCCGTGCTTTCGGCTCATGGCTTTTTGATTCTGTATTATTGTAGCACAAAACAAAGAAAAAGTCATTTTTCTATTTTTCAAAACACTCAAAAATGGCTTGAATACTGTGTTTATACTTTTTTCCGTAAAAATCCCAAGCGGAAGAAGAACAAGGTCGTTCTTCCTCCGCTTTTTTCTTGGTTACGATCCTATCCCTTCATCAGCGGCAGCTCGTACTCCTCCGACTCAAATGCCCCGAAGTCCTTGCCTGTCGCGCCTACCCCGCAGGGGTCGGCAAAATCTGCCAGCTTGCGCTGGATAGCGGTCGCGTCGCTTATGCTCAAGCCGTTGCCGTCCACATCGCAGCGCCGCGCTATCTTGCCGTCCTCGTCCTGCTCCATATCCGACATCAAGCGCTGCAAAATTGTAACGTCATTGATGTTTATAGCTCCGTTGCCATCCGCGTCTCCCCTTATGTAGCTTTCATACACGCGCAGAGTCACCGGCAGCACGCCGTCGTCAAAGGTGAGCATAAGTTTATGGCTGCCCATGCTAAGCGAGCTAAGCTCCGATCTTCCTATGGAAAGCAAGCCCTCTCGCAGCAGCATATTGCTCTCGACATTGGAACCGAGATAAGAGCCGTCCACCGAAACGGAACCTATTACAGACTCTGAGTCGGTGGCTATCTTCACGCCGGAAGTGCCCTTGCGGTCCCATTCTATCACAGGCGTGTCTGTGGTAAGCTCCTTTTGGCTCAGCGGCAGCACCCTGTCGTACTCCACATACGCCATTATGCGGTCGCTGTTTTTGGCGTAGGCATTCCCGCGGAAGCTCTCCTCATTGTCAAGGTCTATCTGGCGTGTGATGACCTGACCGTCCGAATTGCCGTTTGTATAGGTGATGACATGTGTGTCACTGTCGTAGCCGACGACTATTGAAACATGGTCAAACCACTGTCCCGAGGCGTCCCAAGAGAAAAACAGCAGTCCGCCCGGGCTGTACGGGATGTCGTAGGGGTCGGCGTCGATGTGATAGTAGGTGTTCCAGTTGTAGCTGTCCAGCTTGTGGTGCGCCTTTTGGGTGTAGTAAACTCCCTTTTGGTCAAAGTTGTACGCCATTATCCACGAATCGGCGTCAAACTCTATTCGCGGCTCGGCATAATAGGAATAGTAATAGCGCTTCAACCGCTCGTCGTCGTTGTAGCCCGCCTGATACAGACACCAGCTTACAAAGATAGCGCACCAGTCGCAGTCGAGATACTGCGAACTTTCGTTTCTGTCCATGATATAGCGCTGCGCCCAGCGGGTATACTCGGTATTGCCCGTCTGAGCCGCGTTCATACGCAGCTCGGCGCCAGTCCACAGCAAGCCGTCCTGACGTGCGCGATCTATGTCGACGCCCTGAGTAGCGTAGTTTTTGTATCCTTCCTGTGACAGAGCCACCGCCAGGGTCCTCTCCATGGCGGACTTTCCCTCGGAGTTTTCCAGAGCTGCGGTGAGCTTGGTGTAATAGGGCGAGGACATGTACTCAGCCGAGTATTTGAAGTTGTCCTGAGCCGAAGCCGAGGGAAAAGCAAAAAGCAGTGATGCGCATACCACGGCGGCGGACAGCCATCCGCATAATAGTTTTTTGATTTTCATAATACCACCTCTATATAATTTTTTTCGATCAGCGGGAGCTGACGAGCCGCTAAAGCACCCGCAACCGCGCGGAGCCGTTATCTGAGAAAGCGCTTTAGCTTGCCCAAGTCCTCATTGGGAAACAGCGCTGCAAAATGCTCCAGCAGCCGCCCATAGGACTCTTCGGGCGTTTTATCGTAGACCCGTTCGGCAAAGCGCTCGCCCATCCATAGCTCGGGCGTGGAATACTCCGCGACGCCCCAGCCGTAGGGCTCACCGCGCTTGTTTTTCATGTAGACAAAGTCGCTGATAACTACATAGCACTGTGACTGCAAACGGGTGATAATGGTATCAAAGCCCTTGTTGCCGCCCTTTTTGTAGTTGCCGAGCTGCTTGAGCCGCTTGGAGGTCACAGGAGAACTGCGCTCGATAAGCTCATAGAGGAGCTTGTCGCGGCGGGAGGCAAGGCCGTCGTCGTAGCGCGCGTCAAAGTCGTAACCGTCGCGGCGGTAATTGGCTAGCTCGAAAAACCACTCCGGGCTGACATAGCACGCCTTTTTCTCAAAGAATTTACCGTAGGCGCAGCCTGTTTCGCGGATCACGGGACCCTTCCATTCCCACGCGCTCCAAACGCCGGTATCGCTGTGCCACCAACATTCGGGGGTGATGTGCTCCTCTATCGAGAAGCCCTCTATGGAATTGGCAAAGAACGGCAAAAAACCGTATCTGTTTACAGCGTCGATAAGATCTTCCTTGCTGTTGATGATAAAGTCCTCAAACATATTTTTCACCTGAGCGGAGAACGCCTCTAACACCCTAGATCTTTGTAAGATCCTCGTTACAGTTGAGCCCTATGCGGCCCGTGCCGTGCTCGTCCTCAACGCAGTCCACGTGAACGGTGTCGCCGTTGAGCGTGATGGTGCCGTGACCCTTGCCGTTGAAGCCGTCCGTATAATTGAAATCGATCTTTCCGTCGACTATCTCGGCAGTTAAATGAGTATCCGCGACATAAAGGACATTACCCTTAGTCAACTCGAAGTCGGCGGTGCTGCCCTCGATAGAGCGGAAGATCAGCGTGGTCTTGATGTAGTGATCCTCGGGGATGGTGTATTCGTCGTTTTGCTCGGGGATCTCCGTATACTCCCACTGACCCACGTAAGAGGAATAATCCGTTTCATCGTTCGGCTCTGTAGGCGATTCTGACTTCACGGCTTCGATGGTCCTGTTGTTCGCGCAATATACTACCTCGTCAAAGACAAATACAGGGTAGGTGTTTTCGGCGCCGTTATAAGAAAACTCTGTATTCTCGCTGCCGTTTTTGTAAAAATATCCGTCCATATCCTTTCCCACAGCTCCGTCATGGAAGCAATAGCCGAACAAGTTACTGTAGGGCGCGTCGGTATAATCGGAAACGCTGTTTGCTGCCACATCGTATATCTTCTGCTTTCCTTCTTCGGTATCCTGCAGCAAGCCGCTTTCGGTATAGTATATCTTATTCTCAAACAGCTTGGGATAGGTGACGTCGCGCGCGATGCTCTCCTCTTCCCCACTGCTTAAATCAGCGGCAAACAGCTCGCGGTGAAAGCTTTCGTTCGTCGCGTAATCGACATAGTAAAGCTTGTTTTCAAAAATAAGGAAGGGCTGCGCGGACTGAGTGCACTCAACCAGAACGGTGTCGTTACTGCCGTCGGTGCCGACAGAATGTATCTCGGCGTTGTGAGAATAAAAATCGGCGACATCGGCTTCATACTTCACATTCACATACAGAATGGTATTGCCGTCAGTCGCGATGCCCGACGACGAGTTTTCGTTGATATAGTGTCTCTCGCCGCTGCCCTTTGAAATCGTCCAAACGCCGGTGCTATCGGCGGCATAAAAGGTGTCGCCTACAGACACCGCGCCGACCGGAAGGGTAGTTTCGGAAGACGTGTAAAAAGCCCCCGCATCGTTGCCCTGTTCTGAAGTTTCGGAACCGTCAACTGCCGCGGTCGTTCCTTCGTCATTTTTTGATGCTTGTGAGGTGGTTGAGTTTTCGCCCGAAGCGCAGCTTGACATCGTGACCGCCAAACCCGCTCCGACCAAAACAGACAGTATTCTTTTCAGCATAATAAAGCGCCTCTTTTCTTTTTGCTGTTTTATACGTTACCGCTTTGCAGAGCTTTTCCGCATTTATGTCATGTGTATCGAAACCCAAAGTGATACGGCTGCGCCAAAAGCGCGATGCCGCCTTGGTTTTTCATTTTCAGTATATCAGAATTTGCACCAAAGCGCAAGAGTTTTTCAAAACTGCGCCGAGAAACCGCATGATATATCCGGCCACTCAGCCGCGGGCTTGATAACGGAAGGAAGGATGAGCAGATACGGAAGCGGAAAGAACTTTCCCGAGGCAGCGTGTAATACCGATATTTCCTGCAAAAAAATATAAAATGGTTGCCAATTTTTCTTTTTCTGTGCTATAATATAAAAAAAACACCGCAGATCGACAAACTACGATAATACGGTATCGCCAATTAGCACAACAAGGGGCGCGATTATGAGGATAGGATTATTCACAGACCAGTTTTCTGCCGGCATCAGCGGTCAGACTACTTCGGTCATGATGTTATACAACAGCTTCAAGCAGCACGGACACGACTGCTTTATATTTACCAGCCACTCCAAAAAGCTTTCCGACGATAACCCGGACATCATCAATCTTCCGGGCATACCGTATCCGATGAAGAATATGCGGGATTACCGCTTTTCCCCTTTTGTAAAGCGGCATGTAAAGGTGATAGAGTCGTACAAGCTCGACATCATGCACGTCCATACGGAATACTATCTCGCGGAAATAGCGCTGGCGGCGAAAAAAGAGCTGGGCATCCCCTTGGTGTACACGCTGCACACCATGTGGGAGTATTACCTGGACTATCTTTCAAAGCCGATAAACAAAATGGCGCACGAGCAGCTTTGGCGGGTCGTGCGGCGCGTTATTTTCCCTAAGATGGCTCACGGCGCGGACATGATAGTAGTGCCCAGCAAAAAGGTATACAACTGCCGGCAAAGGTATTTGATGGGCGACAACATGGTAGTCATCCCGACAGGTATAGATCTGGATAGGTTTTCAAGCCCCGCCGAAAACAAGCGCACCGACGACAGGCTGGTGTTTCTGTATGTGGGCAGACTGTCCCCCGAAAAAAATATAGAGGTTTCGCTGCGGGCGTTTGCCGGTATCAAAAACAGAGAAAACGCCAAATTCGTGATCGTAGGCGGCGGGCCCTCCGCGCAAGACCTGAAACAGCTTGCGGAGGAGCTGGGCATCGCCGAGCAAACGGAGTTCACGGGAGAGGTGCCGCGCGACGAGACCATCTCCTATTACCACAGCGCCGACGCCTTTGTTTCGGCGTCGCTGACCGAGTCGCAGGGACTCACCTTTCTGGAGGCTCTCGCCTCACATCTGCCGATATACGCCATCCGCGACGAGGTGCTCGAGGAGCTGATTGAGGACGGCAAAAACGGCTACCTCTGCGATTCAGAGGAGGAGCTGACCCTGCGCATGGAGCAGCTTTGCGAAAGCGGAGAAGCCCCGTCGCAGTTCAAGCCGCTCGAAGGCTATTCCGTGCAGGACTACGCCCGCAACATATTGGCGCTGTATGAGAAAGTGATCTCCGACAGCAAGAGCGCCGCCGAGTAAAAGCCGCTTTTCAAAAGCAAAAACAAACCGCCGTGTCTGCCCTTTGGCGCACGGCGGTAAATTTTTGAACTTTTTGGGGTCAACGCGGTACCGCGCGGTTTGCGGTGCGGGATCAACCGTTGACCTTGAGCATACGTTTTTTGGGAACTGCGGGAAGCCTGACGAGAGTGCAGATACCGAAGGTCGCCAGCATGACGGCGACTAACACGGAGAACCAGCGTCCGCCCTGATTGAAGGTGTAGAAGTCGATCCAGCCGCCGTTTTCGGCGCCGATGGCGACTACCATCACATAGTAAACAGTCGCGTAGACCGCTGTGGGAAGAAGTCCGAGCAAAGACTCCTTTAGGCTGATTTTAAAACGCTTTTCACAGAGCAGGAAAGAAAACAGAGACATCATCGGGGCAGCCAGATGCATGTGGAAGTTTGTGCCGCCGAGCTCGTAGCTGACGCCGTAAACCGGTATAAGGAAAAGCGCCACAGTGGCAAAGGTGAGCATGAGCGAGACAACGCCGATATATTTGAGCAGCTCGGCGAATTTCGGGATAACGGTGGCTTTTCCCCTGAGGATACGTACATCGAACACAGCAACGATTACCGAGGCGACCGCCGTCAGGATGTTAGCGTCTGTAGTGAAGAAGAGGAAGCTCTCCCAGCCGTTGTCGAGAATAGGGTCATCAATGAAGAACAATAATACCACAATAAAGGCTGTTATTGAAGCGGTAAGGCTGTTCAATATCAGCGATAAAACGGCTTTTTTCTTTGACACGCTGCTCACTCCCGTAGATTCTATCATTTTATACCTTTGTTATTATAGCAATCCGATACAATCTATGCAAGGTGTTTTATGCACAAAAAAATAAACGGCGTATTAGACAAAAAAGTATCAACAATAGAAAAAAAGCAACGCATTTTTTACGGTGTGAACAGCTCGAAAAACCACCGAAATGACCGAATATGACGGAGCCGGAAAGGCGTAAAGGCTCTGCCGCGCAAAGTGATAGGACGCGTCACCATACCAACAGCGGTCTGCTATTCGGATGACTGCCGGCACGTTTCTCGTCTCGACTTAGATGACGTTTGCTGCTGCGGTAAACAGAAAAGATGAAAGAAAACATAGGAGATAAAAAACGGGCTGTTGCAAAACTAATTGTTTTGCGGCAGCCCGTTTCATGGTTTTAAATCATTGTTTGCTTATTGTGTCATTACTTCGCCGATGGCGTAAACTACTTCGTACTCGGCGAGATAGCTTTGCAGATTAGTGGCGTCGATGACGTCGACGATTCCGCTAGCGTCGGTGTCCGCCGCATGGTAGTACACACCCTCGATGATCTCGACCTCGGCAAGATGCCGCTGGATAGCAGTGACGTCATTGACGTTGACCTTGCCGTCGGCATTAGCGTCGCCGAGTTTGACGTTGTCGAGGAGGATGTAAGGAATGTTCTGTGCAACAGCATAATCATAACCTACCGTGCCATACCATACACCGAGAGTGAGGTTTGGGTCGTTTTGAAAAGCCGCGTCTGCAATTTGGGTCACGGTTCTTCCTAATACAAGATAGGTCAAGCTGGGGCAGTTGGCAAAAGCGTAACTGCCGATGCTTTCAACGGAATCGTTCAGCGTAACGCTGCTTAACGCTGTGCAGCCATTAAAGCACTGATTGGGCACATAACCGCAGGAAGCGTCATATACAACGCTCTCCATCGAGGTGCAGTTTTCAAATGCAGCCGTATCGATCGTCCTGACATTTGACGGTATTTTAACTTCACCGGTAACAGTGGTACAGCCGCTGAACGCAAAGGAACCGATCCGTTCCAAATTATATGCACCGGCAAAATCCAGATATCTGAAATCAGTGTTATCTTTAAATGCGTTGTTGCGAATATCCACCAGTTTCCGGTCGTTCAGCGTTGACGGCACAAAAAGGCCGTCCATCTCAGCGTCGTCAATTCCGTATAACGACACTTTGTCATTATTGATATAGGTATACAGATAACCGAAGTAATAGTAGATGGTTGCGGCAAAGGAAGAAACAACGGTCAAAACAATCATCGCTATCGCCGCAAAAACTACCGAAATCCTTTTAATATGATTCTTCATTTTTTCTCCAAACTCCGTGTGATATACGTACAGGCGGCACATAAACGCACCGCCTGTACCGGTATCAGTTCATTTTCAAATCAAAGACCGTTATAGCTTACAGATCGCCGCTTTCGGGATTATCGTCACCGTCTCTGATAGGATTCTGTGGATCGGGAACATAGGTTGAAGGTGCGAGCACAGGACTCACTGTGATTTTAATATAATCCATTTCCGGAGAAACATACTTTTTCTTCATTTTATCCCTCCTTATGATGTAGGTCTAGTGTCGTTGTCCGCCAAGCCTTGTGAAGCGGCGTCGTAGATGGTAAAGTAAACGGGTGCACTAAGTTGAACATTTGCCAGGGTAGAGTCGCTGACGTTGCCGATATAGGCATAGGCTCTGAAGACCTTATATCTGTTTTGCATGGTGTTCAACAGCTGACCGCCGTTAGCTTCACTAAACGCTCTGTTATTCAAAGCGTAATAATACTGGATACAGTTTTTATTATCAAGCTTTCCGTGAACATCAAATTCGGATTTTGCACATCCGGCGGGCTTATCGTCGGAGCCTTGCAACCAATTGGTAATGGCGGTAGCTTTTGCCGAAGCGTTTGATGTAAAGCTTGACTCATTGCTGTAATCCTTATCCGTATCGTAGGCGCCGACAATGGGATTATTATCTTTATCCTTTTCATAGTCGATATAATCCACAGCCTCAACAACCAGACCTGCCTTCTTTTGACCCGCCGGCAAATTCTTCAGCTTTTGCAGACCAGCAACATAGTTGAAGTTGAGCAGGAAGTCGGAGTAGATGACGTCTGCTGCGGTCGTGCTGACCGTACGTCCTCCGCAATCGCCGCTGTTATACTGGTTGCGCGAATTTTCAAGGAACGCAATGCTGATTCCCTTATAATTCAAATCGGTGATCTGCAGCTCCGGGTCATAGCGCTCATACATGTTGTAGGTGGTCGGCGGATTGGGATTGCCGGTTGACTGCGGCCATGTCGTATTATATACAGGCTCTATTTCACAGTCCGTAAACAGTGCGAAGTCAAACTGGTAATCGTAGCAACGGGTATATTCGGCTGAGGACATGCCGTAGCCGCTCTGCGTGCTTACTTTCCAATACTGGAAGTATTGTTTTGTGGCGTCATTGTTCACATCAGTATAAACGATCAGAGGAGCATTAACGAATACGGGAGCGTCGCCTGTCTTGGTTTCTTTGGATCTGCCGGCAGTGACATACCAGTCAAAACAGTCTATATCCTTTGAGCCCACAGCAGCAGCAGTGGTATATGCCACCTTGCCCGTCTCTCCGGATTCCTGCGGGACGAGGCTTCCATTAACCGCGTAGGGCAAATTGAATCGGACGTTTATTTTGTTATCCGTTGTCGGTTGTGCCGTGATCTCGCAGGTATACACGTCGTTGCTCCAGCCCAAGCCTGTTCCGGTATCGGAGATAGGGGAATCCGCAAAAGACAGCGTCTGCTGGAAGTTATCCTCATAAGGCGCCTTGGTGTTGATAAAGGTACGCTTTAACGCGTCGCTTTGGAACACAGGATTGCCGGAACCGTCGAGCTGCAAATAGGTGTTCTTTTCGCTTTCGGTGAATACGCCCTTAACGGTATAACTCTGATTTCCGTAGGTAGAAACATAAGCCGGATAGGTGTATTTAAGAGTGTAGCCGAAATCTGGCTTTCTGTTGGTGACAGTAGCCGTCATGTCGTTGTCGCCCATTGTGAAAACGACACCCTTAGTAACGGTTGATGTGGGGTTGACCGCCGTACCGCCCTTGGTCAGCGTGATGCCGCCGTAACGGTAGCCTGTAATTGAATCGGTCAAAACCTCGACGATCTGGATCTTAGCCTTTTCGGGGATCTCTTCGATCTCGACGATCTGACCCGCCGTCACGGTAATCTTACCTTCACCGTCCAGCTGTCTACGAACGCCGTCAACGTCGCAGTACAGCGGATAGGCAACAAAATTTGGATTGACATCTGTACCTGTAAAGTCGAATTTGATCTGGAAGGTGAAATTAGTGTCTGTATCATCAACGTTGGTGATCTCCTTCGTCAGCCTCAAATTATGCGCAACCATATAGTTATCAAAACGCGCCTTAAGATTCAGCATATCAATACCACTTGTTACGGCAGTGGTAGGAGCGAAGGTAAAGGTATAGCCATCCGAGGCATTACCGCCGGGAGTAATAGTCTGATCGTTGTTCGCCTGATCCCATACAGAGAATACCGATTGATAGACATACTTATTATTACTTCCAATAATCTCCTTCAAACTAAAGTTGTCATTTTTAGTAAATTTACCGACAAAGCAGTTACCCAAATCATGCTTAATTGGGTATTGTCCGTTTGTTGGCTCATGTGAAACCGGATCATTATCCATGGTATAACTATAAGAAGAACCGTCAATAAGTGTAGAGTTGCGCTTTTGTTCTACCGTGAATTGCTCATTCTGGAAGGACGCCTCAAATTTAGACATTGATTTTCCGTTATAGGTTGTCATATTCGAGTCGGTATCCGACTGGTTATTATTGATAAAGAAGCCGGAATTAATGGTATCATAACCTAAGTCGTATTTATCCTTGGTTCTGATCTTCTTGTCGATCCAGAACATATTGGGAACCGCGTGGAAGGAGAAACCGAACTTGAGGTTGGAGTCGAACATACCGCGCTCCATGTAGTAGATGGTCATGGTATGAACGTAGTTGGGGTTGAAATCAGCAGCGCTTGTATCAACGATAGAGCTGATACTGCCGTTTCTCGTTATACCGCTCGCAATCGACTGCGAGTTGTTTGCTGTGGCTGTCATCGTGTTGAAGTTGATGGAGCCGGTGGTTTTTCCGTGCGCGCCGCCGAGGTCGAGGGCGAGCTTGCCGTCAATATACACCCACAGGTCATCGTCACCGGAGAAGTCGAAGGTCTGAGGAGTGCCGTCATCGTTCAAGCCGTTGTTGTTCAGGTTGAAGAGAACCTCAAGCTTCATGCCGAAGCCCTGATCGTGCGCGTAGTGGTTGGTAGCGTCGGCGTAGCCGTTTCCGCTCACTGTACCGGAATAAGTAGTCCAATAACCATTCATTTTTTGACGATCGTAACCATCGTAACCGGTTGTTTTATACATCACATTGGTTGCACCGATAGCGGGAACAGTCAAGCCGGTTTCCTTTTCGGTGTAGTTATAAACGTTGTTTCCGTTACCCCAATCACCGGAGGGCGCATTGTTATCTGAGTTCTTTGTAAAGATAACTTTTTGATAATTACCGGGAACGCCTACCTTATAAATATCCGAATTCCCGATTTTTTCCATTTTCACATCTTTTGTATCGTTACCGGTATAAAAATGTGCCCAATAAGAAGTACCGCCTGTACATGCTGAAGCATCAAAGTATATCGTACCCCTCTCGTTTACGATATTGTTATAATCGAACGGGAAGAAGCCTTTGGTGCCGCTGTTTGACTGTACAAATTTGCCGGAACTATTATTATAATAGTCGATTTTTGCGGTTTTGTTTGTTGTGTCAATATCGGTAATAAATGCGTTATCCTTGCCGTCAGTGCTGTCGTACTCGTAGTAGGTGTGAGTCGAAACTGAAACCGCACTTTTTGAAACTTGTATTGTATTGTCATTAACACTATCAACAGTATATTTTGTTTTTGAGAAATCAACTGTCAGATTACCTGTTTTTTTATCCCAGTTGCCGGTAAAAAACGCAATTCTATCATAACCCGCCGGGAGAGTAAAATAGTATAATCCGTTGACCACAGACCCGGTCGCATCACCATTATCGCTATTATTGGAATCCTTCCAGTAATGCATTTTTACAGTTTCGGAGACCTTACCGTTAGGGTCAAAAACAATCGTTTGGAAAGTCTCTTTTCTCACCGGGAAAGAAGAGGTGCGCAGAATGGTTGCGAGAGTATCGCCGGATTTGTTTTCACCTGAGAGGAAATCCTCATTGAACATCGCCATCGGCGCGCCGTTTTGGTTGGTCGAGTCGCTGCTGCTGTAATAATGGATGGTATCGTCATCGCCGAGTGACTTACCGCTCAGACCGGTGACAGCGTCATTTGCATGCCCATCGCCAAGCGCCTGCGAGTTATTCGCCGGACGGTTAAAGTTATAATAATTCTTTGTCAGATTGTTCGTTGTTTCTTCGCCTGCGTCAACTGCTAAGTTACCGAAATACAAGGGGTAGGTTGTGTTATAATTCGGCTGATTAGTGTTATCAGCATATTCAGACAGGGCAGAATTCAGTTTGGTATAAGGATCCCATTTCCAATCTTTGCCCATATTGTAGTCATCTGATTTAATACCCGTCAGCCATCCGTCGGTGACCTCGTGGTCTACATAGTAGTCATACAAGGTAGCCGAAATACCGGTGAACAGGTTGCTTCCCGCCATGGTGCGGCCGTCGGATACCGTATATTCATTGGTGCGCTTGTTGTTGGAACCATATTTATAGTCGCCCCATGTTCCGCCGTTGGCCTCAGTGGGGTGTTCGTTGTTTCCGTAAGGCGCGGTATACTTCGGATAATGATAGGTCGTCGACGGATTACTACTGTTATACCATGGGATTTCCATCTCTCCGGTGGTGTAACCTTCACCGCTGATAAACTGGACATAGGTAATATTCTCCGGAACCTCAATGTACCAGATTTCGGAATTTTCGGACTCGATCATGACCTTACCGGGTTTCTTACCGAGATACAGATTCGTCTCTTTACCGTCCTCCTTGTCGTATACATAAGCAAATACTGTACCGTAGAGAGTGTAGTTGTTGTTGAAGTAGATCTTCTTCAGCGTTACGTCACCGATCGTAGCAGACACTGTGGTATCCGCTGCAGGCATCGTCATCGTCCAAACCTTGCCGGTGCTGTCTGAACTGGCGTTCACGGTAGAACTCGTGTTATAGGTACCGGTAACCGCAGTACATTTTTTGCTATGAGCCGGAGTAACGTTGATCGTAACGGAAGCACCTGCGGGAATGTCGTCAATACACCCTCCCTCTGCCGCTGTTGTGCCATTGTAGGTGGCGGTCACCGTGGCGTTTTCAATGCCGCTTTGCACGGAGAGTCTGGAATTAGCCACCGGGGTAAGACTCATGGTCAACGACGGTGTATTTTTGTTATATTCAACCGTCACATTATAGGTGCCAGCTGTTGACACTTGTTGCGACTGATTATTAGAGGGATAGGCATTATCCCAAGCGTGATTCTTAGCGATCTTGTATTTCATCGTTCCGGCAGTAAGCGCGACATTGTTCTTTGTCCACCTATAAACGCCGGAACCTGAACTTGTTTCGGTCATATCATTCGCAGTCAGGGAAGGATCCCAGCTTTTGCCGAAAAGCGCGTCGGCAACGCCGCCGTCATCACTGCCTGTTGCAGAGCCTACGACCGTCCAAGTATCATCAACGGTAGCCGCCGTAGGATAGGTGATGTCGACTCTCATGCTATCCTCACCGCCGGTAAAATATTTGAATTTAAAATTGTAGTAGCCGGCAATTGTCGTCTTAAGCTTCGCGTCTTTAGTCGCGGTTTTAGGGAAATCATAATCAGTAACCGAACTGGTTATAGTACCATCTTTTTTAAAATGATCGCTGTTCTCCGAGGCTTTAAAGCAAAAGTCATAATACGTATTTGCCGCTAACAATACGGAATAGCCATCGGCTAAGGTGATGTCATGTTCGGTATAACCATCCCATGAGCCCTTAACTACATGACCTGTGGAACCATAGCCAACGGACTCGCTCTGTGCCTTCGCTGCAACAGTGCTTTCATTCGCCACTTTCGCCGCGTCGGTGGCAATCAATCCTACCGTCATGCATGACACGAGCATACAGAGCACTAAAACAACCGACACAGCAGACCGCGAGTGGCGTTTTATCTTTGTTATCATATATTTTCCTCCTTTTCTTTTCGTATATATGATTTTTGATATACTTATTTATATAAACAAATACCGTATGGTATCTGATTGTCTTTTACGAAAAACCCTACGCCGGGATTTCGACAGGCAGGCTGACCGCTCTGCCTTGGTTTTGCCGTTTGGCTTTCTTCAATGCCGTCGGGCTTGCACCGTAGTATTTGCGGCAGGCGCTGGTGAAGTAGTTGTAATGACCAAAGCCGTTTTTAATTGCCGCTTCACATACCGGAACGTCGTGCGTGAGATAATCGTCCAGCGCGTGCCTTACGCGCACCTCCGTGGTGTAATCCGTGAAGCTCTTGCCCATCAGCTTCTTGAAAAGCGCTGTGGCGGACGCCCTTGTACAGCCGAGTACCGACGCGATTTCGCTGATAGGGATCTTTCGCCGGAAGTTTTCTTCAATATACCGCCTGACGAGCTGCGCGTCGCTTGCAGGGTCACGCTTTCTGCCGACTGACGCACAGGTTACCTTTTCCGTCCGACAGCGGGTCAGCAGCAGCCGCAGTATTTTGAGCATCAGCGAATATTTTGCGAGCGCGCTGTAAGTATCAAAGGCATTTTGCTCGATCGCCAACAGCTTCTGCATCAGCAGGGTCATCTCGCGCCGCGCTTGTGTGTTTTCCTTCAATTCAAAATCATAGTCGCCGATCGCGTCGAAATATGATCTCACAAACAGGTCGGAAAAGTGAACACTGAGATACCGCGCTTCCCAACCTGTCATGGAGTGGATCGTCTTTGCGCCGAGCACCATGACATCGCCTCGTTTAAGCTCATGTTCCGCATCGTTGACCGTAACAAACAGCGTGCCGCTGTCAACATAGATCAGCTCGATCTCTTCATGCCAATGCGCTTCGAGCGAGGCTTTGCCGTCGGGACTGTCGAACAGCCTGATTTTACCGGGAAGATTGTTGTCGTATTCAATTGTTTGGTGTACATACATTCCTTTTCACCTCCCGTGCCGGTGGGCACTTTCTGCGCCTTTTGATAAGTCTTATTTGGAGGTAAGCTTCATCAACGGCGCGTCACCACCTTGTATATTCTTTTTTAGTTGGAACGGTGTATGCCGGTGGGCACTTTCTGCGCCTTTTGAGAAGTCTTATTTTGGGGTAAGATGCATCAACGGCGCGTCACCGCTTTGCTGTTGTTTTTTCAGTTGAAATGGCGTAACGCCGTAGGCTTGCTTGCATTTCGCAACAAAAGTCCGTTTGCTCGGAAATCCGCCTGCTTTTGCGGCGTCGTCAATCGACATACCCTTGTTCACCAACGCGTCCATCGACCGCGCTAACCGAAACTCCAAAATGTACTTCGTGAAGGTCTTGCCGGTCGCTTCCTTAAAGCGCTTTGCCAAATAGAACGGCTGAACGCCCAGCTGATCGGCAACGGATTTTTCCGTGAAATCCTCCCGATAATGCTGCTCGATGTACTCGATAGCCAACTTGACGTGGCGCGACTGGATATTCTCGCCCTCTTTGACGGCGTCGGGATTCTCATAACGGCACTGCACAAACAGGATGTGCAGTATATCGGTGATTAGCGCGTATTGCCGCAGCTTTGGCTGCTCCGTTTCGTCAGTTGTCCGCGATAGCTGCCAAAGAAGATTTCGCAGCTCCTCCTCCGCGCCGCTGCCGCCGATGACCTTGAAAACGCTGCTGTAAAGCGTTTTGTCGAACCGTGCAGCAAATTCGTAGGAGATATCGAGGATCAGGCACTTGGTGTTTTCACCGGTCAGGCTGTGATTCTCTACCGAGTTTATCAGCCAAAACTCATTTGCGCGAAGCGTTTGGGCGGCGTTATTCACAGTGATTTCAAGAGTGCCGTCAAGCACATACACAAGCTCGATCTCCTTGTGCCAGTGATAGGGTGTGTTGACCGAGCCTTGCTTGATCGCGATTTTAGCCGGAAGGCTGCGGTCGTACCGAATCAGCTCAAACTCACTGTTCACAACTCACCCTCCTGTACTGTTTTTCAAGCCGCATTGAATAACAGAGTAAACCCCTACAATATAAACACCCCGAAACCTCAGTAAAAATGCGGCTTCAGTCCGATTCTGACAAGATTTTTGACGGCGAAAAAAAGCTGGGAGCTATAACCCGATAGCTTCCAGCTTTGTCATATTTTGTCTTTTAAATTCTAATGATGAATGAACATATCTCTCCAAAGTGATTCTTGGAGACGAGTGTCCTAACACCTCGCTTAGTGATTTGATCTCAAAGCCGACCTCTACGCACCTTGTCGCGAATGTGTGCCGCAGCACGTGAAAATGCATATCCTCGATACCGCAAGCCGCGCTGTATTTTTTTTTACGGTACTGTAAGACGTGCGGCTCAATCATCACTTCCTCTCTACCTGACAATAAAAAAGCGTTTGGCAGGGCTTTGTCAACAGTCGTTTTGCACAGCTCATATGCGTTGTTGGTCAGCGGAACGACACGCGCTGAGGTGTTACTTTTGGGAGCCGTTAAGATGATTTTCGTACCTTTGCCGTCTAAGTTATGGATACGCTGCATCGTTTCCCGAACCGTGACCGTTCTTTCCTCCAAATCGATATCCCCAAACCGCAGCGCGCAGACCTCACCGACGCGCAGTCCCGTCATCAGCGCAAAAAGCACGCCGAATTTGATAGAATCAGTATCCTTCATCAGATAGTCCACCAGCTTTTGCTGTTCCTCCTTTGACAGCACGCGGATTTGTTTCGGTACGGTTTTTGGCATGGCGACGTCAATAATCCTCATGTTTTCGTTGGTCTTGGCGGAAAATATCAAAATAGTTTTGAACAGCACAACCAAGTCCTTGGCAGTTTTCGCGGACAGCCGCTTGATATGTATGATTTGATTGACAAAATCTGCCGTCATTTCCGAAGTGATATCCTCCGGTTTGCTGCCGCCGAAAAATGGCTTGATGTGATTTTTAAACGCGTATTGATACTTGACTAAGGTAGATTCCTTCACCTTACTGCGGTTTAAGGTCATCCATTCGTCGCAATAGTCGCTGAACAGCTTGACCGAACCGACTTTCTTGGTGCTTTCGACAGGCTTGTTTTGCTTGTACATCTCCAGCTTTTCCTTTGCCTCGCGGTAGGTTTTGCCGTACCAAGAGCCATAGAGAGTGCGCCCGTCAGCGGACGTTCCTTTTTTGTATCGACCTTCCCAACGCCCGTCTTTTCTTTTATATATGTTTTCGCCTTTTCTTGACATTTTTACCTCCTGTGATCCTGACAATGTATTTGACGGCGATAACTATTATAAAGTATATACCAGAATGCTGCACACCAAGTATAATTCTATCTTAGAATTAATAAATTACAAAATTATATTATGTTTCTTTAATTTAATTAAAAAATCTACTCAAAATTATTGCATTTGCTGATTGAACATGATATAATCATTATGTATAGGGGTTTACTCTGTGATAAAAAATGGGCATTTTTGGTCGCTTCGGGCGATCTTTTTTCTTTTTTGGGAATTAAGCGCTGTTTTTTTAACCTGTATAACGCTATATTCATACCATATGGAAAACAAGTGATGTTTTTCAGAGGACAATTTGACTGCATCCCATGTCAAAAACGCGAGAATCATTTGTTTCCGTTATTGCAAGCGTAGGTTGCACAAATTGGATCGAGGGTCAAGCTCGTGGACAATTTGTCCACTTAATACCCTCGGTAGGGATGAGAAGGAACCTTTATATATAATGAAAAAAGGCGGTGGACAATTTGTCCACTCACCCTGATTTCGCGATTATTCTTCCTCTGCTTGTTTTTGTAATCGGATCGCAAATTGCAATAGCAAGTTGCGAAATTATATTAATTGATTTTTTACAAACAATAGCAAAAATACACATTGACAAATCCAATGAGCTGTAGTACAATGTACTACAGAAGGGGTTGATAGGTATGAGTTTTTCTATCAGATTAACAGAGGAAGAAAAAATGCTCGCAAGCAGTTATGCAAAGCTTCACTCTCTTTCGCTTGCGGAAGCCTTTAAGCGTGCTTTGTTTGAACGAATCGAGGACGAATACGATATTTCCGTTGCCGACGAAGCATATAGCGATTATTTGAAAAGCGGCGAAAAAAGCAAGCCTGTTGCCGAGCTGTGGAAGGAACTGGATTTATGAAATATGCAGTAGAAACCACAGCGCGGTTTGATAAAGAATTCAAAAAGCTTGACCGCTTCACACAGAAAATGATTAAGGCATGGATCGAAAAAAATCTGGTCGATTGCGAAAACCCGCGTGCGCATGGAAAAGCTTTGACCGCCAACCGTACCGGTCAGTGGCGCTACAGGATCGGAGACTACCGGCTGATTTGTTTGCTCAAGGACAACGAATTGATTATTCTCGCCATGACTGTAGGGCACAGGCGGGAGATATATGAATAATACGAGTATTTAAAAACCATTCGGATGCAAAACTATCCGAATGGTTTTTTAAAGATAACCCCGTTTCTTTTCAATTAATCGCTCCAGATAATTTGATTTCTTTGTATACTGTCGCTTTTTCTACTAATGTCTTCAAGCAATAGAGCAATTTCAACCATAAGCTCTTTTTCGCTTAATTGCATTAATCTTGGTTCTTCACGGATTATTGTGGGATAGCGAACGAACAGAAGGAATAGAGAGATAACGAATCAATGTGAAGAAAAAGTCATCGTCCCTGTAACCATAG
>CADBHB010000023.1 GCA_902794395.1 uncultured Ruminococcus sp.
TTTTGCGGCTTTTCCGCTCTTTTCCTTGCATTTATTATACCACTTTTTCATTGTTTTGTCAGCGTTTATCGGATGATTGGGATTATTCAGTTTGCATTAATGTAGCCACAATAAAACGACGGGAGGTCATCATAATGACAAAGATAAATAACAACATCACAGAATTGGTATTCATTCTCGACCGCAGCGGCTCTATGGGAGGACTTGAGAGCGACACCATAGGCGGCTTCAACTCGATGCTGGAGAAGCAGAAGAAGGAGACGGGAAAGGCGTATGTGTCCACTGTCCTCTTTGACCACGAGATCGAGGTGCTGCACGACAGGCTGCCTATCGAGGAGGTAGTTCCGCTTACCGATAAGGACTACACCGTGCGCGGCTGCACCGCGCTGCTGGATGCCATAGGCAAGGCGGTACACCACATCGGCAACATCCACAAGTACGCACGCCCCGAGGACGTGCCCGAGCAGACGCTTTTTGTCATCACCACAGACGGCATGGAAAACGCCAGCCGTGAGTACAGCGGCAGGGACATCAAGAAGCTTATTGAAAAGCAACAGAAGAAATACGGCTGGGAGTTTTTGTTCATAGGCGCGAACATCGACGCCGTCACCACCGCGAAAAGCTTCGGCATAGCCGAGGACAGGGCAGTGAACTACTGTGCCGACAAAAAAGGCACCGGCGTGCTGTATGAGGCGGTGTGCGGAGCGGTCAGCGAGGTCAGGAACCACCGTCCGCTGGCAAAAAGCTGGAGCAGGAAGATAAGCGACGATTATAAAAAACGCGGAAGGTGATATAAAAGCGGCGACTGCAGGCACGAACGGTTTTGTAAATGAATGACAACAAAAAACGGAGCCGAGATCCGGCTCCGTTTTGCTTGCGGTTTAATTGTCGTAAATAAATTCCTTCAACGCGACGCGCTGCGCCTGCATATCGGTGATGGCTATTACCGAGCCCACGGGCGTGTCGTTGTTGTAGTACCACAGGTTTTGCTGCGGCACATAGTTTTGCACCACATCATAGCTGAGATACTTGGGTGAGCGTGTGAGCAGGAAGGTGATGTCGTCCTTCTTGAGGTTGGTGGTTATCATCGGACCGATGGAGGTGGCTATGTCGATAATAGTCGTCAAATCCTTGCCTCTCATGTCGTCCACCAGCGTGGTCAGCAGCTTTCTTTGACGGGAGGTTCTGTCCCAGTCGTCGCCCTGCAGACCTATCTCGTTGCCGTCCTCGCCCTTGGTCAAGCCGCGGTCTCTGGCGTACCACAGCGCTTCCTGACCGTTAAGGCGGACTTTTCCGGGCGGGTCGGTGATGGTTGTGCGGCTGTCCACTTGACCGTTTTTGTACATCTGGTAGTTGATGTAGTCGATCTCGTCCTGCGTCAGCTCCATCTCCACGCCGCCGAGCTTGTCGATGATGTTTTTAAAGCCGTCAAAATCTACGATGGCGTACTTGTCTATTTTGATACCGAAATTGGACTCGATCGTTTTGATAGACAAATCGGCGCCGCCCATCGTGTAGGAGGCGTTTATTTTGTTATAGGAGTCCGTTCCCGGAATATACACATAGGTATCGCGCTGGAACGAGGTGAGCTTGAGCTTCTTGTGGATATTGTCGATCGACAGCAGTATCATGGTGTCGGTACGGCCGTATTGCTCGCCTTCGCGGTCATCCTCGCCGAAGAGCATGATGTTGAGGACCTTGTCGTTGGAGATCAGGTCGTTGGATTTAAGCGAATTGGGATCCTTTACCTGGTCGTCGCTGATTTGCTTTTGCGCGCGATAGTTGAAGCTGTCCAGGAACATGTAGTTGTATGCCAAGATCGCGCTGCCTGACAGCAGGAAAATGATCGACAGCACCAGCGACACTATGCGCAAAGCTCTGCCTTTTTTGTTATACAGCTTCATGACCTGTGTGTTGGAACTGATGTCAACCAGGCGACCTTCCGAATTCTTTTTTGCCATAAGTTACCTCCTGAAAAGGGGATTCCATACCGATGCTCCCATCGGTATAAGGCACACAGTTTTTCATATACCTTTTTATATTCTTTTCTATTATATCATATAATTCTCGTAAATAATTCTTATTTAGAAGTATAGCGCAAGCGGCTTCCAAAAATTGACAGAAAAACCCGTGCTGATATGTGTATTATCCCTCAATTTCGTCGAGAGCGAGGGAGAAGGAGGGGAGAAACTCCTCAAAAAACACTTCAGCTTCGGGAAGCTGCATCGCGTGGATGGAGGCTTCGATGGTTTCCTTTGCCTTGCGAAACTCGTCGTTGCCCATGCGCATCTCCTCAATGCACTTTATCAGCGCTGAAAAGCGGTCCGCCGCCTTTACAAAGGGCATAAGCGCGCGGTCGTCCTCACAGCTCGGCAGAAGTATCTCGCGGTAATCGTCGCGGAAGTCCTCGGGCAAAAGGCTCAGCAGCCGGTCGGCGGCGGAGACCTCGATCTGCTTGTAAACGTCGCGGATGGCGGGATTGGCGTATTTGATCGGCGTGGGCATATCGCCGGTGATGA
Organism: uncultured Ruminococcus sp.; assembly: GCA_902794395.1. Lineage (GTDB taxonomy): Bacteria > Bacillota > Clostridia > Oscillospirales > Acutalibacteraceae > Ruminococcoides. Next base: position 2,520 of record CADBHB010000023.1, read on the forward strand.
TCTCGGTGGCGTCGTGGAACACTCCCAGCAGCGCCGCGCGGTCGGGGTCAAGGCTGCCGCCGAAGCGCTTGTTGCTTATCATTACCAGGCAGTGCGCCAGCACCGCTACCTGCTGGCTGTGCTCGCTGATATTCTCATATTGGGTATTATTCATCAAACCCCAGCGGTTTATGTATTTCATGCGTGACAGCATGGCATAAAAATGTGATCGTTTCATACTTTTTCTCCCATAATTAAATTGCAAAATCCGTTTAGGTGTGGTATAATATGTAGATGATACTACATGCTCCGGTGTGCGGCGCTGCCTGCGCTGTGTCCGGTAAGCTTATTATACCGCTTTGCAAAAAAAAGTCAAAGAGTTTTTGATGGGAGAATAACAATGGCAGCTACCCTCAGACGTCGAAAGCAATATCCTGCTCCGGTCTATCTGGCGCTGACCTTCGGGCTGGCGCTGGGCGCGGCGGCTGTGCTGTTCGTACCGTTTATTATTTACAACGGCGGCGTGTTTTATTACTACGGCGACTTCAATGTACAGGAGATACCATTTTACCAGATGATGCACGGCTTGGTGCGCGACGGGAACATGGGCTGGAACCACCTGACTGACCTGGGCACGGACAATTTGGCAAGCTACAGCTTTTACCTGCTGGGCAGCCCGTTCTTCTGGATGACTATACCCTTTCCCAACGAATTTGTGCCCTATCTCATAGGTCCTCTGCTCATTCTCAAATTCGGCTGCGCGGCGGGCGCGGCGTATATATATCTTCGCCGCTATGTGCGGAGGCAGTTGCTTGCGGTGCTGGGCGGACTGCTCTACGCCTTCTCGGGTTTTTCCGTCTACAACGTGTTTTTCTTTCACTTTCACGAGCCGATGATAGTTTTCCCGCTGCTGCTCGCGGCGCTGGACGGCTTTTTGTACGACAAACGGCGCGGCTTGTTCGCGGTGGCGGTCTTTGCCGCCTGCGTGGTGAATTACTACTTCTTCGCGGGGCAGGCTCTGTTTGTGCTTATGTACTATCTGATGCTCTGCTTCACAAAAACCTACCGATTCCGTTTCAGGGAGTTTCTTTCACTGGCGGCGGAGGTCGTCATCGGCTTTTGCGCGACGGCGTTCGTGCTGCTGCCCAGCGTGCTGGGGCTGATGGGCAACCCCAGACTCAGCGAATTTCCCAACGGCTGGGGGTCGCTGGCTTATCCCAAGGAACAAAAATACTGGCTGATAATCCTAAGCTTCCTGTTTCCCGCGGATATGCCCGCAAAGCCTGTGTTCACCCCCGAGTCCAACTGCAAATGGGCGTCGGTGGCGGGCTGGCTGCCGCTGCTCAGCGTCACCGGCGTTATCGCCTATCTGCAAATGCGCAAGCGCGATTGGCTGAAAAAGCTTATTGTGCTGCTTATGCTCTTCGCGATGATACCTGTGCTAAACAGCATGTTCCAGCTTATGAACAGCTCTATCTACTACGCGCGCTGGTTTTATATGCCGGTGCTGATGTTCGTGCTGGCATCGGTCCGCGCTATGGAGGACAGGGAGGCGGACTGGAACCGCGCGATAATCTGGTCTACGGGACTTACCGTCGGCGCGACCGTGCTTATCGGCGTCATGCCGAAAACAGAGGAGAACGACGGCGTCAAAAATACCAGCATAGGTGTGCAGAGCTCCTATGACAAGTTCTGGCTCTATGCGCTGATGGCGATGATAGCCATTCTCGTTTTTGTGCTCATATACAAAAAATTCTGGTTCAAGCGCGGCTTCTACCTTGTTATCATCAGCGCGGCGCTCGGCGTGGCGGTCGTACCGTCCATTCTGATTATCGCCGAGGGCGTGCTGGACAGTCAGTCCACCGACAGCATAAAGTCGCACATCATCAACGCGCGCGACAAGATCGAGATAGACGACCTTGAGGACGTGCGCAGCGACTTTTTTGAAGCGGTGGACAACACCTCGATGTTCTGGAAGGTGCAGAGCATCAACTGCTTCCAAAGCTCGGTCAACACCTCCATCATGCAGTTCTACGACAAAATGGGAGTCACCCGCGACGTGGCGTCGCGCCCCGACTACACCGTTTACGGGCTGAGGCCGCTGCTGAGCTGCAAATACTTCTTCGACGATCTGGAGGACAGCAACAATCCCGCCTTTGACGAGTGCTTTGTCGACGCGTCGGGCAACACCAAGATGCCGGGCTGGAAGCTGCTTAAGGAGAGCAACGGCTTTAAAATATACGAAAACGAAAACTATATCCCTATGGGATTTTCATACGACAGCTATGTCACGACGGAGGAATTTGAGCGCGTAAAGAAGATACACCGCCCCGAGGCGATGCTCAACGCGATGGTGCTTTCGCGCGCGCAGATGAAAAAGTACGGCGACATCACCGGCTACTACAACAAGGATTACTACCTGCTCTACGGCGGCAATCCCAAAAGCTTCGTCAGTGACACGGATAAATACTCCTACGGTGAGGAGGCGATGAAGCAGCAGTGCCAAAAGCTGAAAGGGCGCAGCTGTTCCTCGTTCCGTTACACCGAAAGCGGCTTTGAGGCGGAGTTCGACAACGACAGCGGCAAGGATACCCTGGTGTTTTTCAGCGTACCCTTCAGCACGGGCTTTTCCGCGACCGTCAACGGCGAGCCGGTAGATGTTGAAAAGGTCAACTACGGCTTTATGGCGGTAAAGGTGCCCGCTGGCAGCAGCGACATAGTCTTCACCTACGAAACGCCCGGCTGGAAAACAGGCTGCATCATCAGTCTTTGCGCCGTCGGCGCCTATGCCGCCTATATCGCGGTGACGGTGATATTCCGCGTCAAAAAGAAAAGAAACATTCGCAAGGTAAAATGATACGGACGACACAAATCTAAAAATCAGAAACGTGCCCGTTGGGCAGCGGGGTGAGAAAGATGTTATTCGGAGATAAAATTTTACAGTATAAGCAAGACCTGTTAAGGGATTTGGAATATCTGCTGCGGATAGAGTCCATTGACGGAGAAAAAAACGAGGAGTGCGAAAAGGCGCTGGCGTTTCTGCTCAAGCGCGCGCAGGACTGGGGGCTGGACTATGAGCTGGTCACGGATAAAAGCGTGCATGTGCAGCTGGGCGAGGGCGGCAAGCTCTGCGGCGTGCTGGCGCACGTGGACGTTGTGCCTGCGGGCAACAACTGGACCGTCATCCCCTTCACGCTTACCGAGCGCGACGGCAGGCTCTACGGCAGGGGAATCGCCGACGACAAGGGCGCGGCGCTCATAAACCTCTACTGTCTGCGCGCGCTCAAGGAAAACGGCGTCACGGGCAAAAACACCCTGCGCGCTATCTTCGGCTCCGCCGAGGAGACCGGCATGCGCGACATGGACGGCTATTTTGAGAAGATGCCCGTTCCCGATATGGCGTTCACGCCCGACAGCGACTACGGCATTTGCTACGCGGAAAAGGGCATACTGCACCTGCGCGTCAGCACGCCCACTAACGAGGCAAAGGTGCTCTCGCAGTTCCACGCGGGCAAGGCGGTCAACGCCGTGCCCGATCTGGCGTATGTCATGCTGGATTCCTCCGGCTATGACGAGCAGCTTTTGATGCGCCTTGCAGACGCCAGCGAAGGCAATTTTGAGTTCAACTACACCATCGACGGGCTTATGATAATCAGCCGCGGCAAGGCGGCGCACGCCTGCGAGCCGCAGAACGGCAAAAACGCCGCTGCGCTGCTTATCGACCTTATTACCCACGCCTACGACGTCCACGACATCGGACAGATCTGCTCCTTCATCGACTACGCCTTCAACTGCGAAACAAACGGCAGGTCGCTGGGCTTGAAGATGAGCGACAGCGTGTCCGGCGAGCTGACGGTGAACCTGGGCATGGTGCACATCGAGGGCGACACCGCCGAGGCATATTTCGATATACGCTATCCCGTCACGGTCAAGGGCGACTATATCATCAGCCAGTTCAAGGCGGTAGCGGAGTACAGCGGACTTGACGTCGAGGTCATCCACCACGACAAGCCGCTGTTCATGGAAAAGGATTCTCCGCTGATACGTGAGCTCAGCGCCGCCTATGAGGCGGTCACCGGCGAGCAGCCTACGCTCTACACCACGGGCGGCGGCACCTACGCGCGCAAGCTCGGCGGCAGAGGAGTCGCCTTCGGACCGCACTTTGCCGGCGACCCCATTCATATGCACACCGCCGACGAGAGCGTTGACAAGGAGAACTTCTTCAAGCACGCGCAGATCTGCCTTGAAGCTATGTACCGCCTCTTTGTCAACGAACAGTGACGACGCGGGATAACGAACGCTTCCGCTTTGGGAGCGCGGCGCCTTTTATCGTCAACAGTTAATTCTTCATGGGTAGGGATAGAAAAGATGTTTAATACGGAAAAAATCATAAAGCAGCAGGCGCGTCAGGCGCTGCGCGGCAATCTTTCTCAGCTGATCGCCGCGGCGGGATCGGTGGTCACCGTCTATCTCGCGGTGCAGTACGCCAACTATATGGTCTATTTCTCGCTGAAAAACCTGGACGTGACGCAGATAGGCTTGCTTTCCGCCGAGACCCTGTTTGCGCTGGGCACCGCAGTTATGCTGCTGCTGTGCTCTCCGCTGCTCAACGGCTTTTTGCGCGCGTCGGCAAATACCGCGCTGCAAAAGGACTGCGGCGCGCGGGATGTTTTCTTCTATTTCAAAAAAACCGAGCTTTATTTCAAAACACTGCTCATCAACCTTTTGGTATATATGCTTTTCTCCATCACCTCAACGGCGCTTAACGTGTCAATGTATCTCGAAAAGCTTGCGCCGTCCGTCACCGATCCCGCCGTGTTCGGCTTTACGCCGCAGGGCTTCGCGGTGGTGTTCGCCGCTGTGCTTACGGTCATCATCAGCATTTTTCTCTATATGTTTTTTGTGCATTTCCCGCTTATGTCCTACGCCCTAAACGAAAACCAGGGCGTGGGTCGCTGCGTGTTTGTCACCATGGGCTTCTCGTTCAGGAATTTCGGCAAGCTGCTGCGCCTCATGCTCAGCTTTGCGGGCTGGTTCGCGCTGTGCTTTTTTGTGCTGCCAATACTGTACGTGCTGCCTTATTTTTCGGTAGCCTCCCTGCTGTCCGCGCGATGGCTGTTCGATTTGGATGAAAGCCGGGGTGCGGTATGATAGTTTCGCTTTGCATGATAGCCTACAACGAGGTGGACGCCATTGACGGACTGTTCGGCGACATCGCCCTGCAGGAATACCCGCACAGCAAGATAGAGGTGGTGTTTGTGGACAGTATGTCCACCGACGGCACCTATGAAAAAATGGAGCGCTTCAAAAACACCGACTACGGCTTCCGCGACGTAAAGATCGTGCGCTGCCCCAAACGAAACCAGGCTTATTCCTGGAACGAGGCTCTTATGGTGTTCACGGGCGACGTGGTCATCCGCGTGGACGCGCACGCGCGCATCCCGCGCAACTTCGTTTCGCGCAACGTGTACAACCTGCGCCTGGGCGAGGATGTGGTAGGCGGCGGACGTCCTAACATCAGCTCCAACGTCAGCTCGTGGAAGCTGACTCTGCTTGCGGCGGAGGACTCGCTTTTCGGCAGCTCCATCGCGGGCTACCGCCGTCCCTCCACCGAGAAAGAATATATGGACAGCCTGTTTCACGCTGCGTACCGCCGCGAGGTCATCCAAAAGGTGGGCGGCTTCAATGTGGAGCTGGGCAGGACCGAGGACAACGAGTTCCACTACCGCATACGCCAGGCGGGCTACAAAATGTGCTGCTGTCCCGACATCATATCATATCAACATTCGCGCAACACGCTAAAGCATATGGTAAAGCAAAAATACGGCAACGGCAAGTGGATAGGGCTAACGCTCTCGCAGTGTCCGGGTTGCCTGTCCTACTTCCATTTCGCGCCGTTTTTATTTGTGCTTATGCTGGCGGCGTGCATAGTTATGGCGGTGTTCGGGCTGACCTTTCCGCTAAAGATACTTTTGGTGCTTTACGGGATGTTCGATTTCGTCAACTCCGTCAGCTGCTGCACCCTTAAAAATATCCATCCGCAGTTTTTGCTGCTGCCGGTCATATTTCCGCTGCTGCACATAGCCTACGGCATCGGCACCATAGTGGGACTCATCGAGATCCCCTTCTGGCAGAAAAAGATGAGGCACAGCGACTATCAGGCGCGCATCGACGAGGTGAAGCACAAGGTGGCCGAAAACACCGAGCTGTGCCGCGGAGACGTCAAGCTGTGAAGCGCGAGCGTTACCGCCTGATTGACTCGCTGCGCGGGCTGGCGCTGCTCAACATGGTGCTCTTCCACTTTCTTTACGATTACTATGTGATATATGAGATCGACCGCGACTGGGCTTCTCGCCCGGCGGTAACGGTGTGGGAGCGCTTCATCTGCTGCTCCTTCATCCTTATTTCGGGAATCTCGCTGAATTTTTCGCGCCACGCCTACCGCCGCGGGCTTATTGTCAGCGCCTGCGGACTGGCAATAACCCTGGTGACGGCGTTTGCGATCCCCGACGAGATCATTCTTTTCGGCGTGCTGACCTGCATAGGCGCCTGCATGCTGCTTACGCAGCTTGCGCGCAAGCTTTTGGAGCGCTGCGACCCCTTTGGGGGTACGGCGGCGTGCTTTTTGCTGTTTGGCTTCAGCTACGGGCTGCCGCTGGGCTTTTTGGGCTTTTTTAAGCTGAGGTGGATAACGCTTCCGCGGGAGTGGTACCGCTTTCGCCCGCTGGCGCTGTTTGGACTGCCCGACGAAAAGTTTTATTCATCCGACTATTTCCCGCTGGTGCCGTGGCTGTTTTTGTTCGTCTGCGGCTTCTTTTTCTGGCGTGCGCTCAAGCGCCTGCGCGCTGACCGTTTTTTCAGGCGCGGTATCCCCGTGCTGGACATTATTGGAAGATACTCCCTTTGGATATATATGATACACCAGCCGTTGCTTATGGGCGTTTGCTTTTTGATATTCGGCAGGATGTGAGGTTACTATGGAACAGGAACTGGTAAAGCTGAGCCCCGAGGAGCTCAGGGAATTACAGGTGGCGCAGCTGGATATGCTGCGGTTTTTCAAGCAGTTCTGCGAGGAAAACGACATCACCTTCTATTTTATAGGCGGAGGTTTGATAGGCGCCATCCGCAACGGCGGCTTCATCCCTTGGGATGACGACGTCGACCTGCTGCTGCCGCGCGCCGACTACGAGCGGCTGTGCAAGCTGTGGCAGGAAAAATACCCCGACGGCAGATACCGTCTGCTTAAAACCGACGGCAAGATGTTCACCGGCAATATCTTCGCCACCGTCACCGACACCAACCACACAATGGTCAAGGCGAATCAGACAAAGGTGGACATCCCCCACGGTCTGGTGTTCGACGTGTTCCCGCTGGATGTTTGCCCCGACGGCAAATTCGCGCGCAAAATGCAGTACTTCCACACACTGATCTACTCGCTGTTTTTGGCGCAGATAGTGCCCGAGAACCACGGCGGCATAGTCGCCCTGGGCAGCAGGATACTGCTGGGCATCTTCCGCGGCAAAAAGATCCGCGAAAAGCTGTGGCGCAGGGCGGAAAAGAACATGATAAAATACAAGCGCGAGGAAAACGAGTACATGACCGAGCTGTGCTCGGGTCCGCACTGGATGAAAATCAAGTACCCCAAGCACATCTACGACGGCATCGACCACGTCACCTTCGAGGGTATCGAGCTGCCTGTAGCCTCGGGCTACAGGGAGTATCTGGAGCTGGTATTCGGCGACTATATGACGCCGCCGCCCGAGGACAAGCGAGTGCCGCACCACGACATAGCCTATCTCGACCTCAACACGCCCTGCAAGGCGTATGACGACGCGCACCGCAGCGAGTATACTATGGGAAAGTAGCCTTAACTTTCAACGAAAAACCCACAGCGACACAGGCAGAAATTATAGCTTTCTCCGAATTTGATTTTTGGCTCCCGTTGGGCTTTACCCGACGGGGGTTTTTGTGTATAATAGGTTTACCCAATACTATATATACCCATTATCCGATAGGGAGACACTATATGCGATACGGCAATATTCATTCGCTTGAGAGCTTCGGGTCGGTGGACGGTCCCGGGGTGCGGTTCATCATCTTTTTTCAGGGCTGCCCCATGCGGTGCCGCTACTGCCACAATGCCGACACCTGGCGATCAGACGCGGGTGAACGCAGGACCGCCGACGAGCTGCTCGACCGTGCTGAACGCTGCCGCGCCTACTGGGGCGATCGGGGCGGCGTGACCGTCAGCGGCGGCGAACCGCTGATGCAGCTCGATTTTTTGCTGGAGCTGGCGCAAAAGGCGAAGCGTCGCGGCATCCATATTTGTGTAGACACCTCGGGTCAGCCGTTTACGCGGCGCGAGCCGGCTTTTTCAAAGTTCTGCCGGCTGGCGGAGACAGTCGATCTGTTTTTGGTAGACATCAAGCATATCGACCCCGAAAAGCACAGGGCGCTGACCGGGCAGCCGAATGAGAACATCCTCGATTTTCTCCGCTTTTTGTCGGAGAGGGGAAGACCCGTTTGGATACGTCATGTGCTGGTGCCGGGCATAACCGACAACGACGATGATCTGCGCCGCACCCGCGGCTTTATCGATACGCTCTCAAATGTGGAGCGGGTAGAGGTGCTGCCCTATCATTCGCTGGGCGCCTATAAATGGAAGGCGCTGGGGCTTAGTTACACCCTTGAGGGTGTGGAGCCGCCCGGCGCGGAAAGAGTAAAAAACGCCGAAACAATCTTGTGCAAAGAAGTAAAAGAGTAAAGGAGCAGATTATCATGAAGGTTTGTATTCCTGAAGAAGTAAAGAACGTCGCTTGGCGCGGCTTTTCCGGCAGAAAATGGCAGGAGGACATCAACGTACGCGAGTTCATTCAGAACAACTACACCATGTACGACGGTGACGAAAGCTTTTTGGAAGGTCCTACCGACGCTACCGACCGCCTTTGGGCGCGGCTGCAGGAGCTGCAAAAGCAGGAGCGCGAAAAAGGCGGCGTGCTGGATTGTGAGACCGAGGTAGTTTCCTCCCTGACCTCCTACGGACCCGGCTATATAGATGAAAGCATGAAGGAGCTGGAGCAGGTGGTCGGCCTGCAGACCGACAAGCCCCTCAAGCGCGCGTTCATGCCCTTCGGCGGCATCAAAATGGCTGAGCAGGCGGCGTCCACCTACGGTTATCAGGTGAATCTCGAGCTGCACAAGATATTTACCGATTATCACAAGACCCACAATCAGGCGGTGTTTGACGCCTATACGCCCGAAATGAAGCGCGCGCGTCACAACCACATCATCACCGGTCTGCCCGACACCTACGGCAGGGGCAGGATTGTCGGCGACTACCGCCGCGTGGCGCTCTACGGCTTGGATTACCTCATCGAAATGAAGGAGAAGGACCTTTTCTACTGCGGCGGCAGGAACATGAGCGAGGTGCACATCCGCCTCAGAGAAGAGATTGCCGAGCAGATACGCGCCCTTAAAAACATGAAAAAGATGGCGGAGATATACGGCTTTGACATCTCCAAGCCCGCCAAAAACGCCAAGGAAGCCGTGCAGTGGCTCTACTTCGGCTATCTGGCGGCTATCAAGACCCAAAACGGCGCCGCGATGAGCGTGGGTCGTATCTCCACCTTCCTGGATATTTACATCAACCGCGACCTTGAGGAGGGCACGCTGACCGAGACGCAGGCGCAGGAGCTTATCGACCATCTGGTGCTGAAATTCCGCATGGTGAAATTCGCGCGCATCCCGTCCTACAACGAGCTGTTCTCGGGCGACCCCGTGTGGGTGACGCTGGAAATGGCGGGCATAGGCATGGACGGCAGACACATGGTCACCAAAAACGACTTCCGCTTCCTGCATACGCTTGAAAACATGGGACCCGCACCCGAGCCGAACCTCACTGTGCTCTGGTCGTCGCGTCTGCCCGAAAGCTTTAAAAAGTACGCGGCTAAGATCTCCGTTTCCACCTCGTCTATCCAGTATGAGAACGACTGCGTCATGCGTCCTGTCTGGGGCGACGACTACAGCATCTGCTGCTGTGTTTCCGCCACTCAGACCGGCAAGGAGATCCAGTTCTTCGGCGCGCGCGCCAACCTGGCAAAGTGCCTCAACTACGCGCTCAACGGCGGCGTTGACCTCAAGACCCGCGAGCAGGTCGGACCCGAGATCCGCCCCGTCACCTCCGAGTACCTCGACTACGACGAGGTAATGCACAAGTTCAACATAATGATGAGCTGGCTGGTTGAGCTGTATGTAAACACCCTCAACCTCATCCACTACATGCATGACAAATACTATTACGAGGCAGCCGAGATGGCGCTTATCGACACCTACACCCGCCGCACCTTCGCTACGGGCATCGCGGGCTTCTCGCATGTGGTCGATTCGCTCTGCGCCATCAAGTACGCCAAGGTAAAGACCGTCCGCGACGAGAGCGGCTTGATCGTCGACTTCGAGATAGAGGGCGACTTCCCCCGCTACGGCAACGACGACGAGCGCGCCGACGAGATAGCCGTTTGGCTGTTGAAGGCGTTTATGAAGAAGGTGCGCGAGCACCACACCTACCGTGACAGCGAGCCTACCACCTCCATCCTCACCATCACCTCGAACGTGGTTTACGGCAAGGCTACGGGCGCCACACCCGACGGCAGAAAAGCGGGCGCGCCCTTCGCACCGGGCGCCAATCCCGCATACGGCGCGGAGAAAAACGGACTGCTCGCCTCTCTCAATTCCGTCGCCAAGCTGCCCTATGAGTTCGCGCTGGATGGTATCTCAAACACTCAGACCATCAGCCCCAACGCGCTGGGTCATAACGACGCGGAGCGCGTGAACAACCTCTGGCACATCCTCGACGGCTACTTCGACCAGGGCGCTCACCACCTCAACGTCAACGTGTTCGGCGTAGACAAGCTCAAGGACTGCATGGAGCATCCCGAAAAGCCCGAGTACGCCAACTTCACCATCCGCGTGTCCGGCTACGCGGTGAAGTTCATCGACCTCACCCGCGAGCAGCAGCTTGACGTAATAGCCAGAAGCGAACACACCTTCATGTGAGTGACAAGTGTGTGAAGACTTGCTGAATTCTTTTGAAAACAGTTGCATTTCCCGCGCGAGTATGGTACACTTCAAGTAGAATCCCCAAAAGGAGTGGTATCTATGAAAAAAGCGCTTTCAGTAGCATTGGCAGCCGCGCTGGCGGCAGCTATCACCCTTTGTGCCGCGGGCTGTAAAAAGTCGGCGGGCAGCAGCACCAAGCCGAGCGCGAAAACCGATTCATCCCTTTCGTCAAAGGTCGAAAGCACAACAGCCTCAAGTACACAGGCTTCAAGTCCGCAGCAGTCGGCTTCTGTCGCTCCCACCACACAGGCGGCAAACGGCAGCGCCAACGACGCGGTGAAAAACATCGCGCTCAGTTACTACGGCGCGAGTGAGGCAAACGGCGATACCGTGACAGTCACCGGCTCCGAGACCGGCTCCGACGGCAAGCTCTACTATTTTGTGAATGTCAACTCAGGCGGCGCCACCTATCCTCTGGTGATTTCGGAGGACGCCACTATTGTGCTTACGCCCGAGCAGTACAGCGCCGGCTATTCCAACAGCGTCAACAGCGCGCCTGCCTATGACGGCGGCGACAACGACGGCGACGGCAACGACAACACCGTCGATTACGGCAACTACGGCGACAATTCCGACGGTCAGTCCAATGATCCTATCTATCCCTACGGCGGCTACGGTCCCGACGGTGCCGAGCCGTGATCTGAAAAGCATTAACGAACAAAAAACGCTTCCCGTGAAGGAAGCGTTTTTTTATCGGGTTTGGTAATATCATCAATCCTCGCAGGGGACAAAGTCGTCCTTTGTCGCGCCGCAGAGCGGGCAGCACCAATCGTCGGGAATGTCCTCAAACGCGGTGCCGGGAGCGATACCGCTGTCGGGATCGCCTTCCGCGGGATCGTAGATGTAGCCGCAGGGCTCGCACATATACTTCATAACAACTCTCCTTTCTCAGTTTTGTTATCATCAAGCGGAGCGATTCCGCTCTGAATTTGTTGCTTTTTTACTTTACCGTCTTAGACGCACACACGGGCGTTTCGTAAACGTTATTGCAAGTCGTAGGGACAGCCCTTGCGGCTGTCCGAAGGCGTTTAGCAAACTCCCCTTACAGCAAGTGCGCTCTCAGCTCCTCGCCGGACTGAGCGCAAAGATAGGCGGGCGCTATGTCAAACACGGTCTTTGCGCCTGACACTCCCTCGCTGTTGAGCCTTGCGGCTGCTCTGGCGTACGCCACCAGCACTGAGCCGGTGAACTCGGGGTTAGAGTCGAGCTTAAGGCTGTATTCGATCACATGCTTCACGCCGTCGCTGCTCTCGCCCGAATAGATGACGGAGCCGCCGTGAGGAAGTCCGCTGTGGTTTGCCTTCATCTCCTCGGCGGTGATAAAGGTCACGGTGGTGTCATAGTCGGAAAAATAGTTGGGCATCGTCTTGATCTCGTTTTCGATGCGCGCCTTGTCTGCGCCTTCCTCGGCTACCACAAAGCACTCTCTGGTGTGCTTTTCGCGGGTGGTAAGCGTGGGGTCCTCGCCGTTTCTCACCGCTTCAAGCGCCGCGGGTACGGGCACTGTGTACTGACGCGCGTCCAGCACGCCCTCTATCCTTCTAACCGCGTCGGAGTGACCCTGGCTGACGCCCTTGCCCCAGAAGGTGTAGTCCTTGCCGTCGGGCAGCACTGCGTGCGCGTATACGCGGTTGATGGAAAACATGCCCGGGTCCCAGCCGCAGGAGATTATGCCGACTTTGCCCGCCGCTTTGGCTGCCGCGTCAACGTTAGCGAAGTGCACGGGCACCTTTGCGTGGGTGTCAAAGCTGTCGATGACATTGTACATCGCCGCGTATTTGGGGGTCATCTCGGGCAGGTCGGTGGCGCTGCCGCCGCAGATGATGAGAACGTCGATGTCCTCCTTGCCGGTATCGAGGTCGGCGATGCTTTTGACCGCGACTCCCTCGGTGCGGATGGTGAGCGTTTCGGGGGCTCTTCTGGTGTAGACCGCGACAAGCTCGGTGTCGCGGTTTTTCTTGATGGCTGCCTCAACGCCTCTGCCGAGGTTGCCGTAACCCAAAATGCCGATTTTTATCATATTTCTTCCTCCTATGTGATTCGCCTTGTGCCGCCGAAAAAGGCGTCAGTCGGCGATTTTTAGCGAAATGTCGAACGCCTTTACCGAGTGGGTTATCGCGCCCATCGAAATTATGTCAACGCCCGTTTCGGCTATGGCGCGCAGGGTGTCGTCGGTGATGCCGCCGCTTGCCTCCAGCAGCGCTCTGCCGGCGGTTATCTCTACCGCCTCGCGCATCATCTCCACGCTCATGTTGTCCAGCATAATGACGTCAACGCCGGCTTCAAGCGCCTGCCCCAGCTCGTCAAGGGTGCGCACCTCAAGCTCTATCTTGGTCATGTGACCCAGCTTTTGCCTAAGCTTTTTTACGGCGTTTTCTATGCCGCCGCCCGCGTCTACGTGGTTGTCCTTTAGCATAGCCGCGTCGGACAGGTTGTAGCGGTGGTTTCTTCCGCCGCCCACTGTGACCGCGTACTTTTGCAGCGGGCGCATACCGGGCAGGGTCTTGCGGGTGTCGGCGATAGAGGCGCCTGTGCCCTCGATAAGCTTTACCGCGCGGTTGGTGGCGGTGGCTACGCCGCTCATGTGCTGTATCAAATTCAGCGCGGTGCGCTCGCCCTTTAGTATCGTGCGGGTCTTGCCCTTGATCTCGGCGATTATGTCGCCCTTTTCCAGCGCGTCGCCGTCGTGCTTGTATACGGTAGCCTCAAAGCCCTGCGGCTGCAAAAGCGTGAATACGCGCAGGGCGATGTCGATGCCGCAGAGCACGCCGTCGTCCTTGGCGAGGAACCGCGCGGTGTTTTCCTGCTCCTCATCGATGAGGTAGTCGGTGGTGGTGTCGAGGTAGTTGATGTCCTCGAGCAGCGCGGTTTTTATTATGTTATCTATATATATGCTGTTTATCATTGATTTCCCTCTCTTACTTCGTCCAAAATGATGCTTGCCACCACAGCTATGCTCTTTGCCTCCACAAAGTCGGAGCTTATCTCAAAGTTTTCGCTGAACAGCTGCTTAATTATCTCCTCTATCTCCCTGTAGCTTTCCTCGTATTTTTCGGGCTTTGGCAGTACAAAATACGCGTCCTGCAAAATCGCGCGTATGCGTGAGCGGAAGCCGTGCGGGATGGGTCTGCCGGTAATGGGACGGTGCGCGGGCTCCAGACCCAGCGGCCGCCTGCCGTATTTCTTCAGTCGGCGGGTTATGTCCTCGGCAGCGGTGCGGGAGTACACCAGCGCCTCAAGCAGCGAGTTGCTCGCCAGACGGTTGGCGCCGTGAACGCCGGTGTGGGCACATTCGCCTGCGGCGTATAGACCGTCGATGGAGGTGCGCGAATCGAGGTCGACGTCAATGCCGCCCATCAGGTAGTGCTGACAGGGAAAAACGGGTATCCTGTCGCGGGTGATGTCAACGCCCTCTTCCAGACAGCGCTGATATATCATCGGGAAGCGCTCGCGCACAAAGTCGGCGGGCTTGTGGGTGATGTCCAGATAAAAGTCCTCGCTGCCGGTTTTAAGCGACTCGCGGACTATGGCGTTGCTCACCACGTCGCGCGGCGCCAGCTCGCCTCGTTTGTCGTAGTCAAAAGCAAAGCGCTCGCCCTTACAGTTTAGCAGCACAGCGCCTTCGCCGCGCACCGCCTCGCTTATCAAAAAGCGCTCTCTGTCCTTGTCCGCCGCGAAAGCGGTGGGGTGGAACTGAACTCGCGAGAGGTTGCGGATGTTGGCGCCCAGCATATGCGCGAAGGCTATTCCGTCGCCCGTGGCTATGGCGGAGTTGGTGGTGTACTGGTACACTCTGCCGATGCCGCCGGTGGCGAAAATGCAGTAGTTGCAGCCGAAATAAAGCGGCGAGCCGTCTTTAAGAACGCTAAGGTAAAAGCCGTTGAGCGTCTTGTGGATGGAGTAGAGCAGCGCGCTTTCCAGTATGTCGACATTTGGCAGGGTCTTTACGGTTTCAAGCAGCGCGTCCACTATCGCCTTGCCGGTGGAGTCCTTGTGATGGACTATGCGGTGGCGGCTGTGTCCCGCCTCAAGCGTCTTGCAGAGGGTGCCGTCGGGGTTGAGGTCGTAGTCCACGCCAAGCTCCTTTGTTTTAAGCACGTCCGCGGGACCTTCCTTAACGAGCTTTTCCACGGCGGAAAGCGTGTTTTTGTATTTGCCCGCTATCAGGGTGTCGCTGATGTGTAGCTTGTAGGCGTCGTGGATGGTGTCTAGCACGCAGGCTACGCCGCCCTGCGCCAAGGAGCTGTTGGACAGCGGCAGTTCGCGCTTTGAAAGGAGCAGCACGCTCACATCACTCGGAAAGTTGATGGCGGCGTATAGTCCCGCCGCGCCTGTGCCGACAATGATGACGTCATATCTTTTGTCCATTTTTGTCCCTCAAATTCTATTTACAAATCGTCGATGGTATTGTATAGTTATATTGAAAGCGCGAAGCAGGGTGCATGACACCCGTAGACGGGCTTTCGGCTTCTAACATTATACTACAACTCTTTAAATTAGTAAAGTAAAAATCTTTTAATAATCTGAAAAAGGTACGCTGTATGGAACTGATTAGTAATGAAGAAAAAGTCACCCGAGCGCTGCTGGTGGGCGTTGACACAGGCGAATACGACGCCGAGGCTTCGCTTGATGAGCTTGAGGAGCTGGTAAAAAGCGCGGGCGCCGAACCTGTGACGGCTCTGCTGCAAAAGCTGCCCCGCGCGGAGAGCGGCACATATGTGGGCACGGGCAAGCTGCAGGAGATAGCCGAGCTGTGCCGCGCGCAGGAGATAGACCTTGTGGTCGCGGACGGCGAGCTGTCGCCTACGCAGATAAAGAATATGGAAAACACTGCCGACGTGCGCGTCATCGACCGCACCACCCTTATACTCGACATCTTCGCGCTCAGGGCGCGCTCCAAGGAGGGCAAGCTGCAGGTAGAGCTGGCGCAGCTTAAATATCTGCTGCCGCGGCTGACGGGCAGGGGCGTCGAGATGTCGCGTCTGGGAGGCGGCATAGGCACTCGCGGACCCGGTGAAACGAAGATAGAGACCGACCGCAGGCACATCCGCCGCAGGATGGAAACGCTGAAGGACGAGCTGCGCGAAATAGAAAAGCACCGTCAAATGCTGCGCCGCCGCCGCGAGAAGGACGGCGTGATAACCTGCGCTATCGTAGGCTATACCAACGCGGGCAAGTCCACCCTGATGAACACCCTCACCGACGCGGGCGTACTGGCGCAGGACAAGCTGTTCGCTACCTTGGACCCCACCTCGCGCGCGCTCAAGCTGCCCAGCGGTGTAAGCGTTATGCTTATAGACACGGTCGGGCTGGTGCGCCGCCTGCCTCACCATCTGGTCGAGGCGTTCCGCTCCACCCTGGAGGAAGCCGCGCAGGCGGACGTCATCATCAACCTCTGCGACGCGTCCGGCGAGGAGGCACGGGTGCATTTGCAGGTTACCCGCGACCTGCTTCAGTCCCTCGGCTGCGGCGACACCCCTGTGCTAACCGTGCTTAACAAGTGCGACCTGCTAGACAACAGCCTGCTCGCTCAGGATTTCGGCTCCTGCATAAAAATCAGCGCAAAAACGGGGGAGGGCATAGACAGGCTGCTTGAGGCGATAGACGACAACCTTCCCGTGCGTATGCAGCGCGTCAGCCTGATGATCCCCTTTGCTCAGGCGGGACTTGTAAACGACATCCGCCAAGGCGGCACCCTGCTGGGCGAGGAATACACCGCCTCCGGCGTCGCCGTGGAAGCGGTGGTGGATGAGATGCTCTACGCCAAGGTAAAGGACTATCTGCAATAGAAAGGAAACGGAAATGGGAACCATTACTTCAATAGATTTCACCGTGCTCAACGGCATACAAGACACCCTTCGCTGCACTTTTCTCGACTATGTTATGGCGTTTTTCAGCTACGCGGCGCAGGGCGGCATCATCTGGATAATACTCGGCGCGGCGCTGCTGTGCTTCCGCAAAACGCGCGCGGCAGGCGTTATGCTGCTGGCGGCTATACTCTTTAGCTGGCTGCTGGGCGACTATGTCATAAAGCCGCTGGTGCAGCGCCCGCGACCCTTCAGGCAGAACCCCGACTTTGTGCTGTTCATAAAAACGCCTAAGGGCTACAGCTTTCCCTCGGGACACAGCACGGTGGCGGCTGCGGCGACAACGGTGCTGCTTGCCACCCACCGCCGTATAGGGCTTGCCGCCCTGTTTACGGCGCTGCTGGTGATGTTCTCGCGGCTATACAACTATGTGCACTTTCCGTCCGACGTGCTCTGCGGCGCGGTGTTGGGCGTGTGCTGCGCCCTGCTTATACTATTTGCGTTTCGCAGAACGGGGCTCGAGAGCAAGCTTTCCGCCCCAAAACCGTCCAAAGCCTGAAACTCGGCCCCGCAAAAAACACTTGCTTTTTTGCGGGGACTATGCTATAATTAATTGTGATGCAAGTTGTCGTTGCGTACAAATCAGTGAGCGACAGGCCCTGTGCGATCGGGGCCTGCGAACCATGTCAGGCGGGGAACCGAGCAGCATTAAGCAGTTCTTCCGATGCGATACAGTCAGTCTGTCGTTCACTTATTTGTATGATTGCCTGACGGCTTGCATTTTTTCTCACACAAAGAAGGTGAAGAAGTCTTGTACCGGGTTTTATACCGCAAGTGGCGCCCCAAGACCTTTGACGATGTGTCGGGTCAGGAGCATATCACAACTACCCTGAAAAACGAAATACGCGAAAACAGGCTCAACCACGCGTATCTGTTCACAGGCTCGCGCGGTACGGGCAAGACCACCTGCGCCAAAATTTTGGCAAAGGCGGCAAACTGTTTGCAGCCCCGAAACGGCAACCCCTGCGGAGAATGTGAGATCTGCGCGGGCATTGAAAACGGCAGTATACTCGATGTGGTGGAGATGGACGCGGCTAGTAACCGCAAGATAGAAAACATCCGCGACATCATCGACGAGGTGCAGTTCAAGCCGAACCGCGCCAAATACCGCGTGTATATCGTCGACGAGGTGCATATGCTCACCTCCGAGGCGTTCAACGCGCTGCTCAAAACCCTTGAGGAGCCGCCCGAGCACGTCATTTTCATCCTGGCCACCACCGAGGTGCACAAGCTGCCGCAGACCATCCTCTCGCGCTGTCAGCGCTTTGATTTCCGCCGCATACCCCCGCAGGCTATCGCCGACAGGATAAGGTATGTAGCCTCGCAGGAGCAGGTGACGCTCTCCGACAGCGCCGCCATGCTCATAGCCGGTGTAGCCGACGGCGCGCTGCGCGACGCGCTCTCGCTGCTCGACCGCTGCATCGCCATCAGCGGCGAGGTGGACGACGCCGTTGTCCGTCAGGCGGCGGGTCTGGCTGACAAAAAATATCTTTACGAGCTTTCCGCCTGCGTTATAAATAAAAACACCGCCAAGGCGATGGACGTCATCGACCGCCTTTACGTTGAGTCAAAGGACATGGCGCGGCTCTGCGACGAGCTGATAGCTCACTTCCGCGCGCTTATGCTGATAAAGTCGGTGCGCGACCCCCGAGGCATCCTTGTGATGTCCGACGGGGAGTTCGAGCAGGCGCAAGCCCAAAGCGACTACCTGTCGCTGGCGGATACAGTCTACTTTATGGACGTGCTGTCACGCGCGTATCAGCGCATGGGGCACGGTACGGGCGACCGCATCGAGCTTGAGATGGCGCTGGTCAAGCTGACCGCCCCCGAGCTGGACGTCACCAACGAGGCGTTCGCCGCCAGACTCACGGCGCTGGAGCGCGCGGTCAAGCGCGGCATCCCCGCGCAGGAAAAGTCCGAGCCGCCCGCTACCGAGCAGAGCGCCGAAGCATTCGGGGAGAAAGCTCCGGAGGAGAAAGCACCCGAGAGTAAAGCGCCCGAGAGTAAAGCGCCCGAGAGTAAAGTGCCCGAGAGTAAAGTGCCCGAGAGTAAAGTGCCCGAGAGTAAAGCGCCCGAGAATAAAACTACCGAGGAAAAAGTCCCCGAGAATATAGCGCCCGTGAAAGCCGAAGAAAGCGCGCCTTTGCCCCAAAAGGCTGAGCCTAAGCCCGCGGCGCCCGTACAGCCGCGCGTACAGCCTGCCTCGCAGCAGGGCGGCGTTGATACGGACGCGCTGTACCGCAACGCCAAGCCTTTCCCTCAGTGGGTGGAGGTCGTAGACGGCATGAAGGGCATATCCAAGTCCATTTCGGCGGCGTTCGTAGGCTCTGCCGCCTATGAGAGCGGAAACTATCTGCTCATCGACGTCCAAAACAGCATGGCGTTTGACCTGCTGAGGCACAGCACCCGAAGGCAGGAGATACGCGACATAATACAAGAGGTCACGGGAAAGAAGTACAATCTGGGACCCTACCGTCCGCCGCAAAAACAGGCTGAGCAAGCCGACCCGATGGACCGCTTCAAGGCGGCGCTGCGTGACAGCGGCATTACGGTGGAGGAAAGCTGACACCCGCAGACTTACATAAACAAAGCATTGTTTGAAATAGAAAGGAAGTTTTTGAAATGAAAGCAAGATTACCCAAGGGATACGGCGGCGGAGGTGCCAACAACATCCAGCAGTTGGCTCGCCAGGCGCAGAAGATACAGGACGACATGGAGGCGGCAAGCGCGGAGCTTGAGCTCAAAGAGTATGAGGCTGCTGCCGGCGGCGGTGCCGTAAAAGTGACCGTCACAGGCAAGATGGAGGTCGTCAAGGTCGACATCCAGCCCGAAGTCGTCGATCCCGAGGACGTTGAAATGCTCGCCGATCTGGTAATGGCGGCTACCAACGAGGCGCTCAGGACCGCCGCTAAGGAAAAGGAAGAGCGCATGGATTCCATTTCGGGCGGACTCAATATCCCCGGAATGTTCTGATCATGGCTCGTTATAATGTGGCGCCGCTGGAAAATCTGGTCGATCAGTTTGAAAAAATGCCCGGCATCGGGCACAAAACCGCCCAGCGGCTTGCATACTATGTATTGAATCTGTCAAAAACAGAAGCGGACGCGCTTGCAAAGGCGGTCACCGACGCGCACGACAAGATACACTATTGCGGACGCTGCTGCAATCTCACCGACAGCGAGCTGTGTCCCGTGTGTCAAAATCCCGCGCGCGACCATAGCGTTATCTGCGTGGTGGAAACTCCGCGCGACGCCACCGCTGTGGAGAATACCCATGAGTTTCGGGGCGTATATCACGTGCTGCACGGCGTTATTTCGCCGCTCAACGACGTGGGACCCGACAATCTCACCATCAAGCAGCTGCTCAAGCGGCTCAGCGACAATAGCGTCAGCGAGGTCATCATGGCTACCAATCCCACCGTGGAGGGCGACGCCACCGCGCTGTACATCTCAAAGCTCTTAAAGCCGATGGGCGTAAAGGTGACGCGCCTTGCCTACGGCATCCCCGTGGGCGGCGATTTGGAATACGCGGACGAGTATACGCTGGCTAAAGCGTTGGAAGGCAGGAATGAGATCTGATGGCTTCACTGAAAACGATAGCGCAAAACAAAAAGGCGCGCCACGATTATTTCATAGAGGAAAGCTACGAGGCGGGCATCGAGCTGTTCGGCACCGAGGTCAAATCCATCCGTCAGGGCAGGGTCAACCTCAAGGATAGCTGGTGTTCTATCGTCGAGGGCGAGATATTCGTAAACGGCATGCACATCTCTCCCTACGAGCAGGGCAATATTTTCAACCGCGACCCCATGCGCGTCAGAAAGCTGCTCATGCACAAAAAGGAGATAAACCGCCTTTACGGCGTGGTGAAGCAGACGGGCTATTCGCTCATACCCATCAGTCTGTATTTCAAGGACAACCGCGTTAAAATGCAGGTGGGACTGTGCAAGGGCAAAAAGCTCTATGACAAGCGCGACGACATGGCAAAGCGCACCGCGAAGCGCGACATCGAACGCGCCCTTAAGGAGCAAAACAGATGATAACCGCCGAAGCGGAGCGCAGCGTCCGCTCTGCTTTCGGCTGAGCGCAGCGAACACCCGACGCGCGGCTTGGCGAGGATGAGGGCTTTCACATGCGCGTAAAATTATAAATATGGGGATGTAAAGGTTTCGACGGGGGATGCGACCCCTGATAAGCGAGCGGCGGTGCGGGACCGCCATAAAATCCGCAAACTTAAAATAACTGAGAAAAATACAGTTTCTTTAGCCGCTTAATGCGGCTCGTCTCTGCGCGGAGCACCTCGGCCGCGTAAGAGGCGTCGATCAGAGGTAAAGGTGAACAGCGTTTCGCTTCAGGCGCTGTCATCAATTTGAAGCTACCAAACCGCGCAGCCTGTCGTTAGGCGGCGCGGCAAGGGAACGGTAATATAGCGACTGCGCTCGGAGAAAGTCACGGCGAACATCTTTCGGACGCGGGTTCGACTCCCGCCATCTCCACCAGAAACGCCCCTCGCCTAACGTCGAGGGGCTCAAATAATAATGAATAAAGAATAACGAATAAATAATAATGCCTTTTTTCCGGGCGTTTCCGGTGTATTATTCACTATTCTTTATTCTTTATTCTTTATTCACTAAATTGGAGATTCAATTTTATGGCTTGGTATACAGAACAAATCTTTGCGGATTTCTTGAATTTAAATAACAATCATGTCGGAGCAGCAAAGGCGCTTTCGTCAATTATGGATGATAATATTACATTAAAGATGGGCAGTTCTGTATATCAGGGCTCGAAGGATGTTTTAGAATACTTAGAACAAACCTTTCGTGCTATTTCTTCAGAGCGAGGCTTCACAGCAAAGCCTGTTATTACAATAGATTCTGAAGGAAATCGTAAAAATGCAGTAGCATTATTTAGCAAGCTTGAAGATTATATATCTTGGCTTTTTAGGATTCGCAGCAGTATTGAAACATGGAGGATCGTTTCTATTGTTGCTGAAAGACCGGACGATTATGATTTGTATTATGATTTATATACTGAGGGCGATTACGACAATGAGGGGAATTTTCTCAGTCAATAATACACTGGTTCACTACCCTACACCAGTTTTCAGAATAATCATCTTTTTTGCCTATCCTTGACAGAAACGCCCCTCAGCTAAAGCCGAGGGGCTCAAATAATAAGGAATAAAGAATAACGAATAAATAATAATGCATGTTTTCGGGGCGTTTCCGGTGTATTATTCACTATTCTTTATTCTTTTTTCTTTATTCTGTAAAAAGTCAGGAGAGGACATTATGATTTACGAAAACCCGATGTTAGAAAAATCCCTGCACTTTGCCGCACGCATTGTCAAGCTATATCAATACTTATCAAAAGAAAAGAAAGAAAGCATTATTTCCAAGCAAATCATTCGCAGCGGGACTTCTATCGGCGCAAATGCAAACGAGGCAGTTTAATGTCGGCAGCTTTTGTTTTATGATATATTCAACACAATGTAGCTACAAATATTGACAAATGTATTTTTAAAAGTATAATATGAGTAGGAGGTGTTATTATGGATAAAGTAACTTCTATGCCAAAGACCGATACCTTTAGATTCAGGATCAATCCCGAGATCAGACAGGAGATAGAGGAAATTTTTTCTCAAAGCGGTCTGACCTTGACACAGGCGATCAACATCTTTATTCAGCAATCCATCAACGCCGGCGGTTTGCCGTTTCCGGTTACTGCCGATAACGCGGAGGTTTTGCGGGCAAAATCCTTGGAGAGATTGATGAAAGAACTGGAAGCCGGTAAGGAATCCGGAGATTTGATCGATGAACAGGACGTGTGTTCCCGTTTGGGAGTTGAATTATGATAATCAAGTACCGTCCTGCCGCTATCAACGACATTGAACAAACGGCTGAATATATTGAGAATCAGTTGAAAAATCCGTCCGCTGCAAAAAAGCTGAAAACAATTTTGATTACAACAATTGCATTACTAAAGGACAATCCCGAAATGGGTATGAAGTTGTCTGATAAATACGACGTCGAATCCGATTACCGTTTTATCATTATCAACAGGCAAATCGTTTTTTATGAGATTTATTCTCAGTATATAGAAATCCTAAGAGTATTGGATGGGCGAACAGATTATTTGACGCATTTGTTTTAGGGTACTGCACCTCAGTACTTTCAACCCCCATCCTTACACTGCCTTGCAAAAACAAAGCCCCTCGGTTCATGCCGAGGGGTTTAACGCTGTTCAAATCATCAGATCACATGATTCTTTATCAGCATAGCACCTATGATGATCGTGACGACGCCTGCGAACATAAGGATATATCCTATCCTTATTCTAAGCTTCTTTTTGGGGTCGACCTGCACCTTGTCAAAGCGCTCCGCTTTGCTTGTGCCAAGCTGCGCCAAAACGCCGAGTCCCATCAGCACTATTCCGACCACCGCGAATATTGTAAACTTATCCATATATCAGCACTCCGATTTTTCCGACCGCCCTTATCGCAGCGCGTAGGAGGCTATCAACTTGCCTATGCGGACGATATCGCTTCTGCCCGTGAACTCAAAGCGCACGTGACCCAGTCCGCTGAACCAGAAATCCAGCTCGCTGTCCAAGTCCATAACGCCCGCGGTCTCTACTGAGAACACCGATATTTTCGCGTAGGGCAGGGATGTAAAGTCCTTTTTCTTTCCCGTGAGCTTCTGCACATTGACGGCGATGACGCGCTTGTTGGTAAAGACCACCATATCGCGGATCTCGCGGTACGCGGACACCACCTGCTCGCCCTCCGTCAGCAGGTTGCCCACCAGCTTTTCGCCGTCGGTTATGTCTGCCTGTTTTAGCTTGAATACGGTATCGGTTTTAAAATCAATCATGGTCATTCTCCTTTCGGCGGCATATCCCGCGCGTATTTTCATAGTTTCATCATACCCGCAACGGCGGCGTTTGTCAAGCAAAACAGGCAATTCTTGACGGCGCGGGCGGTTTTGTGGTATCATCATATCATCAAAGCAAGGGACGTGTTGTCATGCGGGATATTTACCCCGAGTTTTATCATACCTTCAAGTGTATCGCAAACCGCTGCGAAGACAGCTGCTGCAAGGACTGGGACATCGACATCGACAGCGAGACCGAGCGCTTCTATCAAACCGTGCAGGGCGATTTGGGCGATAAAATGCGCCGCAAGCTGGCAAACGACGAGTACGACGAGCGCGTGTTCAAGGTCGAAAACGGCAGGTGCCCGTTCTGGAATCAAGACATGCTCTGCGACATCTTCATCGGCATAGGCGAGGAGCACCTCAGCGACACCTGCGCCAATTTCCCGCGAGTGGCGGTCGAATACGACGGCTTTTGCGAGCATATCCTATCCTTTGCCTGCCCCGAGGCGGCGCGGCTAATGCTGAAAGCGGGCGACGATGCTTACAGCGATTTCGGCGGAGCTGAGGAGCTGGCATCAGCTGAAAACGGCGAGGATTTTATGAGCTTTTTGCTGAAAGCGCGCGCGCGTACCGCCGCCATGCTGCTAAACAAAGCGCAGCCCTTCGCCTACAGGCTCGCCGACTGTCTGGAATTCAACGCGCAGGTGCAGAGCCTGCTCGACGGCGAGGAGCCGAGTCCGCTGTCCTTTGAGGACACTCAGGGCGGCGGCGACGCTTTTATTTTTGAGCTGCACCGCGGGTTTGAGATAATGAGCGAGCAGTGGAGGTCGGCGCTGGAGGAAGCTGCGGCACATACCGATAAGCTGACCATCCGCGCGGATTTTGACGGCGACTTTGAAAAGTTCGCTCTGTATTATCTGCACCGCTACTACCTCGAGGCTGTCCGCTCGGGCGATGTGCTCTATGCCCTCCAGCGCATCGTGTGCGCCTATTTGGTGACGGGCAAGCTGGACGCTGACTTTGCGCAAAAGGGCTATCCTTACCCGCGCCTGCGCATTTTACAGCGCTATTCCAAAGAGGTAGAGCACTCTTATGTAAACACAGTCGCGCTGAACAACGCCTTCGGCACGGACAAGCGCTTCTCGGTGGAAAAACTGATAGCGCTGTTAGAGGAGACCGTGGCATAAAAACAACAGCAGACATCACCGCGATGTCTGCTCAGTTTGTCGAAAAAGATCAGCGAAAGCTGGGCTTTTTGCTTTAGATATGGTATAATAGACTTGGTGATAGAAATGTTGGAAAAGAACGTACAAAAC
>CADBHB010000024.1 GCA_902794395.1 uncultured Ruminococcus sp.
TGGTGGAGATAACGGGGCTCGAACCCGTGACCTCTTGACTGCCAGTCAAGCACTCTCCCAGCTGAGCTATACCCCCGAGTACCTATATATAATAATGCAAAATGCGTGTTTTGTCAAGCACAAATTTTCGGGTTTGTCAAAATCCTATTGAAATCGCTGCCCACATCCTTTATAATAAAAGAAAAAGCGCGGAGGTGCGTTTATGAAAACGATGAAATTCGGCAAGTCCGATCTTGAGGTCCCTGTTATCGGTTTGGGCTGTATGCGATTGACCGAGCTGGAGCGCTGGGATATTCCAAAATACATCTGGCACTGCATTTCACTGGGCGTCAATTTTTTTGACCACGCCGATATTTACGGCGGGGGAGAGTGCGAGCGGCTGTTCGGCGAGAGTCTGAAAGAGATCGGCATCCCGCGCGACCAGATCATTTTGCAGTCAAAGTGCGGCATCGTGCCGCGCATTATGTACGACCTCTCATATGAGAACATCATCCGCTGCGTTGACGGCACCCTCAAGCGGCTCGATACCGACTATCTTGACATACTCCTGCTGCACCGCCCGGACGCTCTGATGGAGCCGGAGGAGGTCGCTAAGGCGTTTGACGAGCTAGAGCAAAAGGGCAAGGTGCGTTATTTCGGCGTTTCCAATCACAAGCCCTCGCAGATGGAGCTGCTGAAAACCTGCGTTAAGCAGGAGCTGCACACCGATCAGCTGCAGTTCAGCATCCCGTTCTCAAATATCATCTCCACGGGCATGGAGGCGAATATGCACACCGACGGCGCGATCGACCGCGGCGGCGACGTGCTCAACTACTGCCGCCTCAACAACATTACCATCCAGGCGTGGTCGCCGTTCCAAAGCGGCAAGGGCGCGTTTGTCGACAACAACGACGGCTATCCCGACCTCAACTGGGCGCTCGGCGAGATCAGCGCTAAGTATAACGTCACCAAGTCCACCATCGCCGCGGCGTGGATCCTGCGCCATCCCGCGCGGATGCAGACCATCGTAGGTACGATGAATTACTACCGTATGCTCGAGATAGCGCGCGCCGCCGATATCGAGCTTACCCGCGACGAGTGGTATCGCCTCTATCTCTCCTCGGGTCACATCCTGCCATAAGGCAGCCATGCACCCGCGGCATCGCCATACTATTATCCGCAACAGCGTTCTGCTTTTATCGGCAGAGCGCTTTTTGTTTACGGTAAATCACCTATCCCGCCGCTGATGATTATTTCGTTTTCGGCGCGTTTATCTTGGCGTGAGAGGGCAGATAACTCTTTCGCCGTGATTTTTTGCGGTTTGTTGCGGTTATATGCGGATGCTTTGCTCAAGTTTGCGCATTTTATGTGTCTATTTGCGCAAAATACCACAATAAACACAATATAACATGTAAATCGCAAGAATTAATTGCGCAAATATGAATAATTTTGCTTGACTTTGCGTATTTTCGTGTTATAATTTGATTAGAGGTGATTGAAAATGCTCACTCAGGAACGATATCAATCAATTTTGAGCATGGTCAATGAAAAAAGCGCGGTAACGGTTGCCGAGCTGGCAGAGTATCTCGGCACCTCGGAATCCACTATCAGACGCGACCTTACCGCACTTGACGAGCTGGGCAAGCTCAAAAAAGTATTCGGCGGCGCCACTGCGATCGTTCAGCAGGGCGGCATGAATGAAGACAGCGTCAGCATGCGCGAAAACCGCATGAAGGAGGAAAAAACCGAAATAGCAAAGTATGCCGCGTGCACCATAAACAACGCGGACTTTGTGTTCATCGACTCGGGCACTACCACCGCGCGGTTGATAGACTTTATTGAAAACAACAAGGCTACTTACGTCACCAACGGCATAGTACACGCGCGCAAGCTGGTGCAAAAGGGGTTCAACGCTTATCTTATCGGCGGCAAGGTCAAGGCGGCGACCGAGGCGGTCATAGGAGCCGAGGGTATAGCCAATCTAAAAAGCTTCAACTTCACCAAGGCTTTCATGGGCACCAACGGCATCCACATAGAATCGGGCTTCACCACGCCCGACATCGAGGAGGCGCGCACCAAGGAGATGGCGGTCAACCGCAGCTACATGGCTTTTGTGCTTGCCGACCACACCAAATTCCGGCGCGTGTATTCCGTGACTTTCTCGCAGCTCAAGCAGTGCTGCATAATCACCGACGTGCTGCCCGACAGCAGCTACGCCAAGGAAACTATCATCAAGGAGGTAATGAAGTGATCTACACCGTAACTCTCAATCCTTCCATCGACTACATCGTGCGGCTCGACAAGCTGGTAAACGGCGTCACCAACCGCACCACGGGCGAAGAGTACTACTTCGGCGGCAAGGGCATAAATGTTTCGCTGGTGCTTGCCGAGCTCGATCTGGACAGCACCGCCTACGGCTATGTGGCGGGCTTTACCGGCAAGGCGATCGAAAACGGCATCCGCAACGACCACATTATCACGGATTTCATCAAGCTGAAAAACGGCATATCCCGCATCAACATCAAGATAAAAGCGGGCGAGGAAACCGAGATAAATTGCCAGGGTCCCCACATCGACGAAACCGAGCTGGAGCGCCTGCTGCAAAAGATAGACCGCATATCAAGCGGCGACACGCTGATTTTGGCGGGCAGCATCCCCAACACCATGCCCGACGACGTATATGAGCGGATGATGGAGCGCATAAAGTTCAAGGACGTGCGCATCGTGGTGGACGCCACCAGGCAGCTGCTTGTCAATTCACTCAAATACAAGCCCTTCCTCATCAAGCCCAACCGCCAGGAGCTTTCTGAGATATTCGAGACCGAGGTCAGGACCGAGGAGGAGATAGAGCACTACGCCAAGGAGCTGCAAAAGCTGGGCGCGCGCAACGTGCTTATCTCGCTGGGCGGTGATGGCGCTATGCTTATCGACGAAAACGGCGAAAAGTATAAAGCCGGCGTACTCAAGGAAAAGGTCATCAACACTGTCGGTTCGGGCGACTCGATGGTAGCGGGCTTTGTCGCGGGCTACGAAAAGACCGGCGACTACGCCTACGCACTCAAGCTGGGCAGCGTTTGCGGCAACGCCACCGCGTTTTTGCCCGGACTCGCCACCGAAGAAAAAATCAACGAGCTGCTTGAAAAGTTCGATAAAGAATTCGGATGAAGCAATTGTTTGGATAGCCGGCGCGACGCGGCTTTCGGCAGCGATAATAATGCCGAAGGCGCAAAAGCCAGTTGCTATTCATTAAAGGCAGCACCACGCTTTTTAAGGACGCGGTATTGCCGATATAAAATTAAATAATAAGGAGGTAAACTATGCGTATCACTGACCTGTTAAAAAAACAGGCGATCACCCTCGGCGCGTCCCCGAAGGACAAGGCGGAGGCGATCGACATTCTCGTGAAGCTACACGAGAAAAGCGGCAATCTTTCCGACGCTAAGGCGTATAAGGAAGGCATCCTTGCCCGTGAGGATATGGGCACTACCGCCATCGGTATGGAGGTCGCCATTCCCCACGCCAAGAGCGAGGCGGTAAAAGCACCCGCGCTTTCCGCCATCACCGTGCCGGACGGTGTGGACTACGATTCTCCCGACGGCGCACCCTGCAAGCTGATCTTTATGATCGCGGCGACACTCGACGGCGACGTCCATCTGGAAGTGCTGGCGCGTCTGATGCAGATGCTTATGCACGAGGACTTCACCGCGAAGCTCAAGGCGGCTAAGACCCCCGCAGAGTTTTTGAGGATCATCGACGAGCAGGAAACCAAGCAATTCCCCGAGGAGGCGGCTGCTCCCGCTCCCGCCAAGGAGGGCTTCCGCGTGCTGGCGGTCACCGCCTGTCCCACCGGTATCGCCCACACCTACATGGCGGCAGAGGCGCTTGCCAAGGCGGGCGACAAAATGGGCATCACCATCAAGGTAGAGACCAACGGCTCCGGCGGCGCTAAGAACGTGCTGACCGCCGAGGAGATAGCCAACTGCGACGGCATCATCATAGCGGCGGACAAGAATGTTGAAACCGCGCGCTTTGACGGCAAGCCTGTGCTTTCCACCAAGGTAGCCGACGGCATCCACAAGCCCGAGGAACTTATCAATAAGATCGTCAACGGCGAGGTCGGCATTTTCCACTCCGACAAAAAAGCCGCCGCGGCAGAAGCTTCCGCCGACGATGAGAGCATCGGCAGAAAACTCTACAAACACCTGATGAACGGCGTATCACACATGCTCCCGTTCGTTGTGGCGGGCGGTATCTTCATCGCCATCGCCTTCCTTATCGACTCGTTCGCGGGCGTTCCGCAGGACGGCAACTTCGGTTCGGGCACTCCCGTTTCCGCGTGGTTCAAGACTATCGGCGGCGTAGCCTTCGGCTTCATGCTCCCGATTCTTGCGGGCTTCATCGCCATGTCCATCGCGGACCGTCCCGGTCTGCTGGTCGGTATCGTCGGCGGTTCGTTAGCCGCTACGGGCGCGACCTTCATCAATCCGGGCGCCACCGGCTTCAACGACCTCTTCATGGGCTCTAAATATATCGGGGCGCTGGGCGAAGCCGTAGCAAATAACACGGCGTTCACTCTCACCCCCACGGACGCGACGTCTGCCTATGAGTCAGCCCAATCGTCAGCCAACTCAATAGCGGTAGTCCCGTCGGGCTTCCTCGGCGCGCTGCTTGCGGGCTTCCTCGCGGGCTGGCTGCTCAAGATGTTCGCAAAGCTCTGTGACCATCTGCCGCACGCGCTTGAAGGCATCAAGCCCATCCTCATTTATCCTCTTGCCGGTCTGGGTATCGTAGGCGCTATGATGTGCGCCGTCAACCCCTTCATGGGCATCATCAACAACGGCTTGAAGAACGGCATCAACTGGATGGCCGAACAGCCCGGTCTGCTCATCCCCGTATGCGCGCTGCTCGCGGGCATGATGGCGATAGACATGGGCGGTCCCTTCAACAAGGCTGCGTATGTTACCGCTACGGCTTTGCTGACCGAAGCACTCAAATCCAATAATCCCGACGATCCCGCTTTCAAGATCATGGCGGCGGTTATGATCGGCGGTATGGTTCCTCCCATCATCATAGCGCTCAACACCACCATCTTCAAAAAGAGATGGACAGAGGAAGAAAGAAAGAGCGGCCCCGTCAACTACATCATGGGTCTGTCGTTCGTTACAGAGGGCGCCATCCCTTATGCCGCGGGTCATCCGCTGCAGGTCATCCCGTCCTGTCTGGTCGGCTCCGCCTGTGCCGGCGCGCTGTCCGCTCTGTTTGGCTGTACGCTGAAAGCGCCTCATGGCGGTATCTTCGTTCTGCCCACTATCGGCAATCCGTGGATGTACTTCCTCGCGCTGGTCATCGGTGCCGTTATTGGTACACTGCTGCTCACAGTGCTCAAAAAGCCGGTTGAAGAATAAACAAATTTAATCTTTATATAAAAGGAGTAATGTATTATGGTATCCAAAAAAGTAACACTCGTCAACGCGCAGGGCTTCCACATGCGTCCCGCCTCTGTCTTTGCGACAGCTATGGGCAAGTATGACTCCAGCGTGACCATCCTCTTCAACGGCAACAAATACAATGCCAAGAGCCTGCTCAACATCATCGCCGCCTGCATCAAGTGCGGCAGCGAGATCGAGATAGTCTGCGAAGGCTCCGATGAAAACGAAGCTCTTGCCGACGCGGTAGAGAGGATCGAAAGCGGCCTCGGCGAATAAGCGCCGCGTGAGATCACCGTTGAACGGTGAAAGCTGACTGCCTGTTTCATGCCGTGTTTCATTTTGAAACGCTTCCTTATTATGGTGAGGGCGGTCCTTGCGGCCGCCCAAACCGTGAAGGGCAGGGCAGACAGGCAAATGTATAAGATAACAACGAGGTGATATTATGCTGAAAGGTATCGGCGCGTCGGACGGCATCGGCATCGGCAGAGTAATGATAATAGCCGAGCAGTCGCTTGACTACACGCCCAGGGAAATAACTGACGTTGACGCAGAGCTGGCACGCTATCAGGCCGCGGTTGACAGCTTTTGTGACAACACCATGGAGCAGGCGGAGGCTATCCGCCAATCCACGGGAGATAAAGAGGCGGAGATCCTTTTGGGACACATCGCCATCATTCGCGACCCGTTTATGGGCGGCGAAATCGAAAATCTGATTAAGGCAAATCAATGCGCCGAAGCTGCGGTGGATTCGATTTGCAAAATGTTCATTGATATGTTCTCGGCGACGGGCGACGACCTGACCATGCAGCGAGCCGCCGACGTCCGTGACATCCGCGACGGCGTCATTGGCATCCTGTTAGGGGTACAGGAGGTCAAGATAAGCGACGCTCCCCAAGGCACCGTTCTGGTGGTAAAGGAGCTGACGCCATCGATGACAGCGGGTATAAAGAAGGAAAACATTGTCGGAATAATCACCGAAACGGGCAGCCAAACCTCACATTCCGCCATTCTGGCTCGCGCGCTGGAGATCCCTGCGGTGCTCAGCGTTTCAAACGCGGTAGCGCAGCTTTCTACCGACGAGCTGGTGATCGTGGACGGATCCAAGGGCGACGTCCTCACCTCTCCCGCAGAGGAAGAAGTGGAGCAGTACACCCTTAAGCGTGAGGCATTCCTGCGCGAGCGCCGCGAGCTTGAGAGCTTCCGCGGTAAGCCCACCGCAGGCGCGGACGGCATAGAATATGAGCTGTTCTGCAACATAGGCACCCCCAAGGACGCAACAAAAGCGGTGGAAGCCGACGGCGAAGGCGTGGGTCTTTTCCGGACCGAGTTCCTGTTTATGGACAGAAATCAGCTTCCCACCGAGGATGAGCAATTTGACGCATACAAACAGGCCTCGCTCATCCTCAAGGGCAAGCCGTTGATTATCCGCACGCTGGATATCGGCGGCGACAAGGAGATCCCTTATCTCGGGCTTGCCAAGGAGGAAAATCCCTTCATGGGCTTCCGCGCCATCCGCTACTGTCTGAAAAACCGCGATATGTTCAAAAGCCAGATCAAGGCCATACTCCGCGCTTCGGCGTTCGGCGACATACGCATAATGTTCCCGCTTATCACGGCGGTGGAGGAGCTGCGCGAGGGCAAGGCGCTTGTTGAGGAAGCCAAGGCTGATTTGAAGGCGTCGGGCATCGACTATGACGAGAACATCCAGGTGGGTGTTATGACCGAAACAGCGGCGTCGGGCGTTATCGCCGACCTGCTCGCGAAGGAGGCAGACTTCTTCAGCATCGGCACCAACGACCTCACCGGCTACACCATGGCGGCTGACCGCGGCAACGGCGACGTGGGCTATCTGTATTCGCCCCTGCAGCCCAGCGTGCTCAGGATGATATGCCGTATAATCAAATGCGGCAGGGAAGAGGGCATCCCCGTCGGCATGTGCGGCGAGGCAGCTGCGAATCCGAAGATGATCCCCCTGCTGATGTCCTTCGGACTCACCGAGTTCAGCGTTTCGGCGCCCTCGGTGCTCAAGGTCAGAAAGAACATCTCCAAATGGACAAAGGCAGAGGCGGACGCCATCGCGGAAAAGGTCATGGGAATGACCACCGAGGCGGAGATCACCGCTTATCTCGAAACAGTGATTTGATACAAATTATCTCAGGGAGCCGGTCGACGGCTCCCTTTTTTCGGCTTACAGACAGCACCGCCCGACCCGCGGCGCGCGCCTTTCGTTTAAGTGCGCGGATCATGCGCTGTGACAGCCAACATTTGGTTGACAACGAATCGCCAACTGTGATAATATAAATACAGAAAAACACATAGGCTCTACTGAGGTGATACATATGCAAAACGGCATGGAACAAAAAATTGACGGTGTTGTCGATCTGCTTATGACGGACTACGCCAAGGGGCGCGTCATCGACGAAAACAAGATGTTTGAATACCCCGATAAGAATGTGGTCATCGACATACTCGAGAAGCTGAAGGTCGTCATTTACCCCGGCTACTACCGCAACAGCAATTACCGCACCTATACCGTGCGCAACAATATCTCTATCTTGCTTGAGGACATCATCTTCAACCTCATTCGCCAAACCGCTATAGTGTTGCGCTACTCGCCGCGGTTTGAAAACGCGGACGCCGACGCCATCCACGCCGAAAGCGAGCGAGTCACCTTTTCCTTCCTCAAAAAGATACCTATGATACGCGAGTACATCGAAACCGACATCCAGGCGTTCTACGACGGCGACCCCGCCGCTTACAACAAGGACGAGATTATCTGCACCTACCCGGGGCTGTACGCTATCTTCTCAAGCCGCATCGCCCACGAGCTGTTTTTGCTCGGCGTGCCGCTTATACCGCGTATAATGACCGAGCACGCCCACAGCCTTACGGGCATAGACATCCACCCTGGCACCACCATCGGCAAGTACTTTTTCATTGACCACGGCACGGGTATCGTTATCGGCGAGACCACCGAGATCGGCAACAACGTCAAAATCTACCAGGGCGTCACGCTGGGCGCGCTTTCCACCCGAGGCGGTCAAAATCTGCGCGGCAAAAAGCGCCATCCCACCATCTGCGACAACGTCACTATCTACTCGGGAGCGTCCATCTTGGGCGGCGACACGGTGATAGGCAAAAACGTCGTCATCGGCGGTAACTGCTTCATCACCAACTCCATACCCGAGGGCGCTAAGGTAAGCGTAAAAAGTCAGGAGCTGATGTTCCACTACTCTTCCGACAAGCCCGTGGAGACCCGCGAGATCAACCCCGAGGACACCTGCTTCCACAAGATATAAACAAAACATTTTACCGACTGGAGGTGTGCGAATGCGCACAAAACGGCGTTACTTCGCGCTGCTGGCGGTCATCACGCTGGCGATTCTGGGCACGTCGATCTACAACATGATAACAGGCGGCACCTGCACGGTGAAAATGCTAAACAACGGCTTTGGCGGAAACGAAATAAACGAGGACTGCTTCACCGTGAAGCTCGACGATCCTTCAATAGCGGAGGTCACACGTCTGCGGCTGGTTAACAACGGCAATTTCGGAAAAACGCCCGAGATCACCTTTAAAGCGCTTAAAAGCGGCACTGCTTCGGCGCAGGTATACTACCACGGAGCTTTGGGCGACGGTCAGGAAGAAACAGAAACTGTCGTCGGCGAGGAGCTTAGGCTTTATGTTTCCCCTATGGGGATGATAACCGAAACCAACACCCTCAGCTTCAGCAGCTGGAAGCTTATTGAAGCGGAGGTTCTCGGCTTTTTGCTGCTTACGTTTGTCGTTATGATGATCTCCTTCTTTGAGTGCATGAGAAAGGGACGGTTTTCCTATTCGATGGTCGGCTTCGGCGGCGTAGCGATGTACTGTGGCTTCATGCTGCTGCTGTCGCTGTATGATATACAGTGGATGAACACCTTCCGCAACTTTTTGGTCAATATCTCCGACACGGGACTGGCTTTTGTGATTTTAACCTCGCCGTTCATGATCCTGCTGGCTGCCGCTATCGCCTTTTCCAATATAAGGCTGCTGTGCTGCGAGGGCTTCCGTCCTCAAAATATGCTTGGCATCGGTTTGGCTGCGGTGTGGATGCTGGGAGTTATCGCGATAATCATCTTCGACAGCCGCATAATCACGGGCAACTCCAGCATAGACCGCGATATTGCCTATTCGCTGGCGTATGTATACAGCTTTTTTGAATGTATGCTGCTCTCGGTCATCGTCTGCGCCTTCCTCGCGGTACGCTTCAAGGCGCCCTTCGACAAGCAGTATCTGCTCATCCTCGGCTGCTGCATCCGCAAGGACGGCACCCTGACGCCTATTCTTAAGGGCAGGGCGGACGCCGCCATCGACTTTGAGCGCCGACAGTTCGCCGCCACGGGCAGGCACGCCAAGTTCGTGCCCTCGGGCGGTCAGGGCAACGATGAGGTCATCTCCGAAAGCGAGGCTATTAAGCGCTATTTGATGGAGCAGGGCTATCCCGAGGAGCAGATAGTCAAGGAGGACAAGAGCGTCAACACCTTCCAAAACATCAAATTCTCCCGCGACAGGATCGCCGAGGACGCGGGTACCTATGAGGGAGTAAAGGCGGCGTTCGCCACCACCAACTACCACGTGTTCCGCGGCTACATACTCTCGCGCAAAAACGGTCTGGACGCCCAGGGCATTTCGGCAAAAACCAAGTGGTACTTTTATCCCAACGCCTTCCTGCGCGAATTTGTGGGAGTTACCTTTGAAAAGAAGTTCAGCATCTGCGTGATGGTTTTTCTGATCCTGCTCGGATACACACTCGGTTTACACCTTTTGGATATTAAAATGTGAGGTTCCCCATGAATTGTAAGAAATGCGGCGCTGACAATTTTGACGGCGCAAAATTCTGCGGACGCTGCGGCGCGTCGCTGCAAAGCGACTTTGCCGAGACGCCCGAAAACAACACCACCGAAAACATCATTACCGACAACAGCCTTTACGGCGAGACACAACCCTTTGAATCAAAAAAGCAAGCGGTTCGCAAGCTGGAGTTCGCGCCCGCGCCCAAGGTTTGGGGCGAAACCGAAGCTCCGGCGGCGCTGCGGCCGCAAAGGGCAAGCAAGCTGCCGCACCTTATAGTGTCGCTGTTTACGGCGCTGCTCGCTGCGCTGCAGTTCTTCCTGCCCACGGCGGACTGGGTCACATATAATTACCGGGTAGTGGGGCATGACCTCGGTCACGGAAGCATGCACCTTTATGAGCTTTGCAAAAAATTCTTTATGGACAAGAGCGTCGTTACCTTTTTAACAGGCTTGAACGACGACTTCATGGGAATCAATAAGTTTATCCCCAGCAGTGTCGACACCAAATTCGGGCAGGGACGTATCGCGGCGCTGGCGCTGGCGGCGGTGCTCGCCCTCAGCCTGCTGCTGTATTTTGTCTTTATCGTGCTGGCAGTGTTCCGCCGCCGTGCCGCCGTAATCGTGGGTATGGTCGCGGGTCTGCTCAACATAGCGGGCTGTTTCAGCGTTTTGGTCGCGGTGGACATGCTCAACAGCGGCGTTGACAAAATAAACCGCTTTATTTCCGAAAAATGGATCAACATCCAATTCAACGTCTGCTCGGCGCCGATACTGTCTATCGCGCTGTCGGCGGTAATCATAGTCTTTTGCGGCGTGATGGCAGCGCTGCGCAGCCGCGAAAACCGTTAAAGCGATACCGCAAATCGCGCATTGGCGCCTCAATAATTTATCTGTCGACTTGTTGTAATATATTGCAAAATGTGTAATCATATTGTATAATAATTACAGACGGATAAATTATCCAATGAAAGGACGGTAATTATGAGGAAAACAAAAATCGTATGCACCATCGGTCCCGCCTGCAACACCAAGGAAATGCTCCTTAAGATGATCGACGCGGGCATGAACGTGGCGCGTGTCAATATGTCTCACGGCACCCACGAAAGCCTGACGGGTGTGTTTGCCACCATCCGCGAGGCGATCGAGGAGAGCGGCAAGAATGTCGCTTTAATGATAGACACCAAGGGCCCCGAGGTCAGGGTGACCACCTTTGAGGGCGGCTCGGCGGTGCTTGAGGAGGGCAAGGAGTTCACCCTCTTTAAGGAAAAGGAGCAGGGCGACAGCACGGGTGTGGCTATTTCCTATCCTAAGCTGGTCGACATCTTCCGCCGCGACGGCGAGAATGCTATCGGCAGAGAGCTGCTGCTCGACGACGGTCTTATCTCCATCATCACCAAGGAGGTCACCGCCGACAGCATCATCTGCACCGTCAACAAGGGCGGCGTGCTGAAAAACCGCAAGAGCATCAACATCCCCGGCTACCACATCAACATGCCCTATGTCAGCGCTCAGGACAGACGCGACATAGAGTTTGGTCTGTCTCAGGGCGGCAACGTAGTGGCGGCGTCCTTCGTGCGCAATCACGAGGATGTGCGCACCCTGCGCGACTTCATCGACTCCATCGGCTACGAGCATGTGGAGATCATCGCCAAGATCGAAAACCAGAGCGGCGTGGATGACATGGATCTCATCATGGATTACGCCGACGGCATCATGGTGGCGAGAGGCGACATGGGCGTTGAGATACCCTTCATCAAGCTGCCCGAGATACAAAAGACCCTTATTCGCAAGTGCGTGGCAAAGGGCAAGTACGTCATCACCGCCACCCAGATGCTTGAGAGCATGACCACCGCACCGCGACCCACTCGTGCGGAGATCAGCGACGTCGCCAACGCCGTATATGACGGCACCAGCGCCGTTATGCTGTCGGGCGAATCGGCGGCGGGTAAATATCCGCTTGAAAGCGTAAAGGCGCTCGACTCAATCTGCCGCGAGGCGGAGAACAACGGCGAGTTCGGCGCGCTGAAAAGCTACGTCACCCAGCACGGCGTCCGTGATGCCAACAAGTTCCGCGGCAGCATTTGTCTGGCGGCGGCGAGCATCGCCAAGGAGGTTGGCGCTAAGGCTATCATCGTAGAGAGCGCCACAGGCCGCGTAGCTCGCGCCATGGTGCACTACCGCCCCGAGGTACCCGTCATAGCGGTAGTTACCTCCAAGCTGGTGTGCCGCAAGCTCTGTCTTAACTGGGGCATAACCGCCCTTATGGGAAAGGAGCTTATGACCTCCGACGAGATCACCGAACAGGCGATAACGCTGGCACTGTCTACAGGCTATGTAAAGAAGGGCGACACCGTGGTCGTGCTGTCCTCAAACAAAACGGTGCCCACCTCGAGCACCGATTCCCTGAATATACGCATCGTGTGATATGAACAACATTATTTTGATAGGGATGCCCGGCTCGGGCAAAAGCACTGTCGGCGTTCTCTTCGCCAAGGCGCTGGGCTATTCCTTTGAAGACACAGACCTTATCATCAGCCGAAGGGCGCAAAAGCCCCTGCAAAGGATCCTCGACGAAGACGGGATCGACCGCTTCCTCGCGCTTGAGGAGGCGGTGGGCAGTACGCTTAATGCCGACTCAACAGTGATCGCCACGGGCGGCTCTATGGTGCTCAGCCAAGCGGCTATGGAGCACCTGAAGACGCTGGGCACAGTGGTGTATTTTGACGTGCCCTTTGAGGAGATCAGGCGGCGCGTCACCAATATACGCTCACGCGGGATCGTGTTTCATCCCAACGAGACCCTTGCCGATGTTTACCGTGAGCGGCTCCCGCTGTATGAGAAATACGCCGATATAACCGTTTCCGTGAAAAAGACCGACACTATTGAGGATATGGTGGAACGGTTGACGGGCAGTATATAAATAACATAAGAAAAACCACGGCAGTCGATTGCGACAGCCGTGGTTTTTAGCGTATATATCAGAGTTTTTTAGGCAACGCAGCGCGATATTGATTGCGCCGCGATCATACGGGATAGTTTGTTTTAAGGTGATAGGTGATGGCTTATAGTGTATGTTGGTTGCTGTTGTCTGTTATCTTTCCTTCACGCGGCACGGTTATGTCGCTTTGCTCCAGCAAACGAAGGGTGTTCTCGTAGCAATCATATACCTCGAAGCTGTATTGGTAGTTTCGTTTGAACAGTTTTTTGCTGTCATTTACGTAGATCATCAGTGTGCAGCAATAATGCTCGGAATCGATTTCGGCATCGGTGCTGTTGGTGATGTCTTGGGACAAGGCGTTTATCAAATCCTGCATATTGACGTTTTCGTTTTCGTAGAACCTTTCCCTACCAATCTCTTTGACATCCACATAAATCGACTTTATTTCCTCTACACGAATTGTGGACAAGGGGCTGTACTTCGAGATATATACCGCACGGTTGGTGATGTTCTCGGGCGGCACCGCTTTCAATACGCGATTGTACGGGTAACTGTGCGACAACGAGGAGTTGATATAATCCGAAACGGAATAACTGAAGTATTCCAACTTGTAAACACGCACTACCGTTTTGCCGTTTTGCAGGCGGTAGGCGAAGCTGTGAGATTGTTCATAGCCAAAAAGTCTGGAATATAAGCTGCCGCTCATTATCTTGCTGAATTTGCTTGCGGCGCTGAGATTTGTCGCTTCTTCCGCCAGCACGCGGTGTGAGGCCAGAATAGCTTCTATGTCCTCGGCGTCGGTAAAGTCGCCTGCGGAGCTTTTGATTACGGAAGGAGTGCTTTTCAGACGTTCGTTGTATCCGCTGTCGAATTGTATATAGCCCGCGCTTTTGACGTCCTCAGCCTTGGGAACGTAGGACACATAGTCCTGCGAGCCGAAGCAGCAGACCGCGGTGAAAATCAGCGCCGCCACTGTGACCACGTCGAAGCCGATGAAGCTTTTGAGAATACCGCGAAAGCCGTGGAACAGGATGACATGTGAAATCAAAAAACCGGTGGCGCCTGCCGTCAGGAAGCCGATGACAAATGCGCCGTAGGCGCTGCCGAATCCGCGGGTCGAGCCGAACATCAAGCCCATGCTGAAGCCGGAGATAAGGGTCGCCAGCATTTCCGCCGCGTAGCAGGGGAGGGCGAAAACAAAGGCGTTTTGCACCAGCTCGTTTTTACGGCGCGGCAGCAGCAGAAAGCACAGTGCCAAACAGCCCGCCGAAAACAGCAGCCAATAGATATAGTGGTGTCCGATGTAAGCGTTAATGGGGCACAGCGCAGTAAACAGCAAATTGTCGCTTTGCAAATAGGTGGGCGTGCCGAGGAAAAATGAGCTTATCATGCCGCGTACATAAGACATCGCCAGCGGATAGCCGCCGCAGACTACGGCAAAGATCATCAGCGCATTTATACCCCTGCCGCAGCAGACGGCAAGAAGCCCGAAAAAGCTGATGCACGCCAGCCCGCCCAGCGGTATCATCCAAAACAGCCGCAGTGCCCACGGGTTAACGGGAAATCCCAACAGCAGGGTTATCAGCGCGACCAACCCTATTATCAGTATCGGCGGTACTACGGAAAGAGTATATGCCGCGGCAGCCTTGGAATAATATAAAACAGCAGCTTTGATGGGCAGCGGAGCTATCATATCAGCCTTGCGCTTGTTGTGCAGGTAAGAAAAGACGCGCATACAGTGGATTATCATAAAAACACACGAAACGGCAAAGATCACATAAGAGGCAACGATATGGAAAATCATCATCCGGTCATCCATGTAGTTTTCTTTGTCGGCGGTGGAAAAGGAGATGACTATAAGCCAAAACAGATTGATGAGTGCAAAGCCCGAAATAACTGAAAAAATGATAAGCGGCGTGCGCGCGTTTTTAAGCTCGCGCAGATAAACCGCGCGGGCGCGGCCGAACATTGTGTTAGCGGATGTTGTTGGTGTCATAGCCTGCCGCCTCCATTTCACTTATAAATACTTCCTCCAAAGTCAGGGGCATCGCCGACAAAAACGCCGGCTCAAGCGCGCTGAGAATGGGCATATACTCTTCCTCACTGCCCTTTAGGGTCAGGTTGAACACGTTGCCGTTGCGCATACACGCCACCACCGGCAGTGTTTTCAGGAATCCGTCCGCGGGCGGTTCGGTAAAGCCTATTTGCACCTTGCCGTAATCCTGCCGAAGCGCATCGAGGCTGCGGTCCAGCAGCGCCTTGCCGTGGTGTATCAGGCACACGCGGTCACACACGTCCTCAAGCTCGCGCAGGTTGTGCGAGGCGATGACGACGGTCATATTCTCAGAGGCGACGCGGTCCATTAGGATCTGCTTTAACACCAGCCGTATAACGGGGTCAAGCCCGTCGAAGATCTCATCAAGGAACAGGAAGCGCGGACAGGTCGACAGCGCGATTATCAGCGCCGCCTGACGCTGCATGCCTTTGGACATCGTCATTATACGCTGCTTGCGGTCTATCGGGAACCGCGTGCAGCAGCTTTCATATGTGTCGTCGCTCCAGTTTGGATACAGCCTGCGGTAGAGCGCGGCAGTGTTTTCCAGTGTGCTGTAGCTGTAAAAAAACGGAAAGTCGGGTATGTAAAAGCACTTTCCCTTGGCGTTGGGGTTGTCCGAAACGGACTCGCCGTCTATCAGCACCTCGCCTCCGTCGCAGCGGTACACTCCCGCCAGCAGCCGCAGCAGGGTGGATTTGCCGCCGCCGTTGCTGCCTACCAGACCCAGCACGGTGCCTTCGCCTATGTGCAGCTCCATGCTGTCAAGCGCGACGGTTTTTTCAAAGCGTTTTGTCACTCCGTTTATGTCAATCATTCAGCGCACCTCCTTTAAAAATGCGTTCTATTTCCTTTTTGAGTTCTTCCTCGGTGAAACCCGAGTTTTTCGCTCTCTCGCACGCACGGCAAAACTCCTTCAGGTCACGGCAAAGCGGCGGCCCCTGTTCGGCTGACTCACCCACAAAGCTCCCGACGCCCGCCGTAGTGTACAGACAGTTGCGCCGCTCCAGCTCGCGGTACGCCTTTGCCACCGTGTTCGGGTTGATGCCGAGCTGTGTTGCCAGCGTGCGCACCGAGGGCAGCTTGTCGCCGGGCTTCAGCACACCCGCGGCAGTAAGAGAGATAATGTTTTGCATTAGCTGTTCAAAAATCGGTGTCCGCGAGGTCACGTCTATTTGAAACATAAAATCACCTCATTGTAGAAGCCTTTTAGTACATAGTACACTATAGTACACCGTTTGTCAATAGCCATATCGCCTTATCGCAAAAGATATACGCTTGCAATTCAGATACAAATAGTGTATAATACCCGTAACAGAACTTTAGGAGAATGACTATGCTGGAAATAAAACATCTCTCCTTTTCCGTAGGCGAGGGCGACGGACAAAAGGAGATACTTAAAGATATAAGCCTGACGATAGAAAACGGCAGGTTTGTGGTCATCACAGGTCCCAACGGCAGCGGCAAATCCACCCTTGCGCGCCTTATGATGGGCATTGAAAAGCCCACGTCGGGAAGCATCCTTTTTGACGGGCAGGACATCACCGACCTCGGCGTGACCGAGCGCGCTAAGCTTGGCATAAGCTTTGCGTTTCAGCAGCCCGTGCGCTTCAAGGGCATCCGCGTCATAGACCTGCTGCGTCTGGCGTCGGGCAAGCAGCTGGGCATCAGCGAAGCCTGCGACTACCTTTCCGAGGTGGGACTGTGCGCCAGAGATTACATCGAGCGCGAGATCAACTCCTCGCTCTCAGGCGGCGAGCTCAAGCGCATCGAGATCGCGACCCTTCTCGCGCGCCGCACTCGCCTTAGCGTTTTTGACGAGCCTGAGGCGGGCATAGACCTTTGGAGCTTCCAAAACCTCATCCGCATTTTTGAGAATATGCGCCGCGACATCCGCGACAGCTCCATAGTTATCATCTCCCATCAGGAGCGGATCTTGAACATCGCCGACGAGATAGTGCTGCTGGCTAACGGACAGATAAAAAAGACAGGCAGCGCGCAGGAGGTGCTGCCCGAGCTTATCGGCACCACCGCGGCGGTCAACGCCTGCGAAAAACTTAAGTGAGGAGGGGCAGCTTTGATTGATTTGAACATCGACGCCATCGGTCAGAAAATACTTTCGGAGGTCGCCGACCTCACCGAAACTCCCGCCGGCGCCTACAATTTCCGTGTCAACTCGCAGCTTGCGGGCAGACATACCACCGACAACATCGACATTATGAATAAAGAGGGCGTGTCGGGCATCGACATCTTCATCAAGCCCAACACCAAAAACGAGAGCGTGCACATCCCCGTGGTCGTCAGCGCCTCGGGTCTTAAGGAGACGGTCTACAACGACTTCTTCATCGGCGACAACTGCGACGTGGTGATCGTGGCGGGCTGCGGCATCGACAACTGCGGCGAGCACGACGCTCAGCACGACGGTGTTCACCGTTTTTATGTGGGCAAAAATTCCCGTATAAAGTATGTGGAAAAGCACTACGGCAGCGGCGACGGCAACGGCAAGCGCATCCTCAATCCGCAGACAGAGGTCTATATGGAGGAGGACAGCACCATGGAGATGGAGATGGAGCAGATAAAGGGCGTGGATTCCACGGTCCGCACCACCATCGCCGAGCTCAAGGCGGGTGCCAAGCTCATCGTAAAGGAGCGCCTTATGACCCACGGCGTCCAGGTAGCCAAAAGCGACTACAAAGTGACGCTCAACGGCGAAAATTCCACCGCCGACGTGGTGTCGCGTTCGGTCGCCAGGGACAACTCCTCACAGACCTTCAACGCCCGCATCACGGGCA
Organism: uncultured Ruminococcus sp.; assembly: GCA_902794395.1. Taxonomy (GTDB): domain Bacteria; phylum Bacillota; class Clostridia; order Oscillospirales; family Acutalibacteraceae; genus Ruminococcoides. The sequence goes on from CADBHB010000024.1 coordinate 18,027, forward strand.
ACGCCCCCTGCAACGGCCACACCGAGTGCGATTCCATCATCATGGACAGCGGCAGGATCCTGGCTATCCCATCGCTTGAGGCAAACGACGTGGACGCCATGCTCTTTCACGAGGCGGCTATCGGCAAGATAGCGGGCGACCAGCTGATAAAGCTGATGTCCTTAGGGCTTACCGAGGCGCAGGCTGAGGAGCAGATAATCAAGGGCTTCTTGAGGTGATCCTCTTAAAGCTTGAAGTAAATAATTGATATAAAAAAGGCTTCTGCCGCGGGACGAACCCGTGAGGCAGAAGCCTTTATTGTATTTAACTATCGGTTTTTTGCCGCATTAGAAGGTGTGTCCTTTCAAACTCGGAGAGCGCTTAGCCCTTGACCGCGCCGGAAACCACGCCTTCGATGATGTACTTCTGACATGCGAAGTAGAACACTACGATGGGCAGTATGCTTAGCACCACCAGCGCCATTATAGCGCCGTTGTCCGACTGACCGTAGCTGCCGTTGAGGTACTGCATGTGGATGGGTATGGTGCGGTAAACACCCTTTTTCAGCACCAGATAGGGCAGGAGGTAGTCGTTCCAGATCCACATTGTCTCAAGTATCGCCACGGAGATCAGCGTGGGCTTCATAATGGGGAGCACCACCTGGAAGTAGGTGCGCAGGGGACCCGCGCCGTCAACATCCGCCGCCTCTTCTATTTCGAGAGGGATGGATTTGACAAAGCCCGAGAACATAAACACAGCCAGACCCGCGCCGAAGCCGAGATACATCACCAAGATGCCCCACGGCGTATCGAGATGGAGGGTATCCGCTGTTTTTGAAAGCGGGTACATTACCATCTGGAAGGGGACTACCATCGAGAAAATGCAGAGGATGTAGATTATCTTGCAGATGATGGTGTTGGAGCGCTGCAGATACCACGCGCACATCGAGGTGCAGAACAAAATCAGCACCACTCCGCCTACGGTGATAAACAGGCTCCAGAACGCCGCCTTGTAGAACGGGTAGTTGGCGAAGGTCATGCCCTTTATGTAGTTTGCCAGCTTGTTGAATGTCTCTTCATTGGGGAACGCATAGAGGTTGCGTGCTATGCCCGAGTTCGTTTTGAACGAGTTCATAAACACGACGAACACCGGCATCACATAAAACACCGATACCACGGAGAAAATGACCGTCAGCACGATCATGCCCTTGGTTTGTTTTTTGCGAGCCTTGGGTTCGGCGGCTTTTTTCTTTACAGCTACCTTTGCCATTACGCCTGCACCTCTTTTCTTCTGGTCAGGAAGAGCTGGACCAGCGAGATCGCTACGACTATCAGGAAGAAGATAACGCCTTCCGCCTGTCCTACGCCCTTGGCGTTGGAGCCTTCGCCGTAGAATACCTCATAAATGTTCAGCGCCATCATGCGCGTGGTCCAAAGCCCCTTGTCAACATTGTAGGGAGCGCCCGCGGTGAGCGCGAGGTTCTGGTCGAACAGCTTGAAGGAGTTGGTCAGCGTAAGGAAGGTGCAGATGGTGATGGAGGGCATCATCATCGGCAGAGTGACGTTGGTCAGCAGTTGGCGGCGGTTGGCGCCGTCGATTTTTGCCGCCTCATACAGATCGCCGGGAACGCTTTGGAATCCCGCGATGTAAATTATCATCATATATCCCGCCTGTTGCCAGCACATCAGGATTATCAAGCCCCAGAAGCCCATTGAGGTGTTGGTGACAAGCGAGGGCTTGTCGAAGTTTCTGAGGATTGCGTCAAATATCTGGTGCCAAATGTAGCCCAGGATGATGCCGCCGACGAGGTTAGGCATGAAGAACACAGTGCGGAAGATGTTGGAGCCGCGTATGCCTATGGTAAGACCGTAGGCGACAAAGAAGGCGATGAGGTTTATCAGGATGACCGAAACCACCACGAACATCAGCGTAAACCAGAATGACGCCAAAAAGCTTTTGTCCTGAAACGCTTCTTTGTAGTTGTCCAAGCCGACAAAGGTTAGCTTGTTCAGTCTGCGGAACTTAAAGAACGAAAGCTGGATGCCCTTTGCGAACGGGTAGATGAAACCAATGATGAAAGCGGCAAAGGTAGGGAGTACAAATATCAATGCATAAAGTTTTCTGTTAGCTTTTTTAAACATAGTACTTTGCCTTTCTTTTTAAGAAAGGGGGCCGTAAAAAACAGCCCCCTGTGATTGGTTTGGCAAGTGACCGAAGGGGGAATTACTTCGCGGCCTTCGACTTTTCGGTTGCCCAGTTGTCAACAAACGCTTTCTTTACGGATTCCCAGTCGCCTGTGCCCGCAGCATACTGAGTAAGAGCAGCGCCTACGCCGTTCTTCCACTCCTCGGAGGGCATGGTGGGGAAGTTCCACGAAACGGGAGTCTTGCCTGCGGCAGTGTTAGCCTGGTCGATCTTAACGAATACGTTGGAGGATTCCTTAGCGCCCTTGAAGGGGATAACGAAGTTCATCTTTTCAGCCATAGCGGTGGTGCCTTCGTCGCTGGTAACGCACCAGTCGATGAATTCCTTGGTGGCCTTCTTGTCAGCGTCGCTGGCCTCTTCGTTGATGCACCAATAGTTCTCGGTACCGGTGCACAGACCCTGCTTGGCTTCGTCGCCGGCGCCTACATAGATCGGGAGCATGCCCAGATCGTCATCGGTCAAGCCTGCATCCTTGAGGTTCTGATATTCCCAGGTGCCGTTCTGGAAGAACACGGCTTCGCCCTTGGTGAACTCTTCTCTGGACTCGTCGCCGGTCTTGGAAGCGAGCTCGGTGGGCTTGCAGGTGGTGTCGGTGATGTAGAGGTCCCAAATGCTCTTGTAGTTGTCGAGATAGGTGCCCTTGATAGCGTCGGTGTCGCCGATGCCGTCAGCCTGATACTCGAAGTAGATGGGGAGGTTTGCCAGATGGGTCTTGAATCTCCAGTCGGAGGAGCTGTCCATACCGGGGGAGGAGAAAGCGCCCTTAACGCCCAGAGCGTCCTTGTTAGCCTGGATCTCGTTGGCAACGGTGCTCAGCTTTTCAAAGCTGTTGATGTCGTCGATGCTCTTTACGGTAGCGAAATCGGAATCGCAGTACTTCTGGAGCAGGGTCTTGTTGTAGATGAGGCCGTAGGTCTCGATAACATAGGCGATACCCAAAACCTTGTCGCCGTCCTTCAGCGCGAAGTCGGAGGAGGTGAGGTTCTTGTAAGCCTCGGTGTCGCTCATATCAGCGCAGTCGTCCTTCCACTTGGCAAGACCAACGGGACCGTTGACCTGGAACAGGGTGGGAGCGTCCTTCTTGTCCATTTCGGTGGCAAGAGTCTGCTCATAGGTGCCTTCGGCAGCGGTAATTACCTTTACTTCAACGCCCTTTTCATCCTTGTACTTAGCGGCAAGCTCCTGCCATGCCGCATCCTGCTCGGGCTTGAAGTTAAGATAGTAGACCTTGCCTTTCTTTGATGACTTGCCGCAGCCTGTTGCGGAAACAAGCACAGAGCTTGCCATCAAAGCCGCCATAGCGATAGCGGCAGCTCTTTTGAGATGTGTTTTTTTCACGTTAATCACCTTTCATAAAATAGATTTATCCGTACTCCTAAAACGGATAGTTGTGCAAGGAGATCATCTCCTCTCCTTGGCTTAATCATATCATTTTATCCTGAAAAAAGCAAGAAATATTTTACTGTTTTTTCTGTATTTTCACGGGCTTTTTGGTGACTTTTCCGCCTCGGTTACAAAGCTGTAACGCGGCGCGGCGGCGTTTTTGGGGAGAAGGAGGCGGTTGTTGATTTTTTGCGGCGAAACTGCGCGAAAAATATACAATTTTGTAATAACATTCTTTTGCAAGCGCCTATTGAAATCGGCGGCGGCTTTGTTGTATAATTAGGGCGGCGGGGCGTTCCTGCTCAGCCGGATCACCACATTACAAGGAGATTTTATGAAACGCAACGATCCTTCCGCCCTCAGGGTGTTTTTTCAAAAATTCCCGCGGCTGCTGCTCGCGGGCGCTATGTATTCGGCGGCGCTTGCCGCGTTTACCGCGCTTGCGGTGCTTGCGGCGCGGCTGTCGGGTTTTTATAACATAATAGTCGCCGGACTGGGCATCATCCCGTCCTCGGTGTTTTTGCCGGGATTGGTCATGGTGCTGCGCAAATACGCGGTAGAGAAGCAGTTTGTGTCCGTCCCCAAAACCTTTTGGGAGGCGGTCAGAGAAAACGGCAAAGCTTTTTTGCTCCACGGCGTCGTCATCTATCTCGTCACCGCCTGCGCCGCCTTTGCCTTTCTTTACTACGGCTTGGGCGCGCTGGTGAATACCTCATACGCGATGGTGTTTTCGCTGTATATGCTATTTACCTGCGTCCTCGTTATCGCGCTGTCCTACCTGGTGCTGATGTCCGTCACCTACGAACTGCGGCTGCGCGACCTGTATAAAAACGCGCTGCTCATGGTATTTGCCGCGCTGCCGCGAAACCTGCTGGCGCTGCTCTACATCTTCGTCATCGGCGCGGGCGTGGTGTCGGCGCTGCTGTTCACTGCGGGCGCGCTTCGCCGCGTAATAATCGGCTTTTGCGTGCTGCTGTGCCCGCTTGTTACCGGCTACGGCGTAACCGCCATCATCTCAAAAAGCATGCGCGAAAACGTAGGTGAATTTGTGGGCGTTGCCGACGGAGAGCCAAAGGAAGCGTCACGTGAAGAGCCGACCGCTCCCGAAAGCCTCGAAAGCGACAGCGACTACGTGTTCGTCAACGGAAAAATGATAAAGAATCCCAAAAAGGAGGCAGAAAAATGAATGAAGTATACGAATTTCTGAAGCAGGCGAAGATCTACTACCTCGCCACCGTAGAAGGTGACCGTCCCCGTGTGCGCCCCTTCGGCACCGTGGATATTTTCGAGGGAAGGCTCTACATCCAGACAGGCAAGTCAAAGAGCGTCTCGAAGCAGATGCAAATCAATCCCAACGCGGAGCTTTGCGCCTTTATGGACGGCAGATGGCTGCGCGTGTCGGGCACCCTCAGACGCGACGACAGGGTAGAGGCAAAGGCGCATATGCTCGACAGCTATCCCGAGCTTAAGGCGATGTATTCCGCTGACGACGACAACACCGAGGTGCTCTTTTTTGAGAACGCCGTCGCCACCTTCTGCTCGTTTAGCGAGCCGCCGAAAACCGTGACCTTTTAAGGCGCGCCATAATACGGCTGCTGTCAGTTGTTTTCCTCATCTACGTTAAATTCCTCCAGCGCTTTGTTTATGCTGCGGGAGGTGTTTGTCTGCGAGATCAGGCTGAATACCCAAACCAGCAGATAGACCGTGAGTATCGAAGCCGCGATGACCAGCATCTCCGAAAAACCGCTGTACCAGCGCAAAAGCCGACCCTCACCCAAAATAACGGCGTTGAGCACAAGGTAGTGGAGCAGCATGCGCAGGTAAAACTTCTTTTTGCTGGGCTCCTCTTTGAAATAAAACAGACACGACGGCAGCGAGCCCAAAAAGCCGGTGAGCATCATCACCCACGGAAAGCTTCCGTCGATAGGGTAGTTGAAGCCGCCCGAAAACAGGGTGTTGGCGGCGGTTATAACGAACATTACACAGACCGTTATTATAAAAAACTGACTTAACATAAATCGGGCTACGTCCTTCAATTCTTTTTTCATAACGACACCTCACATTCCGATCTTTTTCTTGAACGCTGCCACATACTGGCGCGAGATGATGACCACCTCGCCGTTTAGCAGCTTTGCCTCAAGCCGCCCGTTTACCGAGGAGGCGACCGAGCGTATCTTGGCGATGTTGACTATCATCGACTTTGAGCAGCGGAACAGCTTGGTGCTGCGGCACTGCTCCTCTATCTCATACAGCTTTAGCTTGGTGTCGAGCACGCTCTGCTTCAGGTACAGATAGGTTTTGCTGTCCACCGACTCCGCGTAAAAAATATCCTTTACGTTGACGCGGAAGGTTTCGCCGTCGCGGACTCCCAGCAGCATGGTTTCGCCGCTTTTGAGCTTTTCCACCAGCGACAGCACCTCGTCGTTTATCTCGTGACAGCGCACCAGTACCTCTTCTTCGTGATCGGCAGGGATCTGTTGAATGGAAATCTTGAACATGATAAGCCTCACAGGGTTGTTTTTTCTGCGTTTATTCTATCACAGTTTTTCAAAGAAAAAAAGAGGCAGTGCGCTAAGTTGCAAAAAATCTTCGGTAAGCTGCATGATTTTTGCGAGCGGGTATTGAAAATTTTGTTATTTAATGATACAATGAAGCCAAACATTATTAAGGCAACACCGCACGGTCCGCGGCGCGCGCCCGGATCATACGGTATTGCGAAAAGGAGAGTTCCGTATGAAAGTAAAGATCATTTCCGACAGCACCTGCGACCTTTCGCCCGAGCTGATAGCAAAATATGACATAGCCATCGTGCCTCTGTATGTGCTGATGGGCGACAAAACGCAAAAGGACGGTCTGGAGGTAAAGCCTGGCGACATTTATGACTACGTGCAAAAGACGGGCAAGCTGCCCTCTACCTCAGCGCCAAATCTGGGCGACTTTGAGTCTTATTTCGACAAGTGGCTGGACGAGGGCTGCGAGGTCGTGCATTTCAATATAAGCAGCGACTTCTCCAGCTCATACCAAAACGCCTGCGCCGCCGCTGCCGAGCGCAAGGGCGTGTATGTGGTCGACACCCGCAACCTTTCCACCGGCTCGGGTCTTGTGGTGCTTTACGGCGCCGAGCTGGCGGCTCAGGGCAAATCCGCCGCTGAGATAAAAGCCGCCTGCGAAGCTATGACCGACAAGGTAGAGGCAAGCTTTGTGGTGGACAGCATTGACTATCTGCACAAGGGCGGCCGCTGCTCCTCTGTAGCTGCGCTGGGAGCCAACCTGCTCAAGCTAAAGCCCCTGATCGAGGTCATCGACGGCAAAATGAAGGCGGGCAAAAAATACCGCGGAAGCATCGACAAGGTCATCCTGAACTACGTCGCCGATAAGCTGCGCGACCGCGACGACATCGACATGCACCGCATCTTCATCACCCATACCAAGTGCAGCGAGCTCACCGTGCAGCAGGTTAGGCAGAAGATCAACGAGTTGTGCCCCGGCTTTGAGGAGATACTCGAAACCACCGCGGGCTGTACCATTACCAGCCATTGCGGCCCCGGTACGCTGGGTGTGCTGTTTGTCAGAAAATAACAGGAAGTGATGCTGATGGCTCAATCAAAGGATTTGAAAACGATTGGCATCTTCGCCGCTGCTTTTGCTATTTTGTTCGGCTTGCTTAATGCTGTCGGCAGGGCGGTCGGCTACTTCTGTGTGCAGCTCCCGTACTATGAAAGGGAAAGGGAGGAATTGCTTCATTCCGAGCCTCTAAAATCGACCGGCGAGCCATTAGGCGACTTTGCTTTGGTTATGGGTAAAAGCGCTGAAAATGCCGGCTCTTTGGCGGGACTGAAAATCGCGTTAAGTCTTTCGTTCTTTTTTATGCTCAGCGGTTTTGTTACTGCCGTGGTGTTTTTGGTTCTCGGCGTGTTGTTGATAAAAAAGCCCCGAAAGGGTTTTGCAGTTCCGTTGCTGGTGATTTCCGTTTTTTCCGTTTTACCCTCAGCGCTGACAGCCGATCCGTGGGGTCGTATCCTTTTTGTTTTGCTGCTGGCGGTTTTGGGTTCGCTTATCGCGTTTTTAATCATATACGCCGCGGAAAAAAGAAGTAATAAGCATCAAGATACATAGAGTAACATAGTAAACAAATAGGGACGTGCGATTCTGCACGTCCCTTCAGACTGTAGAAAAACCCGAAATTCAGGAGAACTGGATTTCGGGTTTACTCATTTTCAGGACCAATTTGATAAATGATAAGAACACAGCAGAAGATTG
>CADBHB010000025.1 GCA_902794395.1 uncultured Ruminococcus sp.
TCACTCAACTGAATAAATTATCGATAAATAATCTCATCCGCCACAGTACCAAACCAGTATCTGTGGCGGATGTTCATTTTCCTCATTTGACGGTTACGAAAGAACGACAGGAAGAAAACCTTCTCCCACCATGAAAAGAGGAACATCTTTTGATGTTTCTCTTTTCATTTTGCAAACCAAAACGGAGAAGGTGGATTTGAAGGCGAGCGTGCCCGCCGCAGGCGGGTAAAAACGCTCCGGTGGAGCGTTTTTAGCGAGAGCGCAGAAGAAGCCTTGTCTTTCACTCACGCAACAGCAAGCGGTGCAGAGCGGAAAGAACGACAGGAAGAAAACCTTCTCCCACCATGAAAAGAGGAACATCTTTTGATGTTTCTCTTTTCATTTTGCGAACCAAAACGGAGAAGGTGGATTCGAAGGCGAGCGTGCCCGCCGCAGGCGAAGTATTCGGATTTTTGGTTATCTGCGGTCATTTTACGGAACGGTAACATTTACCGCCGAAGCGATACGAATAATCACTTCGGCGGTCCTTTTTATTATGTAGATTTTTATGCCTTTAGACTGATTGATATATAAATCGAATATGATACAGTTAACGGTTCAGGATTTGCTATCGGCAGGTCGGGGGTTCGAGTTGTGCGCCTTCTCCCGCAATAAAAGGAGCCGACTCAAAACTCTGTCGTGGGTTTTGGTTCGGCTCTTTTTTGCTTTATATATAGAAAGTCATAGAAAGTCACAGAAAGGCGCTTGGTGTTACAGGAGCGGTTGGTCAAATTCGTACAGTGCTTCGTTTACCAGGAATTTGTCGAAGATGCCGTGGATGATGAAGTATTCCACGATGACGTCCGCCTTGCTGCTGTGAGACAGCGCGTAGCCCGCCTTCATCAGCAGGTCCTTTGTTTCGCTTAGGTTCAGCTCCAGCGCGAGCGCGAAGGAGATAGCGGTCGCCTTGCTGGGGCGGTAGTCGGCTTGGCTGCGTATCTTTGAAAACAGCTTGCGGTCTATCTGCGCCCTTTTGTAGCATTGGGCGTCGGTCATGTGCCGCTCGTCGATTTTGCGCATTAGGGTCTCGGAAAAGCTCTCGTCCATTTGAGCGAGAGCGTCGCTAAGCGAGGCTGAGGCGCAGCTTTGCGGTATCGACCTCTGCTTTTCTGACCGGTGCTTAACGGAGCGGTGCGAGAAGGACTTCGGCTTTGGCTGCGGCATGGAAGCGCAGTATTCTTGGGGCGCGGCGTCCTCGCAAGAGGGTAAGGGCATCTCGCGGAGCGACTCTTCGGGATAATGCAGATCAATATATGATTTCAGATCGATCAGCGTTTCGGCGCTGATATTTTTATGCTTTTTAAACAGCATGGGCTTCACCTCGTTTTTCCGTATACGGCGCCGCAAACAGCGCGGTATCACAAAATGATTATATCACGCGGCGGCGGAACACGCAACTGTATGCGGAAAAACAGGGGCAAAAAACATTTTTATGATTTTTTTCGTAAATTGCATATTATTACGCAATTTTTCCGAGTTTTTAAGGGTATAGTGAGAGGACTTATCAGCGTCCTCTTATGGAGGTGATGCGAATCAAAAGAAAACTAAAGTCGAGGGAGCGTTTGTTCTGCGGTTATTACGCGAGCACAGGCGACGCGGAACACTCGGCTGAGCTTGCGGGTTATCGGGGCGATAGGAAGCTTAAAGGAGACAGGCTGCTCTGCGACGAGGCTATTCTTGACGAGATCGACAGGCAGCTTCAGCTGCGGCGCAGAACGCTGCCGCGCTTGGCGGCGGTGGGCTATCAGCGCCTTGCCTTCGGGGGCATCTCCGACGCGCTGCGGCTGCTCTTTACCAATGAGCCCACGCCCGAGCTGCTTGACGGCATGGACATGTTTATGATCTCGGAAATCAAGCGCAACCGCGACGGGATGCTTGAGATCAAATTCTTTGACCGCCTAAAGGCGCTGGACAAGCTTGGCAGCGGCGCGGACGAGGGCGCCGACATGCGCGGACTGCTGAACGCCATAGGCAGACAGGCGGAAGCCGCCGGAGGTGAGAATGAAGATGGATAGTTTTTCCGCCAAGCAGCTCAGGGTGATGAGCTGGTGGCACGAAAAATCGCCGGACAGCACCCGCGACGCGATCATCTGCGACGGCGCGGTGCGCAGCGGCAAGACCTTTTGCATGTCGCTGTCGTTTGTGCTGTGGACGTTTTACGCCTTTGACGGCGGCGACTTCGGCTTGTGCGGCAAGACCATCCGTTCGCTCAGGCGCAACATGGTAACCCCGCTGCTGCCCATGCTTAAGGGGCTGGGCTTTGACTGCGAGGATAAGATAAGCCAAAACGTGCTTGAGCTGCGCTGCGGCGGCAGAAGCAACCGCTACTACCTCTTCGGCGGCAAGGACGAGTCCTCGGCGGCGCTGGTGCAGGGCATCACCCTGTCGGGCGTGCTGTTTGACGAGGTGGCGCTGATGCCGCGCTCTTTTGTGGAGCAGGCTATGGCGCGCTGCTCGGTGTCGGGCGCGCGGTTTTGGTTCAACTGCAACCCCGAGCACCCCGAGCACTGGTTCTACCGCGAGTGGATATTGCAGGCTGAGCGCAAAAACGTCCTTTACCTGCACTTCACTATGGAGGACAATCCGGGGCTAAGCGAAAAGGTTAAGCGGCGCTATGAAAAGATGTATTCGGGCGCGTTTTACGAGCGCTTCGTGCGCGGCAAATGGGTGGCGGTGTACGGCGCTGTCTACCCCTTTATGTCCGACGAGAAAATGTATGTGCAGGCGCCGCAAAGCGGGATGACGGATTTTGTCATTTCCTGCGACTACGGCACGGTAAATCCGACTTCCATGGGGCTGTGGGGCAAAAAGGACGGCTGCTGGTATCGGATTGACGAGTACTATTATGATTCGCGCAGGGACGGCGCGCAGAAAACCGACGAGGAGCACTACGCCGCGCTCAAGGAGCTGGCGTGCGGCAGGACCGTCCGTCAGGTGGTAGTGGACCCCTCGGCGGCGAGCTTCATCGAGGTCATACGCCGCCACGGTGAGTTTAGCGCAGTTCCGGCGAAAAACAACGTGATCGACGGCATAAGGCGGGTGTCGGGCGCGCTGAAGGACGGCAGTATCAAAATCTGTGCCAACTGCCGCGACAGCCGCCGCGAGTTCCAGCTTTATCGCTGGGACGCTGACCGCCGCGCGGACGCGCCTGTTAAGGAGCACGACCACGCGATGGACGACATCCGCTATTTCGCGTCGACCGTACTTAACGGCGGCAGCGGCTTTACCGCTTTTGCCGCCGAAAGATAGGAGGAAAGGAATGTTTGGCAGAAAAAAACAGGCGTCCGCGCCGCTGCCTGCGGTACAGACCGTGCCGCGGCTGTACCGCGCCGAGCTGTCGCCGCTTCAATATGAGATGCAGGGCAAGGCAGAGCGCGATCTGTACGCATCGCTTAGGGCGTCTGTGCCGATAATCGACGCGGCGATCGACAAGATCGTGCGTCTGATGGGGCAGTTTTCCATCGTGACCGACGATCCCCAGGCGCAGCCTGCGGCGGACGCGCTGCTGCGGGACGTGAGGACGAACGGCTCCTCAACGGGCATGATGGGCTTTCTGAGCTGCTACCTCGACAGCCTGCTGACCTACGGCGAGGCGGTGGGCGAAATGCTGCTCAACGCCGACCAAAGCGGCGTGTGCGCGCTGTATAACGCTAATCCCGACCATGTCCGCATAAAGGCGGGCAGCTCTCCGCTTGAGCTTGTGGTGTGGGTTGACGACAAGCCCGCGCCGCGGCAGGGGTTGGTGCTGGCGTCGCTGCTCAATCAAAAGAGTGGTACCGTTAAGGGCAGGTCGCTGCTTGAGGGGCTGCCCTTCGTCAGCTCTATCCTTATGAGGGTGTTCGAGTCGCTGAAAAACAACTGGGAGCGCGCGGGCGACGTGCGCTACGCTGTTACCTACGACCCGAAGGACGGCAATTTCAGCGAGGAGAGCGCGCGTCAGCTGGCCGACGAGTGGCGAAAGGCTATGCGCAGCGAAAGCGTGTGCGACTTTGTGTCGGTCGGCAACGTCAGCGTAAGGGTGATCGGCGCCGAAAGCGCCATGCCAGGCTGCGAGGTGCCCGTGCGGGTGATCTTGGAGCAGATAACCGCAAAGCTCGGCATACCGCCGTTTTTGCTGGGGCTGTCTTGGTCCAGCACCGAGCGTATGAGCGCCCAGCAGGCGGATATACTCACCAGCGAGCTGGAATACTACCGCGCGGCGGTGGAGCCGGTGATACGTAAAATCACGGACACGCATTTAAAGCTTGCGGGCTGCCACGGCGGTTTTTCCGTAGTATGGGACGATATAAATCTGCAGGACGCGGTGGAGCTGTCACAGGCAAGGCTGAACAACGCCCGCGCCATGCAGCTTGAAAACAAGTATGCTTTGGAGGGTGATAATGAAGCAGAATGAAGTAAAAAAAGCGGCGCTGATCGGCGCGGAGCCGACGGCGGTAGGCGAGGAGGAGCTTCGCCTTATAAACGGCTACACCCGCCGCGCTTTGACGGCGGACGAGGTGTATGCGTTTTCGGTGGTGCTGTGCGACAACGACGTTGACCGCGACGGCGAACGCTTTACCGTGGAGTCGCTGTTCACGCTGGAGAAGCTGTTTGTGGGCAGGACGGGCATCTTTGACCACGACCCCAGCGCCAAAAACCAGGCGGCTAGGATATTCTCCTGCGAGGTGGAGAGTGTCCCCGGGCGAAAGACCGCCACGGGCGACGAGTACTTTCGCCTGAAGGCGAGGGCGTACATGCCCAAAACCGAGGACAACCGCGCGATCATCGAGGCAATCGACAGCGGCATCATCAAGGAGGTCAGCGTGGGCTGTGCGGTGGCAAGCAACGTTTGCAGCGTGTGCGGCGAGGAATATGCGCTTTGTAAGCACCGCAAGGGTGAGACATACTCAGGCGTGCTTTGCTGCGGCGAGCTGCGCGACCCCATAGATGCGTATGAATGGAGCTTTGTAGCCGTGCCTGCCCAAAAGGAGGCGGGCGTGGTGAAAAGCGCTGAAAGAAAGGACAGGACAATGAAAGGAATTTTGAAAAAGCTTGAGGACAGACAGAGCTTTTTGCTCAGCGGCGGCGACTGCGAAAAGCTGAGCGCCTATATTGCGTCGCTCAAGCAGCAGGCGCAGGACGGAGCGTACTACCGCGAAAGCCTGACCGCCGATGTGCTGCGCCTTTCGGCGGCGGTACAGCCGGGCATCTCCCGTGAAACCATGGAGAGCGTGGCTAAGTCGCTGACTGTGGCTCAGCTAAAGGAAGTAAAGACCGCCTTTGAAAAGCAGAAGCAGCAGGCGTACGCGCCCGTGCCGCAGTTGCTCGGCGGCAAAACAAAACAGAACACCGAAGCTTTCGGTCAGTTTACCATTTAACGGAGGTATTATAATGAACGTGAATTTTAACGGTTACGGAGAAAACGTATTGACTTTTATCGCGGACAGCGGTTTGACAGAGGCGGGTGTGCCCGTCAAGATGAGTGCCGACGGCACGGTAGCCAAGTGCAGCGCCGACGACGTTTTTTGCGGCGTCTGCGTAGGTGTGCGCGGCGGATATGCCGCGGTGCAGACCGCGGGTTATGTAAGGATGCCCGCGGGTTCCAAAATCGCGGTCGGCTACAAAAAGCTCGCCGCGGGCAGCTCAGGCACAGTGGCGGTGAACGCCTCGGGCAGAGAGCTGCTGGTAGTGGATTCCACCGCAACCGAAGTCGGATTTATTCTTTAATACAGGGAGGGTAATATTATGGCAAATTTTGAGAACATTACTATTGAGAAGGGCATGTATCAGGCAAAGGGCGGTCTTACCGGCGCGCTGGAGCAGCTTGATCCCGGCGAGAACTACATCGGCACCGCGCTTGAGGGGCTCGACGCTTTTTCACGTCAGCTCAAGCGCTTTGACATCCGCGTCAGCGGCAGAGGCAGCGACTGTGTCGAAAAGTTTTTCCAAAGCTCCAATTCCGCGGCGCTGTTCCCCGAATATGTGAGCCGCGCGGTGCGTCAGGGCATGGAGAGGGCGGACATCCTGCCTAATCTGGTGGCGACCGTCACCGACATCGAGGGCATGGATTACCGCAGCATCGTGTCATCGCCCTCCGAGGACGACAAGACCCTTAAGGTCGTAGCCGAGGGAGCCTCTATCCCTCAGACCGCCGTCACTACCAGAGAGAACCTTGTTAAGCTGCACAAGCGCGGCAGGATGCTGGTGGCGTCCTATGAGGCGCTGCGCTTCCAGCGCCTTGACCTCTTTACCGTGACGCTCAACCAGATCGGCGCCTACATCGCCCGAGCGCAGCTCAAGGACGCGATCAACGTGCTCATCAACGGCGACGGCAACAACAACGCCGCGTCAAATGTGTCCGCCGCGACAAGCGGCACGGTGACCTACGCCGACCTTCTGGCGCTGTGGGCAGGCATGAGCCCCTATGAGCTGAACACCATCCTCGCGCCTACCGCGCAGATGCAGCAGATCCTGGCGCTCTCTCAGATGCAGGACGCCAAAGCGGGGCTCGATTTCCAGGGCACCGGCAAGATGGTCACCCCGCTGGGCGCCGCCTTGCTTCACGCCCCCGAAATGACGGCGGGCACAGTCATCGGTCTTGACAAAAACTGCGCGCTTGAAATGGTGCAGGCAGGCGGCGTCATGACCGACTACGACAAGCTGATCGACCGCCAGCTCGAGCGCGCGGCGATCACCTGTACGGCGGGCTTTTCCAAGATCTTTACCGAAGCGGCAAAGACCCTGTCGTGACCGAAGGAGGCTTTTGCTTGAACATTGCGAAGGTGAGTGAGCGTTTGATGGTGCTGACGGGCGCGGACAGCGAGGAGATAGCGCGCATGCGCCCTCTGGTGGAGGACGCCTGCGACTATGTGCAGCGGCGCTGCAAGATCGCGGCTCCCAACAGCGCGCAGCAGCGGCGTTTGGAGGCGCTGAGCGCCGCCTACGCCTGGAAGCTTTACAGTCTGAGCGGCGACAGCTTGAGCCAGTTTATCGCGGGTGACGTCCATTTGACGTCATCCGCCGACGGCGGGGGTAAGGCCGAGCGCTATTGGAGAGAGCTTCTCAGGCATAGCGGAGATTTGATAGATGACGACAGATTCCTATTTGGCAGGGTGATGACATGAGTTTGTTGAATTGTGTGAACAGGGAGATCGGACGCTTCGGTTCGAGCGTGACGATAACGCAGCAGGGCGAGAGTGTGAGCACCCGCGCTTTTTTGGAGCCGCTGCGCTACCGCAACAAGATCTATATCGGCGGCGAGTACCGTCCCTTGGGCGCCTTGCGCCGAGAAAAGTACCTTTATGTCGGAAAGCCCGACCATCGGTTGATAGAGGACGAATCTGTCATAGAAATGCAGGGCAGCCGGTATATTGTAAAAAGGCGCGAGACCTATTTTGTCAAGGACACGCCGATTTACGAGTGGGCTATTTTGGTGCCCTACGGTGAGCAACGGGAGGACGAGTATGACACAGATACAACTGGAGATTGACCGCCTTATCCTCCGCCTGAAACAGCAGGCGGCGCTGCGGGACGTGCGCTTTGTACGCGAGTACGGCAACGAGGCGTCCGAGACGCCCGTGCGCGGCATGCTGGCGGTGGTCAGCCTCATCAGCGCCGCTCGCGACAAGGGGTATTTCGGCGGGCTGCTGTCCTCCTCGGTGCGCGGAGAGAGCTTTGCCGCCAAGGCGGAGATCCGCGTTTACGCGCCGCAAAGCGAAAACGGCAGCGGGCTTTCGGAGCTGGTCAGCGAGCTGCTGCTGGGGCTCAGGGAGGCGGACGAGGAGAATGTTATCACCGAAGCGAGCGCTTCGTCCATTTCGTTCGATCCCGATATGAACGCCATCTACCGCACGGTGGAATTTTCGCTCGCCTTCTGTGTGTGCGAGGAGGATTAGCGTGGAGTTTGCATTTGATAAGGGAAATGATGTGCTCATCCGCGTCAACGGAGCGGTGCTCGGCGGAGTTTTGAAGCTGAAACGCACGGTAAAGACCGACGCGGATAATATCGGGCAGTTTTTGACAGACAAGCCCGTGGCGCGCTTGGAGAGCCGCGCCTACACAGTGGAGCTTTGGCTGCGCTGCGAGGGCGGCTGCGTGTTTGAGAACGCCGTTAGCAGCCTTAGCGTCAGCGATGCGGACAAGACCGAGATATACACCCTGTGTACGGTCAAGAGCCTTGAAAGCACGGCGCAGGCGCGCGGCACGGTGGAGTACCACGCGGTGATCTCAGCCGCGGAAAGGAGTGTTTTGTTTGAGTGAGATGGAATACGCGCTCGCCGAGGCTGTGACGGCGGGCGGTGAGTATGAGGCGCTTAGCGAGGAGCTGGAGCTTGAGAGCATACGCTACAGCAGGGCGCTGCCCGAGGAAGAGGAGGCGAAGCGCAGATGAATCTGGTACCCATGCGCTTCAAGGGCGTTGAATGGCACCACAATCCCCGCGAGATCACCTTTTCCTGCGCGCAGAGCGTCAGCGAGCGCAAGTCGCCCTTCGGAAAGGCTTACATACAAAATACCGGCAGGAAAAATATGGTGATAGAGGGAGAGGGCGAGCTGTTCGGCGCGGACTGCGACGAGCAGTTCCGCCGTCTGCTGCGGTTGTTTCAGAGCGGCGGCAGCGGAGTGCTGGCGATACCTAAGCTCGGAATAATGCACGCGGTATTCGAGAAGCTCAGCGTCAAGGGCTATCCCAAGCCCGATGTGCTTCGCTATCGTTTTGTGTTCCGCGAGGTCATGGAACGCGAGCAGGACGACAGCCCCCGAAGCTGCCTGTGCGCGCAGGGCGAGACGCTGTGGGACCTGTCATACCGCTTCGGCGTAAATATCGACAGGCTGGTGGCGCTAAACCCGGACGTAAAGCGCCCCGATGAGGATTTGAGCGGAAGGGAGGTGAGACTCTGCTGAAAATTCTGATAAAGAATAAAGATGGAAGCGAAACGGCGCCCGAAAAAATCCTGACCGCCGTGTGGGACAGCAACATCAACGTGCCGGCGGACAGTCTCACCGTCACCTGCCTTTTTTCACACGCCATCCGCGCTGACGCCGACAGGCTGTCGGTATACGAGGGGGACAGGTTGTTGTTTACGGGACAGGCAGACAGCGTTACCTGCATAAAGCGCGGTATGGGCGTCATACTCAAGCTGAGCGCCCGCGGTCCCGCGGCGGCGCTGCTTGACAACGAGGCGGAGCCGGTGACCTACAACAGACCCTCTGCCGTGCTTATGCGGCGCCGCCATTTGGCGCCGTTCGGCTTGAGGCTGTACGAGAGTGACAACGTGCCCATCCGCGACAAGCTGTGCATCCAAAAGGGGATGTCGCACTGGCAGGTGCTCAAAGCCTTCTGCCGCAGCCGCTATCAAAGCGAGCCGCGCGTCTCGGGCGACGGCACCGTGTACTTGCGCGGTCTGCCCGAAGGCGATAGCGTGGTTTTTTCCGACGGGGGAGAGGGCGTGGCGTACTTTGCGCTGCAGGAGGCGCAGCGGCGTCACCGTCTGCTGTCGGAGGTGCGGCTGAAATTCCGCCAGAAAAACGCCTACCGCTCGGTGGTGCGCAATAAAAATCCCGAGGCGGTCGGGATCAGCCGCGTGCGCTTTGTGAACGCGGCGGCGGACAACGCCTCGGTGGATACAGCGGAGAAAATGCTGGAAAACAGCAACCGCGACAGTTACTCGCTGACGCTGAGCTGCATAGGCTGCCGCGCGGAGTTGCTTGGCAGGAGCGCCGTGGTGCGCGACAGCCTGCTGGGCAGCATAGGCGGACTGAGGGTGGTCAAGGTGAAATACATCGCCGACAGCGGCGGCGAGCGCAGCGAGGTCACGCTGAGAAAGGAGAGTTTTGATGTGGCTGATGAATTACATAACCAATAATTCCCTGACCGCTCCCGAGGCGGTCAAGGGCGATTTGAGCGCCGGTGCCTCGGGAGGCACAGCGGTGGACGCCTCGGGAGAGCACAAGGAGCTGGAGCTTTGCTTTCCCTACGGTGTGGTAAGCGTGCCGCCCTCGGGCGAGCGGGCTGTGGTGCTGCCGCTGGAGGACGGCGAGGTGGCGCTGGGCGTTCTGACGCACGGCGCGGGTCTGGAGGAGGGCGAGCTTATGCTCTTTTCCAAGGGAGGCGCGTCCGTCGTGCTTAAAAACGACGGGCGGGTGCTCATCAACGGCAGCGAGGTAGGAAATGGTTGACGCGAGAATAACGGGCGGCGATTTGGCGACCGCCGCGACCGGAGATGTTGAAACTATCGGCGGCGCGGACGCCTTGTTCCAGCGCGCGCTGCTGTGTATGACCGTGCCCAAGGGAAGCTTTGTTTATGACAGGTCGCTGGGCGCGGCTGAATGTGTATCGACCGTGCCGGACAAGCGTGCGCTGGTGCTGGGAGAAGCGTTGGCAAAGTACGGCAACACCGCAGTATGCGTCACGGGCATCCGCGACGGCGTAACGGCGGTGAGGGTCACTATAAACGGCGAGAGCCGTGAAACGGAGGTGCAGAGATACGGAGACGTATGAAGCTATATATCAGAGAATGAAAGAGAAATATGAGGAGGAGCGCGGCGAGACCTTTGACGAGGCGAGCGACATCGCCGTTCGCTTGAAGGTGCTGGCGGGTGAGATATACAATATGCAGACGGGCGCGGAATGGCTTAAACGGCAGCTTACTCCCGACACCGCTACCGGACGCTTTTTAGACAGCTTTGCGCAGCAGCGCGGTCTGTCGCGGCGTTCCGCCGTAAAGGCTCAGGGGCTGCTGGAATTTCGCGTAAGCGAGCAGCCGTCTGCCGCCATAACCATCCCTGCGGGCACGGTGGTGTCCACGGATTCCGAGGAGCCCATCAGGGTCTACACCGTTGAGGACGGCGAGATCACGCGGCAGAGCACGGTGGCTTTGGTGCGCGCTGAGGCAGAGCTTCCCGGCTATCGCGGCAACATCAGCGCAAATACCGCCACGGTGCCTGTGAATATGCCGGCGGAGATAGAGGAGGTCAGCAACCTCGGCGCGTTTCGCGGCGGCATGGACGCCGAAAGCGACATCACGCTGCGCGCGCGTATCCTAGACAGCTATATCAACCGCCCCAACGGCATGAACGCCGCCTACTACATAGCGCTGGCTACCTCGGTAGAGGGCATCACCAAGGCGGGAGTGGTGGCAAAGCTGCGCGGCGCCGGCACGGTGAACGTGTATGTCTGCGGCACCGACGACAATGTCAGCAACGAGACGCTGGCAAGTGTGCAAACGCTGATGAACCGCGAGCGCGAGCTGAATGTGGATGTGCTGGTCGCGCGCGCCGCCTCCCGTGCTTATGACCTGGATATGCTCGTCAAAGCCAAGGCGGGGTACGATGACGCCGAGGTTATCGCGATGTGCACGGACGCGTTCGAGGACTATCTGGAGTCTATCCCCGTAGGCGGCAGGCTTTATCTGGCGCAGCTGGGAAAGTATCTTCTGGATACGGGCTGCATCGAGAACTATGAGTTTGACGTCACTATGCAGAACCTCTCGCTTTCGGGTTCTAACTTTTTTGTAGCGGGCGACATAGACATCGAGGTGACGCGATGACGAGCTATCAGTCAATGAAAAGCAAGCTTGAGCCGCTGGGACTGTACCGCCTTGACAGCGGGGATGTGGTCGACTGCGAGCTCATGGCGTATGCCGCCGGACTTGACCCGATGTTTGAGCAGTTTGATGTGATGGAGCGCGAGGCGTTCATACCCACCGCTGAAAGCTATGGGCTTAGCGCGCGGGAACGCTTTTTGGAGCGTGAGCGTTCGGAGCTCACCGCGGCGCAGCGCAGAGAGCGCCTTATCGCGCTTGAGCTTGGCGTGCAGGCGGAGCCGACCTTGGAGGGCTTCACACAGTTTTTGAGCGACTGCGGGCTTGAGAGCTTCAGCGTGAGCGAATACCCCACAAGACAGCGTTTTTCCCTGGCGATAGACGATGAGCTGACAGCGGGCGAAAAGGCGCTGATGGAGCAAAAGCTGAAAAACGTTATGCCCGTGCACCTGAACCTTATGGTGGCTTACCACGACGGGTCGACTGTGACATTGTAATGCGATAAAACAAAAAACAGGCGTACGGTTTTTGCCGTACGCCTGTAATTATTCTGCCTGTTATGCGGTTTACGCGACGGAACCGAAGAGCTCCATCTTTTCCTTTACGGTTTCCTTGATGGCTTCAGCGCCGGGAGCGAGGAGCTTTCTGGGGTCGAAGCCCTTGCCCTGGAGGTCCTTGCCCTCTTCAATGTACTTTCTGGTAGCTGCCGCGAAAGCAAGCTGGCACTCGGTATTGACGTTGATCTTGGAAACGCCCAGCTCGATCGCCTTTTTGATCATGTCAGCGGGGATGCCGGTGCCGCCGTGGAGCACGAGGGGCATGTCGCCGGTGAGCTGCTGGATAGCGTCGAGGGTCTCAAAGCTGAGTCCCTGCCAGTTTTCGGGGTACTTGCCGTGGATGTTGCCGATGCCGGCAGCAAGCATGGTAACGCCGAGGTCGGCTACCATTTTGCACTCCTGGGGATCCGCGCACTCGCCCGCGCCGATCACGCCGTCCTCTTCGCCGCCGATAGAGCCGACCTCTGCCTCGATGGACAGACCCAGCTCGTTACAGGTGGCAACGAGTTCCTTAGTCTTGGCGACGTTTTCGTCGATGGGATAGTGAGAGCCGTCGAACATGATGGAGCTGAAGCCCGCCTCGATGCACTTCTTGGCGCCCTCATAGGAGCCGTGGTCGAGGTGGAGCGCTACGGGAACGGTGATGTTGAGTTCCTCGAGCATAGCGGTCACCATACCTACAACGGTTTTGTAGCCGCACATATATTTGCCCGCTCCCTCGGACACACCGAGGATCACGGGGGAGTTGAGCTCCTGAGCAGTGAGCAGAATGGACTTTGTCCACTCAAGGTTGTTGATGTTGAACTGGCCTACCGCGTAGTGACCTGCCTTTGCCTTGGTAAGCATCTCTTTTGCGTTTACTAATGGCATTTTCATCTTCCTTTACTGAATATATTTCAACAGAAAAGCGTCCCCCTCTGTCGAGTTGCTATTATTATACTACAACCTGTCGGAAATATAAAGTCTTTTTAAGAAATTTTGACAGTTTTTTAACGAATCTGCGGATTTCTGAGCGAATTTTCAGAGAGCCGTCACATTTCTGTGCGGTTTTGCGGTTGCTTTTCGGGCGGTTTGGTTGTATAATAAAGAGAACCTTAACGAAGAAAGTTTGGGAGTAATGATATGGAAAACCAATTTGACAACAACTATTACGGCTTTGAGCCGCAAAAACCTATAACCGAAAAGCCTGAGCCTGCCGCGCCGCAGGAGCAGTCCGACTCCTTCGCGTTCGAGCCGCAGCATCCGTTTATGCAGCAGGAAGCCGCGCAGGAGGAGTTTAATCCCATACGTCGCACGACCGTGTATGAGGATGACCGCTTTGAGGAGCAGTCCGTCCGGCCGCCGGTCG
Source organism: uncultured Ruminococcus sp. (assembly GCA_902794395.1). Taxonomy (GTDB): domain Bacteria; phylum Bacillota; class Clostridia; order Oscillospirales; family Acutalibacteraceae; genus Ruminococcoides. The sequence continues at coordinate 13,464 of CADBHB010000025.1, forward strand.
CGCCCGCTCAGCCGCCGGTGTATCAGCCGGCCGAGCAGGTCGCGCCGCCTGTGCCGCCTACGCCGCCTACCCCGCCCGTACAGGAGCCCGCGGCGGAAAAGCGCGAGGGCACCAAGGTGAACGCGGCGCTGGTAGTGGTGATAATTACCATGGGCGTACTGCTTTTGGGCGCCTTGTTCGGACTGTTCGGCTATACGGTATATCAGTCCGAAAGCGGGAAAAAGGGCGGCGACACCCGTCCCACGTCGGCTCAGGGCGACAGAGAGATCTCTCCGCCCGATAACGGCGGCGTTTTCCCCGTTCCCGATACCCCTTCTGAGCAGACTCCCTCAAGGAAGCACACGGAAAGCGATTTCTCCGACAGGACAGACAAGAACTACAAGGGTCTGACGATAAACGACAAGCCCGCCGATGCCGGCACCAACGCCTCCTACAACGCGGAGAATGCCTATAACGCGGTGAGCGGTTCGGTGGTTTCGGTGCTCTGCTATTCTAATGAGGTAGGCGACAACAACAGCGCCGATTCCGAGGGCAGCGGCATCGTTATCTCCTCCGACGGCTATGTGGTGACCAACTCGCACTTGGTCAACAACAGCAAAACAGATTACGCCATCAAGATAGTTACCGCCGACGGCAAGGAGTATTCCGCCGGTGTGGTGGGATGCGATTCCCGCACCGATCTCGCGGTGCTGAAAATGGTGGACGCCAAGGGGCTTAAGGCTGCTACCTTCGGCGATTCCGAAAAGCTCAAGCTGGGCGAGGATCTGATAATCATAGGCAATCCCGGCGGCATGAGCTTCCAAAACTCCATGAGCAAGGGCATCGTATCGGCGCTCAACCGCGAGGCATCCACCAAGAACATGGTGAAATATATACAGACCGACGCGGCTATCAACCCCGGCAACTCGGGCGGTCCCGCGGTTAATATCTACGGTCAGGTGGTCGGCGTCGCCTCCGCGAAGATAGCCAATGAAAAATACGAGGGCATGGGCTTTTGCATACCTTCGGCTCAGGTCAAGAAAATCGTTGATTCGCTTATCACCAACGGTTATGTAAGCGGCCGTGTTAAGATCGGCATTTCGGGAACGGCGGTGACTTCCTCACAGCAGCAGATGTACGGTCTGCCCAAGGGCATACTCGTTTCTGCCATCACTCTGGGCGGTCCCTGCGACGGCACCGAGCTTAAGCCGGAGGACGTCATCACCGCGCTCGACGGCAAGGCTATAACCTCCTTCGCGGACATTTATTCCATACTTGAGGATTACAAGGAGGGCGACAAGGTCAAGCTCAGCGTGTACCGCCACTCCGACAAAAAAGAGCTTGAGATCGAGATCACGCTTCAGGCGGATCAATGATACTATTGTGAATAATGCTGGGGGCGGCGCCGCCGTCCCTTTGCGCTGTGAAAAAGTAAACAAATTGTCAGAAATCGAATATTTCTCGAACGGAATAAAGGCTTGTTTTTATTTCTTTTCAGGAAAAAATAACAAAGCGTTACAAGCCTTGTTCATAATCAAAACAATTGTAACAGCTTTTTAACAAAATGAGTACAATTTTGCCAAAAATAGGTTACAGTTTTAATAATGCGTTGACTTTACTACAAGTTTGTAGTATCATTTTCTATAGGAGAATTGTGGCGTTACGCAGATGTAACCACAATACCTTGTGTGTTTTAATCAAAATGTAATATATTTTGTGGTTTGACGAAAAAACCTTGTATATTACTCCCTATATTTTCGTTAGCAAAACAACCTTATCAGACCGGATTGGAGTGTACACCAATTGGAAAAGTTTGTAGTTACGGGCGGCAAGCCCTTGTTTGGCGAAGTAAACATCAGCGGCGCGAAAAACGCGGCGGTGGCTATCATCCCCGCAGTCATTTTATGTGACGAGCCCTGTCAGATCGAGAATATCCCCAACATCAGCGACGTAACGCTGATAAGCAAGATACTGCAGCAGATGGGTGCGAAGGTCAGAAGGATCAACAGATCCACCCTCTACATCGACCCCACTCACATCGGCACCTATTCCGCCACCACCGATCTGGTGCGCGGCATGCGCGCCTCCTACTATCTTTTGGGCGCTCTGCTCGGCAAATTCGGCAAGGCTAAGGTAGCCCTGCCCGGCGGCTGCAACTTCGGCGTTCGTCCCATCGACCAGCATTTGAAGGGCTTTGAGGCGCTGGGCGCCGAAACCAGACTGGTCGACGGCGCTATCATCGAGGCTGACTGCGAGGAAGGCCTTGCCGGCAGCCACGTGTATCTGGATGTGGTTTCCGTAGGCGCTACCATGAATATCATGCTTGCCGCGTGCAAGGCGAAGGGTCTGACCATCATCGAAAACGCGGCTAAGGAGCCTCACATCGTTGACCTGGCGAACTTCCTGAACTCTATGGGCGCGGATATTCGCGGCGCGGGCACCGACGTCATCAAGGTGCGCGGCGTAAGCTATATGCACGGCATCACCTATTCCATCATCCCCGATCAGATTGAGGCGGGTACTTATATGTGCGCGGCGGCGGCTACCCGCGGCTGTGTCACCATCACCAATATCACACCCAAGCATCTGGAGTCTATTTCGGCAAAATTCCGCGAAATGGGCTGCAAGATCACCGAGTACGACGAGGCGCTGACGATCGACGCTACTGTCAAGCCGCTCAAGCGCTGCAACATCAAGACGATGCCTCATCCCGGCTTCCCCACAGACTGTCAGCCGCAGTTCACCTCGCTGCTGATGGGTATTCCCGGCACCAGCATCGTTAACGAGAACGTATGGGACAATCGCTATCAGTACATCAGCGAGCTGGTGCGCATGGGCGCGCACATCTCGGTCGAGGGCAGACTTGCCATCATCGAGGGCGGCGCTCCTCTTACGGCGGCTCCCGTTAAAGCCACCGACCTGCGCGCGGGCGCGGCTATGATAATCGCGGCGCTGCAGATCAAGGGCACCACCGAGATCTCCAGCATCCAGTACATCGAGCGCGGCTACGAGGACGTGGTAGAGAAGTTCAGAGCACTGGGCGCAGACATCAAAAAGGTTTACTATTCGGGCGACAGCGAGGATGAGCTGAGAGCCTGATCGACTCCGATACTAACAAAAAATAAAGGACAGCTTCGGCTGTCCTTTTTGTTTTGGATCATTCACGGTAGTTGCCCAAAAAGCTGAACTCGGGCATTTCCTCGCTGAGCTGACTGAGCAGCTCGATAACGTTTTCACTGTATACGCTGCCTGTGAAATCGAGGTAGAAAAGATACTCAAAATCCTTTCCCTTAGCGGGACGGGATTCGATCTTCGTGAGGTTGAGCCCCAGCGAATTGAAGCGGCAAAGAAGGTTGTAAAGCGAGCCCTTGACATGGGGCAGAGAGAAGCAAAGGCTGATCTTATTGGCGTTTTTAGCTATGTAGAGCCGCTTGGAGATGACTATGAAGCGGGTGGTGTTGTAGGGGTCATCCTGCAAGCCGCTGTCAAGGATCTGCAGGCCGTATTCCTCAGCCGCCTCGGGGGTGCAGATAGCCGCTACGTTAAGGCGCTTTTCTCGAGCTACGTCGCGCGCCGCCACCGCGGTGTTCGACTTGGGAACAGGGGTAAGACCGTGCCCCGAGATGTAGGCTTCGCACTGGGAGAGCGCCTGCGGATGCGACCAGACGATCTCAATGTCCTCAAGCGTCGATTGGCGCAGACCGCCCAGGCAGTGCTCTATGCGCATGTCCAGCGCGCCCACGATGGAGAAGCGGTGCTTGAGTATGAGGTCGTACACTGCGGAAACAGAGCCTGCCGCGGAGTTTTCCACGGGCAGGATGCCAAAGGTGACCTCCTCTTTGTCAACCGCCTCAAACACGTCCTCAAAGCTTTTCAGGCTGACAAGCGAGGCGTTGGGAAAAAGCTTCTGCGCCGCCTCGCAGCTGTTGGCGCCCTTGATGCCCTGGTAGGCGACCTTAACGCCGTCGGTCGGGGGCATCTCTCTCGCGCGGGTTATCTCCTCGCGCAGCGTCTTGCCGCTGACAACTATGTTGTGCTGAAGCGCGCGGGAAAGCTCCATCATATTGGCAAACAGCAGCCGCGCCGCCGCGCCGTATTCGCCGCCCTTTTCCTGTACGTCGGCGAGTATCTCATCCTCGCGCTGCCGGTTGAGGATGGGTATGCCCCGCTCCTTTTTATAGTAGCCGACCTCCTTCGCACAGTCCATTCTTCGCTTGAACAGCTCAATAAGTTGGTTGTCTATGTCATCTATGTCCTTGCGTATCTCGGATAATTCTCTCATAAGCACCTCACATCAGGTCTAAAAGCGCTATGGCGGTCACAGCTTCTATCACGGGCACCGCGCGCGGAACTATGCATGGGTCGTGTCTGCCGTGTATCTCCAGCGTGGTGTTCTCGCCGGTTTGCAGATCTACGGTTTTTTGCGGAAGTGAGATAGACGGCGTCGGTTTGATCGCCGCGCGGAAGATAAGGGGCATGCCGTCGGTTATGCCGCCGAGGATACCGCCGCAGTTGTTGGTTTCGGTTACCACCCTGCCGTCTTTGAAGCGGAAGGGGTCGTTTGCCTCAGAGCCGCGCATCTCCGCAAGCTTAAAGCCCGCGCCGAATTCGATGCCCTTTACCGCGGGCACGCCGAACACCGCCTTGGCTATTACGCCTTCCGCGCCGTCAAACATCGGCTCGCCTATTCCGGCGGGCAGACCCGTGACGGCACATTCGATAACGCCGCCCACGCTGTCGCGCGCCAGCCGCGCTTCCTCTGCCTCGGCGCGCATGGCTTCCTCGGCGCCCTCGTCTATCAGCGCGAAGGAGGAGGCGCTCAGGCGCTCCATAAGCGCGGTATCTACGCGCACAGGGTCAAAGCTTTTGTCCTTTGCCTTGCCGATCTGTTTTATATGGGCGGCTATGCGTATGCCCTTGCGCTCCAAAAGCTGGCGGCAGACCGCTCCCGCAAAGACGAGGGGCGCGGTTATCCTGCCCGAAAAATGTCCGCCGCCGCGTATGTCGTTGGCGGCGTTGTACTTCACGTATGCCGTGTAGTCGCTGTGAGCGGGACGCGGCTTGTAAAGCAGGTCGCCGTAGTCCTGCGAGCGCGTGTTGGTGTTTTTGATCACCGCGCACAGCGGCGCGCCCGTGAGGGTGTCGCCGAGGATCCCCGAGAGGATCTCGGGAAGGTCGTTTTCTTTGCGGGGAGTAGCGGTTTTATCGCGCCCGGGGGCGCGTCTTGCCATTTGACCCAGCACCGCGTCGAGGTCGATGACCTCGCCCGCAGGCAGACCGTCGATCACTACGCCGATGCCCTGCCCGTGGCTTTCGCCGAAAACGGATATTTTGATTTTTTCTCCAAAGGTCGAGGACATATCGCTTCCTCCTACAGCTCGGGGTTTCCGCTGATTTTTTTATAATCCCGATAAAAATCCGGGTAACTCTTGTTTATGCTCATGGCGTCGGTGCAGGTGATGTCGCCGTCGCAGCCTGCCGCGCAGGTCGCTGCCGCCATCACTATGCGGTGGTCGTTGCAGCCCTCAACAGGCGCTCCTTTCAGCCTGCCTACGCCGGTTATGACGAGCCCGTCGGGGGTTTCCGCCGCCTTGCCGCCCAGGGCGTTTAGCAGCGCCGCGGTGGTTTTAAGCCGGTCGCTCTCCTTGACGCGCAGCCGCTCGGCGTGTGTTATGTGCGTTTCGCCCTCTGCAAAGCAGGCGGCGACCGCCAGCACCGGGACAAGATCGGGTATCTGCGACGCGTCGATGGTCACGGCGCTCATAGGTGCACGCTTGACCGTGACGGTTCCGCCGTCCTGACATACCTCGGCGCCGAATTCGCGCAGCAGAGCGGCGATCCTGCGGTCGCCCTGCGAGGAGTCGATGTTCGCGTTGTAGACGGTCGCTTCGCCGCCTATCGCGCCGGCAACCAGGAAAAACGCCGCCTGCGACCAGTCGCCGTCGGTGGTGTAGTCGGAGGGGATGTAGTGCTGCCCGCCGCGCACGTGCCAGCCCTTGTCGGTCATGTCTACCTCTATGCCGAATTTTGACATGGTGCGGATGGTCATGTTGATGTAGCCCGCGCTTTGTATCGGCGAGGTGAGGATGATGTCGCTGTCGCCTTTTAGCAGCGGCAGAGCGAACAGCAGTCCCGTTATGAACTGCGAGCTGACGTCGCCGCGAACGCGAAAGGCGCCGCTTTTTAACTGTCCGCCGATGCGCAGCGGCAGCCCGCCCTCGGTAAAGCAGTTCACGCCCTTTTCGGGGAGGACTTCGGTGTATATGCCTATAGGCCGCTCGGGCAGTCTGCCCGACCCGGTAAATGAGGCTTCAACTCCGCCCGCCGCGGCAACGGGTATCAAAAACCGCAGGGTGCTGCCGCTTTCACGGCAGTCGAGCATGGCGGTTTTGCGGCTGAACATATTCGTGCCGTCCACGGTGAGGATGTCGTTTTCGATTTTGGTCGCCGCTCCCAGCGCTTCGACGCAGGCTATGGTCGCCCGTATGTCCTCGGAGAGCGCGACGGGGGATATGGTGCACACGCCCCTTGACAGCGCCGCGCAGATTATGGCGCGGTGCACGTCGCTTTTTGAGGGCGGCGCGAAAACACTGCCGTCAGGGGTGAACGGATGAAAAATAACTTGACTCATAATTATAGTAAAACAGGTAGTTGTATCATTCCGGGCTGATAAAGGCTTCCAGCTCGTCTGTGGGCAGCTGCAAAATAAAGCTTTCGCCTATGGCTTTAAGCACGACGAGGTTTATCTTGCTGCCCGCTGTCTTTTTGTCGCCCTTTGCCGCCTGCGCCATTTCCGCAGGGGTCGCGGGGTCGGATACGGGAAGTCCGTAGCGCTCGCACAGGGCGATTATCCTATCGGCTGTGCCGGCTTGGGTCACTCCGCTGCGCTCGCCCGCACGGGCGATAAGCACCATGCCGACGGCTACCGCCATTCCGTGGGTCATCCCCGAAAAGCCGTGGAGCTTTTCGATGGCGTGACCCAGCGTGTGCCCGAAGTTCAGCAGCATACGTTCGCCCGCCTCTTTTTCATCGCGGGAAACGACGTCGCGCTTGATGGACACGCAGGTTTCGATAACGTCGTCGATGTGCTCTAAGGCGTCGCCGCCTTCCAGTGAGGCGAAGAATCCGGCGTCCTTTATGCAGCCGTATTTTATCACCTCGCCCATGCCGTCGGCGATGAAGGCGTCGGATAGGGTGCCGAGGGTGTCGGGGTCGATAAGCACGGCGATCGGCTGGTGAAACGCGCCCACAAGGTTTTTGCCCTGGGGCAGATCTACGCCGGTCTTGCCGCCTACCGAGGAGTCCACCTGCGCCAGCAGCGAGGTGGGCACCTGCACAAAGTCGATGCCGCGCAGGTAGGTTGCCGCCGCAAAGCCCGCCATGTCGCCGCAGACTCCGCCGCCCAGGGCGATTATGACGTCCTTGCGGGTCATGCCGAAGTCGGCAAGCACCTTATATATCTCCGAAATGGTGCCTAGGTGCTTGCTCTGCTCGCCTGCGGGGTATACGAAGGTCTTGACAGACAGCCCATGCTGCTCCAGCGAATTGAGGATGCGCCATTTGTATAGCGGCGCCACGTTGCTGTCGGTGATGACCACCGCCTTTTCAGCCTTGGACAGCTTTTTTACATATGCGCCGCAAAGGTCCAGTATGCCGCGTTCGATATAGATGTCGTACGGTTTGCCCGTGCTGACGTGTACGGTCTTCATAGCTTCCTCCGTTATTCTCCCAGCCGCTGCTTTACACTGTGACCCTTCTCCAGCAGGTCGGCGAGAGTTTCTTTGTCGTTGTTTTTGATTGCGTCAAAAAGCGCGTTCAAATTGTGGTTTAGCTCCTGCAGTTCTTCAATAAGCGGCTCGCGGTTCTCCAGGAACAGTTCGCTCCACAGCCTGGCGTTTATGTTTGCCACGCGCGACACGTCGCGGTAGCTGCCCGCCGAAAAGCCCCTGTGGTTGGGGCAGCTGGGGCTGAGCACATAGGCGCAGGCGAGCACGTGAGGCAGCTGCGAGGTAAAGGCGATCATGCGGTCGTGCTCCTCGGGGTCGGTTATCTTTACCGAGCCGAAGCCTATATCGAGCGCGAGGGAAGCAACGGTGCCCACCGCCTGCTGCGGCGCGCCGCAGGGCGTTATGATGAAGCTGGCGCCCATGAAAAGGTCGGCGTCGCTAACGTCAAAGCCGTTTTTTTCCTTGCCCGCCATAGGGTGGCTGCCCACAAAGATGTAGCCGAACCGCTTGGAAAGCTCGACCATCTGCGGACAGATGGCGCGCTTAATGCCCGCCGCGTCGGTAACTATACTGCCTTTTCTTATGTATTGTCCGTTTTGTTCCAAAAAATCTATGCACGCCTGCGGGTACATACACAGTATGGTGATGTCCGCTTCGGCAAGGCTTTCGGGCGTGCCTATAGTGTCTATCGCGCCCGCTTCCAGCGCCTTTTGCGCGGTGGCGGGAGTGCGGTTGAGTCCGATAACCTTATGCGCGGTGTGGGCTTTCAGCGCCTTGCAGTAGCTGCCGCCTATGATACCCAGTCCGACGATCGCTATGTTCATACTTTCGCCTTCTTTTTTGATGTGTTAAGGCAAAACCGCACACAAAACACGCGGTCGTTACCTTGAAATAAATCTTATACATTTTACTACTTTAAAGCGCGATAGTCAATGGATGGAAGCTATTTTTTTAAATCCTGTCTTTCCATGACCAGGCAGGCGGTTTTCATCGGGGTAGCCGCGCCCTTTATGACCACGTCGGCGGCGGCGAGGTACAGCGGCATGCGCTTGCGGTACAGCTCCGCCATCACCCGGTCTTTGTCGGGACGCTGCAGCAGCGGTCGGCGGGTGTCGTTTTTAAGGCGGCGCTTTATTACCTCCAGCGGCACGTCCAGCAGCACAACGGTGTCCTTACCGCGAAATTCCGCGACGTTCCTTTCAAAGGTCAGCGCTCCGCCGCCCGCGGCGATTATCAGGCCGCTCTGCGCCGAAAGCTCATTGCACGCTTCGTGCTCCATATCGCGGAAACCCGCTTCGCCGTGCCGCGCAAATATGTCCGAAACGGACATGCCCGCCTTCTGCTCGATGTATTTGTCCATGTCGAGAAATTTTTTGCCCGTTTTTCGGGCTATTATTTTTCCTACGGTGCTTTTTCCGCAGCCCATAAAGCCGCATAAGACGATGTTGTTCATAGACTCACCCTGTTGTCAGGTATTTTAATATCAAATAAAGCATCCCGCCGCCCGTGATGTTTTCCGCTTTTGGTGCGTTTAGTCGCGCGGGAGAGATCGCCTAGCTGCGATTCTTTAACTCTTCAGAGGCGTCCAGACACAGCTTGTCTATATCCTCTTGCTCATAGGATGAGCCGTCCCATATCTTATGCGACTCCACCGCCTGCCAAACCAGCATCGACATACCGCCCACCGCCTTGGAGCCGTTTGCCTTGGCGCGCTTGACCAAAGCGGTCTCAAGCGGATTGTATATAGCGTCAAACACAGCGGCGCACCTGCCGATAGCGCAGTTGTGTATGGGCTGATCGTCTGTGTTGGGGTACATGCCCACGGGCGTGGCGTTTATAAGCACGTCGACGTTGCCGATGATCTGATCTATCAAGCCGAAGCTCACCTTAGCGTCGGGTATCTTTCGGGTGATGTCCAGGCACAGCAGCCCCGCTCTGCCGCAGCTTTCCCTGCGCACGGCGAACTCAAAGGGCTTGCCGCGCAGGGCTATCTCGTAGGCTATGGTGCGCGCCGCGCCGCCGCAGCCCAGTATCATTATCCTGCCGTCAAGCGTTATGCCCGCCGCTTCTATCGCCTTTATAAAGCCGTCGGGGTCGGTGGTAAAGCCCTTAGCCTTGCCGTCTGCGTTTAAAACGGTGTTTACGCTTCCGTACATCCTCGCCTTGTCGTCCAGGTCGTCCAGCAGCGGTATTATGCTCTGCTTGTGGGGGATGGTGATGTTGTAGCCGTCAAGCTTTCTGAGGGTCTCGGCGTATTCGTGTCCGAGCCGCTCGGGAGCTATGTCAAACTTGGTGTACTCGGCGTCGATACCCGCCAGCTCAAAGAGTCTTTTGTGGATAAAGGGCGACATCGTATGACCTATGGGGTGTCCGATGACCGCGTAGTGCTTTGTTTTCATTGTAAAATGCCTCCTGAATGGTGTCTGTATTACCCATTGAAATCCCATAGAAGGGGAATTATTTATGCAAAATCTGGAATTTTCTAAAAAATTTCAAAATAGATATTGACAAAGCGGCGATTTATCAATAATATTGAAGTGTAACAAACGAGGGTTTGTTTGACATTGGTTAAGAATCTCTAACCATTGTAGCACAGAATATGTACTTTTGTCTAGTGACAGGTACATGATATTTTACAGGAGGAATTATCATGGTATTGGAAAAAGTGAAAGCAATCCTTGCTGAGCAGTTTGACGTTGAAGAGGATAAGATCACTGAGGAAACCGATCTTCAGGAGGACCTCGGCGCTGATTCCCTGGACGTAGTTGACCTGTTGATGTCCATTGAGGATGAATTCGAGGTTGAGGTACCCGATGAGGAGATCGAAAACCTTAAGACTGTAGGCTCTCTCGTTGCTTACATCGAGGCTAATTCTTAATTGAATAACACTTACATCTTACAGAGCCTTTCGGGGCTCTGTTTTTGTATTTATAACCTGTCGGGAACAAGATTTGCCTTGAAAAATGATTTTTGCTATGGTATACTAATATATGTAAAAAACTCGGCAAGGAGACACCTATGACAAATCTCACCAAGGACGCTATAAAAAGATCCTTTATGAAGCTGCTCAATTTGAAGCCCGTAAGCAAGATCACCGTAAAGGAGATCGTGGAGGACTGCGGCATCAACCGCAACTCTTTCTATTATCATTTTGACGACATCCCCTCGCTGATCGAGGAGATACTCAACGAGCAGGCAGACGCCCTTATGCAGGAAAGCGGGAAGGATGTGAGCATCTACACGGGCATACTCACCGCTATGGATTTTGCCCTGCAAAACAAAACCGCGATGATGCACCTGTACAACTCCGCCAACAGGGAGCTTTTTGAGCACTATCTTAACCGCATCTCCAGCCGCACCGTCAGCGAGTATTTTGAGGTGTATTTTACAGACGAGCAAATCTGCGACGAGGATAAGCAGGCTATCGTGATGTATTACAAGAGCCTTTTGGTCGGCTTTGTAATAGAGTGGCTGGGCAGCGGCATGAAGTACGACCTCAGCCATCAGGTGCAGCGCCTCTGCGAGCTGTTCGAGGGCACCACGGAGACAGCCGTGAGCAGATGCAGGAGAAAATGACCGCGGATAACCGATGATATACATTAGACAAAACAGAATCTCTGCCTAAAAAACGTGCATTGACAAAGGAATGCACGTTTTATTTTTTGCCTTTCTCACTATAATTAGATGATGAAAAAACTATTACGATCATTGAAAGGAGAATAGAAGATGAAGCTAGGCAAAGCGGTCGTCAAATGCCGAGTGCTTATCCTCGTTTTGGCGGTGGCGCTGCTTATCCCCTCTGTTTTGGGAATGATACACACGCGCGTCAATTACGATATGCTAAACTACCTGCCCGACAGTCTTGATACGGTAAAGGGGCAGCAGTATATGCTCGACGATTTCGGCAAGGGCGCGTTTTCTTTTTTGATTTTTGAGGATATGGATGACAAGGGCATCAGCGCTGTCACCGAAAAAGTCAGACAGGTCGACCACGTGGCGGATGTGCTGGCGTACAGCGACATCGGCAACGGCACCATACCCAAGGAGCTGCTGCCCGACGATCTGTACAACGCCTTCAACGCCAGCGACGATACGCTGGTGGCGGTGTTCTTTGACACCTCCAGCTCGTCGGATGAAACCATGAACGCTATCACCGAGATACGTCAAATAGCGGGCAAGCAGTGTTTGGTGTCGGGCATCTCGGCAATGGTAACCGACCTGCGCGACCTGTGTGAACGCGAAGAGGCGATCTACGTCGCCATAGCGGTCTTGCTGGCTACCGTTGCGATGATGCTGTTCCTCGACAACTGGATCATCCCCTTCGTATTTTTGGCGAGCATCGGCTGCGCCATCATTACAAACCTCGGCACCAACTATTTTTTGGGCGAGATCTCATATATCACCAAGGCGCTTTCCGCGGTGCTGCAGCTGGCGGTCACTATGGACTACTCCATCTTCCTGTGGCACAGCTACGGCGAGCACAAGCGGGAATACAGTGACCACAAGGATGCTATGGCGCACGCCATAAAGGACACCTTCACCTCTGTGCTGGGCAGCTCGGTCACCACGGTCGCGGGCTTCATCGCGCTGTGCTTTATGACCTTCACCCTGGGCAGAGATCTGGGCATAGTTATGGCAAAGGGCGTTTTGCTGGGCGTTATCGGCTGCGTTACCGTGCTGCCGTCAATGATCCTCCTGCTCGACAAGCCGCTCGGCAAAACCATGCACCGTTCGCTCATCCCCTCCACACAAAAGCTGGCGGGCGGTCTGGTAAAGATATTCCCCGTATTTTTGGTGCTGTTCGCCGCGGTCGCGGTGCCCGCCTATGTGGGCTATAACAAAACGAGCAGCGAGGTCTACTACGATCTGTCGCGCAGTCTGCCTAAGGATATGTCCAACGTGGTAGCCAACTCCAAGCTTGAGGAGGAGTTCCACATGGGCTCCACCCACATGGTGCTGGTCAACTCCTCCATCTCCGCCAAGGACGCATATAGGATGCAGAAGGAATTTGAACAGGTGGAGGGCGTGAAGTTCGCGCTGGGACTTGAAAGCATAATTGGCACCTCAGTTCCCGAGGAAATGATCCCCGAGTCCGTCACCAAGGTGCTAAAAAGCGACAAGCTGGAGCTTATGCTGGTAGGCTCCGAGTACAAGACCGCGACCCCCGAAATGGGCAGGCAGGTAAAGGCGCTCAACAGCATCATCAAAAAATACGACAGCAACGGACTGCTGATAGGCGAATCGGCGTGCGTCAACGATATGATAAACATTACCGCAGTGGACTTCGCCACGGTCAACGCTATCTCTATCATCGCTATCTTTATCATCATAGCGCTGGTGGAAAAGAGCATTTCGCTGCCCCTCATCCTGGTGTCGGTCATCGAGCTGGCTATCTTCATCAACCTCGGTCTGCCGCACTACACGGGCACCTCGCTCCCGTTCATCGCCCCGATCTGCATCAGCACCATCCAGCTGGGCGCCACGGTGGACTACGCGATACTGATGACCACGCGCTACAAGAAGGAGCGCTCGGGCGGCGCGGAAAAGCGCGAGGCGGTCAAGACCGCTCTGGCAACGTCCATCCCCTCAGTTGTGGTCAGCGCGATGGGGCTGTTCGCGGCGACTATCGGCGTGGCGATATATTCGGACGTAGACATGATCGCCTCTCTCTGCGCGCTGATGGCGCGCGGCGCGATAATCAGTATGTTCTGCGTCATTCTGATACTTCCCGCTATGTTTATGCTGTTGGATAAATTCATCGGAGTTACAACAATAGGTTTCAGACCAAAGAAAAATGCCAATGATTCGGAGGTAACTACTAATGCTTAACAGAAAATCGATACACAGGGCGATGCCTAAGATACTTTCGGCGGCTATGAGCCTTACGATAATGTGCAGCGCGGTGGGCGTCACCGCGTATTCCGCGGGCGCCGAGCAAAAGGCGCAGACCGGCAGTACACCCGCCGCGGCGCCGAAAGCCGAACAGAAGCAGCCTGCCGCCGCGCAGGAAAAGACCGAGCGCTTCTCCAAGGAGGAGACCGTATATGTGATCGCTCAGGCGGACGGCACGCCGAAAAAGGTCATAGTAAGCGACTGGATCAAAAACCCCTCAAAGGCGGCTAAGGTGCCCGACAAGTCCAATCTGACGGACATCGAGAACACCAGGGGCGACGAGACCTACACCATCGACGAGAAAAAGATGGTGGAGTGGGGCGCCGAGGGCAGCGATATTTACTACAAGGGCAATTCCTCCGAGCCTCTTCCCGTCGGCGTGTCCATCCAATACTCCATCGACGGAAAGGCTGTAGCGCCCAAGGACCTTGCGGGCAAGAGCGGCAAGCTGAAAATGACCTTCACCTACACCAACCGCAAGTATGAGGAGGTAAAGATCAACGGCAAAAAGGAAAAGATATATGTGCCCTTCGTTATGATGACCGGAATGATGCTCGACAACGAGAAGTTCACGAATGTCAGCGTTTCCAACGGCAAGGTCATCAACGACGGCACCCACACCTTCGTGGCGGGCTTCGCCTTCCCGGGCATGCAGCAGGATCTGGGCATCAATAGCTCTACCTTCACGCTGCCTTCCACGGTCGAGGTCACCGCGGACGTAAAGGACTTTAAGCTCGCTACCACCCTTACCGTCGCCGCAAACGATATGTTCAGCGGCATCGACACCTCTAAGCTCGACGGCAAAACCGAGGAGCTGGAGGGCAAGCTCGATCAAATGACGCAGGGAATGAATCAGCTCTGCAGCGGTTCATCACAGCTTTATCTGGGACTGAGCACCCTTCTTGAGAAATCCGACGAGCTTATCGCCGGCGTGGAAAAGCTTTACAGCGGCGCTCAGCAGCTGCAAAACGGCACTTCCTCGCTCGAGGGCGGCGCGCAAAAGCTCGATAACGGCGCGGCGGCGCTCGACAGCGGCGTGCAGAGCCTGCAAAACGGAGCGGGCGCGCTTGACAGCGGCGCGGGCGATCTTGAGAGCGGCGCTGCCCAAGTGGACAACGGCGTGGCACAGCTTCAGGGTTATATAGCCAACCTTTCGGGCGGCTTGAGCACTATCTCCTCCAACAGCGAGCAGCTCAGAAGCGGAGCAAAGCAGGTGTTTACTACTCTGCTTTCCACCGCCGACACACAGATCGCTGCGGCGGGCCTTACAGCGGAAGCGCTTACCATAGATAACTACGGCGCGGTGCTGGACGGTCTTATCGCTCAGCTCGACGACAGCGCGGTGCAGCAGTTGGCGTACAACACCGCCCTCAGCACCGTAAGCGCCACCGTAAACAGCCAGCGCGAGCTGATACGTCAGGCGGTCGAGGCTGAGGTCAGAAAGCAGGTAACAAGCGGCGTTCTCGCCGCGGCGGGCTTGAATATGGACAGCGACAGCTATGACGCGGCGGTTGCGGCGGGTCAGATACCCGAGGATGTGCAGGCTCAGGTCGGCGCGGGCATCGCGGGACAGATGGCAGGCATGGCGGGCACTATCGACGCCAATACCGACGCTCAGATAGCTTCGCTTATCGAGAGCAATATGCAGGGCGAGGAAGTGCAGGCGCAGATCGCCCAGGCAACAGCCAAGGCTTCGGCGGGCAGACAGTCGCTGCAGGCGCTTAAGACCCAGCTCGACAGCTACAACACCTTCTATCAGGGTGTCATCAGCTACACTCAGGGCGTAGATCAGGCAAACGCAGGCGCGCAGCAGATACTCGGCGGCACGGCTTCGCTCAAGGAAGGCACCGGAAAACTCGCCGGCGGCGCTTCGCAGCTCAAGAACGGCACAGGCGACCTAAAGAGCGGCGCTTCGCAGCTCAAGAACGGCACCGGAGAGCTAAAGGACGGCACGGGCGACCTCAAGAGCGGCGCTTCTGCCCTCAACAGCGGCGCTTTGCAGCTCTACAATGGCTTGGGTACTCTGCAAAGCGGCTCGGGCGCACTGGTCGACGGCGTGGGACAGCTCAAAACCGGTTCGCTGAAGCTCGATAAGGGACTTAGCAGGTTCAAGGAGGAAGGCGTTGACGCTATCGTGAACGTGGTAAACGGCGATGTTAAGACGCTGACCGAGCGTTTCAAGGCGATGGTGCAGGTTTCCGGGCACTATCAGACATTCACCGGACTCGGCAAAAACACCGACGGCAAGGTGGACTTCGTCATCAAAACCGACTCCATCGAAACACAATGATAAGATTTATACACAGCGGGGCTGTCGCGAACATGCGGCAGCTCCTTTTTTCTGCGCAGAGGAAAGCGCCGACTTTAGGTCGGAGAATCTTTTTTAAAGATTTTGCACAAATTTATTGAAAAAAAGAAAAAAATATATTATAATTCTATTAATAGCATAAAGGAGTTTTGAAAATGCGATGTCCCCAATGCGACTCTCCGGTAAAACTTAATCAAAAAATGTGCGAAAACTGCGGAGCCGCTTTGCCTGAGTTTGACACGGAGCTGGTGTTTTCCCACCGCGACTATCCCACTAAAAAGGGCAATCTGTCAAAAAAGGCGCTGCTGGTCGTTTTAAGCGCTCTGGTGGTCGTCGGAGTGGTCTTTTTCACGCTGAGGTATATGCGCAGGCAGGGCGACACGCCTAAGCACGCCTCGCCCGCTACGGCTTCCGAGGCAGTTTCTACCGCGCCTGCATCCGCGCCGACCTCTGCTCCCGCCGCCGATACGACCTCCGTGCCCAAAACCACAGCCCCCAAGGCGACAGCCGCCTCAGAAAATAAGACCGCGCAGCAGAAACTTGAAGCGTATTTGCGTCAGTCCGATCTGACCGAGAACCTTACCGCCGGCGCCGGGGTGCTTTCCGACGTAAGCTTTACCTCCGCCACCGTGGAGGATAATATCATCACCGCGCGTTATATGGTCCATTCCGACTCTCAGAATGAGGAAAACAGCGAGTTCTTTGAAAGCTTCGACGGCAGCGAGATCTGCGCCGTGCTCGAGGAGGATGTTGCCGTTATGAAGCAGAAAAGCGGCGTTTCAAACGCTCAGATAGCGGTGGACATCGTCGATATAAACGGCAAAACCGTTTATTCAGGCTTCGTTGACTGACGATAAAGCGATATCGTGCGAGCCGGTTCTGCGGCATACGGTATTATCAAGACGGATAAAAGCGTGTGTTCACGCAGATGATATATAAAACCAATGATTCAGTTTAGGAGGAATATTATGAATTGCCCAAATTGCAACGCTCCCTTGGATCCGGGTCAGCGTTTTTGCGGAAGCTGCGGTCAGCCTGTGGTGCAGCCTAAAAGAAAAGACAATATCGATGTAAACAGGACCATAGCGGCAGACCCTTATGATTACGCGCCCGCGGCGCCTGAGCAAAACTATCCGCAGCCCGAGCCGCCCGAACAGCCGGAGCAAAGCTATTCCGAGCAGTATCAGCCCGAGCAAAACTATCAGCAGCCTTATCAGCCCGAGCAAAATTACCGGCAGCCTTATCAGCCCGAGCAAAATTACCGGCAGCCTTATCAGCCCGAGCAGAATTATCAGCAGCAGTATCAGCCCGAGCAAAGCTATCAGCAGCAGTATCAGCCCGAGCAAAACTATCAGCAACAGTATCAGCCCAACAGCAGCTATTCCTCCGGCGGGAACGATCGGTATGCCGAGCAGTACAATCAGTATCAGCAGCCCTCTCAGTACGGCAACACGGGCGGGGCATACAGCTATACCACCAACGGCGGCGTAATGGTGCGAAACAACAACAAGACCAAGATGATAATTATTATCATCGTCGCCGCGGTAGTGCTCATCGGCGGCACACTCGGTACGGTGCTGGGCGCTGTAAGCTGCGCAAATAAAAAGCATCGCCTGGTTTCAAACAGCGGCACATTCATCGTAAAGGACAAGGCTATCAATGTCAACGATTCCGACGCGGAGAGCAAGATCAATAAATTTTTCAGCGAGAGAAGTATCAGTATGCACCAAACTTCAAGTGAAGGTGAATACTCCATAGAGGTCCACGGCAATACCATTTTGACTATTTTGAAACTTTCCTCCGGCGCCACAGAGGAAGACTTTCAATCGGCAAAAAGGACTATGACGGAAACAAAGACAGATATGAAGTCCGAAAGAGAGACGGTAGGCGTCAACAATTTGGTTGAGGTGTTTGCGCTGATGCGCAACAACGGCAGTGTTTACTATGTAAAGGTCGCCAGTTAGGCGTTGAAAGAATAAACTGTCATGGAGCACCATGATACAGAATATAATTATTTAAAGGAGAAAACAATGAAGAAATTTTTAAAGACTATCGCGGTAATTTCAGCGATGCTGGTTGCCGTATCCGCTTTTACTGCGTGCGGCAAAAAGGAAGAAAAGAAGGCTGAGAGCAGCACGGCGGCGTCCTCAGCGGCTTCAAGCGACAAGACCGAAGCCGACACCACCGTCGCGGCATCCACTCAGGCGCCCGAGACCGAGGCTGATACTACCGTGGCTGAGACTACTGCTCCTGCCGCGAACAATCATCAGATCATCAATTCCAAAAACATCGTGCTTGCCGAGGATGATGTCATCAACACCGATGACGCCACTGCCGAGGCGCTGCTGAACGCGGCTATCAAGCAGCAGGGCATCGACGAGCAGATGGCTGCTACCAATGAGCAGATGAACGGCGAAGCGACTCTCGACTTCTATGTAAAGGGCAATACTATGGTAGCGGAGATCAACGCTGTAAAGGATCTCACAGACGAAGAAAAAGAGAACATCGGACCCGCCTTTGAGGGCTCTGCCGAGGAGATGGTCACCGCGTTCCAGACTTTGAAGGACGAGTACAACATCACTGTCGCCATGGTCGTCGCGGTCGTTGAAAACAACGGAAACGTCTGCTACAGCAAGGTGTTCAGCGCTTAAGTCTTTTAGTAAACAGGCAAGGAGGTCGGCGCGCCGCGCCGACCTCTTTTGAACAGCGGCTCTTTCAAAGAAACTGCCGTGCGGTTTGAAAAACACAGTAAATATGGGAGGTAGTATATGAACTGTCCTAATTGCAACAACCCCGTATCGCCGAAACAGAAGTTCTGCGAGCTTTGCGGCACCGCGATACCGGCAGAACCCGCTGTCGACGAGCAGTCTATCGCGTCACAGCCGCCCACAAGGGTCTTTGACAAGGCTGAGCCCGCGCCCGAAGAAACACAGCGGGAAACGACGCTTGACATCACACAGCCTACCGCGCAGACAGCGCCGCCGTATCCGCAGGAAAACGACATAGAGCCCGAGCCTCTGATAAGCTACGGCGACCTGTACTCGCAGTCCGCTTCAAAAACAGAGCAGGAAAGCCCACAGGAAGCTGCCGACGCCTCGGTGCAGTCCGAAAGCTACGGAGATTCCTTTACACAGTCGGCCGCGCAGGCGGCACAGTATCAGGCTGCCCCGCAGCCGATGCGGCAGGCTCCATATCCGCCTGTGCAGCAGGGCGGTGATATGCCTCCCCAAAAGAATAAAACGCCGCTCATCGTCGCTGTTATAGTGGCGGCGGTGCTGCTGATAGGCGGCGGCATTTTTGCTCTGCTTATGATGAAAAACAATGACAGCGGCAAAGATGAAAAATCGAGCACCACCGCTTCCTCTCAGGCGGACAGCGGCGGCTTGCAAAAGGATACCGACAGCAAAGCGGGGGACGGCTCCCGTGATGACTCGGACAGCAAGTTGGGGGACAGCTCCGACGATGATTCCGACGTCAGTGCGGATCAAAGCTCCTACGACGACGGCGGCGACGACCTTTCCGGCGGAGATTCTTCCTCCTATACCGACGACCAAAGCTCGTCTGCGCGCGTCGGGGCAAACCACAAGATCGTCAACAGCGACGGTGTCGTACTTGTTGAGGACGACGCAATCGACGCCGACGACAGCGAAGCCGAGGCTAAGCTGCAAAGCTATATCGACGACAACCCCTCGGTGCAGCAGACTATGGAGGCAAGCCTGGGCGATAACGGTGAGTGCTCCGTCTACGCGCAGGGCAACGCGCTGGTTTACGAGGTCCATGTGTCGTCCGATTTGAACGACACGCAAAGGACTATGTTGACGCAGATGGCTTCCGTTATGAAGCAGATGCTGTCTTCGTCGGTGTCGCAGATCCGCACGGAGTCAGATGTAGATAACGCGGTGGCGGTCATCGCGTATATTGACAACAACGGCGAACTGATAACCGGAACGGTCATCGAGGGCTGAGCGAGATAAATAAATCAACCGCGAGAGGTTTCATAGCCTCTCGCGGTTTTTTGCAAAAAGCCGGCTTATACTAAACTCTTTGAAGTCTTGAGCCGGTCATTTTATCGTATGTTATTGTTCTGATATGATTTTCAGGTCGCGGATCGCTTTTGCGGCGTCCTCCGCCTTAAATACCGCCGTGCCCGCTACGCAGACGTCTACGCCCGCGTCTGCCGCCTGACGTATGGTGGCTTCGCCTATGCCTCCGTCGGCTTCAATAAGCACATCCAACCCGCGGCGTGTACATTCCGCTTTTATCGCGCCTACCTTTGGCAGCATATCCGCCATGAAGGACTGCCCTCCGAAGCCCGGCTCCACGGTCATCACCAGCACCAGCGACAGGCGGTCCAGATAGGGGAATACCGCTTCTGCGGGCGTGTTCGGCTTGATAACCAGCCCTGCCCGGATGTTTCGCGCTTGGATAGCGTCGATGGTTGCGTCGATGTCGGAATCACATTCGACATGGAAGGTGATGATGTCCGCGCCGGCGTCGGCGAAGTCGTCGATGTATTTCAGCGGATCGGAGATCATCAAATGCACGTCAAAGGGCTTGTCGGTGTAGGGACGCACCCATTTGATAACCGGTGCTCCGAAGGTGATGTTGGGGACGAAGTGACCGTCCATCACGTCAAGATGCATCCAGTCGGCGCCTGCCAGATCCATGCGTTTTATTTCCTCGCCCATCTTTGAAAAATCGCAGGAGAGGAGAGAGGGAGCTATTTTCATATAGGTCCACCTTTCTGTGTGATATGTCGCGGGCACGAAAAGCGCCCAAGGCCGTTACGGCTTTTGTATCGCGGGGGCGATTATCGCCGCCACCGCCCAGAACAAGACGTAGATAAGTACCTCCGGCGTGCCCATTACGCCCGCTCCGGCGTACAACACCAGGGGAGTGGCGATAAGCAGACCCAAAATGACAGCGATAAGCTGGATGATGATAGCCAGCGAGATGTTCTGCTTTATGCGTACGCTGCCCGAAACGGCTCTCGCCATGCCCGACACCTTGCCGTAGGTGATAAGGTAGGAGCGCGAGCTTTCCTCGGTGACGCTCTGCGCCTCCTTCAGCACGTTGCCCAGACCCGTGGGCAGCACCTTGATGCTGCGGTAGAAGAGGTTGTAAAGCTGCGCCACCAGATCGTCGGTGATGTTGTAGTCGGTGGTGCGGATAAGGAAGCTGATGCCGTTTGCCTCGGCGCGCTGCATTTCGCTTTTAAGCTCGGGGTCGGCGTGGTAGCGGGTGACAAGCATAGCCACCAGCCTGCCGGCGCGGGACAGGTAGGTTATCTGACTGCCGTTGGCGGTGTATTTTTCCTCGTAGTCATCGGCGGGGGTCTCAACATTGTATTTGTCCATCAAATTGCGTGAGCCAACAAGTATCCGCTCGCCGTTTATCCAGCCCACAAGTCCCAGTTCGTCCTCATACAGCACGCTCTCTACCTCGGGCAGAGTTTCCTTTGCCTCGGTCACGACCGATTCAAAGGCGTTGGCTATGGGGTTTTGGGCTTCCTTCAAAATGGCGATGCCGCACAGCAGCGACTCGTCCACATTGTAGTTTTCAAAGGTTTTTATGCCCTCCAGCTCAATGGTGTCCGCCGAAAACAGCTCGCCCGCGTCCATCATTATAGCCGTGCTGTCGCAGAACTGTTTGATGGAAGGGTAGCCCGCCAGCATAGCGCCGTAGCCTATCAGGGTCTTGCATAGCTTGCGCACGGGCACATTGACCGCCAGCAGGGTAGATACCGGAATGGCCAGCGCCGAAATCAGCGCCAGTGTATTTACCGCGCCGATAAAGGATACCTTAACGATACCGTAAAGCAGGGTGACCGCGAGGGCGATGACCGTGGTGACGGGCGCAAGCTTGGACGCCAGATCCTCGCTGGGATCGGGCGCGTAGGAAATTTTGAGAAAGTTGGAGGCAAAACCGGTTTTGTGCTGATAGGCGATAAGGTTTTTCTCCGAGGCGGTGCCGCTGAGCATCTTGTTGGCGACGCTCTCGTTGTTGTATATCTTGGCGGCGTATTTTTGACCTTTAGCGGTAAGGAAACGGAAGTTATCCTTCACGCGCAGCACCATCAGCAGCTTGCCCGCGTTGTTGGCGAAGAACGCCAGCAGCACTATAACCACGTAGTAGTTGGTGTTGAAGGCGGACATATCGCCCAGCGCGAAGAAGGAGGTTACGGTCTGTATCACCGCCGCGCCGCCCGCCACGGCTACCGCGGTGTCGGAATTGCCCTTGAATTTCAGCAGGGGCGTCAGGCCGCTTAGCATCGCCACGCGGTTAAGCGCTACAGACGAGCCGATGAGCAGCAGGTTGAACACCGCGTAGGCGGCAGGTGCCACAGGGATGGCAGATATGAGCGCGTCGGGCATAATTCGGGTGATGAAGGCGAGTACGATCGCCACCGCCGCGATAACGCCCGAGAGCACGCTGCGGAAGAAGAGCTTCTTTATGTTCTCGTTCAGCTCAAATTTTATGCTGTTTTCATCCTCTTCGCCAGTGTAGTCCTCCACGGGCTTTTCCTTCTCCTTGGGGGTGTCCTGGTCGTCGGATTCATCCTTAGAGAAGAAGCCCACCACCGCGCTGAGGATCTTTTCCTGAGTGGAGCGGGTGTCATCCTCTTCCTCGGGAGCGTCCTCCTGCTTTGGTTCGGGGCGGATGACATGGGCTATCACCGAGGGATTTTTGGAGCGGATGTATTCCTCATACTCTCTCGCCACTACCTCCGAAAATCTGCCCGCCTTCACGTTGAGGATGTTTCGCGGCTCCTCCGGACGGTATACGGGCACAGTTGCCACCACGCGCTCGGGCTGCTTGTCCGAGGACGGTTCGGCGGGCGCCTCCTCGGTGGTTTCTTCTGCTTTGGGCTGAGGTTCGTCCGCGCCCATGGTAATGTCGATGGAGTGGATGCTCTCGATCTCGCCCGATTCGCGGAACTGCTCCACCTCGCCGAGCACCTCGCCCGAGAATCGCGTGTCCTCGTCATATTCGGGCTTGAGGGTGACTATCTTGTTTTCCTCGGCTTCGCCCTGCGTTTCTTCCTTTTCCTCGGGCTGTGCCTGTTCCCGGGTTTCGCCTTCGGACTGCTGCTCGGCAAGGCGAGCTTCCTCCTCGGCCTCCTCGGGGGTCTTGACCTGCTCGCCGCTGTTGCTGCCGTCCATCATCAGCTCGGTTTTCATGGTGGTGGCGGTCTTTTCACCCACGATGGTGTTGTCCGCGCTGTCGTTTTCCTTTTTCTCAAGCTCAAGGGGGCTTTCGTTTTTCAGGCGCGGCTTTTTGTCCGTGTTGCTGAATATCTCCTCCACCTTGGGCTTGGCGCGGTATCTCTGCGCGGTCCTTCTCATTTGCTCCTGATCGGCGATGCGGTTGCGCTCGTCGAGGATGCTCTGGATTTCAAGCTCCTTGAGCAAATCGTTCTTTTTATCTATATCCGACATGGTCACACTTCCTTTCGTCGGAGTGGATGCGTATTATCAGGTATGAGCGCCGCGGCGCTTTTCAAAAGCGTGATACATCAATACGCCCGCCGCTACAGAGGCGTTGAGCGAGTTGATGTGCCCCTGCATGGGCAAAGACACGATAACGTCGCATTTTTCGCGCACCAAACGCGAAATGCCCTTGCCCTCGTTGCCGATGACTATGGCGCACGCGCCCGACATATCGCAGGAGGCGTAGTCCTCGCCGTTCATGTCGGCGCCGTAGACCCACACGCCGCGCGCTTTCAGCTCATCTATGAGCCTGGCGATATTCGTCACCCGCGCCACGCGCATATATTCCACCGCGCCCGCGCTCGCCTTTGCTACGGTGTAGCTCAAACCTGCGCTGCGCCTCTCGGGGATAATTACCCCATGCGCGCCCGTGCACTCGGCGGTGCGGATTATCGCGCCCAGGTTGTGGGGATCCTCCAGCTCGTCCAAAACGATGATAAAGGGCGGCTCTCCGCGGCTTTCGGCGCAGTCAAAGATGTCCTCCACCGTAGCGTATTCCTTTGCCGCTGCCAGAGCGATGATTCCCTGGTGGGTAGCTCCGCCGCTCAGGAAGTCCAGCTTTTGGCGGTCTACCTCTTTAACGGGGATGCGCTTTTCTCTCGCCTTGGCAAGTATCCCCACCACCGCGCCGTTCCTTTCGCCGCGCGCAATAAGTATCTTGTCCACAGCGCGGTCGCTGCGCACTGCTTCGTTAACGGGGTTTCTGCCCGCTATAACGTCGGGCTTGGGTTCGTTGTTTCTGTCTTTCATCGGGCTTTCCTCACAAATCATCGGAAAATGTCTGTATCATTATACCATAGACAGCCGAACGATAAAATTCTATTTTAGAATAATAGCACAATATATTGTGGTTAAATTTAAAAAAACTACATGAGAAACTGTTTTATTCCTATCTCATACTAAACTCAAATAAAAAATAGACAATCTTTGCGGTCTATTTTCCGCAATACTTCGTTGTCGTCCTTGCAAGGCGCCAGCCTTGCGGCGTCCTTCGCTTGTGAAAAATATCCTCGCAAATCTTTGTCCACTTTTTATCTGAGATTAGTATCAGATAAAAAGCGGCAAAGTTTTTCTGTTTTTAATTGAGAATATCATTATACTGTCGGTATGCCGTACATACCCGTTTCAGCGTCGCGAAACAGGGCAAGGTGCGGCGCGAACGGCGTCAAACTGAAATACAGCGCGACAAAAAGAAAGAGCAGACACACCGACAGGGCGAAAAGTCGCTGCAGCGGCAGAGCGGTGCGGTAAAGCCAAAGCGGCAGCATAAACGCCGCGCAAACGCCGACAGCCGCCGCGAGCGGCTCAGGCAACAGCAGCGACAGCGAAAGATACACCGCGCCCAGCAGGTAGAGCCCCGCGGTTTTGGCGGCGGTGAAGCGGCAAACGCGCGGCTTCACCGCCATCAGCTCCAGCAGCGCCCATACAAGGTAGGGGAGAAGAAGGGTTTTTGCGGTCTCCCAAGGGCTGTTGTTGACCGCGCCGAAGAGGATGCCGATCAGCTCGCCGCCGTTGAGCGTGTATAGACGCCGCATAAAAATCGAGCACAGGGCGACAAAACCGCCGCCCGAGATCTCCGCTGAGATCAGCTTTTTTTCCAATATGAGTTCATCCTCTCCGATTACAAAACTGTATTATTTTTGTGCGGAATTAAAAGCCCGCTTTTTATTTTCCTTATCAGAAGTTATACATTCTGTAAAATTCTTTTTGTTCAATATAATGTTAAAAAGTCTGTGGAAAGTGTTAAACACAATGGATATTGCCGGCAGATAAATCCAACGGTTTGACCGAATCGTCAAAAAATTCACGTATTTTTGTTCTTTCCACACAAAAGAGGGGGTAAAATCTTTCCACATCAAAATCAACTGACAGTAATAATCAGGTGTCAAGTCAAAACCGGATTTATTCGGTGACAACTTTGTTTTCAAATGCCGCGCGGGTTGTATTATCGTGATTTTTCGGCAGTATGTGCCCTGCCTACGAAAGGAAAATACCGACCATTACGGCTGAAATCAGCATCGCCGTAAGGTCGGCGGCGATGGCGGCAACAAGGGTGTGGCGGATGTTTTTTACACCTACGCAGCCGAAGTACATCGCCGTGGCGTAAAAGGTGGTCTCGCTGGAGCCCGCAAGCACCGAGGCTACTCTGCCCGCGAAGCTGTCGGGTCCGTACTGTTCAAACACCGACACCAGCAGCGCGGTGGAGCCGCTGCCCGACACGGGGCGCAGCATAGCCATAGGCACGACCTCCTTGGGAAAGCCGACGGCGTTTGCGGCGGGAGCGACGGCGGCGCAGATCACGTTTATTGCGCCGCTGTTGCGCAGCAGGCTGACCGCGAAAACCAGCCCCAGAATGGTGGGCGCTATCTGCAGCAGAGTAAAAAAGCCCTCGCGCACGCCTTCGATAAAGGCGTCAAACACGGGAACGCGCCGAATGAATCCGTAAAGGATGATAACGCCGGCAAAGGCGGGCATGATAAATCCCATAGCGCCCTCCTACCCGCACAGGCGGCGCCTTGACAGGCGGTTGCCGCAGAGCGCGATCGTCAGCGCCACGGTGAGGGCGGCGGCGGAGCTTATCCAGACTGGCACCAGTATCTCGAACGGAGCGCGGCTGCCGTAGCCGGAGCGCAGCGTGCCCAGCATAGTGGGAAAGAGCTGCAGCGACGCGGTGTTCATCACCACAAAGATCACCATTTCGTCGCAGGCAGTGTCCCTGCCGCCGTTTAAACGGTCCAGTTCGCGCATCGCCTTTAGCCCCATAGGGGTGGCGGTGTTGCCCAGTCCCAGCAGATTTGCGGTGATATTCATGGTTATAGCCTCAAAGGCGGCGCTGTCTTTGTCAAGGCGCGGGAACAAAAGGCGCAGCGGCGGCGCGAAAAGCTTTGACAGCAGGGCGTTCAGCCCGCTGCGCTCGGCAATCTTCATCAGCCCCGACCACAGGCAGATCACGCCGGTCAGGGTCAGCAGCAGTTGAATGGCGTCGGCGGCGCTGTCGGCGAAGGTGTCGGACAGCGCCTGCGTCGTGCCGAGGCAGAGCGAGCAGATGATGCTGCCGACGACCAGCAGGCTCCAGATGATGTTGAGCATGAAAGGCCCCCTTTTTAACAAGATTTCATATATTTTTGCTTGGGAATTATTGACATTAAAACCGAAAAATGGTAAAATGATGGTATAATATGCAGAACGGAAGCGAAATCACTATGATCTACACCAATTTTCGTGAAATAGATAAGGCGGGACGCATCGTTATCTCAAAGGACATTCGCCGGCATTTGAATATCAACGCGGGCGATGTGCTGCAGATAAACGCCGACGACTCCTGCATAACCATAAAAAAAGCGGAGGAAAAGTGTGTGTTCTGCAATTCCGTTGAGGGGCTTATTCCGTTTGAGGGCAAGTTTATCTGTGCCGCCTGCCTCGAAAGGCTCAAGCAGTCCTAAAGAATATTTATTGGAAAACAAGTGAAATTATGAAGCTTTTTCTCGCGAATATCAACGAAGTTACCGAGGAGCATCTTGAGCTTATCTCGCCTGAGCGAAGAGAACAGGCGCTCCGTTACCGGTTTTCCGCCGACCGCAGACGAAGCATAGCGGCAGGGCTGCTGCTCCGGCGGTTTTTGGGCGGATATGAGATAGTCACCGATGCCTTCGGCAAGCCCCGCGCCGTGGGCGGCGCCTGCTTTAACCTCTCGCACAGCGGCGACTGGGTGCTTATGGCGCTGTCCGACAGGGAGGTCGGCTGCGACATCGAACAGATAAAGCAGGTGGACCCGCTGCGCCTGGGCAAGGTGGTCTTCACCGAAAACGAGCTGGCTGTCATTCGGGAAAGCCGCGACCGCATCGGGTGTTTTTTTGATTTTTGGACAAAAAAAGAAGCCCTGCTCAAATGCATGGGCAAGGGCTTTCACCGCGCGGCTAAGTCGGTGGAGGTCTGCGAGGATAGTTTTTCCGAGGGCGAAGCTGAGTACTCTATCAGCACAAGGCGCTTTGCCGACTACACGGTCTCGGTCTGCGTATGCGGAGGCAGTGCGGCGTTTAAGACCGAAAGGATCCATTTTTAAGGCAATACCGCATGATCCATGACGAACGCTTGAATCATGCGGTATTGCCTTTATCATTGAACGGGCACCACGGCGAAGAACACCAGATCGTTCTCGCTGTCGTTTATCAGGCTGTGGGTGTGACCCTTCGGGCAGTAGTGGCAGTCGCCCGCCTCCAGCGGCATAAGCGCGCCGTCGTCGAGCACCGACCCGCGCCCGCTGAGGATGTAGATTATCTCGCTGTCGTTTTCGTGGGTGTGCGCGCCGATGGTCGATCCCGGCGGCAGCGTGCCGTGGATGATTTTGTTCAGTCCGTCAAAGTGGATCTTGGCGATGAACTCGCCTTCTCCGTCCTTGAAGCGCGGAAGCGTTTCGGGGACTTCGTTTTTTAAGTCAAACAGCATGGAACTCTCTCCTTTACAGCATATGGTAATAGGGGCAAATGTCCTCGTAATGCCCGTCCTTCATCAAAAAGCCCTGCGGTATCACGCCCAGCTGCACAAAGCCGAGCTTTTCATACAGCCTTCTGGCGGCGGTGTTGGTCCTGACTACGGCGTTGAATTGCAAAATGCGAAAGCCGTGTGTCCTGCCCTGCGCAAGGCAGTCGCGCACCAGCTTTTCTCCGATGTGCTTGCCGCGCGCTTCGGCGCTGACCGCGTAGCTCGCGTTGCAGATGTGTCCGCACCTGCCTACGTTGTTCGGGTGCAGGATGTACAGCCCGAGCAGCTCGCGGCTGTCTGTGTCCTCGGCTACTCCGCAGTGGGTCTGGCTGTCAAAAAACGTCTGCCCGGACTCAAGGTCCAGACACTCCGTCTGCGGAAAGGCTATGCCGTCCCTCACCACCTCGTTCCATATCTCGGTCATTCGCGGTACGTCCGACTCGGTGTAGGCTCTTACAACGATGTTCATGCAATCCCTTCTTTCATCGATATTTTAGCACATCATAATACGCATTACAATCAATTTCGGCAAAAAACTTTTTAAAAACCCTTGCTATTTTCTATGCTATCGTATATAATAAGGAAAGTTGAATAATGCCTTATCAAGAGCGGCGGAGGGAACAGGCCCTGTGAAGCCCGGCAACCTGCATTGCAAGGTGCTAATTCCTGCGGTTTTACCGAAAGATGAGTGGTTTGGACGCCTTTCGGTCGAAGGGCGCTTATTTTTTGTATTTTTTCAAAGGAGAATCAGAATATGGCGAAGTTTTTATTTACATCAGAATCCGTTACCGAGGGACATCCCGATAAGGTCTGCGACAAGATCTCGGACGCGGTGCTCGACAACATACTCGCTCAGGACAGCAAGGCGCACGTAGCCTGCGAAACTACCGTTACCACCGGCGTGGTACATGTTATGGGTGAGATCACCACCACAGCCAATGTGGACATCGCCGCTATAGCTCGCGGCGTCATCGACGACATCGGTTACAACGATCCCTCCTACGGTTTTGACGCAAAAAGCTGCGCGGTGCTGACCTCTATGGACGCGCAGTCCGCGGATATTGCCATGGGCGTTAACGAAAGCTACGAGCTCAAGGACGGCGAGGACGACGTCAACAACCAAATCGGCGCGGGCGACCAGGGCATGATGTTCGGTTATGCCTGCAACGAGACTCCCGAGCTTATGCCCCTGCCCATTTCACTGGCTCACAGGCTCGCCCGTCAGCTCACCAAGGTTAGAAAGGACGGCACGCTTACATATCTGCGTCCCGACGGCAAAACCCAGGTCACTGTGGAATATGAGGACGGCAAGGCGGTTCGCGTTGACACCGTGGTAGTTTCCACCCAGCACGACCCCGATGTTTCGCTGGAGCAGATCCGCCGTGATATGATCGAATATGTCATAAAGCCCATCATTCCCGAGGAGCTTTTAAAGGATACCAAGTTCTTTGTCAACCCCACCGGCCGCTTTGTTATCGGCGGTCCCGTAGGAGACGCGGGTCTGACCGGCAGAAAGATCATTGTTGACACCTACGGCGGCTTCTCGCGTCACGGCGGCGGCGCGTTCAGCGGCAAGGACCCCACAAAGGTTGACCGCAGCGCGGCGTACTACGCGCGCTATATCGCCAAAAATGTGGTAGCGGCGGGTCTTGCCGAGAAGTGCGAGGTACAGCTTGCCTACGCTATCGGTGTGGCAAAGCCCGTGTCCGTAATGGTAGACGCCTTCGGCACCTCAAAATTCACCAATGAGCAGCTCGCGGACGCGGTCGGCAAGGTGTTTGACTGCCGCCCCAACTCCATAATCAACCAGCTTGAGCTGCAAAAGCCCCAGTATTACGATCTCGCCGCCTACGGTCACCTCGGCAGAGAGGATCTCGGAGTCAAGTGGGAGCAGACCGACAAGGTCGACGCGCTGCTGGCGGCAATAGAATAAGCCCGCGCTGTTGAGCGGGGCTTGACAAAAGCGGCAGATATTATAATAAAAATAGAAAAAGGGCACTGCGTCAGCGGTTGCTCGGTTAATGGTATTAAAGAAACACCGTCAACTTTGCAGGTTGGGGCGGTGTTTCTTTATTTTGTAAAGAAAACGTCTTTGCTTATTTCTTGTGAAATATCTTGTAGCAGTGCTTGTCAAGAAAGAAAAAATCTATTGACAAACCGCGAAAAACGCATATAATATTATTGAAGGTTGTCTTCGGGGCGGAGTGAAATTCTCCACCGGTGGTGATAGTCCACGAACAGATCTAACGATCTGCCGAGCCTGCGCAATTCAGGCACCGACGGTTAAAGTCCGGATGAAAGAAGGCGCGTTTGCCGTTTTAGGCTTTTTTTCGCGTGACCGCCCCGTTGCTTTTGCAGCGGGGCTTTTTCCGTATTCAGCCTTTAATTATTTAAAGGAGTTGTTGTTATGACGACAAAATCAACCGACAAAATCAAAATGCTTTCCATCACGGCTATGCTCACAGCGCTTGCCGTCGCCGCGGACTTCTTTCTGAGGATCCCCAACATCGGCGGATTTCTCACCTATGAGCCGAAGGACGTCATCATCACCATCGGCGCCTTTATCTACGGACCCGTTATCGGCCTGATAATGGCGCTGGTCACCTGCCTGATCGAGATGGTGACAGTCAGCTCTACGGGCTTCATCGGATTGCTGATGAACTTTCTCGCGTCCGCGATGTTCGTGGGTGTGGCGTCCGTCATCTATTACCGCAAAAAGACCATGCCTCGCGCCATCATAGGACTGGGTTCGGGCGCAGCTGCCATGATAGCGGTGATGCTGTTGTGGAACTACATTATGACGCCTATCTATATGGGCGCGCCCCGCGAGATGGTTGTGGCGCTAATGCTGCCGCTGCTGCTTCCCTTCAACGCTATCAAGGCGGGACTGAACGCCGCACTGGTGCTGTTCCTTTACAAGCCCGTTGTTACGGCGCTTCGCAAATCAAAGCTCATCCCGACCCGCGAAAGCAACGACAGCGCCAACAAAAAGGGCAACACCGTTATTGTCGCGGTGGTGTCGGCGCTTGCGGTCGCCACGATGATCCTGGTGCTGTTGATTTTCGCGAAGATTATCTGACGGGTTGACAGTACACGACAAACTTGCTATAATATGCACGATAAAAGTTCACAGAGTAGAGTCTGACGCGTTACAGTGTCCCGCGGACGGGGAGTTGCCGCAGGAACGAAGGATATGCTTCCGCGATGTCAGGTTCGCATCCCGCTGTTGCTTTGGAGAGAGTATTCAGGCGGGCGTTTGCCCGCCATTTTCTTTTCGGAGCACCTCCGGGCATAGGGGGTAAAAAAATTGTCACCGGTAAAATCACTGAAAAATTCTTTTTCCGAATTAAAAAAGCTGCAATCCCTTGTTATTATCGCCATGCTGCTGGCGCTGCGCGTGGTGCTGGGTATTTTTGCCAATCCTACGCTGGCACTGTTCGGCAACGCCGTCAAAATCAGCGGCGCCTTCCTGCCTATAGCTGTGGCGGGCGCGATGTTCGGCCCCATACCCGCGCTGCTGGTCGGCGCACTGGGCGATGTCATCTCGTTTTTGTTGGCGCCCACCGGCACCTATTTCCCGGGCTTCACCATCAGCGGAGCGCTGACGGGCTTGATTTACGGCTTTTTTCTGTATAAGAATAAAATCACCCTGCCGCGAGTTATAACAGCGTGGACGGTTAATGCTTTGACGGTAGAAACCTTCCTCGCCGCGTACTGGCTGTTCTTACTGTACAGCGGCGGTATGGGCAGATCGTATAACGCATGGCTGCTTTCCCGTTTGATAAGCGAAGGCATCAAGTGTGTGCCCGAGATACTAATAATCTACGGCGCCGGCAGGTTGATCTGCACGGCGGAAAAGAAGATGGCAAAATAGAAAAACAAGAAAAACAAAGAACCGACACCACTGATGTGATGTCGGTTTTTTTAACGATAGTGAAAAGATTATTTGGCAAATTCCGCGGCGCGGCTTTCTCGGATGATATTGACCTTGATCTGTCCGGGATACTCCAGCTCCTCCTCGATCTTTTTGCAGATCTCTCTGGCGAGGGGAACCATGCGCTCGTCGTTTACCACTTCGGGCTTGACCATTACGCGCACCTCGCGGCCCGCCTGAATGGCGTAGCAGTTGTCAACTCCGTTGAAGGAGGAAGCGACCTCCTCAAGCTTTTGCAGACGCTTGATGTAGTTTTCAACGTTTTCGCGTCTGGCTCCGGGTCTGGCGGCAGACAGCGCGTCGGCGGCCTGGACCAGGATAGCGACGATAGTCTTTGCTTCCACGTCGCCGTGGTGGGCGTGGATAGCGTGGATGACCGCGTCGCTCTCTTTATACTTTCTGGCGAGGTCCACACCGATCTGGATGTGGGTGCCCTCGACCTCATGGTCAATGGATTTACCAATATCATGCAGCAGACCCGCGCGCTTTGCAAGGGTGGGGTCGAGTCCCAGCTCGCTCGCCATCATGCCCGCGAGATACGCTACCTCGATAGAGTGCTTCAATACATTTTGACCGTAGCTGGTGCGGTAACGCAGACGTCCCAGCAGCTTTACAAGCTCGGGATGGATATTGTGTATGCCTAACTCCAGCACGGCGCGCTCGCCGTCCTTCTTGATCGCAGCGTCCACCTCGCGGCGTGCCCGCTCGATGGTCTCTTCGATCCTGGCGGGATGTATCCTGCCGTCGGAAATAAGTCTTTCCAAAGCGATACGCGCCACCTCGCGCCGCACGGGCTCGAAGCAGGAAAGGGTGATCGCTTCGGGTGTGTCGTCGATAATCAGGTCTACACCCGTGAGTGTTTCTATCGCGCGGATGTTTCTGCCTTCTCTGCCGATGATGCGTCCCTTCATTTCGTCATTGGGAAGGGGAACGACCGATATGGTCGCTTCAGCCACATATTCGGCGGCAAGCTTTTGGATGGAAAGCGAAATGATATTTCTGGCTTTCTCGTCGGATTCTTCTTTTAACTGCTCCTGATATTCCATGATCTTCACGGATTTTTCGTGAGTCAGCTCGTTTTCCAATTGGGAGAGTAAGTAGGCCTTCGCCTGCTCGGCGGTATAACCCGAGATCTTTTCGAGCATCTCAAACTGGCTTTTCTTGAGGGCTTCTACCTCTTCAAGCTTTTTGTCAGCTTCCTTGATTTTCTTGGCAGCTTTTTCGTCCTTCTTCTCTACGTTATCCAGCTTGCGGTCCAAGGTTTCTTCCTTTTGCTGGATGCGGCGTTCCTGACGCTGTACCTCGCGGCGGCGGTCGGCGATCTCCTTTTCGCTTTCCGTGCGGAAGCGGTGAACCTCTTCCTTGCCTTCAAGCACCAGTTCCTTCTTTTTTGCCTCGGCGGTCTTCATCGCGTCTGACACAATGCGCTTAGCCTCGTCTTCGGCACTGCCTATCTCCTTTTCCGCGGTATTCTTGCGGACGGCGATACCGATAAATATGCCTATAACGCCTGCCGCCAGCGCGGCTGCTGCGAGAATCAAAACAAAAACTGCAGTGTTTATCCACATCTCCCTGACACCTCCTTGTTCTTTGGTTTTTTGAAATTTTGACAGCTTTCATCAAAACAAAACCTTTGGGGTGCCGTTACTTTTCAAGATATTCAATTTTAACAAAAATATACAATATTTTTTAAAAGCAAAAAATGCAAATAATGTTATTAAAAAATATCTATATATAACGGCTCCCGAAAGAGTCTGATTAAAAAAAGCAAATTATGACGCTTCAACGGCAACCCATCAAAGGTCATCTTTTTGCAAACCCCATAGTTATGGAGCTTAATGTCATTTTATAATAAAATCAACTGATTGTCAATAACTTTAGTAGTGATTTTTGCAAAAAAAGCAAGACATACACAAACTGTTTTGGGGTCAAAACACCGCCTCGGGCAGCCAAAAGAGCGCCGCGGCGAGATTCTTTGGGGGAGAAAAGCCGCAAAAACTGTGAAGAGCGGAAAAAATTTCATTTTTTCTCGTTAATTTTTTAGCAAACTATTGAAGAAATGAAAAAAATGTAATATAATAAAGTTACCTTAAATTTTAGGAGGAATTTTTTATGTCAGTAAAAGTTGCAATTAACGGCTTCGGTCGTATCGGACGTCTGGCCTTCCGTCAGATGTTCGGCGCAGAGGGTTATGAGGTAGTCGCTATCAACGATCTTACCGATCCCAAGATGCTCGCTAACCTGCTCAAGTATCAGAAGGGCTACTGCGGCACCATCGGCGAGAACCTGCACACTGTTGAGGCAGGCGAAGGCTCCATCATCGTTGACGGCAAGGAAATCACCATTTACGCTAAGCCCAACGCTGCCGAGCTGCCCTGGGGCGAGCTGGGTGTAGACGTTGTTCTCGAGTGCACAGGCTTCTATTGCTCCAAGGCTAAGAGCCAGGCTCACATCGACGCAGGCGCCAAGAAGGTCGTTATTTCCGCTCCCGCAGGCAACGATCTTCCCACCATCGTATTCAGCGTTAACGAGGGCACCCTCACCGCTGAGGACACCATCATCTCCGCTGCTTCCTGCACCACCAACTGCCTTGCTCCCATGGCAGACGCGCTCAACAAGTTCGCTCCCATCCAGAGCGGTATCATGAGCACCATCCACGCTTACACCGGCGACCAGATGATCCTCGACGGTCCTCACAGAAAGGGCGACCTCAGAAGAGCAAGAGCCGGCGCTGCCAACATCGTTCCCAACTCCACCGGTGCTGCTAAGGCTATCGGTCTGGTTATCCCCGAGCTCAACGGCAAGCTCATCGGCTCCGCGCAGCGTGTACCTGTTCCCACAGGCTCCACCACCATCCTCACCGCTGTTGTAAAGGGCACCGACGTTACCGTTGACGGCATCAACGCCGCTATGAAGGCTGCCGCTTCCGAGTCCTTCGGCTACAACGAGGATCCCATCGTTTCTTCCGACGTTATCGGTATGAGATACGGCTCCCTGTTCGACGCTACCCAGACCATGGTTGCGAAGATCGCCGACGATCTCTATGAAGTACAGGTAGTTTCCTGGTACGACAACGAGAACTCCTACACCAGCCAGATGGTAAGAACCATCAAGTACTTCGCTGAGCTGGACAAGACCCTCGCTGAGGACTGATCCGTTTCCGGACCCAATATAAGCTACAGTTAACAGAAGCGCGTCTCGTTTGAGGCGCGCTTTTTGTCGAATACGGAAAGAATCCGTCCTGTCTGTTGACAGATAGCCGTAAAATGTTATAATAGGGGTATTAACTATCTATTACTATTATCAAGTGAAACCCGTTAACATCTGTTATAAGTGTTTTATAAAATAGTATAAAGGGAGTATTCCTATGAAAAAAACAGTTTCCCTCGTTCTGACGCTGCTGCTCATCATAGGAGCGCTGGCGATACCCGCCGCCGCTTCGGCAGCGGGCAAGGACAACCTTACCGTTAAACTTACATCTAACTTTTTCCCCGAGGCCTCCGCGGTCTACACCGATTTGTCGCGGTTTGAGGATGAAAACGGCGATGTTTTTGTAACGGCGCAGTTCAAGCTGGCGGCGCCCGGCAAGTGCCTGGTCGCTATCGATATTGATGAACTGACCTGGGACGCCTCTGTTTTGGAGTGGCAGGAAAGCTATAATTACTACGGCAGCGGCAGAAGCCGCGTGCTCAATGTGTTCCCCTTCGCTACGGAAAACGGCGGCGGCGCCGGAATATACTCCTGCAAGGTGAACAACGGCAAGGGCAGACTGGTGGCGAACTTTTCCTCTGTCATGCCCGCCATGCCCGGTTATAAAGAGGGCGGACTGCCGGTTACGGCTGTCAAAGCGGTGTTCAAGGTGCTCAACCGCTCCGCCGGTACAACTACCGTCAACTGCAATATGGATACGGTGATGCTCTGCGACGAAACCGCCGCCATAGGTTACGGACAGTACAACCCTATCTCCGGCTGCGAAATCAACGAGCACGACTACAGGCTAATGACCTACAGCACCTCGGTTTATCCGCCTTCTCAGCAGAAAACCACCGTGACCCTCGCCAACAAAAGTAACGGCATCCGCGCCGAATGGCAGGCTGTAGACGGCGCGACAGGCTATATCGTGTATTATCGCGAAGCTTCCCAAAGCCAATGGTCTCAGGCGGAGACCCGAAACACCTACTATCCGCTGCTTGATCTCACGGCGGGCGCGCAGTACGCCGTGCAGGTGCAGCCTGTGTTTGACGGCGAGGTCGGCGCGTATTCCTCGGTTAGCCGTCTGGTGTATGTGCCGCAGGTAAAGCCCGCCATAAAGCTCATAAACAAAAGCAACGGCATCCGCGCCGAATGGCAGCCGACTGCCGGTGCTACTAAGTATATCGTGTATTATAAGAAGTCGGGTGACAGCCAATGGTCGTCGGCGACCACTGCCAACACCTACTATCCGCTGCTGCATCTCACGGCAGGCGCGCAGTACGCGGCGCAGCTGCAACCCGTGTTCGGCGAGGCGAAGGGACTGTATTCCTCGGTTAGCCGCCTGGTGTATATACCTCAGGTCAAGCCCGCGGTGAAGCTGATAAACAAAAGCAACGGCATCCGCGCCGAATGGCAGTCGATCTCCGGCGTGTCGAAGTACATCGTCTACTATAAAAAGAGCACCGACAGCAAGTGGTCGTCGGCGACCACGGCGAATACCTACTATCCGCTGCTGAAGATCACGGCGGGCAATCAGTACGCCGTACAGGTACAGCCGGTGTTCGGCAGCGTCAAGGGACTGTATTCCGCAGTTAGCCGTCTGGTGTATATCCCGCAGGTTAAGCCTGTGGTGACGCTTTCGGTGAAGTCCAACGGCATCCGCGCCGAGTGGAAGGCTGTCGAGGGCGCTACCCGATATATCGTCTATTATAAGGAGACCGCCGCGTCGCAGTGGTCATCCGCCGTAACAGCCAACCGCTACTTCCCGCTGCTGGGACTCACCAAGGGCGTGAAGTACAGCGTACAGCTGCAGCCTTTGTTCAACAACGAAAAGGGTTTGTTTTCCAAGGTCGCGAGCATAGTATATTGATCCCGATTAAAAGACGTGCTTCTTCGGAGGCACGTCTTTTTGGATTATACGCAGCCTTTCAGAGTTATAGGTCGTGCTCTGTGCAAATTTACCGAAAATATTGACAAAGATATGCCTGAATGTTAAAATGTTTTTATTAAATGACCCTCAGGGTCTATTAAAAACATTATTATTATACTTTTCGAGGAGGTACCGAAATGAAGAGAGCTATAGCGATTTTGTTGGCGGTGCTGACGGCGGTGGGTTTGTCGGCGCTGGCGCCGGTTTCCGCAGGCGCGGCGACACCCGCATGGAAAACCGCGTATGTCAATTACATCGACGAGGTCGGCGGCTATAAGGAAAGCCGTTTTTGGCTTATAGACTTTGACAACAACGGTATACCTGAGCTTGTTTACGACTCGGGTTATCACATGGGCGGCGGAACGCTGAGCACCTACACCGGCAGCGGTATGATGACGCTGCGCAGAACGTGGATGGGCTTTAAGCGCAGCGGCAACAGGCTGTATAACACAACCGGTTCCCAGGGCGTTTACGGCGATCTGGTCATCAAGGTTGACGGCGACCACACGGGCTATGCGTTCGAGGGTGTGAAAACAGCCATCAACTGGCGTGACTTCGACATGAACGATCCCTATGATTTCACCTATAGATACAAACTTAACGGCGCCTCCGATTACACAGACGTTTCGTATTCCGAATACATTTCCAAGCTTCGCGCGTCGTTCAACTTCAACAACTGTGTGGAATATACCACGGACAGCGCTATGACCACGTCAAGGGCAAAGACAGCGGTTTGGAACTATGTTTCGCAGCCTGCCGCGCCGACGGTGAGGCTTTCAAACAAAACCAACGGCATCCGCTCCGAATGGAACAAGGTGGACGGCGCGGTGAAATATGTGGTTTATTTCAGAAAATACGGCGCTTCCGGCTGGTCATCCGCGCAGACCGGCAACACCTATTATCCGCTGCTCGATCTGACCCCGGGCGCAGGCTATCAGGTGCAGGTGCAGGCGCTTGCCTCGGGAAACGTCAAGGGCAAATACTCTGCGGTAAAGACCCTTATCTACGTGCCGCAGCTCAAGCCCGCCGTAAAGCTGTCCAATAAGAGCAACGGCATCCGCGCCGAATGGCAGTCGATCTCCGGCGCGACTAAGTATATCGTTTATTTCAAGCCTGAGGGCGCGTCAAAATGGTCGTCCGCCGAGACGGTCAACAACTACTATCCGCTGC
Organism: uncultured Ruminococcus sp.; assembly: GCA_902794395.1. Taxonomy (GTDB): domain Bacteria; phylum Bacillota; class Clostridia; order Oscillospirales; family Acutalibacteraceae; genus Ruminococcoides. The sequence continues at coordinate 51,568 of CADBHB010000025.1, forward strand.
TCAAACTCAGCGCGGGCGCAAAGTACGCGGTGCAGGTGCAGCCCGTGTTTGCCGGCACAAAGGGTCTGTATTCCGCTGTCGCAAGGTTGGTTTACATACCGCAGGTCAAGCCCGTGGTTAAGCTTTCAAACAAGAGCAACGGCATCCGCGCCGAGTGGAACGCTGTCTCCGGCGCGACAAAGTATATCGTCTACTATAAAAAGACGGACAACGCCAACTGGTCGTCGGCGCAAACTTCCAACACCTACTATCCCTTGCTTAATCTCAGCGCCAACACCTCCTACAGCGTGCAGGTGCAGCCGCTCTTTGGCAGCTCTAAGGGTCTGTACTCAAAGGTGGTCAGCCTTACCTACACCTCTGCCGACAACCGTCCCCTAGTCATCCTTACAAAAAACGGTTCCGAGCTGGACGTCACCTGGCAGGTGATAAACGGCGCCACAAATTATATCATGTATTATAAGATAGACAACAACAGCTGGTCGCAGTTCAATACCGCCTACACTAAGGTGACTATGTCGGGAATGGTCGAGGGCCACAGCTACTCCTTCCAGGTGCAGCCTGTTTTCGGCAGCACCAAGGGCGGCTACTCCCGTGTGGCGACGATTTGGTATTGAGCCGACACAGCAGGTCGTCCTTTTGAATTAGAGCATTATCGTATCACAAGCGCGTTTCGCTTAAAACGCGCTTGTTTTTTTGCACAAAGCGCTGATTCATAGAGTTTAAAGTCGTATTCTGCGCGAATCTACTAAAAATATTGACAAAAATCTGTTAAAATGTTAAAATATTTTCATTGGATGACCCTTCGGGTCTTTTGAGAATAATATCATATTGCTTTTCCAGGAGGTACAAAAAATGAAGAAAACCATAGCGGTTTTGCTGGCGGTGCTGACGGCGCTCAGCGCTCTGGCCATGCTGTCAACGCTGAATACAGCGGCAGCCGGCACATGGAGATCCGCTTACAAAAACTACATCAATCAAAAATCGGGCGACGCGCAGGCGCGCTTCAAGCTGGTCGACATCGACGGCGACGACATCCCCGAGCTGATCTACTACGCCGGCACCAGCCTGGGCGGCATGTCGGTCAGCACCTACGGCGGCAGCGGCATCCAGACCGTCGAGATGGGATCGGGCGGTATTTCGTATGTCAAGGGAAAGATCTACTGCCAATACGGCAAGCAGGGCAGCTACTACGACCGTGTCTATTCGGTTAAAAACGGTAAGTTCACCTGTGAATTTTCGGGCTATTACTATGCAAACAAAACGAATTTCGATTTCAACCGTCCCAACGACTTCAACTATTCCTATGTATACAACACCACCTATAACGAAAACGCGAGCTACAGCGATTATAAGAGCAAGCTCAACAGCTGCTTCAACACCGCGGCGGGCAAGCAGATAGATATGTGGGACGCCAACGTGCTAAACGCCGCGCAGGCGATCAGCGCGGTACAAAACTACGTCGGCCGCGTGCAGATCACCTCGGTGTATTTTGATTCCCTCGGCATCGACCTTGCATGGAGCGAGGGTGACGGCGCTACTATGTATCAGATCGCCAGAAAAATGACCGGCGAGAGCAGCTATACCTATTTCAGCACCTCGAATGACCATTTCAGAGACAACAGCTATAAAATGGGCGTCAGCTGCACCTATCAGGTGCGCGGCTACAACGGCTCAAAATACGGTCCCTGGTCGTCGAGCCGCTCGGTCGTCACGCTGTTCAAGCCCGAGCTGACGCTTTCCAACAAGTCCAACGGCATCCGCGCAGAGTGGAACAAGATGGAGGGCGCGACCAAATATGTGGTGTATTACAAGCAGACCGGCGCCGCCTCGTGGTCGTCCGTGGAAACCACCAACAACTACTATCCCTTCCTCAACCTCACCAAGGGCGTCAGCTACAGCTTCCAGCTGCGGGTCATCGGCAAGGTCAACGGTCCCTATTCCGCTGTCAAGAGTCTGGTATATACACCCTTCAGCGCCGAAAAACCCAACCTCACCCTTACCAACCGCAACGACGGCATCCTCGCATCGTGGAACAAGATCTCCAACGCGACCGGCTACATCGTGTATTACCGCGAATACAACAGCAGCAATTGGCAGTCCGCACAGACTACGGATACTTCCTTCCTCTATGACACTCCGTGGGTCGGCAAGGCGTACTGCTTCCAGGTGCAGCCGAAATTCGGCAGCGTCAAGGGCTCTTACTCGGCAGTCAGGACCATCACCTATGCCGTAGTCAGCAACGCCAAGCCCGTGGTTACGCTCTCCAATAAGAGCAACGGCATCCGCGCCGAGTGGAACGCGATCTACGGCGCCAGCTCCTACATAGTCTATTACAGAGAGTACAACAACAAAGCGTGGGCGTCTACCGAAACCAAGAACACTTATTATCCCTTCCTCAACGCGGAGCAGGGCAAGGCTTACTGCTTCCAGGTACAGCCGATGTTCGGCGGCACCCGCGGCGCTTACTCCTCTGTGGCGACTATCGTCTACACCACCATCAGTCAGGAAAAGCCCGTTATCAATATCGAAAACCGCGCCAACAGCATCTATCTGAGATGGAAGAGCATACCGGGCGCCTACGCCTACATCGTCTACTATCGCAAGGATTCCGACAAGCAGTGGCAGGCTACCCAGACCACCAACCTATTTTTCAACTACACCAAGGTCACCAAGGGCACCCGCTACGCCTTCCAGGTGCAGCCCGTCTTTGCCGCGGGCAACGGCGCCTACTCGGCAGTCACCCGTATCACCTTCACGCCTACCTACGGCTGATTTATCCGCACATCCCCCGTGTCAAAAGACACGGGGGATTTTTCATTTGCGGAATTAAAACGCAATTATCGTCTTGTTTTTTCCATAATTATGATATTTTTGTTTAATTTTTATAAAATATACACGAAATATTCGGATAGAAATTTTCTAATTTGCTTGAAATTCACAGATTATTTTGGTATGATATATAGTAGTAAGCTATAAGATAGGCGAATTGTGTGATTTTTCACGGCAAAGCACAAAGGAGGCATGAGGATGAATTACAGTATTCAGGACGGTCGCAGCGAGATCACCCGCTTTTGCGAGGGCGACAGCACCCGGGCCTTTGACTACTTCGGCGCGCATTTAGAGCAGCGCGACGGCAAGTACGGCGCAGTGTTCCGCGTTTGGGCGCCTAATGCCCAGAACGTCTCCGTAGTGGGCGATTTCAACGACTGGAACGAAAACGCCTCCTTTTTGGAAAAGCGCGACCACGGTGTGTGGGAGCTTTTCGTGGAGGGCGCCGAGGAGGGGCAGTGCTATCAGTTCGCGCTGGTCACCCCGACATTTGAGCGCATAGTCAAATCCGACCCCTTTGCCTTTTCCGCGCAAATGCGCCCCGGGCGCGCTTCGCGGTTGTGCCGCCTTGACGATTACTCGTGGAACGACGCCGAATGGATTGAGCGCCGCCGCGGCACCGACACCCTGACCGCGCCGATGAATATATATGAGGTTCACCTCGGCTCTTGGAAGCGCAACCCCGACGGCAGCTTTCTTAGCTATCGGCAGTTTGCCGAGGAGCTGGTCGACTATGTGTCCAATATGTGCTACACCCATGTGCAGCTTATGCCCATAATGGAATACCCCTACGACGGAAGCTGGGGCTATCAGACCACGGGCTACTTTGCCGCGACCGCGCGCTACGGCACGCCGCAGGATTTTATGTATCTGGTGGATCGCTTCCATCAGGCGGGCATCGGCGTTATCGTTGACTGGGTGCCCTCCAACTTTCCCAAGGATGATTTCGGCTTGTCCAAGTTTGACGGCACCGCGCTGTTCGAGGACGAAAACCCCAAGCTGGGCGAGCGTCCCTCGTGGGACACCTGCCTGTTCAACTTCGCCAAGCCCGAGGTGCTCAGCTTTTTGGTGTCCTGCGCCAACTTCTGGTTTGAAACCTATCATCTGGACGGCATGCGCGTAGGCTCGCTTTCCTCCATGCTTTACCTCGACTACGGCAAAGCCGCGGGCGAGTGGGAGCCTAACAAATTCGGCGGCAAAGAGAACCTTGAGGCTATCGAATTTGTCAAGCGCCTCAACACCGCCATCCACCTTTTCCACCCCGACGCCCTTATGTTTGCCGAGGAAAACACCTCGTGGTCAAAGATCACCCACAAGATAGAAGAGGGCGGCATGGGCTTCGACTACAAGTGGAACCGAGGCTGGATGAACGATATGCTCAACTACATGACCCTCGACCCGCAGTGGCGGCCGTTCAACCACGACAATCTCACCTACAGCTTTTTCTATGCGTTTTCCGAGCATTTCCTGCTGCCCCTCTCGCACGACGAGGTCTCAAAGGGCAAGGGTACGCTGCTTGCGCGTATGCCCGGCACGCAGGACGACAAGTTTGCTGATCTGCGGGCGTTCATCACCTACATGTATGCTCATCCCGGCAAGAAGCTGATGTTCATGGGCACCGAGTCGGGTCAGATCATCGAGTGGGACTACCAGGTGCCCATATTCTGGAACCTGCTTGACGAGGATAAGCACCGCAAGCTTCAGTTCTTTTTCAAATCGCTTAACCGCTTTTATCTGGAAAACCGCCCCTTCTATGAGCGCGACGCCAGCTGGAAGGGCTTTGACTGGATACACCACGACGACTACACCAACTCGGTCATCGCCTTCAAGCGCACCGACGCCGACGACAACGAGATCATCGCCGTCTGCAATTTCCGTCCGGTGCTGCATCAAAAGTACTTTATCGGCGTGTCCAAGGACACGGTGTACTCCGAGGTGTTCAACTCCGACCGCGAGGAATTCGGAGGTACGGGCATTGTAAACGGCGACGAAATACGTCCCGTCCCTATGAAGATACACGGCTGCAATCAGGGGCTTTCGCTCACCCTGCCGCCGATGGGCGTAATTTACTTAAAGAATCGTGAATTTTGAATAATGCATCGTGAAGGCTTTGCAAAAGCGTTTCAGGGCGCCTGCGCCTGTCTTTCACTGTTCATTATCCATTTCAATATATCAAATAAATCATACTATAGGAAATGCCGCGTGATTCCGGCGCGCGTATCGAGCAAGGCGCGTGCCGCGTATCGCCGGGTGTTGCCTATATAGAAAACGGAGGTTTTTGCATGCAAATGTTCCCAAAACAGGAAGTAGTAGCAATGCTGCTTGCAGGCGGACAAGGCTCCAGACTGGGTGTGCTCACCAAAAAGCTCGCCAAGCCTGCCGTGCCTTTCGGCGGCAAGTACCGCATCATTGACTTTCCCCTGTCAAACTGCGTAAACTCAGGCATTGAAGCCGTAGGTATCCTTACCCAATATCAGCCGCTGATCCTCAACGAATACATCGGAAACGGTCAGCCCTGGGATCTGGACGGTATGCACTCGGGCGTCAACTGCCTCAGCCCCTATCAGGCTATCAAGGGCGCGGACTGGTACACCGGTACCGCCAACGCCATCTATCAGAACATCAACTACATCGAGCGCTACGATCCCGACTATGTGGTCATCCTTTCGGGCGACCACATCTACAAGATGGACTACAACAAAATGCTCGAGTACCACAAGGAAAAGAACGCCGCCTGCACCATCGCGGTGATCGACGTTCCGCTCGAGGAGGCTTCGCGCTTCGGCATCCTCAACACCCATGAGGACGGCGAGATCTATGAGTTCGACGAGAAGCCCGAGCATCCCAAGAGCACCAATGCCTCCATGGGCATCTACATCTTCAGCTGGAAAGAGCTGCGCAAGTACCTGATAGAGGACGAGGCGAAGGAGGGCAGCAGCCACGACTTCGGCAAGGACGTGCTTCCCGCTATGCTCAACGCGGGCGAGAGGATGTTCGCCTATCCCTTTGAGGGCTACTGGAAGGACGTTGGCACCATCGACAGCCTCTGGGAGGCAAACATGGATCTGCTCGACCCCAAGGTCACTCTCGACCTCAAGGACATCTATTCGCGTAACCCCATGATGCCGCCTCACTATGTTTCGCCCGAGGCAAACATCCAGAATTCCCTTATCGCGGACGGCTGCGAGGTAGAGGGCAATCTTGAATTTTCCATCCTCTTCTCCGGCGTCACCGTAGGCAAGGGTGCTACCGTCAACTCCTCCATCATCATGCCCGGCGCTGTGATCGAGGACGGCGCTACCGTGCAGTTTGCCATAGTAGCCGAAAACACCGTGATCGGCAAAAACGCCAAGATCGGTCAAAAACCCGAGGAAATGGAAAACCGCGAAGAGTGGGGCATAGCCGTTATAGGCGAAAACACCCACATCGCGGAGGGCGCCTTCATCAAGGCAAAGGAAATGATCGACAGTGAAACGGAGGTGTCGGGTAAATGAGAAGTAACGACGTATTAGGCTTCATCTTCGCGGGCACGCTCGACGACAAGATCCCCGAGCTTGCGGCTTCCCGCACAACGGCAAGCATACCCATCGGCGGCAAATACAGAGTTATCGACTTTGTGCTGTCAAACATGTCCAACGCGGGCATCAACAATGTAGGCATAGTGGCAAAGAGCAACTTCCTTTCGCTCACCGACCACGTCGGCTCCGGCTCCGCCTACGACCTCTCAAAGAGAAGGTCCAGCCTTACCCTGCTTACCCCTTACGGCGGCAAGTCCTTCTCCAGTTATATCGAGACCATCTACAACATGCACGGCTATCTGGAAAACTGCCGTGAGGAATACGTGATGATGTCGCCCGGCAACATTATCACCAACTTTGACTACACCGACCTTTTTGACTTCCACTCCAAGAAAAACGCCGACATTACGCTGGTGTACAAAACCGGCGTAGCGCCCTCGGGCTATGAGCGTCCTCTTACGCTGGATGTCGCGGCGGACGGCAGGGTAGAGCAGATATTCGTTAAGCCCAGCGCCACCGATGAAGTCGTGAATCACGTATTCGGTTCCATACTAATGAAAAAAGAGCTGCTTATGGAGGAGATCCGCAAGGCGCTCAGCCTCAACCAGCTCGACTTCAAGCGCCTGCTTCAGGATATGGTAGGCAGATACAGCGTTTATGCCTTTGAAAACAAGGGCTACACCGCGGCTATCAGCTCTATCAACGACTATTTCAACTTCAATATGGATCTTATGCGCAAGGAAGTCCGCGACGAGCTGTTCAATCCCAAGCGCCCCATCTACACCAAGGTGCGCGACGACGCTCCGTCCAAGTACGGCTTGAAGAGCCGCGTCAAGAACTCCATCATAGCGCAGGGCTGCGTTATCGACGGCGAGGTTGAAAACTGTGTTATCTCCAAGGGCGTTTATGTAGGCGAAGGCGCAAAGCTTAGCAACTGCATAGTCATGCAGGACACCAAGATAGGCAAGGACACCAACCTCAACTACGTCATCATCGACAAGGACGTAACCATCAAGGACGAGCGTTCGCTTATGGGCTTCGAGTCCTATCCCATCTACATCGCTAAGAAATCCGTTGTATAATTAAGTGGTTTGTGGTTATAGATAAATATTCCATTTTCCATTTTCAATTATCCATTTTATAAATAGACTAACTATTAAAAGTCAATAGGAAAATGAAAAGTTTTCCACAAAAATCAACAATCAGAAAAGAGACACGACAAAAAGAGCAACCAAGCAGTT
>CADBHB010000026.1 GCA_902794395.1 uncultured Ruminococcus sp.
TGGTAATTATATCATTTATTCTAAAGAAATGCTATATCCCACCGAGTCAGGTTTCATTCATCGTGGCGCCGTCTAGCGGCATGGGGATTTAGTATAAAAGAAAGTGAGTGATAAGATGGTAACATCGGTGACGCGGGCTACAGTAGCCATCCCGCACAATGAAATGGAGTATTTCACCTTCGGCAGCGGCAAAACGCCGCTCGTTATGCTCCCGGGGCTGAGCGTCAAAAGCGTGATAAGGTCAGCCGAGAGCGTGGCGTCATTGTATAGGATGTTCGCGGAGGACTTTACGGTCTACTGCTTTGAACGCTCTAAATTTCTTTCTGAGAATTATAATATTCAGCAGCTCTCCGAGGATACCGCCGAGGCTATGAGGGCGCTCGATTTAAATGACGCCTGCGTTTTCGGTGTTTCGCAGGGCGGCATGATGGCGCAGTACCTTGCCATCGACCATCCGCAGGCGGTGCGAAAGCTCGTGCTCGGCTCCACCTGCGCGCGGCTCAATGCCACCGCGAACGCGGTTATGGAGCGCTGGGTGCAGTGCGCGGAGCGAATGGATATAGACGGCTTCTGCGACTGCTTTATCGACGTGCTCTACGGCAAGGCGTTCGCCGAAAAATTCGGCGAATTTATTCGGCTGGCACACAGGGACATCACCGAAGAAGATTTCAAACGCTTTGTTATCTTGGGCAGGGCGTGCGATACGCTGAACACCTACGACCGCCTTGAGAGCATCACCTGCCCGACGCTGGTGCTCGGCGCGAAAAACGACCGTGTGCTGACGGCGCGAGGCTCGGTGGAGATCGCCGAAAAGCTGGGCTGCGAGTGTTACCTGTACGGCGAAGAATACGGTCACTGCGTTTTTGACGAAGCCCCCGACTACAAGCAGAGGGTATATGACTTCTTTATCGAATAACACGCAAAAAGGCGGCGCGAAACTCTTTTGAGCTTTGCGCCGTCCGATTTTTTAAAAGGCAATACCGCATAATCCGGGTGTGCGGTATTGCCTTAAAAACAGTATCAGCTGCGGGTCATTGACTGCTGCCGTCCAAAAGACCCACTATCACGTCAAGGGTGTCGCTGCGCAGACCGCCCATGTCGGCAGGCATGCAGTCGCTGCCCGCCAAAAACAGGTTGACGCCGTCCTGCTCGTCGATGTAGTCAAAAGCTGAGTAGGCGATCTCCTCTATCAGGATATTGCCCTCGTGACCCACGCCCCGTTTGTAGTTGGGAACCAAGCCGTAGCCGTAGCCGAAGGAGTCGGGGGTGTCATCGGGTGAGTAGTCGGTGGTCATCTCGCGGTAGGAGTCGAGCGAGAGCACCGAGCCGCTTTTAAGTCCCGTCATCCACTTTTCCATATCGGTCGCGGTCGAGATGATGTCGCCTGCGCCTGTTGCCAGTCCCGCGGGATATGCGTACTTAATGCCCTTTGCCCAGGCGGGTGAGCCGCTTTGAAGCTCGTCGATCGAGCCGGTGTTCTGCATGCCCAGCGGCTCCAGCATAGTGCTGCGCAGGTAGGAAATGTAGCTTTGTCCCGACACCTGCTCCACTATCATGCTCAGCAGCATATAGTTGGCGTTGCAGTAGTTGTAGCCGACCCCGGGGTTAACGTCGAGCGGCTTGCCGAAAATTATCCCGCGCACCGCCGCGCGCACCGCGTCCTCGGGAGTAGCGAGCGTTATGGCGCTCATATCGTCCGTTTCGTTCAAGTCGGCGATGCCCGAGCGCATGGACAGCAGGTGCTTCAAATTTATTTTTTTGCCCTCGGTGTATTCGGGGAAGTACTTGTCGAGCGTGTCGTCAAGGCTGAGCTTTCCGCTGTCGCGCAGTGAAAGAATCGCCGCCGCGCAGAATTGCTTTGAAACAGAGCCGACAGGCATCGGGGTGTCTGTGGTGAAATCGGCGCCGTTGAGGTCCTTTCCGTTGGTGTATTGATAAATGACGTTGCCGTTTTGCGTCAGATAGGCGACGCCCTCCAGCTCGTATTCGGTCATCAGGCTGTCCAGATCCGCCTTGACCGCCTCGGTTGTCAGCTGATTTGCGGCGGCGGTGGTGTCAGCCGCAGTCGTGTCCGCAGCCGATGTGACGGCAGAGGTGGCTTTTTCGGCGTCGGAGCCGCCCGAGGTCTTATTGCTTTTGGAGCAGGCAGTAGCGGACAGCGCCAAAGTCAGCGCCAGCGTTGCTGCTATCAGTTTTTTCATGGCGTAACATCTCCTTGTTTAATATGCTGTTATTATACAGCAAAGGCGGCAAAGATGCAATCAAAAGTTTTATCAAAAAGCGGATAAACCGCGGTTTGGGGATGGACAGCGCCCTTGTAATATGTTAAAATATAACTATCTATAGGGTTGTGATACGGCGCGGCGGCAAAGCGTCGGTCAACAGACTTAACGGAGGACGTACACTGATGCAAGACTTTAGCTTACTCTATCCGCAGGGCAGGGAATTTACAGTAAAAAAGCTTACGGCAGAGGCGATAAACGACCTCTCCATCGACTTTCTGCTTGACAACCTCACCGACATCCGCAACGAGCGCGAGCACATCTTCAACCTGATGACTCAGGTCACGGACGACCCGGTGGTCATAAAATACCGCTGCGATGTGTTTGAGGACTTTTTGCGCTTTCCCGAGCTGCGCGCGGCTATGGAGGAGCTGGTCAAGCGCCTCGCCGACCTCAAGGACCTCAGCCGTTTCCAAAAGGATCAGGAGGGTCCCTCGCTGTGGTCGCTGATAAACCGCCTGCGCGAGATAGACGATTATGTGACCTGCATTACCGCGATCAAGAATATACTCGAAAAGCTCGACGTCCGCTCCGAGGGCATGCTCACCCTGAGGCAGATAGTCACCGACATCGACCGCGAGTCGGGCTTTCCGCAGCTTAAAGCCGACATCGACGAAACCATGGAAAAGGCGCGAAAGCTCAAGAGCATAACAATAGGCGTCAACCTCGACGATATGCTCCGCCCGATGTCCTCGGGCGTGCTGTCGCTCAACGACACCTATTTTTCCGACGCGGGTCTGATGAAGCGCTTTATGAATTTTACAAATAAAGAGGACGGGCTGCACAAGGGCGCGGACGTCAGCGACATCCGCCGTTTCCATCCCGCCAATCCCAACACCGCCTCTGTCGGCTTTGTCAGCTACCAGACCAGCGCGGTCAGCAACGACATAGCGGTGCAAAGCTCCGCCACGGGCAGAGACGCGCTGTCCAACGCCATCAAGGCGCCCGTGACGAATATTATGAAAAAGACCTGCGACGAGATAAAGTCCACCATCAAGCGCTATGTAAACATCAGCGGCTATATGCTTATAAACCTCATGCCCGAAATACTCTTTTACGTGCGCTGGTCGGAGCTGATAGACAAGATCATCGAAAAGGGCATGCCGGTCTGCAAGGCGGAGATACTGCCTCCGGATGAAAGAAAATGTTCTTTTAAAGAAATATATAATTTGAAGCTTGCCATAAACAACGTCAACGGCGACGACATAAATATCATCACCAACGACATCGACTTCGACGACGAACGCCGCATTTACATCCTCACGGGACCCAACCGCGGCGGCAAGACCATCTTTACTCAGGCGGTGGGCTTGGCTATGATGCTGGCTCAGTGGGGCATTTACGTGCCCGCGGCGTCCGCCGCCGTAAGCCCCTGCGACAATATGTACACGCATTTTCCCGCCGATGAAAACGACACCGTAGATCTGGGTCGTCTGGGCGAGGAGAGCAAGCGCCTGTCGGAGATATTTGACATGGCTACGAGCCGCAGCTTTATGATGCTAAACGAAAGCCTTGCCACCACCAGCGTGGCGGAGGGCTTGTTCATCGCCAAGGACGTGGTCAAGGCGATGCGCTACCTGGGCGTGCGCTGCATCTTCAACACCCATATGCACGAGCTGGCGCGCAGCCTCGACGAGCTAAACAACGGCGTCGAGGGAAGCAGCCGCGTCGAAAGTCTGGTCACGGGCGTGCAGCGCGGCGAACGCAGCTTCAAGGTAGCCATAGCGCCGCCGCAGGGCGTCAGCTACGCTAAGGACATCGCCAAAAAATACGGCGTGACCTTCGACCAGATCAAGTCGTCGCTGGACGGCAGAGATTAAAGGCTTTTTGCGCCGGCGGCGTCTCAGCGCGGCGGTGCGGGTAAAAGCCGTTTAAAAGAGGAAAAGCAAATGATAAACAATAACGTAGGTCTTGTCCTCGAGGGCGGGGCTATGCGCGGCATATTCACCGCGGGCGTCATCGACGTGATGATGGAAAACGACATAGACTTTCCCGCGCTGGTCGGCGTGTCTGCCGGCGCGGCGTTCGGCTGCAACTACAAATCGCGCCAGCCCGGGCGTGTGCTGCGCTACAATCTGACATACTGCAGGGAGCCGAAGTACTGCTCCTTCCGTTCACTGATAAAAACGGGCGACCTGTTCGGCGCTGACTTCTGCTACCACGCCATACCCGACAGACTCGACCCCTTCAATAAAAATGTATTCAACGAAGATCCTATGCGGTTTTACGTCGTCTGTTCCGACATCGAGACAGGACAGCCGCATTATCAGCAGATAGAAAAGGTAGATGACGACTGCTACGAGTGGATACGCGCCTCGGCGTCTATGCCGCTGGTGTCGCGGGTGGTGGAGCTTCACGGCAGAAAATATCTGGACGGCGGCGTCACCGATTCCATACCGCTTAGCTTCATGGAGCGGCAGTGCGCGCGCAATATCGTAGTGCTCACGCGGCCGCGCGATTATCAAAAGAAGCCCGCGTCCATGATGCCCGCCTTTCGGCACAGCCTAAAGGGCTACCCCAAAATGCTGGAGGCGGTCAAAAACCGCCACCTGATGTACAACAGGCAGCGCGATCTTGTTTTTGCCCGTGAAAAAGCGGGCAGGGCGCTGGTAATCTGCCCCGACGCTCCGCTTGAGATCGGCAGGGTAGAGCACAAGGCGGCAAGGATAAAGCAGACCTATGCTCTCGGCAGACGGGCTGCCGAGTGTCGGCTGGATGAGATAAGAAGGTTTATTGCAAATGAAAATTGATTCTCACGCGCATATCGGCAGGATTTTTGTATATAATCTCAGCTATAAGCGGGTGCTGCTCTCCATGGAAAAATACGGTGTGGACTTTTCACTGGTCAGCTCGTTTGAAAGCATTGAAAACGACAGCCGCGGAAAGCCTGTACCGTGGATATTGCAAAAGCGTCAAAACCGCGTGCTGATACGCACGGTCAAGTCGGTCAAAAAGGCGCCCGACAGGCTCGGCGCGCTAATATGGCTGAAAATCAGGCAGGAAACGCCCAACAAGCGCACCTACCGCCTTATCGAAAAATACCGCCGGTATATATACGGCATCAAGCTGCATCCCTACCGCTCCCGCACGGCGCCGGACGACCCGAGGATGCAGCCCGTCTACGAGCTGGCTCGGCATTTCGGTCTGCCCGTGGTTTCCCATACGGGCGACTGCGAGGAGGGCGACTCGCGCCACCTCTACAATGCCGCCAAGGCAAATCCGGACATAAACTTTGTGGCGGTGCATATGGACATCGACACCGACAGCAAAAACGTCATAGGCTTCATCAAGGAGCTGCCTAACCTCTACGGCGACACCACCTGGGTGCCTTACGATAACGTGCTCAACGCCGTAAGGACCTGCGGCAGCGAAAAGATACTCTTCGGCAGCGACAATCCGATGGACGGCAGGGACACTCTACAATACAGCAAAAAGTTCTTTGTCGACCTGAAGGAGGATATAAGCGAAGAGGACTATGAAAACATCATGCATAAAAACGCCGAAAGGCTGTTCGGCATAAAGCTTCCCGCCGCCGAACGAACATAATAATCACACCCCGGGGTAGTATTAATGAAATACCATAAACTAGTTGAAAACGCCGCCAAGCCGCAGGGCTTTTGGGGCAGACTGATGATACGTTCCATGAACAGAGGACACCATGAGCTGACCGACTGGGCGCTGCACTATGTCACCGTCCCAAGCGGCTGCCGCGCGCTGGACGTGGGCTGCGGCGGAGGACGCACCGTGCAAAAGCTCTGCGAAATGGTCGGCAGCGGCAAGGTGACGGGCGTGGACTATTCCGCGCTCTGCGTTGAAAAATCACAAAAGCTGAATCAAAAAAACATCCTGTGCGGCAAAGCGGAGATCTGCCGCGCGTCCGTGAACGAGCTGCCGTTTGCCGAGGAGAGCTTCGACATTATAACCGCGGTGGAAACCTACTACTTCTGGCAGGACAAGCTGGGCGGACTGAAAGAGCTGCTGCGCGTTTTGCGGCGCGGCGGAAGGCTGCTGCTGGTGTTTGAGATGCTCAAGGATGAAAACGACCCCGAAAAATGGAAAGCGGTAGAGGACAGGCTTCATATCGAGGCGGTCAGCCGCGAGGAAATAACCGAGATCCTGCTGCGCGCGGGCTTTTGGAACATCCGCACCCATGTCAGGAGCGACAAGGGTTGGATGTGCGCGACAGCGGAAAAGGAGTGAGAACATGAAAGCATTAATAACCGGCGCCGGTTCGGGCATCGGCAGAGAAATGGCGCGGTATCTCGCCGAACAGGGCTGGGATCTTATTATCGCCGCCCGCAGCACCGATAAGCTCGAGGCGCTGCGCGACGAGTTGAGCGGCGTTAACGTCCGCGTCATAACCATCGACCTGTCACGAGAGCAGGACGCCTATGACCTTTACGATCACCTTCACGACGAAGGCGTCGACTTTTTGATAAACAACGCGGGCTTTGGCGCCTACGGCGCCTTTGAGGAGGTACCGCTCGAAACCGAAATGGCGCTCATACACACCAACGTCTGCGCCGTGCACATCCTAACAAAGCTGTTTTTGAAGGATATGCTGGAGCGCAACAGCGGCATCATTCTCAACGTCGGCTCCATGGCGGGCTTTTCGGCGGGACCCAAGCTCTCAAGCTACTACGCCTCCAAAAACTACGTAGTGCGTTTAACCGAGGCTGTCCACGAGGAGCTGCGCCGCTCGGGCAGCAACGTCAAGATCTCGGTGCTCTGCCCGGGACCCGTGCGCACCAACTTCAACAACGTGGCTAACGTCAGCTTCTCGGTCAATGGGCTTGACCCGAGGGACGTCGCGCGCTACGCCGTCGACAAGGCGATGCGCGGAAAAATGGTCATCATTCCCGGTGCGGGAATGAAGGTCGTAAAGTTCTTCGAGCGGTTTTTCAGTGAAAAGCGGCTAACAAGAATGTCTTACAGTGTCCAGAACAAAAAGAGCGGGAAATAAACATGAAAAAGGTCATAAAAAAGCTTTGGGGGAAGTTTTGGGATAAGTTCGGACCGCTGTATGTCAAGCTTATCGACGACAACATCTTTGCTGTGGCGGGGCAGTCGGCTTTCTTTCTCATCCTGTCTGTGGTGCCGCTTATGATGTTCGCCGTGTCCATACTGCAGGGGCTGCACATACCCGTGGAGATAATCGAACAATCCCTGAACACCGTGCTCAACCAAAAAACCTCGGAATGGCTGGCGCGGTATCTAAATAACATGTACAACAGCACCGTCGGAATATCCATCATCACCATCTTCTTCACCTTATGGTCGGCGGCGCAGGGCATCCACGCGCTCACCAACGGTATGAACCGCGTATACAACACCTACGAAAACCGCAACTGGTTTTTGCTGAGGTTTCGCGCCATGTTCTACACCGTGGTGCTGTTTGCCATTTTCTTGGTGACGATGATAGTCATAGTGTTCGGCAACTCTATCAACGAGCTTATCAAGCCGCACCTCATCTACACCTCGGACTTCGTGTCAAACCTGTACCGGGCGCGCTTTTTCATAGTGTTTTTCTATCTCATGTTCCTGTTCGCGCTGGTCTACCGCAACCTGCCCAACATCAGCCGACAAAAGCGCAAAAAGTACGGTATCCGCTGTCAGCTTCCGGGGGCGTTTTTCGCGGCGGCGTCGTGGTTCGTGCTGGCGTGGGCTATCGGTATCTACGTCGACGACTTCAACGGTTACTCCATATACGGCGGTCTTACGCGCGTAGCGGTGGTCATGGTCTGGCTGTACTTCTGCATGGTTTGCCTGATGCTGGGCGCTGAGATCAACTACGTATACCACGAGTACATCGACAGGACAACGGGCAAATTCCTCAGAAGGCGAAAATGATGATCGGGCAATACCGCGCACCTGAATTATGCGGCAGTGCCTTGACATTTTCAAATAAAAGAGTAAAATAAGGAATAGTGTAAAAAATCAACTCAAAAGGGGCGTTATTAATGGAAAATTGCGTATTTTGCGGCATCGTGAGCGGAAGCATCCCTTCCAAAAAGGTTTACGAGGACGAGCTTATCCTCGCCTTTTACGACCTTGAGCCTCAGGCGCCGGTTCACGTGCTGGTCATCCCTAAGCAGCACATCGCCTGCGCGGATGAGGTCGACGAGAGCAACAGTGCGGTTATCGCGCATATCTTCGAGAAGATCCCCGTGATCGCTAAGTCGCTGGGTCTTACAAACGGCTATAGGATAGTGACCAACTGCGGTCAGCACGGCTGTCAAAGCGTGCTGCATATGCATTTCCATCTTCTCGGCGGCGAGCAGCTGCACGGACAGATGGCGTAAGGGAGGACAAAACAATGGATACATATAAGATCACGATCGCCGGCGTAGAGCGCGATCTGGTAAAATACCCCGTCAGCGATACTCTGGATATAGCCGCGTTTATCATGTTCGGCGACGTTGAGGTCACCGAAAAGGCGGCGGCTGAGCTGCTAAAGCGCTGTCCCGAGCACGACGTGGTGGTTTCCGCCGAGGCAAAGGGCATCCCGCTTTGCTACGAAATGGCACGTCAGGGCTGCCGCGAGTATGTCATAGCGCGCAAGAGCGTCAAGGTATATATGCGCAACTGCGTCGAGGTGGCGGTAAACTCCATCACCACTGCCGAGGTGCAAAAGCTCTATCTGAGCGACAGCGACGTTGAGTTCCTCAAGGGCAAGCGCGTGCTCATCGTGGACGACGTCATCTCCACCGGCGAAAGCCTCGCCGCGCTTGAGAAGCTGCTCAATAAGATCAACGCCAACATTGTCGGCAAAGCCTGCGTTCTCGCCGAGGGCGACGCCAAGTACCGCGACGACATCATCTTCCTTGAAGAGCTGCCGCTGTTCAAAAAATAATCCGTGAATCTCAGGGTCAGGACAAATTCTGACCCTGCCTTTATAAATAAGGAAACAAGCTATGCCTGTTATCACACAAAAGGAACTTGAAAAACAAATCAAGCAGCGCGCGTTCTCGCCGGTCTATGTCATATACGGCAGCGAGCAGATGTATGTGAGTCGGTTCACAAAAAAGCTGACCGAGGCGGTTGCCGGCAAAAATCCCTCGGAGTTCGGCTTCCACACCTTCAGCGGCGAGGTCGATCCCGACACGCTGGCGTCAGCCGTCGGGGTGGTGCCGTTTATGAGCGAGTACAACTGCGTGCTGGTGACAGATGTATTCTTCGACGAGATGCGCAAGGACGAGCTTGACAAGCTAAAGGCGGTGTTCAGCCATACGGTACAGGGCACGGTGCTCATACTGTCCATGCCGTCCTACGTGCCAAAGCGCAACAAGAGCACCTTTGAAAGCATCGTAAAGCGCGCCGCCAAAGACGGCTCGGTTATCCGCTTTGAACAGCCCGATCCGCGCACGCTCGAAAAACACATAGCCAAGTGGGCAAACGAAAACGGGAAGTTTATCACGCAAAACACCGCGCTGCGCCTTATGCGCGTCTGCGGCACCGACCTCAACCGCCTCAAAAACGAGGTCGACAAGCTTTGCGCCTACGCGGGCGACAGCGAGGAGGTTCCCTATGAGGCTATCGACCTGCTTGTAGCGCAAAACCTCGAGGCGAGGGTGTTCTCGCTGTCGGACGCGGTGCTTGCGGGCAAGGGCGACGAAGCCTTCAATATCCTGCAGCAGCTTTTCAACCAAAAGGAAAGCGCGCAGATGATGCTTTACGTGCTGGCGAACGCCTTCACCGACGCCTACCGGGTCCGCGTAGCAGACGAAAGCGGGGCAGACCTGAAAACCGTGGCTGAGGATTTCGGCTACGGCAAGCGCAGCTTCGCGCTGGGCAAGGCGCGCACCGCCACCCGTCAGGTAAGCACCGAGGCGCTGCGCCGCTGTCTGGACGCTGTCGCCGACGCCGATTCCCGCATGAAAAGCGTCTCGGTCAACGAGCGCCTGCTGGTAGAGCAGCTTATCGCGCGGCTGCTGCTTATCGCGAAGGAGGGAAGACGCTGATGCTCACCATCCGCGAGGCTATCATCGTCGAGGGACGGTATGACAAAATAAAGCTAGGCGGCTTAGTCAACGCGCCGATAATCGAAACTGGCGGCTTCCGCGTGTTCACCGACAGAGAAAAGCAAAACCTTATCCGCCAAATCGCCGCCAAGCGCGGCATCCTTATCCTCACCGACAGCGACGGGGCGGGCTTTGTTATACGCAACTTCCTAAAGGGCGTGGTGCCCTCAAACCAGATCAAGCACTGCTACATCCCTCAGATCGCCGGCAAGGAGCGCCGCAAGGCTCAGGCGGGCAAGGAGGGCTTGCTGGGCGTGGAGGGCGTCACCGACGAGGTCATTCTCAGCGCCATCCGCAAAAGCGGAGCTACTATAGAGGGGGAGGAGGGCTGCCGACGCGGCGAGATCACCAAGGCGGACCTCTGCATGCTGGGGCTGACAGGCGGCGAAAACTCCGCCAAAAAGCGTCAGGCGCTGCTGAAACAGCTCGGTCTGCCGTCCTACCTGTCAACCAACGCCATGCTCACCGCCCTGAACTGTTTATGTTCTTTAGAAGAATTATACGAGTTGCTGAGAGCCGAAAACTAATCCACACCGCGTGATCCGGGCGCGCCCCGCGAATCGCGCGGTGTTGCTTTGTGCAAGATTTTGGCAAAAACGGCGCGGAGAATTTTAACAGACCAACATATCACAAAAATTCGACAAAGGCACGGTAGATTTTTACATTGAAAAATAGTATAATCAAAATGTATTACAATATCTGTGGAGGAGATATTTTATGTTGAGGGACTTAAAGCCCACTGACATTATTTGCGGTTACAAGGTCAGACCCGGACATTATGATATGGAAGGCGCGACAGTAGTGCGCGGCGGCGTGAACTTTACCATCAGTTCCGCTTACGCCACCTCCTGCACGCTTCTTTTATTCGCTCCGGGGGCAAGGACGCCTTATGTGCGTCTGCCGTTCCCCGATTCCTATCGCATCGGCAACACCTATTCCATGATCGTGTTCGGCCTTGAGGTGGATAAGTTTGAGTACGCCTATTCCATAGACGGTCCCAACGATCCCAAAAGAGGACTTATTTTTGATAAAACAAAGTACATTCTCGACCCCTTTGCCAAGGCGGTAACGGGTCAAAGCGGCTGGGGCAAGCCCCAGCGCGACCAGTGCGTCTACAAGGCGCGCGTAGTGTTCAACGACTACGACTGGGGCAACTTTAAAACCAAGTCAATCCCTCTGGAGGAGCTTGTCATCTACGAGATGCACGTGCGCGGCTTCACCAAGGACGACAGCTCAGGCGTTGAAAACCACGGCACCTTCGCGGGCATCCGCGAAAAGATACCCTATCTGAAGGAGCTGGGCGTAAACGCGATCGAGCTTATGCCTATCTTCGAGTTTGACGAAATGGGCTCACACCGTTTTTATGACGGACAGCAGCTCTACGACTACTGGGGCTACAACACGGTCGGCTTTTTTGCCCCCAACACCAGCTACGAATCGGCGCGCGGACACAGGCATCACCGCGAGGGCACCGAGCTCAAGGAGCTTATCCGCGACCTGAAGTCCAACGGCATCGAGATCATCCTCGACGTGGTGTTCAACCACACCGCCGAGGGCAACGAGCTGGGACCCTTCTTCTCGTTCAAGGGCATTGACAACAACATCTACTACATGCTCACCCCCGACGGCAAGTACTACAATTTCAGCGGCTGCGGCAACGTGCTTAACTGCAACCATCCCATCGTCCGCAACTTCATTAAGGCTTGTCTGCGCTATTGGGTGACCGAATACAAAATCGACGGCTTCCGCTTCGACCTCGCATCCATCCTCGGACGCAACGAGGACGGCACCCCGATGGATCAGCCTCCGCTGCTCAAAAGCCTCGCGTTCGACCCCATTTTGGGCAACACCAAGCTTATCGCCGAGGCGTGGGACGCGGGCGGACTCTATCAGGTCGGCAGCTTCCCCTCGTGGAACCGCTGGGCGGAGTGGAACGGCAAATACCGCGACGACATGCGCCGCTTCCTCAAGGGCGACGGCGACCTGGCGTGGGCGGCGGCTCACCGCCTTACCGGCTCAAAGGATCTCTACGACCCGTCCTTCCGCGGCAACTGTGCCTCGGTAAACTTCATCACCTGTCACGACGGCTTTACCCTGTGGGATCTGTATTCCTACAACGAAAAGCACAATTTCAAAAACGGTTGGGACAACACCGACGGCGCCAACGACAACAACAGCTGGAACTGCGGTGTTGAGGGCGACACCAACGACCCGCAGGTGGACGCGCTGCGCCGCAAGCTGGTCAAAAACGCCTTTGCCTCGCTGATGCTCAGCCGAGGAGCCGCGCTGTTCCTGGCGGGCGACGAGTTCTGCAACACGCAGTTCGGCAACAACAACGCCTATTGTCAGGACAACATCACCTCGTGGCTGGACTGGACGCGAAAAGAGCAGTACAGCGACGTGTTCGAGTTCTTCAAGTATATGATCGCCTTCCGCAAGCGCTTCAAGGTGGTCACCAAAAACAGACGGCACTGCGACTGCACCCTGCCGCCCGAAAGTCTGCACAGCCAAAAGCCGTGGCAGACCAACTTCAATCCCGAATCGCGCTATGTGGGCGTTATGTACGCGGGCGCGTCAAACATCCCGCTGCTCGACGAGATCGTCTACTTCGGCATCAACGCGCACTGGGAAACCACCGACGTCGAGCTTCCCGGGCTGCCCGAGGGCTATGTGTGGCGTCTGTATGTTGATACCGGCAGAGAGCCGGAGCATATCATTTGCGAAAACGAAAACGTGGTCGTATACGACCGCCATATCATCATGCAGGGCAGATCGGTCATCGTCGCCGTGGCGCACCGCATCGGTTGATTAGCTGTTGATCGGCACAATACGCAGTGATGGGTGTTGTGCCGATGTTTTTTTACGGAGGGAAAACCTATGACACACGGAGAAAAGGCGGAAGCGTTGTTTTACGAGGGCTACAACTGCGCGCAGTCGGTGCTGATGGCGTTTGAGGACGAAACGGGGCTGGAGCCGCAGACAGCGGCGGCGCTGGCGTCCTCCTTCGGCGGCGGACTGGGCAGACTGCGCGAGGTCTGCGGCGCGGTTAGCGGCGCGGCGATGGTGCTGGGCTTGCTCAGGGGCTACAGCGACCCCAAGGACGCTGACGCCAAGCGCGCGCACTATCATTTGGTGCAGAGCTTCGCCGACCGATTCAGGGAGGAAAACGGCTCTATCATCTGCCGCGAGCTGCTCAGCGGCTCCGGCGCCAAGGAGGGGCGCGAGCCGGAGGCGCGCACCGCCTCCTACTATAAAAAGCGCCCTTGCCCGCAGCTGGTAAAAATGGCGGCTGAGCTTGCCGATCAGATGCTGCCGGAGCATCGCGGCTGAATCGGCTGCGGCAGATATATTTGCAAAAACTGCGCTGTTTCTGCGATATTGCCTTAAAAAGCCTCTTGACGCGGGGCGAATTTTCGTCTATAATTAACATAAGTTAAAGTGTATTCTTTAATATATAAATAAGGAGGAATTGCTTATGTATTACACAGCAGAAGTCACCAAGATGTGCCCCGTAGCCAAGGGCGCATATCACGGTCCTGCTCCTATCCCCGAAGAGGGCAATTGGGTTCAGGCAAAGGAAATCAAAGATATTTCGGGTTTCACACACGGCATCGGCTGGTGCGCTCCTCAGCAGGGCGCCTGCAAGCTGACCCTTAATGTGAAAAACGGTATCATCGAGGAAGCGCTGGTTGAAACCATCGGCTGCTCGGGCATGACCCACTCCGCGGCAATGGCATCCGAGATCCTCATCGGCAAGACGCTGCTTGAGGCGCTCAACACCGACCTTGTCTGCGACGCTATCAACACCGCGATGAGAGAGCTGTTTTTACAGATCGTATACGGCAGAACTCAGTCCGCGTTCTCCGAGGGCGGCTTGTTGGTCGGCGCTTCTCTGGAAGACCTCGGCAAGGGTCTGCGTTCCCAGGTCGGCACAATGTTCGCCACCAAGGAAAAGGGTCCCCGTTATCTGGAGATGACCGAGGGCTACTGCACACGTGTTGCGCTCAACAGCGACAACGAGATCATCGGCTACGAATTTGTAAGCCTCGGCAAGATGATGGACTTCATCAAGGGCGGCATGGACGCCAACGAGGCGCTCGAAAAGGCTAAGGGTCACTACGGTCAGTTTGACAACGCTGCCAAGTACATTGACCCGCGCGTAGAATAAGGAGGTGTGCAGTATGAGCTTATTTGAAAACTATGACAGAAGAATCGAAAAGATCAACGGCGTTCTCGCTGAGTACGGCATCGCGTCCGTAGAGGAGAGCCGCGAGATCTGCAAAGCCGCCGGCTTTGATCCCTATGAGATCGCCAAGGGCATCCAGCCCATCTGCTTTGAAAACGTTTGCTGGGCATACTGCGTAGGCGCCGCCATCGCCCTGAAGGCGGGCGCCAAGAACGCCGAGGAGGCTGCCAGATACATCGGCGTAGGCCTCCAGAGCTTCTGCATCGACGGTTCCGTTGCCGAAAACCGCAAGGTTGGTATCGGTCACGGCAACCTCGCCGCTATGCTGCTCTCCAACGACACCAAGTGCTTCGCGTTCCTCGCGGGTCACGAGTCCTTCGCCGCTGCGGAAGGCGCTATCGGTATCGTAAGAAACGCCAACAAGGTTCGCCAGGAGCCCCTGCGCGTTATCCTCAACGGCCTCGGCAAGGATGCCGCTCAAATCATTTCCCGCATCAACGGCTTCACCTATGTTCAGACTCAGTTCGATTACTATTCGGGCGAGCTGACCATCGTTAAGGAAACTCCCTACTCCGACGGCGAGCGCGCCAACGTGCGCTGCTACGGCGCTGACGACGTCCGTGAAGGCGTTGCCATCATGCACAAGGAGGGCGTTGACGTTTCCATCACCGGTAACTCCACCAACCCCACCCGTTTCCAGCACCCCGTTGCGGGCACCTACAAGAAAGAGTGCAACGAGCAGGGTAAGAAATACTTCTCCGTTGCTTCCGGCGGCGGCACCGGCAGAACTCTGCATCCCGATAACATGGCGGCAGGCCCCGCTTCCTACGGCATGACCGACACCATGGGCCGCATGCACTCCGACGCGCAGTTCGCAGGTTCTTCCTCCGTTCCCGCGCACGTTGAGATGATGGGCTTCCTCGGCATGGGCAACAACCCGATGGTAGGCGCTACGGTCGCCGTTGCGGTCGCTATCCAGAACAGCCTTAAATAAGCTGCCGTTCCAAAATCACAAATTACAGTTCAAGAGCGTTCTGCTTTCCGAAAGCAGGGCGCTCTTTTAGTTTAGAGTTGAGAGTTGAGAGTTGAGAGGGGCTGGTGTTTAACTATAAATAATACTCCTATTTAAACTCTCGGCTCTTATGTCTTGTGTTTTTTGCTTTTTTATGGTAAAATACGAAACGGAAATGAAAGGAGGTCCTGACATGCGCCGAATAGTTTTGATACCCGCATACAAGCCCGACGCGGCGATGACGGACCTTGTGTTCACGCTCTATTCTCACGGGATGTCGGTAGTGGTTGTGGACGACGGAAGCGGAAAAGACTTTCGCCCGCTTTTTGAAAAGGCAAGGTCCTACGCCGACGTCATCACCGCCAACGAAAACGGCGGCAAGGGAGCGGCGCTGCAAATGGGCTTTGCTTATATCGCCGAGCATTTCGCGCCGCCCTATACGGTGGTCACTGCCGACGCCGACGGTCAGCACAGACCTGAGGACATCCTCGCGGTAAGCGAAACAGCGGGGCGCTACCCTGAAGCCCTTGTGCTGGGCTGCCGCACCATCAGCCGCGACATGCCGCTGCGCAATTGGTTTGGCAACGTTTACACCAAGGCGGCGTTCATTCTGTCTACCGGCAGGAGGCTCACCGACACTCAAACCGGTCTGCGCGGTTTTTCCGACCTTTCCATGCCCTTTATGCGCTCGGTAAAGGGAGGTCGCTACGAATACGAAATGAACATCCTGCTGTGGTGGGTCAGGG
Organism: uncultured Ruminococcus sp.; assembly: GCA_902794395.1. Taxonomy (GTDB): domain Bacteria; phylum Bacillota; class Clostridia; order Oscillospirales; family Acutalibacteraceae; genus Ruminococcoides. Next base: position 16,248 of record CADBHB010000026.1, read on the forward strand.
GAGGCAAGCCTGTGCGCGAGGTACCTATCCGCACCGTGTACATCGGCGGCAACAGCACCTCACACTTCAAGGCTATCGGGGATTCCGTCAGGATCTATTGGGAGATCGTCAAGTTCTCCGCGCCGTCGTTCGGCTGCTTCGCGCTTGACGTGCTGCTGTTTTCTCTGCTGTTCTTCAACCTGCCGCTGCCGTTCTTTACAAGGCTGCTCTGCGCCAACCTCGCCGCGCGCTGCGTCACCGCTCCGCTCGAATACTTCCTGCTGGGTATCTTGTCGCGGCGGCTGCCCGCCTATCGACGGCTGTCTGCGCCGCGCTGCGCTTCGGTAGCCGCAGCGTTATTTGTGCTTAACACCCTGCTGCTGTGGGCGCTGCTTTTTTTGGGTATGGCGGCGGTCGGGGCAAAGGTGCTTGCGGGCGTGCTGCTGTTCTTTATGACGTTCTTCGCCCGTTGGCGTTGGATATATACCGATAGAAAATGAGGGAAAGATATGCGATTATTTGAGGGAAGACCCGACGATCTCGAAACGCGTCTGCCGCGCGAGAGACGGGTATATGAATTATTGGACCGGCTGGGCATAAGCTATAAGCGCGTAGACCACGCACCCGCCGAGACGATGGAGGTATGCAAGGCGATAGACGAGGTGCTGGGGGCTACTATCTGCAAGAACCTGTTTCTCTGCAATCGGCAAAAGACCCGCTTTTACCTTTTGATGATGCCCGCGGACAAGCCCTTCAAAACCAAGGAACTTAGCGCTCAGATCAACTCGGCGCGCCTTAGCTTCGCGTCCGAGGAGCATATGCTCGAATACCTGGACATCCTGCCCGGCTCGGTCAGCGTAATGGGCCTGATGAATGACCGCGAAAACGCCGTGACCCTGCTGGTAGACAGCGATCTGCTCGACGACAGCTTCATCGGCTGCCATCCCTGCGTCAACACCTCCAGTCTTAAGCTCAGCGCAAGGGACGTCTTTGAGGTGTTCTTGCCCGCTGTCAATCACAGCTACACTCCCGTAACCTTATTCGGAAACGTATAAGATACAAAAAAGGCGTGCGCCGTAAGTTGCGGTGCACGCCTAAATTTTATATCATAAATTATCGTATTTTCCTATGTCACAGAGCAGTATCTCGTGACAGCCGAGTCGGGTGCTCAAGGGCGCCAGCTCCATATAATCGCCGTAGAGGAAGCGCAGATACTCGTCATAGCGCTTTGGAACGGGCAGGGGATAGCCCTCAAAATCCTTGTATATCACCTCGTCCAGTATACCCGCGTCAAAGCAGCCGTTGTATACGTTCCTGCCCATGCCGTCGTAGAGATACTTGGCGTTCTTTTTTCTTTTAAAGAAACTAATTGTGTGGTTCATCAGGAAAAAGCTGAACCTCAGCGGAAACACCTTCACAAAGAAGTTCGTCACCGCCGACTGCAGTCGGCTGCCGTTGTCCGCCTTGCGGTGGTTCCATTTGTTCAGCACCAGCGCGCGGGTAAACAGAGTCATGGCGAGATGGAGCTTTTGACCCGTCCAAGAATTGGCGGTTTTGTCGTGGCAAAAGATGTCAAAGGCGATGCCGACATTTATCTTTGTGTGATTTTTTGCCAGCTCCGAGGCGAAAACCGTATCCTCAACGCGCAGTTTGTGAAACTCGTAGAAGCAGTTGCGGTCGGTTTTGCCGGACTGGAAGGTCATTCCCGCAGGCAGCTCGCTCTGGGCTATACGGGCGAATTTATCGTAATCCTCGCGCAGCATCATAATATCGGAATCGTCGTCCCAGGGGATGAACCCGTGGTGGCGTATCGCGCCGAGCAGCGTGCCGCCGCCGAGGAAGTATTTTATGTTGTGCTTTTTGCAGATGCGGTCTACCTCAAGCAGATAGCTCAGCTGCATTTTTTGTATGGCGCTCAGCCTGCCGTCGTGGGTGTTGGGCAGCTGGATGTCTGAGGTGTCGGGCAAATAAGACATCATGCATAGCTCCAGCGCGGTCGCCATGTCGATAGCGGGCGGGCAGCCGTCGTTGATTATCTTGCCTCCCGAGATCGCGCAGGCGTTTTCCTCGTCGCCCTCGGTCAGGCTGAGCCTTGCCTGCTCACCGTAAACATCGTGAAGTATCGCCGAAACAGTGCCCGCGGAGGCGGTGCCGTTCAGACCGACGACGTTATAAGTCTGATTTCCGCGCAAAACGCCGCAGAGGGTGTAAACTATGGCGCGGAACACGTCGGTAAGGTAGACGTAGGAAAGCTTTTTGCCGTTGGTAAGCGAATAACTCCTGCCCTCGGCTACCGCCTTGAGCGCCCCGTCAAGCGGGGTCTTAATGCCGCTGCACGCGCCCAGCACTATGCCCGTGCGCAGGGTGGTCAGCGAAAAGCCCGCTCCCTTTTGCCGGCAGTGCCAAAGGCTTTCAATGGTGCGCAGCAGCTGGTTGTCAAAGGTCAGCTCCTCGGTGTTTTGCAGCGGAGCGTACTCGTTTTCGGAGTATACTCGGTTGGGTCTGCCCTTGCCGTAAACTCGGCTGTCGCTTAGCAGCACGGTCTGCACGCCGCGGCGGTCGGCAAACTCCGCCAGCAGATTCACGCGGCGCACCTCCTCGGCAAAATCCGAGGGAAAGTGCTCGCTTTTCTCTTGACAAAAGCCCGTGTGTATCAGGTAATCTACCTTATTTAATTCTTTTAAAGAATCATAACTTACGGAGGAGAAGTATTCGCTACGGGTACATTCGGGGTAAAAGTCCCCGCAGTCGCCCGCGTAGATCACGCGGATGCCGCGTCCCTTTTGCTCGCTTTGATAAATCAGCGCATAGCAAAGACAGCGGGCAAGGGTATGTCCGCTGATAAGTATGGTTTTGCCGTTAAGCTTGTTCAGTTGTTCCTTTTCGACCTGCGGCATCGCCGCCCAGTCGGCTTCAAATTGATTGAGTTTATCCTTTATCATATTATTGACCCGTGGTTATCAACCTGAATCTCAGCTTATTTTTTCTTTTTCTTTGCCTTTTGCGCTTCCTTGTAGTCGTTGTATACCTGAAGCGCCTCGTCGGTGTCGCCGTCAAAGATAACGGTGCCCTTGCGCAGATAGATGGCGCGCGGACAGATCTCCTTTACAGAGGCGGCGTTGTGGCTGACGTAGAGCACAGTGGTGCCTGCGTCGATTATCTCCTTGATCTTATCCTTGCACTTTCTTTTAAAGCTTGCGTCGCCTACCGCCAGCGCCTCGTCAACCACCAGCACGTCTGGCTCTATGTTGACGTTGATGGCAAAGCCCAAACGCATTTTCATACCGCTGGAGTAGGTGCGCACGGGCTGGTCGATGTAGTCGCCCAGCTCGGCGAATTCTATGATATTTTCCTCTATCTCCTTGATGTAGTGATCCTCCAGACCGAGGATGTAGCCCTTGAGATAGATGTTTTCTCTGCCGGTCATTTCCAGCGAAAAGCCCGCTGTCAGCTCCAGCAGCGCCGCTACCTTGCCGTCTACGAAGATCTCGCCCTCGTCGGGAAAGGCTACGCCCGTTATCATCTTGAGCATGGTGGACTTGCCGGCGCCGTTGTCGCCTATTACGCCCACGGACTCGCCGCGCTTTATCTCAAAGCTCACGTTGTTGAGCGCCTTGTTGGTCTTGGGGTTCTTGGGCTTTATGAACAGCGCCTTGAACCTCGCCTGGTCGCTCTTGTAGAGGATGTAGGTTTTGCTGACGTTTTTAAAGGAAATAATGGTGTCTGACATGGTATTTCCTCCTTAAAGCACGTCGGGAAGCGTCTTTCTTAAACGGTTGTAGTTAAAGACGCCCAGCAGCGTAATGCCGATAAGCTCCGCCAAAAAGACGACCAGCTCGGTTTTGTACACCCAAAAGCCGCGGTTATACAAAAAGGCGTTGCGGTAGCCGTTTGCGAAGAAGTTGATGGGGTTGATGAGCATGGCCCATTTGAGTCCGCCCTTGAAGCTGTAGGAGTCATACATGATGCCCGACAGCCAGAAAATGCCGCTCATAACAGACACGATAAGGCTTTCAAAGTCCTTTGAGAACGCCGACATCGGGGCGGTAGACCACGACAGCGCCAAAAAGAAGAAGAACATAAGCGGACAGTAGAAGAAAAATTGCAGGTCGTACACGCTGCACGGCGGCATGCCGTTTGTAAGGCGGTAATAAATGATGTAGACGTAAAGGATGACCGCCAAAAACAGGTGTACAAACAGCCTTGAGAGGCAGGTGTAGGTGAGGATGGTGGAAACCGGGAACTTCACCTTGGTGATGAACTGTCGGTTGGTGCGCAGGGTCTTGGAGCCTTGGATTATCTGCTCCTGAATGAAGAACCACGGCACTATGCCCACGAACATAAAGGTGAAGAACTTGAAGTCAAACGCCTTGTGCTCCATTCCGTTTAGGTGCACATGGACCATTCTCATCGCCTTGATGCCGATAGAGAACGCGAACCAGTATACAAAGATCGTAAACGCGGGCTTTACCACCGACCAAAAGGGACCTATAACGGCGCCCTTGTAGGTTTTGATAAGCTCATTTTTCGCTAAAAGAAAAATCTGCTTTCCGAAGCCCTTGTGTTCTTTCCAAATAGAAGTGAACAAACAAACACATCCTTTGTCAGTCGAGAGTTGAGAAGGAAGGCTGAAAAAGCGTTCCCGCTCGGTTTCATGCGCTTCTTATCTTATCTTAATATATTATATATTATTTAACGTTTTTGTCAATCTGTTAAAGCCCCAATAAAACGCGCCGACCTGACAAAATAATTGTAAATTTTGGTTGACAAAGTCATTTTTCGTGATATAATATATCTGTTGCATTGTGCGACAAATCCTTGCGGAGCAATCCGCCATAATGTCCAGAAGGAGGTGCAAAGAAATGGCAGTAACAGCAAATTACGAGACCGTCATGATCGTTTCCCTTAAAAATGGTGAGGAAGGCGTCCAGGCCATGGTGGAAAGATTCAAGACCCTCATTGAACAGAATGCCACTTTGAAGAATGTTGACGAGTGGGGCAAAAGAAAGCTCGCTTATCTCATCAACAAGGAAAGCGAAGGCTATTACGTTCTGTTCGACTTTGAATCTACAGCCGAGTTCCCCGCGGAGCTTGACCGTAAGTTTAGGATCACAGAAGGCGTAATGCGTTCAATGATCATCAAAAAAGAAGACGAATGACAGTATGGTAGGGCGAAAGCCTGAACACGAAAGGATGAATGAATTATGTTGAACAGAGTTATTTTAATGGGCAGACTTGTCGCTGCTCCCGAGCTGAAAACCACTGCCTCGGGCGTAAGCGTCACCAGCTTCCGCATCGCCGTTGACCGCAATTACGTCAAGCAGGGCGAGGAGCGCAAGGCGGACTTCATCGACATCGTATGTTGGAGACAGACCGCGGAATTTGTCTGCCGTTATTTTGGAAAGGGCTCTATGATTGCGGTTGAAGGTCAGCTGCAATCCAGAACCTATCAGGCTAAGGACGGCACCAACCGCTATGTCACCGAGGTGGTAGCGGACAACGTGTCCTTCACCGGCGAGCGCCGCGAGCCTAACCGCGAAAGCTACGGCAACGCTTACGGCAACCAGTCCTACGGCGGCAGCCAGACCTATGACGCCCCCGGCTACGGCGGCGGTCAAAGCTACAGCGCGCCCGCGCCTCAGCCCCAGCAGCCCTCTTACCAGAGCGGCAGCGCGGCTGATTTTCAGGATATGCCGATGGACAACGACCTGCCGTTTTGACGAATGAATGGATAATAACGATTTGAAATATTCTCACGAAAGGAGAACTCACCATGGCTGAAAGACCCAACAATCGCGGCAGAAAGTCCCGCAAGAAGGTTTGCGGCTTCTGCGTTGATAAGGTAGAGCATATCGATTACAAAGATATTGCCCGTCTGCGCCGTTATATGTCCGAGAGAGGAAAGATCCTTCCCCGCCGTGTAACAGGAACCTGCGCAAGACATCAGCGTGACCTCACCACAGCGATCAAGCGCGCGCGTCACCTTGCGCTGCTTCCTTATTCCGCTGACTGATAACGTTGTTTTACGCACCGTGCGAAAGCGCGGTGCTCTTTTTTTGCAGAAGATCGCTAATCCCGCCGTTTTATACTAAATCCCCATGCCGCTAGACGGCGCCACGATGAATGAAACCTGATTCGGTGGGATATAGCATTTCTTTAGAATAAATGATATAATTACCATA
>CADBHB010000027.1 GCA_902794395.1 uncultured Ruminococcus sp.
ATTCACTCAACTGAACAAATTATCGATAAATAATCTCATCCGCCACAGTACCAAACCAGTATCTGTGGCGGATGTTCATTTTCCTCATTTGACGGTTACTTTTAAAACGCGAATGATTATGGAATTATAATCTCAAAAAGAAGTTTTTTAATATACAAAAACCCCGATAAACATAGTGTTTATCGGGGATTTTGCGTCCCTATTATACCATACCAAGAACAAATAGGGAACTACAACTCCGAATCCCATAATTGAAATTCCCGTTGCATTATACCATACCAAGAACAAATAGGGAACTACAACGAGTGTTAATGCTACTAAAAACAGCATTAAATTATACCATACCAAGAACAAATAGGGAACTACAACTGTTCAAGATGGCGCGGACGGTGCAGGCGCATTATACCATACCAAGAACAAATAGGGAACTACAACCACAGACAACACGCCCGCCATTGCGGAAGCATTATACCATACCAAGAACAAATAGGGAACTACAACGGTGTTCGCCTTCGATGACATCATAGGCGAATTATACCATACCAAGAACAAATAGGGAACTACAACACCCATGCACACGATCGCAACGCGCGATAAATTATACCATACCAAGAACAAATAGGGAACTACAACCGTGAAGTGTCGCCTATGTTTTCCCACAGAATTATACCATACCAAGAACAAATAGGGAACTACAACGGCAGATGACGGATTTCGGAGCGCATTTAAATTATACCATACCAAGAACAAATAGGGAACTACAACGTAGTATCAAATGATATTAATAACAATCATATTATACCATACCAAGAACAAATAGGGAATAGCTTTCAAAAAACTTTTTTATGGTCCCACCTTGACAACAGCACCTGCCGCGGCGGAGACCATATTGCGGTTTTTGCGGGATACGGGGACGTCTGTGCGGGACTATGACCGTATCTTCACAGGTGATCTGGGGCTGGTTGGCAGCGAGATACTCTATGATCTTATGCGGCGCGAGGGTGTAGAGCTTAGTGACAGGCACAGCGACTGTGGACTGCTGATATTTGACCGCGAGGAACAGGATGTTCACGCGGGCGGCTCGGGCTGCGGCTGCTGCGCTTCGGTGCTATGCTCAAAGATACTCGGCGAGCTGGGCAGCGGAGCTCTGCACAATATCCTTTTTGTCGCGACTGGCGCGCTGCTGAGCACTACCACCGCCCAGCAGGGAAAAACCATTCCGGCGATAGCGCACTTGCTGCAGCTTTGCGCCTGAAAAATCTTTGGGAAAATGGATTATCACATCAAGTCCCGGACCGTTCGGTGTTCACTAGCGACATTCTGTGCAAGGCAGGAACGCGCAAAAAAACAATAGACTACGCAAAGTTGTCGAATGTCGCGCCGCGTGAGGCAGTATGTGTTCAAAATAGTAATAATGCGGAAAAAGACGGAGCACACGTATTTATGCGAGTTTTCCGTCTTTGTCTTTTCTAATGTATGTATATACATACACATCCCTTCGGCAATTCCGTTATATAAAAATAATTTATAAGTTTGAGTCGACGGAGAATAAAATGCTGAGGCCTTACTTGACTTTAGTGCTGAAAGCTCGATAAAATATTGCACTTGAGCGCCAGCATTTTTTTTGAGATTACGTATTATTCTTTATATATATCTAAAAAAACCGCTCTTTAGTAATAACTGCATATATTTTAGTTGACATTTTGTGAAAAAATGATATAATATACTTGTTTTTATGTGTCTTTTGATGATAAATTGAGGTGGATAGATTATAAGGCAAGTAGTTTCTTTTTTTACGGTATAATATGAGGGCGCATACAGCGCCGCGGCTGATTTGATTTTGCTTAAATACTATCGAGCTTTTTCAAAAGCAGATCGAAGGGGAGCAATATGTCGGTATCGCTTGATTTAGCAGTATAAGGTGTTGCCTGTATCAAAGCGGCAAAAAACAAAATCTCGGTTTGCAAGGCAAAAACAATAAAGGGTAAGCACAGACCCTGTCGCCGCGATCAGTTGGCTTTTATTCAATTCAGCATTGATGATATGGAGTATGATTTTTAAATGAAAAAAATGATAGAAAAAACAGAAAAGAAAGACAAAAAGGATATTGGCTTAGAAATCAATATTCTTCCCTTGCTTCTTTTCCTTTTAAAAAAGCTTTGGCTCATAGTATTGGTAGGCGCCATTTCGGCTGTACTGACTTTTACGGCGGTGAAGATCTTTGTTCATCCCACCTACCGCTGCGGGTTTACGGCATATGTCAACAACAAGCATGCCGCTTCCAGCTCCAGCACGGAGTTTTTGACAAGCTCTGACGTCAACGCCGCTAAGGAGCTTGTAAAGACCTATTCCGCGATCCTTAAATCCAACACTATCTTAGCTTCCGCCGATGAGGCGATGTCTATGGATTATACGGTCAAAGAACTGAAAGCTATGGTTTCGACCCGGATCCAAGACGAAACCGAGATCATTCAGGTGTTTGTTGTTGCAAAAAGCCCTGAGGAATCCTATCGCATCGCGACCTCTGTTGCGGGTGTGGCGCCTGAGATCATGGCAGATATTGTTGAGGGCAGCTCGATGAAAATAGTTGAGTACCCGCAGCCGCCTACGAGCATCTACAAGCCGAGCTATAAAAAGTTTACGTTGATAGGATTTGGCTTGGGAATGTTATTGACCATTATTGTGCTGATTATCCGCTATTTGAGTAACGATACCATCAATGATGAATCGGAAGTTGAGAGCCGTTTCAGTGTTCCCGTGCTGGGCGTTCTGCCCGATGTGAACAGTCACTCAAACGGAAAATCGGGATATTACTATAATTACTACTACCAGGAAAAGGACGGAGGGGAAAAGACGGATGAGAATAAAAAAGCGTAAGACCGTTTCACAATTATTTGATCCGAAAAAGATGCTCTTGTCTGAGGATTCCTCCTTTCCTATGCGCGAGGCATACAAGTCGCTGCGCACAAACGTCTTGTTTTCGCTGCCCGGTTCCGACAGCAAATGTATAGGTATTGTGTCCGCAAACCGCGGCGAAGGCAAAAGCACCGTGGCTATAAATCTTGCGATCTCCTTCGCGCAGGCAAACAAAAAGGTGATCGTGGTAGACTGTGATATGCGTTTGCCCACCATAGCCTCAAAAATCGGCATCAACCCCAAGCCCGGGCTGAGCAACTATCTGGCGGGCAACGAGGATGTGCAGGGCAACCTTATCCAGCACGTGGATGAATACGGCATAGACGTGCTTGCCTCGGGCGATATTCCGCCCGACCCTACTACGCTGCTCAGCTCCGAGCAGATGAAGGGGTTGCTTCGGTTGCTGAAGGAATACTATGACTATATCATACTGGATTTTCCGCCGGTAACGGTGGTGACGGACGCGGTGATTCTGTCAGATACCGTAGACGGCTACCTGGTTGTTGTCCGGCACAATCTGTCTGAGTTCCAAAAGCTGAAGGAAACCTTCCGTCAAATGAATTTTTCCGACGCGAAGGTGCTGGGCATGGTGTATAACGGCAAGGGCAGCCGCAGTCGATACAGCAAGTATTACCGCAAAAAAGGCTCCAACTATTATTACTATGATGAGTACTATCAGAAAGAGCCCACGGAGTCTGTAAAATAGAAATAATCACAGGAAATGAGAAAAAATGAGTTTAAGGGCAACAATTAAACCTTTTGAGAAAAAGATCTTCTTATCATCTCCCACCATGCACGATAAGGAACAGCAATATATACAGGAAGCATTTGACACGAACTGGCTTTCTACCGTCGGCAAAAATATCGATGAGGCAGAGAAGCTGGTCGCCGAAAAGACAGGAAGGCGCTATGCCGTCGCGCTGACTACCGGCACGGCGGCGCTGCATCTGGCGGCTCGGCTCTCAGGTGTTACCGAGGGCACCAAGGTGTTTTGCTCTGATATGACCTTTATCGCTACGGTCAATCCCATTGTCTATCTGGGCGGTGTACCGATTTTGATCGACGCGGAGCCGACTACGTGGAACATGGATCCCGCGGCGCTGGAAGAAGCGTTTGAGCGGTACCCTGACGTAAAGCATGTGATGTTGGTGAATCTGTTCGGCACGCCTTGCCGTTTTGATGAGCTTCGCGCTATCTGCGACAGGCATGGCGCCGTTATCATTGAGGACGCCGCCGAATCGTTCGGCGCCAGCTACAAGGGCAGGTCGACAGGCACGCTGGGTGATATTGGTGTAGTAAGCTTCAACGGCAACAAGATAATCACCGGGACCTCCGGCGGTATGCTGCTGACGGACGACGAAGAAATGGCGCGAAAGGCGAGAAAGTACTCGACCCAAAGCCGCGACAACGCGCCGTGGTACCAGCACTCGGAACCGGGATACAACTACCGGATGAGCAATTTAATCGCGGGCGTGATCCGCGGTCAAATGGAGTACTTAGAGGAGCACATTGCCCGGAAAAAGGCGATATATGAGCGCTATCAAGAGGGCTTAAAGGGGCTGCCCATTCAAATGAACCCCTACGATACGGCAAACAGTGAGCCGAACTTTTGGCTGTCCTGTATGACGGTGGATCCGGAGGCAATGTGTGAACAGCGCCGCACCGACAGCGAGGCGAGTTATGTTTATGAAACGGGCAAAAGCTGTCCGACAGAGATATTGGAGGCGCTGCTTTCCATTAACACCGAGGGCAGACCGCTGTGGAAGCCTATGCATATGCAGCCGCTGTTTGCAAACTGCGATTTTGTCACTGTCAGCGGCGGCACGGGCGAGGATCTGTTCAACAGGGGACTCTGTCTTCCCAGCGACATCAAAATGACTGAGGAGCAGCAGGAAAGGATCATTCAAGCGATCCGCCGCTGCTTTGACTGAGGCGGCTATGAGCAGGCATCAGCCGCACGGCGTTTATGAGCGGTTCTTCAAGCGCCCGTTGGATATAATCGGCTCTCTGTTGATTTTGATACTGTTTTCTTGGCTGTACGCTGTTGTGGCGCTGTTTGTCCGGATCAAGCTGGGCAGTCCTGTTTTGTTTACGCAGGAACGTCCCGGCAAGGACGAGAGGATCTTCAAGCTTTATAAATTCCGCACCATGACCGACGCGCGCGACGCAAACGGAGCGTTGCTTTCCGATGATCTGCGGCTGACAACATTCGGCAGATTGCTGCGCAAAAGTTCACTGGACGAGCTGCCGGAGATGCTCAATATCCTCAAGGGAGACATGAGTTTTGTCGGACCGCGGCCGCTGCTGGTCAGCTATCTGCCGTGGTACACGGAGGAGGAAAGGCGACGTCACGATGTCCGTCCCGGCCTGACCGGCTACGCGCAGGTACATGGGCGAAACACCTCGCCGTGGAACGAGCGGCTGGCGTATGATGTGCAATATGCCGACCGCATCACGTTTTGGGGAGATATCAAGATCCTGCTGCTGACTGTTGTCAAGACAATCAAGCGCTCCGATGTGCTGATGGGCAGCCAGATTCCCGCCGGAAGACTGGACGATTCGAGAAGGAAAGAATATGAGTGTAACGCTTCGAAAATTTGAAAAAAGCGATATTCCCAAGAAAATAGAATGGATCAACAATCCCGCTAATAATCGTTTCCTGCATTATGAGCTTCCGCTGGAATATGACAAAACACTGCGCTGGTTCGAGAAGAATCAATACCGTGAAGACCGGTATGACACGGTCGTCGAAGTTGACGGCGTTCCTGTGGGTCTGATCGGGCTGTTGTCCATCGACAGAAACAACGGCACTGCGGAGTACTATATCTCGATGGGAGAAACGGATTACAAGCGCAGGGGCATCGCATATCGCGCTTCTCGGATGTTGCTCGATCACGCGTTTGATACCTTACAGCTGAACAGAGTTTATTTATATACGGAAGTGGAAAACCGCGACGCGCAGCGGCTATTTGCCTGTCTGGGCTTTGTGCCGGAGGCGCTGCTGGAAAACAATGTCCTCTCACACGGCGTGTATGTGGACAGATACCGTTACGGCATGACGCGCGGCGCGTATGTGCCGACAAACGACCCGACACCCGTGCGGCTTTTGGACGTGTGTTCCGGCAACCGTATTTATATCAAGCGCGACGACCTGCTGCCCTTTTCTTTCGGCGGCAACAAGGCGCGCAAGGCGGCGTTGTTCGCTGAGGAGGTCGAGCGCCTGCACAGCGACTGTGTGGTGACCTACGGGAGCGCCGGTTCCAATCACTGCCGCGTAATCGCTAATTTGTGCGCACAAAAAGGGCTGGATTGCCACATCATCTCGCCCGATGGGGCGGACGTCCCCACCTTCAACCGGTTGCTGATGAAGCGCTTCGGCGCGCACATCACCGCCGTGCCCGTCGAAGCGGTACACGACACCATCGAAAACACGCTGGCGGCGCTGCGGGAGCAGGGCAAAAACCCGTATTTTATTCCGGGAGGCGGTCACGGCAATATCGGAACGCATGCCTATCGGCAGTGTTACGAAGAAATTAAACAGTTTGAAAAAAAACATAACCTGTTTTTTGACTATATCTTTTTTGCCTCGGGAACCGGCACCACACAGGCGGGACTGGTCTGCGGGCAGCTTATCCACCGGGATGAGCGGCAGATCATCGGCATCAGCATCGCCAGAAAATGTCCCTACGGACGCGAGGTGGTGCTGCAAAGCATCCGCGACTATCTGCCTGCCGCGACCGAGGAGAGCGTAGAACGGCACACGCATTTTATCGACGACTATGTTTCGGGCGGCTACGGCGCAGCCGACGATGCGGTGGCGGCAACGATTGACCGCGCGCTGGCGGCATACGGAGTGCCTCTGGATATGACCTATACCGGAAAGGCGTTTTGCGGAATGGAGGCATATCTTAAGGATCGGGGTGTTTCGGGCAAAAACATTCTTTTTATCCACACGGGCGGTATGCCGCTGTTTTTTGATTATTTGAAGGGGTCTATGTAGAAAATGAACCTATTATTGCTGAGTGCGGGAACACGCAATAAAATCGTACAGTATTTCAGACGGGTCAAGGGAACACGCGTCATCGCCGCCGATATGCTGCCGACGGCGCCCGCGCTTTATGAGGCAGACGCGCACTATATCGTCCCGCGCATCAGCGACCCGCGTTATATCGACATCGTGTTGGACATCTGCCGCAAAGAAGCGGTGGACGCGGTGCTTTCTCTCATCGATCCGGAGCTGTCGCTGCTGGCGGCGCACGAGCGGATGTTCGCGGAAAACGGCGTCAAGGTAGTCGGCTCCTCCTATGAGTTGTGTGAGCTGGCGCTTGATAAGTATCAGCTGTATTGCTGGATGAAAGCGCACGGCTATTCATGCGCCCGTTCCTATATTGATAAAGAGGCGTTTTTTGCCGACGCGGAGGCAGGACGCATTACCTTTCCCGTTTTTGTCAAGCCGGTCAGGGGCAGCGCGAGTATCGCGGTCTCCGTGGCGACTGACCGTGAAACGGTTGAGCTTTTGTTCGCGCATGAACAGGATCTGATGATCCAGGAGCATCTTGGCGACCGTGAGATCGGCGCGGATGTTTACATTGACATGCTGACGAACGAAGTGGTCTCCGTTTTCACGAAGGAAAAGCTGAAAATGAGAGCCGGCGAGACCGACAAGGCGGTTTCGTTCAAGGATGAAAAGCTGTTCGCTTTGATCGAGCGGTTTGTAAAGGAATGTGGTTTTTCGGGACCGATCGATATCGACCTGTTTGAAAAGGACGGCGCGTACTATATCTCGGAGGTCAATCCGCGCTTTGGCGGCGGCTATCCGCACGCGTATGCATGCGGCTGCGACCATATGCAGATGATAGTGAACAACCTCAACGGCATCGTTAACGAAAAGCGTATCGGCGCCTATGACGAAGGCGTATATATGATGAAATATGTTGAGGTAATGGTAAGGTAAGAAAGGAACGGACTTGGCGAAGAAAATATTGATACTCGGCAACAGTTCCGCCGGGATGTTTCATTTTAGAGAAACGCTGATCAGAGAGTTGTGTTCGGCGGGCAACGAGGTGGTGATCTCTGTCCCGGCCGGCATGAAGTGGGAAGAGCTGCAGGCTCTTGGCGCCAAGGTGATCGAAACGGATATGGAACGCCGCGGGATGAATCCCGTTAAGGATTTGTCGCTGTTAAAAAAGTATGCCACGCTGTTCAAAGCCGAAAAACCCGATTTTATCATCACCTATACCATCAAGCCGAATATTTACGGCGGCTACATGGCAAAAAAGAAAAAAATCCCTTATGCTGCCAATATTACGGGTTTGGGCACCGCCTTCCAAAACGAGGGCTTTGTCAAATCCATGGTGACAATCATGTATAGAACCGCCTTGAAAGGGGCGGATACGGTTTTCTTTGAAAACGCGGAGAACTGCGACAGTTTCCTCAACAGCCGTATTTGTACGCGGAAACAAGCTTTTGTACTGAACGGCGCAGGAGTGGACACCGAGCACTTTCGTCAGGCAGAATATCCCTCGGGCGAACCGGTTCGGTTTTTGTTTATCGGAAGGGTCATGGAAGAAAAGGGCGTCAATGAGTTGTTTGACGCCATGAAAAGACTCGTTGCGGAGGGACATCCGTGTGTGCTGGATGTGCTGGGAAGCTGCGAGGAAGATTATCAAGCCGTCATGGAGCGGTATGAGAAGCAAGGCTGGCTGCGGTTTTTAGGCTATCAGACGGACGTCCGACCGTTTATCGAACAGTCCCACTGCTTTGTGCTGCCATCATGGCATGAAGGTATGGCTAATACCAATCTGGAGGCAGCCGCCATGGGAAGACCCGTCATCACCAGCAACATCCACGGTTGTCTGGAGGCGGTGGAGGACGGCAAAACCGGCTATGTATGCGAGAAGCAAAACGCGGAGGATCTCTACCGGCAAATGAAGCGGTTTTTGGCTTTATCCGACGAAGCGCGTCAAACAATGGGCGCGGCAGGCAGAAAGCGCGCAGAACAGCTGTTTGACCGTCGTGTCGTTGTCCGAACGACCCTTGAGAGACTGGGGCTGGCGTGACGCGGTGTGCTTCTGCGGCAAAAGAAATGACAGGGTGAATTGAATGACAGATTTTACTCGCAAGGATCAGCCGCTCGTTTCCATCGTGATCCCCGTGTATAACGGAACGAATTATGTCAAAGAAGCCATTGATTCCGCTTTGGCGCAGACCTACGAAAACACAGAGATCATCGTGGTGAATGACGGCTCTACGGATGACGGGGCGACCCGCCGGCTGGTGCAGTCGTACGGCGACCGCGTTCGATATTTTGAGAAGGAAAACGGGGGAGTGTCCTCCGCCTTGAATCTGGGTATCCGCGAAATGAGAGGAAAGTATTTTTCATGGCTTTCCCATGACGACGCCTATGAACCGGAAAAGGTGGCGCGTCAGGTTCGGGCGCTGGAAAACCAAAGCCGGTGTGTGGCTTTTTGCCGACAAAAAACCATCAACGCGGCGTCGCAGGAGATCGGAAAAAGCGCGCCGATTGCACAGCTGTCCACTACAGAGGTCAACCCTTGGGAGCTGGTGCTGAAGCAGTTGTTTTGCGGCAGCTCCTTTGGAGGCTGCTGTTTCATGATCCCCAAAGCGGCGTTTGACGCGTGCGGCTTGTTTGACGAGAGCCTGCGCTATGTGCAGGATCTGCTGATGTGGATCCGGTTGTTCCTCGGCGGATGGAATATGGTGTACCGGGAGGATTATGATGTCCTTTCCCGTGTGCACGAAAAACAGCTGACGCAGACGGGACGGGCGCTTTTCACCGATGAAAGCACAAAAATGTGCCGGATGGTGCTGGATGATCTGGTGCGCAACAGCACGCGCGAAGACAATTTCCTGTATTATTTTGCCGCATTTAACGCCAAATACCATAATACGGAAGCGCTGAGGTTGTGTGTGACTGCCGCAAAGGCAAAGCACTTATTTTTGATAAAACAACGTTTGACCTTGTTTCTGATGCGGTGCTACGGTGCAGCCAGACCGTTTATCAGAAAATGCTATTATAAATTATTCAGAAGAATGAATACACAATAAAGAGCACTTCAAAAAAGGAAAGGAGAAGCTTATGTGGCCTTATTTTGTCATGGTCGCTGTTCCCGCCGCAATCGCCATATTCGACTGTGTCCTTAACAGGCAGAACACACATAAGAGCACCATCACCGCTTTTTTTCTGATTTTTTTGATATTGCTGCTGTTTCGCTCCTATGAAGTAGGAATTGATTGTGCCGCATATGAGTTTCTTTACAAAATCGCGATGAAACATTCGTGGCCATATGCTTTTGCGCATGCTTTTAGTATGGAATATGAGGCGGGTTACTATTTCCTTTCAAAAATAATCGCCGTTTTTACCCATAACTTCCGGGCGATCATTGTGGTGGCGG
Organism: uncultured Ruminococcus sp.; assembly: GCA_902794395.1. Taxonomy (GTDB): domain Bacteria; phylum Bacillota; class Clostridia; order Oscillospirales; family Acutalibacteraceae; genus Ruminococcoides. Next base: position 10,332 of record CADBHB010000027.1, read on the forward strand.
CGATCACCTCGCTGGTTCCGATTTGGTATATGTACCGTGAAAATATCCGAAATCATCTGTTTCTGGCAATTGTTATTTTTTTGAACGTCGGTCTGTTTGCCATTTATTTTTCGGCGCTGCGGCAGGTAATGGCGATGAGCTTCATGGTCCCCGCTTACTACTTTACCAAAAAACGGAAGCCGTTGCTTTTTGCTCTGATGGCCGTTTTCGCGCTGCTGATGCATAAGTCGGCATTTATTATTCTGCTGTTTTATCCGGTCTACTATATCCGTATGAAGTGGTACTATATGTTTGTCGCCGCCTCGATTACGACGGTTTTCGTATTTATCTTCCGTAACTGGCTGTTCAATCTTTTCGGCAGTTGGTTTTCTTCGCTGTACGACGCTGAAATCAAGCAGACAAGCGCCATCTCTATCTTTTTGCTGCTGATAGCGATGGTGGTGTTCAGCTTTGTCGTTCCAGACAACAACGCGATGGACGACGACTCCCTGGGCTTGCGCAATATCTTGGTGCTGGCGGGCATTTTGCAGATTTTTGCCGGCGTGAATCCCGTCGCGATGCGGATGAATTACTATTTCCTGTTGTTTGTGCCCATCGCTGTTACCCGCGTCTTTGATTATACCCATCCTAAAAACATCATGGTGTCGGAGGTCGCCCTGCTGACGATGTTGGGCTTTTTTACCGCCTACTACTTCTACAACGCGACCTTCGGTGCAGATACGCTGAGTGTGTATCCCTATATTCCTTTCTGGAGATCGGCATGAAGATCGTTCAAATCAATGCTGTTTGCGGGTCGGGCAGCACAGGAAAAATCTGCGCGGCGGTCAGCGATATTCTGAGCGCCAAGGGCATTGAGAATTATATTTTATATGGCAGCGGCAGCTCCTCTCACCCGGCGGGCGTAAAATACGCCTCGGTTGGCAAAGCGGCTTCCGCAGCGGCAAGGCTTTCGGGCAATTGGGGCTTCGAGGGCAGGGCGGCGACCGAAAAGCTGCTGGCACAGCTGGACCGTATACAGCCGGATGTGGTACATCTTCACAATCTGCACCAGCACGGCTGTCATCTGGGGATGTTGTTTGATTGGCTGCGCCGTCACCAAACCAAGGTGTTTTGGACCTTTCACGACTGCTGGGCATTCACGGGCTACTGCACCTATTTTGACAGCTGCGACTGCTCGAAATGGCAGACCCGGTGTACCGATTGTCCTCAGCGGCGCACCTACAGTCAGTTCTTTGACAGGAGCGCGCGCTGGTTCGACTTAAAGAAAGCGCTCTTTGAGCAAACGGAGATTACGGTTGTGACGCCGTCGCAGTGGCTGAAAAATGTCTTTTTGCAGTCGCCGATGAGCGGCGGTCACCCGGTGCGCGTCATTAACAACGGCATCGATCTGGGTGTGTTTTCCCCTGCGGAGGAGGACGTGCTGCGGGAATACCATGACCAAGGAAAATACATCGTGCTGGGCGTTGCGGCAGGCTGGGAGGACCGCAAGGGTCTGCGGGATTTCTTATCGCTGTCCGAGCGGCTGGACGACCGGTTCCTCATTGTGCTGGCGGGCGACACCAAGACAGAACTGCCTTCCAAAGATAACATGCTGGCGGTCGGGCGCACCGATACTGCAGTGGCATTGGCGCGGCTGTACAGCGCGGCGGATGTTTTTGTCAATCCGACCCGGGAGGATAATTTCCCCACGGTGAACATAGAGGCGCTTGCCTGTGGTACGCCCGTGCTGACCTATCCGACCGGCGGCAGTCCGGAGATCATCGACGCAACCTGCGGAAATGTGGTGCCGCGGGGAGACGTACAGGCGTTGGCGGCGGAGATAGAACGCGTCTGTGTGAATCAACCCTACGCCGCAGAGGCGTGTGTTCACAGAGCCGCGCGCTATGATCAACACAAAAAATTTCAAGAATATGTTTCTTTATATAAGAGCTTGTTATGAATGAAGTTCAAAAAACAGAGTTAGAGATCCTCAAGGCGTTTATCGCCGCGTGTGAAGCGTTGCGCCTGCCGTATTTTTTGGTGTGCGGCAGCTGTCTCGGCGCAGTCAAATATCAGGGTTTCATCCCGTGGGATGACGACATCGACGTCGGTATGCTGCGCGGCGATTATGAGCGGTTTTTGGAAAAAGCGCCCGCGCTGTTGCCTGAGCATTTGTTTTTGCAGCACTATAAAAGCGAAAAACAGGTTCCCTTTTTATACGCTAAGCTGCGTGACAGCCGCACGACCTGTCTGGAGGCGTCGTACCGCAGGCTGCCTATCCATCAGGGGATCTACATCGACATCTTTCCGCTGGACGGCTATCCCGACAAGCATACGTGGTGGTTTGAGCGAAAAAAATCCTTCTACAAGCTGCACAACCTGTGCGCCTATGACGTCAGGGGAAGAGCCGCCACACAGTGTTTTTTGAAGGCGGAACGGATACTGGGGTGCCATAAGCGCACCTATCGTGCCAATCAAAAGCTGGAACAGCTGCTCAGCCGGGTGCCGCCGGAGCAGTCGGCGGTCTGGTGTAACCACGGCAATTGGCAGGGAAAGCGGGAATACGCCCCCAAAAGCCAGTATGGGGAAGGAGCTTTGGCGACCTTTGAGGATCTTACAGTGCGTATCCCTTCGGATTATGAGGCGTACTTAACACAAAAATACGGCGATTGGAGAGCCGATCTGCCGCCCGAGCGGCAAATAAGCCATCACAATGTGTTGGTATGTGATACGAAAAGATCCTTTGAGAATTATCTTTGATTGTATATTTGGTTTGGCACACGCTTTCAAAGTGCTGAACTGTATATAAAAAAACAAAAAAGGAGAGAAAAAATGAAACGCAAACCCACACGCGTAGTTGCTTCGATGCTGAGCGCGATGATGTTGGTTTCCACGATGCCGCTTGCGGTGTCGGCTGCCAATGTCTATGACGAAAGCATTGATAACTACTACTCTGTAGTCTCGAAGCAAGACTGGGATCTGTCACCCGGCATTACGGAGTCTGAGATCATTGTCAACAACAGTTCAGGCAGCCGCCGTCAGGTGCTTCATGTCGTTGAAGCGGATATTAACAATCCGTATGCCTCTGTCATGACCAGTTACACCAACATGCAGCCTGAGACCTACATCACATCCGACAAGTATGACGTATCCGGTATGTCAAAGCATGCAGCAGACATCGAGCAGAACTTCGGCTACAATGTTGTTGCCGGTATGAACTGCTGTCTGAGCTGGTACAACTCTGCGGAGTATGTTAGTAATCCCGCAAGAGTTAATGAACCGCTCGGCGTTATGGTCGTTGATGGCTATACCATGTTTGACCACAGCGTCGGTTTCCCGACTTGTTTGGTCATCAACAAGGACGAAAGACCTACCGATATGCCCAAGGTCGAGATGAAGACCATCACAAGCGCCGATCAGCTCACCGGCTACGAGGAGCAGGTCATTCCTACCTCCAGCGGCTTTATCCTTCAGGACGGCGTAGTTATTCCTTCCGAGAACCACGAAGACGCAGCTTCCCGTTCCGTAGTAGGCATCAAGCCCGACGGTACCGTTGTAACTTTGATGAACGACGGTCGTCAGGCTCCCTTCTCCGTCGGTATGTCCACCTATGAGCTCGCCATGACTATGAAGTCCCTTGGCTGCTCCTATGCGGTCAACTGCGACGGCGGCGGATCCTCCACCTTCCTGTCACAGCGTCCCGGCGAAGACCTCGAAATCAATGGTACGCTTTCCGAGGGTGTTGAAAGACCTAACACCAGCGGCATCATGTTTATCTCCTCCGCTCCCGCTTCCGGCGAGTTTGAGGTTGCTCACATCACTGCCGAAAACGATATTGTTACTCCCGGCAGCACCGTACAGTTTACCGCTCTGGGCACCGACCTTTCCGGTGCTGAGGTAGAGATCCCCGCTGAGGCTCAGTGGGCTCTTGCGGATACTTCCTTAGGTTCCATTGACCAGAATGGTCTGTTCACCTCTAACGGTACAAAAGGCGACGTTACCGCTCAGATCGTTTATAATAACGCAGTTGTCGGTACCTGCACTGTTACCGTAGCGATTCCCGATAGGATCGCCTTTGAGATGGACAACATCACCGTTCCCTTCGGCAAGTCCGTAGACCTCAATGTCAACGCATTCTTAGGCGCGAAAGCTGTTGCGCTCAAGGATGGCGACATTCAGTTTACTTTGTCCGATAATGCCATCGGCACCATCAACGGCAAGACCTTTACCGCTCCCGCGGAATCCGAGGTCACCTCTGCTGTTGTTACCGCTGCTTTTGCCGGTCAGGATATTACCGCTACCGCTAACCTTACCCTCGGCAGAGGCTCAGTGGTCGTGCTCGACTTTGAGGACGAAAATACCGATTTGATTACTGCCAGAGATATGCACGGTTATCACAATCAGTGCTCTACCTATCTTGTAGACAGCACCAATGGTCAGGTTCACAGCGGCGACTACGCGTGGGCGCTGCATTCGGACTTCTCCGAAACCTGCGACTGGGGCGGCGTTCAGGGCGTCAACTTCGTATATCACGGTGATGATCTTGATATGACCGGATGCACCGCTATCGGATTCTGGATGTACATTCCCGAAGAAGCTGTCGGTATCTATCCCGCTTTCCGCGCCCTGGTCACCGATCCTAACGGCAAAAATGTTACTTTCATGCCCGATGATTATACAAAGTCTTACGCAGGCTCCTGCGTAGAAGAATCCGGCTGGCAGTATATTACGATCGATATGACCGGTTTTGCCGGAGATACCGTCGAAGTCAAAAACGGCAACACTATCTTCCAGCTTTATCTGCAGTATGTGTTCAATAAACCCTATGACAAGTCGATCAACACTGACGTTGTCTTCTATGTTGACGACGTTACCGTTGACTATTCCTCTGCCGTAGACGACAGAGAAGAGCCTGTATTCGGCACAGTAAGCTGTGTTGCCAACGATATTTCCGGTACCACAGTAGCAATGCCCAGATACGAGACTCCTTCCATCGACGCGGGTACTGTTTCCTTTACCGCGGCAGTTGCCGAGGATACAACAAAATCCAACTACACCGGTCTGAACACCAGAAGCGCCCAGGCTTTTGTTGACGGCATTGAAGTCAACTGCAACTATGTAGGCGGCGCTATCTACACCGATAACCTCACCCTTGCGGCAGGCGTTCACACCGCTAAGTTCTACATGAGCGACGCTATGGGCAACAAGGCTTGCGTCGTTCGCAAGATCAACATCAACGCTAACACCGACGCTTCCACAGTCAAGCTCGTTCCCCACGATCCCACCATCGAAAAGGCTCTCTGCGGCTCGCTCTATTATGTTGATGTCGTTGCCACAAAGGCCGAGACAGTTTCCGCTATTGATATGGTCGTTGACCTCAACAACGTAAACGACTGGGAGCTCCAGGGCATGGAGGTTACCGACGGATTCACCGGCACATACACCGTTGATGAGGTCGAGCATACCGCTACACTGCACTTTGAGAGCACCGGCAACGTTAATCTCGCCGGCGAGCAGGTCATCGCTTCTCTGCCGATCCGCGTATGGTGGAGCGAAGGCTGGACCTACGGCGACAAGACCGCCGAGGCTACCGGCTCCAGGACATGGACGCCCATTAACGAGTGGTCCACCAAGACCCTCTGGCCTATGGATATTAAGGTTGACGTTGACTATGGCAAGGTGACCTTCACCGACGGAACTACCGGTTCCTTCTCCGGCGATCAGATCGTCACCGATTCTGAGATCTACTATTCCCGTCTGACTTCCGCGGGTTCCACCGGTATCGCTCTGTTCGATTCTGCTGACTGGAGCTCCAAGACCAGATGGCACAAGCACGAAGCTCACGCTGTTGAAGATCTTGCTCCCACCTGCACTAAGGATGGCTACACCGGCAGGACCTTCTGTGATGATTGTAACTCAGTAGTTGATTGGGGTACTGTTGTTCCCGCAACCGGACATACCTATGCGGTTCAGGACGGCAAGCTTGTATGCGCTTGCGGCGATGTCTATCCCATCAACGGTCTGGAAAAGGTCGGCGAAAACTACTACTACGGCGTAAACGGCAATCTGTATTACGGCTGGCAGACCATCAACGGCGACTGGTATTATTTCGATCCCGACACCTATACCACCGTGGCGACCCTGAACAACGGCGCGGTCGAATACACCTTTGAAGAGAACGGCAAGCTGATCGACGGTCAGTGGGCAGTTGACGGAAACGGCAAGCGTTATTACTACGGACCCGATTTCTATCACTTTGTTTATGAGCAGATGGTAGAAATTGACGGTGATACCTACTGCTTCCCGCGCAACGGTTATGTATATACCGGACTTTGCCCCGTATATGACCGTACTGCTGATAAGTACAACTGGTATACCTTTGACAATGAGGGCAAGCTGGTCGGCGAATACAACGAGACCGGTTTTGTGGATTACAAGGGCCACAAGTATTATGTGATCGACGGACAGACCGTCTACGGTATGTATAAGATCGACGGCGATTACTACTATGCCGCCTCTGCCAACAAGAAGGCGCTGGTAGCGGATATCGAGCGCGAGTGCTATGTCAACCACGGCCTGCTCCCGAACGGCGTTTATCGCTTCGGCGCAGATTCCAAGATGCTCAATAACGTTGTATACGCGGTCGACGGCAAGCTCTATTACTTCGAGCTCGGCAAAGCGACCCGTGGCACCGGAGCCGTAGAAGTCAACGGCGTCAACTGTGTTGTTGACGAGACCGGCTTTGTCGATTACACCGGCGAGTACAACGGCAAGCATTACGTCAACGGCGTGGAGACCTATGTTCCCAAGAACGGTCTGGTACGCGATAATGACGGCGAGCTCCGCTACTATGACAACGACGAGGCCATCTACGCGGGCGTTGTCACCGACGGCGAGAACTACTACTACATCAACAGCACCAAGAAGGCTGTCAAGAACACCGAATACACCATCGGCGCTGCCAAGACCAACGACCTGGTTCTTCCGGGCACATATCAGTTCGACGCGGAAGGCAAGATGCTCAATCCTGTATTCCCCGAGCCCGAGCAGCCCAAGGAAGGTCTGGTATTTGACAATGACGGTCAGATCCGCTACTACGCGGACGGCGAGCCCATTTACGCGGGCGTTGTCACCGACGGCGAGAACTACTACTACATCAACAGCACCAAAAAGGCTGTCAAGAACACCGCTTACACCATCGGCGCTGCCAAGACCAACGATCTGGTTGCAGCAGGCAGATATCAGTTCGATGAGAACGGCAAGATGCTCAATCCCGTGCTGCCCAAGCAGGGTCTGGTGTTTGATGACGACGGTCAGATCCGTTACTATGTCGATGGCGAGCCGACCTATGCGGGCGTTGTGACCGACGGCAACGGCAACTACTACTACATCAACAGCACCAAAAAGGCTGTTAAGAACACCGAATATACCATCACCGCCGCCAAGACCAACGATCTGGTCGCGGCAGGCAAATATCAGTTCACCGAAGACGGCAAGATGATCGATCCCATCATCATTATCGTCACCTAAAAGAAACCCGGCGTAAGCCGAAACCATGAGTAACGCAAACGTGAGATATGCCTGTGCAAGCAGGCATATCTCCGGTTGCCTTTATTCCCGCCTGCGGGCGGGTCGCTGCGCGGCTATCATTGCCTCCACGCGGTGCGCGGCGGTAACGCAGATCCGACGGGGATCGGCGGCTGAACATGATAGCAAGAAACATTGAATACGGTAAAATGATGAACATTGTCTTAGTATCCAATTATTTTAATCACCACCAACAGCCCTTGTGCGAGGCGCTTGAGGCGCGGTGTGATTCTTTTTTTTTCATTTCCACAACGGTGATGCGCGAGGAGCGCAAAAAGCTCGGCTACGCGTTCGAGCAGCCTGAATATGTGATCCTCGCCTATGAGGACGGGGGCATGGAACGCGCCCGAAAAGCCATCGCTGCTGCTGACGCGATCATTTACGGCTCGGCGGTAGGAGAGCTTTCCAAGAGAAGGTACTACCGCGGCAAAAATATGCTCTATTACTCCGAACGGATCTACAAGCGCGGATGTCGGCGCTGGCTGCTGCCGTACCGTGCCGCGCGGTTCTATGTTCGGTATCAGTGGCGGCAGCGCTCGCTGTTATTGTGCGCCGGCGCCTATGCCGCCTATGACTATTCGCGTTCGCGTACTTTTTTGAACCGCTGCTACAAGTGGGGATATTTTCCCGAGGCGAAAACTTTTGATATACATGCCCTGATAGCAGATAAACAGCCGCGCAGCCTCCTGTGGTGCGGTCGCCTGATCGACTGGAAGCATCCGGAGATCGCCGTACAGGTCGCCGCACGGTTAAAACAGGACGGCTGCCGCTTTTCGCTGGACATCATCGGCTCCGGTGCGATGGAGCAGACCCTCGCCGCTATGATCGAACAAAACGGGCTGCAGCACGAGGTTCGGCTGCTCGGCAGTATGCCGCCGCAGGAAACGCGCCGGCACATGGAACGCGCCGAAATCATGCTGCTGACCTCCGACAGACAAGAGGGCTGGGGCGCCGTGCTCAACGAAGCCATGAACAGCGGCTGCGCCGTGGCGGCGTCGTCGGCTATGGGCGCCGCGCCGTTTTTGATAGAGGACGGGACCAACGGGCTGCTGTGCCGCCCGGAGAATACCGACGATTTTTACGGCGCTGTCAAACGCCTGTTGGCAGACGACGGTCTGCGGCGGCAGCTGGGGACGGAAGCCTACCGGACGGTCACCGGCTTGTGGCACGCCCCGGTGGCGGCGGAGCGGGTGCTGGCGTTCGCCGAAAACATGACGGCGGGGGAGCCCCTGCCCGTGTTTGCCGACGGCCCATGCAGCCGGGCGGCGATCATCAAAACTATCACATAAAGGAAGTTCATCATGAAACATAAGCAAAGAGGATTGGGCGTGTTCATATCGTATATGAGTACGTTCGCGAACATGGTTTGCGGCCTGTTCCTTTCCTCGTTTTTACTGCGGGCGTTGGGCGATACAGATTATGGGTTATACCAGACGGTTTCTTCCTTTGCCACCTATTTGGTGCTGCTGGAGTTCGGCACCGGCACCGTCATGACCCGAAACATCTCGGTGTGTCTGAACCAGGGAGACGACAAGACCCTGCAGGAGCGGCTTCATAAAAACTACTCCACGATCTGGGGTATCTCGCTGCTGCTGTCGTGTGTGATTTTGCTGGTGGGCATGGTGTTTTATTTTTCCCTCGGCGCGATCTATTCGCAGACGATGACGGCGGAGCAGGTGGTATACGCCAAAAAGATCCTGCTGATCCTGTTCGCGAATATCATCGTGAGTTACCTGACCCAAAACATCAGTGGATTTTTGCTGGCGCGGGAGGAGTATGTCTTTTCAAAACTGATCGCCCTGATCCGCGTCATTTTGCGAGCCGCAGTGCTGGTGCTGGTCATCACGCTGTTCCGGCACTCCATCCTGATCGCGATCGTAGATCTGGTGCTGGGCGTTTCGGTATTTTTGATCACGTTTATCTACAACAAACGCAAGTACAAGGTGAAGATCTCTCTCCGCCATTTCGATAAAACCGTATTCAAGACATCCATCCCGATGTGTATCGCGCTGCTGCTGCAAGTGTTCACCAACCAGGCAAACAGCAATGTGGACAAGTTTGTCATCGGCGTGATGATGAGCATGGAAAGCGTGGCGCTGTACTCCATCGTGCAGTATATCTTCACGGCGTTTTCTTCCCTGGCGACCGTGCCGGTGTCCATGTTTCTGCCCGAGGTCTCCAAAAATATGGCAAAAAACCTCCCGCCGCGCGAATTTACCCAAACGCTGGTCAGACCCTGCCGGCTGACGGTCATCATCTGCGGCAGTATCCTCTGCGGCTTTTTCGCCTTCGGCAGGCCGTTTATCAGCGTCGTCTACGGCGCTTCCAAAACAGACGCCTGGCTGTATACGCTGATCATTCTGGTCCCGACGTTCGTCGACATGACCGACGCGGTGCTCATTGATGTGCTGGACATCGCCAATAAGCGGCTGGTGCGCTCGCTGGCGCTTTTGGGGACCACGCTGATGAATATCCTGATGACGGTCATTTTCCTGAATCTCTGGGGGATCATCGGAGCCGTCATCGCGACGGCGATCGCGCTGATGATCGGCAATATCCTAATCATGGGCGTATATTATCAAAAAAAGTTCAAGGTCAATATTCTCTATTTGTACAAGGAGGCTTACGCGGGTCTGTTGCCTTTTCAAATGATCGCGGGCGCCGTTACGTTTGCCGTCGTGTATTTTATTAAAAGCCCCCTGTTCGCTCTGCTGGCGGGTGCGGTGCTGTATGTGGTGCTCAGCTTCGGCATGATCTGGCTGTTCGGCTTAAAGCCGGATGACAAGGCTTGGCTGAAGCGCAGATTTCTGAGGAAGGGAAAATAGATATGAAGCCGATGTGATCACCTTATGTGTGTAGAAAAGCATGGGACTGAAACGCGCACTGCGGCTTTTCCGATCACCATGCGTCGGACATCACCTTAGCGGATTTTTGGCGGGCAAAGCAGATCACAGGAAAGCCGGACAAGACACAGGCATCTCGCTGATTCTGACGAACACCGCCCAAGGAGAGCGGGCGCTGGCGCAATGTGACGCCTTGACCGTGACAAAGCTGCCGCTGGATGCCGCGCAGTACAACATCAAAGCCTCTGTGCCCGCCGCCGGTTACGCGGAAAAGCGGGACCGCTTTTTGCGGTTGTATCAGCAGACGGATGTGATGGCGGCGGGTAAACAATACACCGTTGTCAAAGGCAAAACGGCACTGAAAGCGCATCCGCGGGAAATACTGAAGAAGCAATAAAACAACCGATTATTCGGTTAATGACAACCATAAAGAAAGAGAAGGTACCACTATGAAAAAGATGATGATATTGTTGGTTTGCGCGGTGCTGGCGCTGGGAACAGCTGCCTGCCGGCAGAAAAGCCAATCGACCGAAAAAAAAGCTTCCTCTGCCACGACTGACAGCGCGGAAGCATCTATCATTCAAAAAAATGTGACCGATACCGCCGAAATGACAGCCATCAAAACGGCATATGGCGATTTGAGTTACCCGTCCAAATGGGATAAGGACGTTACCTTTACCGTTAGCGATCAGCAGGTCGACGCAGCCTGCGGCAAGGTGAAGCTGTTTTCCCTGTACTTCGGCGGCAGCAAGGGGGAACCCTACGGAGTGCTCCACGCGGATGACCGGGACATCGATCTCCTGTATGAGATGTATGACATCGATCCGATGCAGGAACGTGCCGATGACCTATCTGCTATGCAGGAGGATATCAATGTGATTTTCTATTGCTTGGAGGAAGAAGGCAAGCTGACGATACCGGCACCATCGAATTGACCGATAATACTTTTGCGTAATAAAACCAGTTTGCATTTGCTTTATAGCTATTCAATTGAAAACAGCTTATACTAAACTCAAATAAAAAATAGACAATCTTTGCGGTCTGTTTTCCGCAATACTTTGTTGTCGTCCTTGCAAGGCGCCAGCCTTGCGGCGTCCTTCGCCTCGTCTTGCGAAAAATATCCTCGCAAATCTTTGTCCACTTTTTATCTGAGATTAGTGTATTAAAAAAACAGACCGAATCCGGAAAGATTCGGTCTGTTTGCGCTAGGTCGGGGGTGTGTAGCTTCTGTCGTTCCCGTATCCGCAGCGAATGAGTTCGATTTGACCTGTTGAAGTGTCAATACACACAAAATCTATTGCAGTTTCATTTGATGTTCCCGCCTCGCGTGAGGACCATTCCGCGTCATACGGCGTGTTTATCGCCGAGGTGATGCAAACAATGGGTACAGGTAAATCATTTGTTATGATCTGATCGCAGTGGTCATGACCGCAGAAGATGCTGAGTAGATTTCCGTGGTATGAGCTGAAATCACATGAAACCGATACATCTGCCCAGGTTCCTTCCTGAAGGTATTGTCCTTTGGAGGAATGTGTGTAGGTGCCCTGATAAGAAGTCTTGTTGCAGAACGCTGTGATGATTCCGCGAAAGATGTAGTACTCCCGAATAGAGTTATTGTAGTATGAGATGGTTTTGTCGGTCGGAGGAACGTGCACGGTGATAATAACGGAATAACCCGAATCGACATTCAATGCGTCTTCGATCAGCCAATCAAGCTGTTCCTGTCCGAACCCGCCGATTTTCTGTGTGGTGTAGGTCGCGGTGCCGTCAGGGTTTTCCTCATAATGCGCCCAGTGAGAGTTCAGGCAGATATAGCGTGTTTTTTGTTCTTTATTATCCAAGTAAAAATAACTTCCGTCTTTTCCGAATACACGGCGTGTATCTTGCCATTGGGGTTGGAACAGCAGCTCGTTTACCCGCTCCGGCGGCAACCCCTTTACATAGTAAACTCCATGTCCGTTGTTGCCTGTCCATGCGTCATGGTTTCCTTTTATGGCAAGTATCCTGTTTGTATCTATCGGAGAAAGATACTCCCACGCTTTTTCATAAGCGGAAGGGATTTGTTCCAGAGATGTTCCGGTATCTCCGGTAAGCATATCGCCCGACATCAAAAACAGGGGTATGTTACAGTCGTCCATGACTTTTGCCGCTACGGTACCCAGTCTCTTTTCATAGACAGTGCCGTTTGCGGGAATATGAATATCGCTGCACCAACCAAAGCATATCAAGTTTTGGGAATGTTGAGTTTGGATCGCTTTGATTTTACCGACAGTGTCATTCACTTCATTCTGCCAATAGGCAGGGGGCGATTCCGCTGGAAAGCGTCCGATCCGATAGTCGTTTTCATACTCGGCAAGATAACGCTGTATGAGAGTTGCGTCGTTAATATCCGTAACGGAGTCTCGGTTGACATCCGCTGCTGTCTGACGCAGCGGAGAGATCGTTTCGATCTCCGAGATCACGCGTTGAATACATGTCACATCCCTGATGTCGATACGGTCGTTACCGTCGGCATCACCGCGCAGCATTTGCGTTTGCGAGGAGGCGGTCGCTGCGTTTGTAAGTGAAGAAATCCAAAATGATAGAATACAAAGCAAACAAATCAAGGCTCTTTTTTGCCTCATCACGGAAAAATGTGGGATAACGAAAATTAAATATTGAAAAAGAGCATAGGAAGCTCCATAATTGTAGTTGCTCAGACAAACAA
>CADBHB010000028.1 GCA_902794395.1 uncultured Ruminococcus sp.
TGATTTTTCAAGAGAAGAAGCAGACATCTATATAAAGACTGCAGGCGCGTTTTTTACATCCGGCTGGAGAGCTTTATTGGGTTTCTGATAGAAGGGATACGGTCATAAGCAGGAGCGAATAAAACAGCTTAGGCGAGAATTAACAACACTGCAAGGTTAAATAAATCGACCGAATAAGTCCTCAAACCGACCGCATATACCCGCAAATCGACCGCTAAAGCTCTTGAATCGACCGCATATACCCAAAAATGAAAATGCCCTGTTAGCCAAGAAGCGTGATTTCTCTGGAAACAGGGCAATTTTGTGTTTATATTCAGCGCGGGTTGAACCGGCAACCCTCAAAAAACCGCATAAATACTGAGGCGTGCAGTACTGATACATTGTATCAATATTGCACGCCTGAGATGGTGCGCCATCAGGGACTCGAACCCCGGACCGACCGGTTATGAGCCGGTGGCTCTGACCAACTGAGCTAATGGCGCTTGTTTCAACTACCCTATTCTGACGCAAATTTAAAACTTTTATTGCACTTTGCAAAAGTTTTTGATATACTGTTAGGGAAAAGTATTTTAAAAGTGAGGTAACACTTATGGCAGTAATCAAAGCATTCAGGGGAATGCGCTTCGACACCGACAAGGCGGGCGAGCTAAAGTCGCTCTGCTGTCCGCCCTACGACATCATCAGCGAAAAAGAGCGCAAGGAGTTCATAGCGCAAAACCCCTACAACGTCATCCGTCTGGAGCTTCCCAAGGAGGGCGAGGACGTCTATCTTCGCGCGGGCGAGGTGCTCGACCTGTGGCGGAGCAAGGGTGTGCTCATCCACGAGGATAAGCCCGCCGTATATGTCTATGAAATGGAGTTCAACGCCTACAACAAGCGCAGAAGCGTAAAGGGCATAATTGCCCGCGTCAAGGTAGAGGAGTTCTCAAAGGGCGTCATCCTGCCCCACGAGTTCACCCTGTCCAAGGCAAAGGCTGACCGCTTTAATCTGATGAAGGCTACCAACTGCAATTTCAGCCAGATATACGCGCTGTATATGGACGAGGCTCACACCACGCTGAACACCATTGACGAGCAGTCCAAGACCGACGCCGCCTATCAGTTCACCGACGACGACAACATCACCCACCGCCTGTGGATAATCACCGACGAAGCCGTTATCGCCAAGCTGATCGCCGACTTCGCCGACCGCAAGCTCTACATCGCCGACGGTCACCACCGCTACGAGACCGCCCTCAACTACCGCGACTACTGCCGCGAAAACGGCATTTCCAAGGAGGGCGACGCGCAGGACTACCAGATGATGTACCTGGTAGACATGGAGCATCCGGGTCTGGTGGTTTTCCCCACTCACCGTCTGGTGCGCGATTTGAAGGACTTCGACAAGGATAAAGTGCTCGACGGCTGCAAAGACTATTTTGAGATAGAGCAGTACGGCAGCGTCGGCAACATGAACACCATCCTCGGCAAGCAGTACAAGGAGGGCAAAAAGTCCTTTGCCTTCTACTGCGGCAAGGGCGAGTGGTATCTGCTGACCCTCAAGGATATTTCCGTCATGGGCGAGGTGCTGCCCGACGTCAGCCCCGCCTCTCAGCAGCTCGACGTCAGCGTGCTGCACAGCCTCATCCTCGAGCGCACCATGGGCATCGACAAGGAGAACATGGCTAACCAGATAAACCTTACCTACACCAAGTTCTTCGAGGAGGCTATAATGGGCGTAGACAAGGGCGAGTTCCAGTGCTCCTTCATCCTCAACCCCACCCGCGTCACCGAGATACGCGACGTCGCGGCGGCAGGCGAGAAGATGCCGCAGAAATCCACCTACTTCTATCCCAAGATGATAACAGGTATGGTGATGAACGACATCGGAGTTGACTAAATGACTGTATACACCGTTTTCACCGGCGGCACCATAAGCTGCTCGCGCACGGGTGGCGCCCTGTCGCCCGACGCCAAAAACGGATATTTACTGCTTGATCTGGCTAAGCAAGCGGGCGTTGAGGCTGCGTTTATCACGACGCAGCCTTATGCCATTCTAAGCGAAAACCTCACCGCAGACCGCTTGAGGGCGCTGCGAGCCTGTCTTGAGAAGGCGATAAAAAGCGGTTATGACCGAATAATCGTCACCCACGGCACTGACACGCTCGCCTATGCCGCCGCCTATCTGGACTATGTGCTGGGCGCTTCAGCCGCCGCGATAGTGCTGGTATCCGCAAACTATCCGCTGTCCGACAGCCGCTCCAACGGGGTGCAAAACTTTGTTGACGCCGCGCGGTTTTTGGAGAGCAGCGGGGAAAAGGGCGTCTTTGTCGCCTATCGCAACACCGGCGACGCCTTTACCGCCATCCACCGCGGACGCGAGGTGATGCCGCAGGCGCCCTGCGAGGACAGCCTGTTCAGCCTGTTCGATTCACCCTTCGGCTGTATCAGGGACGGGGCGTTTTGTCGAAACGCCGACCGGCGCGAGCGCGACCGCGAGGATCTGTCCGACTGCGAGCTGAACGGCAGAGTCATATGGCTGCGTGCCCACGTCGGCATGACCTGTCCCGACATCCCCAAAAACACCAAGGCGGTGCTGCTGGAGGGCTATCATTCAGGCACCCTTCCTACCGCCGACCCCGAGTTCAGGGCGTTTTGCCTTTCCGCCGCAGAAATGGAGGTCCCTATTTTCCTCACGGGAGACCGCGGCGGCTTTGACTACGAAAGCAAGGCGCTGTATCGGGAGCTGGGCATACGCGTCCTTCCGCCAATGTCTCCCACAGCGGCATACGTAAGGGTTTGGCTGGCTTCTAATCAACAATTAATGATAAATAATTAACGATTGACGACCGGCGGCAAGCGCCGCCCCTACGACACAAAGCGAGGTTTCGGTAATGCCGTAGGGGAGCCCCTTGCGGGCTCCCGCAGGTAACGGCAGGCGTTTATCGTTCGGGCAGGCGTTTTTGTGCAGAAATCGTCCTCGGGCAGACACGCGGGTCTGCCCCTACGTGCTCTCAGAAGGTATGCAAGCATACTTTCTCCGCCTTTGAAAAAACAGTTATAAAGGAAAACAAAACACAACGGCGGGGTATGCAAGCATACTTTCTCCGCCTTTGAAAAAACAGTTATAAAGGAAAACAAAGCACAACGGCGGGGTATGCCAGCATACTTTCTCCGCCTTTGGAAAAACAGTAATAAAGGAAAACAAAGCACAACGGCGGGGTATGCAAGCATACTTTCTCCGCCTTTGGGAAAATAGCTATATAGGAAAACAAAACACAACGGCGGCTCGAACCACTGAGGTTTGACCCGCCGTTGATGACGTTATTATTTAGATGAAAGTTCTCCAAAGGCGGAGTGATGCAACATTCTGTTGCCGGAGTGATGCAACGTTCCGTTGCCGGAGTGATGCAACATTCCGTTGCCTGACTGCGTTACTGGTAGTCAAACACGTTTGCCCAGCTCAGCAGCAGCTCT
This sequence comes from uncultured Ruminococcus sp., assembly GCA_902794395.1. Classification (GTDB taxonomy): domain Bacteria; phylum Bacillota; class Clostridia; order Oscillospirales; family Acutalibacteraceae; genus Ruminococcoides. The sequence goes on from CADBHB010000028.1 coordinate 3,457, forward strand.
CTTTCCTCGGGGTTGCCCTTTACGGACTGCGAGGCGGCTACTATAGGCATCCAGTTGTTGATATACTGGCGGGCGGTGTCGCTCTTGAAGCAGTATAGCTTAAGGTACTTTTCGGCAAGCTCTTTGTCGCCGTCCAGCATGAAGGTCAGGTAGGTGCGCGCCGCGTCAGCCGCGCCGTTGCCCTGGGTGGCGTGCGACCAGTCGATGACATAGGGCGTGCCGTCGGGGGTAATGATGACGTTGCTGGGGCAGAAGTCGCCGTGGCACACCTTGTTGTGGGTCTTCATGCTCGCCAAACGGGTGTGCAGCTCGTAGCGGGTGGTCGCGTCCAGATCAGCCTGGCTTATCTTGTCCTGCATCTTATCCTTGAGGCGCTTGAGCAGCGGACACTTTTTGCTGAGTATCTTAAGCTGCACGTCCACGAAAAGGTTCATATACTCGTCGAGCTTGTCGGGGTTTTCGTCCATCAGCTCCTTGAGGGTCTTGCCCTCGATGAAGTCGGAGATAATAGCCCACTTGCCGTCGATCTTGGTGACCTCCTCGATCTTGGGGATGTTTAGCTCCGTTTCCTCCACGCGCGCCTGGTTGAGCGCCTCGTTGAGGATGTCGGACTTCGGGAACGACTCGTCAAAGACCTTAGCCACTAACGCGCCGTCGCGGTATATTTTTTTATGCTTTCTTTCAGCGATAACAGTATCGAGTTTCATTTAGATTCCCCCCTTGGTCAAACTGCGTTCTTATTGTTTCCGTAATAGGCGTTGAGATACATCTGCTTTATCTCGCTCATCAGCGGGTAGCGCGGGTTGGCGCCGGTGCACTGGTCGTCGAACGCCTGCTCGGTCATCTCGTCCAGGGTGCTAAGGAAGTCCTCCTCGCTGACGCCGTAGTCGGCTATGGTCTCCTTTATGCCTACGCGGGCTTTAAGCGCGTTTACGCCGTCTATCAAATTCTCCACGCTCTCGCGGTCGTCCTTGCCGCCGAAGCCGAGGAACCGCGCTACCTCCGCGTAACGCTCCAGTGTATGCGGATGGTCATACTGCGGGAAGGTGCCCATCTTTGAGGGCACATCGGAGCTGTTGAAGCGGATGACCTGTTCCAGCATCAGCGCGTTGGCTACGCCGTGAGCGATGTGGTGGAAGGCGCCCAGCTTGTGAGCCATTGAATGGCAGACGCCGAGGAAGGCGTTGGCGAACGCCATACCCGCCATGGTAGCCGCGTGCGCGACCTTTTCGCGGGCGAACGGCTCGTTCTGCCCGTTGTCATAGCAGGCGGGCAGGTACTCGAATACAGCCTTGAGCGACTTGAGGGCGAGACCGTCGGTGAAGTCGGTCGCCATCATCGAGGCGTAAGCCTCAAGCGAGTGCGACACAGCGTCTATGCCGGACGCCGCGGTAAGTCCTTTGGGTCCGCTCATCATGTTGTCGGCGTCTACTATAGCCATGTTGGGCATAAGGGCGTAGTCCGCCAGCGGGTATTTCACGCCGGTCTCCTGGTCGGTGATTACCGCGAAGGGGGTCACCTCGGAGCCGGTGCCCGAGGAGGTCGGGATGGCGACAAAGTACGCCTTTTCGCCCATCTTCGGGAAGGTGTACACGCGCTTGCGTATGTCGATAAAGCGCATAGCCATGTCTTGGAAGTCAGCCTCGGGATGCTCATAAAGCACCCACATTATCTTTGCCGCGTCCATAGCGGAGCCGCCGCCCAGGGCGATGATAACGTCAGGCTCAAATTTGCGCATAGCCTCGGCGCCGTTTTGCGCGGAGATAAGCGATGGGTCGGGCTCTACGTCGGAAAATACGGTGAAGGGGATGCCCATTTCGTTCAGTTTGTCGGTAACGGGCTTGGCGTAGCCGTTTTTATAAAGGAAGCTATCGGTGACAAGGAAGGCTCTCTTCTTGCCCAGCTCGTCCTTAAGCTCCTGCAAAGCAACGGGCATGCAGCCCTTTTTGATGTATACCTTTTCGGGCGCTCTGAACCAAAGCATATTCTCTCTCCTCTCGGCAACGGTTTTAATGTTCAGCAGGTGCTTGACGCCGACGTTCTCGCTTACGGAGTTGCCGCCCCAGGAGCCGCAGCCCAGCGTCAGAGAGGGGGTGAGGTTGAAGTTGTACAGGTCGCCTATGCCGCCCTGCGACGAGGGGGTGTTGACCAAAATACGGCAGGTTTTCATTTTTGCCGCAAAGCGGTCCAGCTTTTCTCTTTCGTTCACGGCGTCAAGGTAGATGGATGAGGTGTGACCGTAGCCGCCGTCCGCGATAAGCTGCTCAGCCTTGGCAACGGCGTCGTCAAAGTCCTCTGCCTTGTACATAGCCAGCACGGGGCTAAGCTTTTCGTGCGCGAACTCCTCGCTGATGTCCACGCTCTCAACCTCGCCGATGAGCACCTTGGTGCTCTCGGGCACGGTCACGCCCGCCAGCGCCGCTATGGTAACGGGCTTTTGACCGACTATCTTGGCGTTGAGCGCGCCGTTGATGATTATGGTCTTGCGCACCTTTTCGCACTCCTCGTCGCTGAGGAAGTAGCAGCCGCGCGCCTTGAACTCCTTTTTGACCTTGGCGTAGAGCTTTTTGTTGACGATGACGCTCTGCTCCGAGGCGCATATCATGCCGTTGTCAAAGGTCTTTGAGTGGATGATAGAGTTGACCGCCAGCAGGATGTCGGCGCTCTCGTCTATTATTGCGGGGGTGTTGCCCGCGCCCACGCCCAGGGCGGGCTTGCCGCTGGAATAAGCCGCCTTGACCATGCCGGGACCGCCCGTAGCCAAAATGCAGTCAGCCTCCTGCATAAGCATATTGGTCAGCTCAAGCGAGGGAACGTCTATCCAGCTGATGATGCCCTCGGGAGCGCCCGCGGCTACCGCCGCCTCAAGAATTATCTTCGCTGCGGCGATGGTGCTCTTTTTGGCGCGGGGATGAGGGCTGATGATGATGCCGTTTCGGGTCTTAAGACAGATTAGCGCCTTGAAGATCGCGGTAGAGGTGGGGTTGGTGGTAGGTATGACAGCCGCAATAACGCCGATTGGCTCGGCTATCTTTTTGGTGCCGTAAACCTTGTCCTCCTCAATAACACCGCAGGTCTTTACATCCCTGTAGGCGTTGTAGATGTACTCGGACGCGAAGTGATTTTTTATCACCTTGTCCTCGGCAACGCCCATGCCGGTCTCCTCCACAGCCATTTTGGCGAGCGGCAGGCGCGCGCGGTTGGCGGCGGTGGCGGCGGCGAGGAATATCTTGTCTACCTGCTCCTGCGTAAAGGTCGCAAACTCTGTCTGCGCGGCTCTCACGCGGTCAAGTGCGGCTTCAAAGCTTTCCACACTGTCCACAATAGGGTATTCCTTGTTGTTCATAAAATCTACCTCTTTTTTTACTTTATATTAAAGCATTACACTTATATGTAAAGCGCTTTACAAGCGGGCTTTAGCGTCACCGACGGCTCAGCGCGGCATCTCCACAAGCTTAAAGCCGTGCGACTGCGCGTAGGAAACGCCGTAGGAGCCCGCGTACGCCTTGATGGTCAAATTAGGCGAGCAGTCCTCAAAGGTGTTGTCGGCGATGGTTGTCATGGTGGTGGGCAGCGTCACCTCGGCGAGGTCGGCAGACTGGAAGAACACCTTGTCGCTCAGGGAGTTGAAGGTGTTGCTCTCGGGGATGGTGACGGAAGTCAGTCCCGTGGCGGAAAAGGCGTAGTAGCCTATCTTTTTCAGCGTGGAGGGCAGGGTGACCTTTTTAAGGTTCCTGCAGGTCCAAAAGGCGTTTTCGCCTATGACCTTAACGCCCTCGGGAATATTGACCTCGGTGAGTTTCTGGCAGCCCGCAAAGGCGTGGCTCTGTATCTCGGTCACGGTGTTGGGTATCTCAACGGTCTCGATGTCGGAATTTTGGAACAGGTTAGCCTCTATCACCACTACCTTGGCGCCGTTGACCTCGGAGGGTATCTTGATGTTCTTGCTGTTGCCGTTGTATTTGGTTATCTTTACCTCGTTGTCGTTGAGGCGGTAGTAGGCGAAGTCGGATTCCTCAAAGTCGGGGTCGGTTGGCTCCATGCGGTAGCCCGCCTGGTTGTTGCCGCCCGAATTGACGTTTTTGGAGGTGTTGGTCTTTTGACAGCCGCAGCCCGCGGCGGAAGCGGCTATACCTGCGCAAAGCACACAGGCGAGAAATGCGGATATGATCTTTTTCATATTTTTTCCTTTCCGTTTGGTCATAACGATAAACTCGGCTGACAGGTACCATTTTACCACCATTGTTAAACTTTTGTCAATCTCCTTTTCGCATTTTGGGGAAGTTTATCGTTTTGACTGTTATTATTATTCTAAAAATATAGGAATGCAGCAAAACCGACAAAAGCAGCTATACGGTTTCGGCGGAAACAGTTGCCCGTATCATTTTCATTATACTATAAAAGACAATGGGTTGCAATTATTTTTTTACCGCCGCCGCCGATTTTTTACCGCCGAAGCGCGGAGCGTTCTTTATATATATATAGTATACGGGTATCAGCGCCGGCGGGCGCGGCGACGCCCTCATATGGAGCTAAATGCGCCGTTTGGGGCAGCGCAGCCGGAAAAATATTACAATTATTTACGGATTTGTAATCAATACCGTCAAAATAATTCTAAGTGGGAAATAATAGTTGAACAGATTAACTGAAAATCCCGCTGTTTTAAAAAAATCGGCGTTCAGGGGTTGATTTTTTGGGAGATGGGTGCTATAATTGTTACAAATTTGTTAACAAGTTCCTTTTCGTTGTAATGATTCGGTTACAAAATACATAACTTGTTTGATAATTGGAGGTAATAGAAATGAACAGGTTAAAGAAGTTCATCGCTGTGGCGCTCAGTACTGCCACAATCGCCGGCGTCGGTGTTGCCGGCTCGGGCGTTTCCGTCGGAGCTTCCGGCACAGGCGCAGGTCTTGCGGAGTACGCGCTGGGTGCGTACTATGATGGATGGAGCTACGTATGGGGAGGGTCTTCCCCGGGAGCAGTTGACTGCTCAGGTTTGATTTGGTCATATTGCGGCGGCAACAGAACAAGCATGCTGTCCGACGCTCAGGCAAACGGCAGAGACTGGGGTTATGTAAGCAACGGTATCCCCCGCGTGCACGGTCTGGGTCTTTCCCGTCCGGGTCACGTAGGCGTCTATATCGAGGACGGCATGGAGGTCGACGCCAGAGGCGACGACTACGGCGTATGCTATCAGGCTATAGGCGGCTGGAACACCTGGGACTGCTGGTTCAAGCTCACCGCTGTCAGCTATGTAGACAACGGCTGGGAGACCTTCAACGGCAACTACTACTACTACGAGAACGGTGAGTACATCGTCAACACTTCCAGAACCATTGACGGCACCACCTACTACTTTGATAATAAGGGTCACTCCAGCACAACGCCCGGCTCGGTATCGTCCACTAACGACTCCGACACTTCCTCGGTCAGCTCCGGTTCATCCGGGAGTGCAACTTCTTCCAGACCCACAAGCTGGAGCAAGGGCTCCAATGACGACGAGGTCGTCAAGATCCAGCAGCGACTGGCTGAGCTTGGCTACTACAACGGCGCTATCGACGGCGACTTCGGCGATCAAACAGACGCTGCCTTCAGAGCTTTCCAGGCTGCGGCAGGATTGACCGTAGACGGTATCGCCGGCTCTGACAGAGAGGTGCTCTATTCCGATAACGCGCCTTACGCGGTTTCCGAGCAGCCCGCCGCTCAGCAGAACGACGCTGCCGAAACCAATGACGCTGCTCAGACCGAGCAGAACGACGATAAGAACGTAGAGCCGGTTTCCGCCAACATTTATGTTGTTGAGAACGGCGAATTCAGCGACCGCGTCGCTACCGTTCAGGCAAAGCTCTCCGAGCTGGGCTTCTTCGGACTTGAGCCCACAGGTCTTTTCGGCGATTTCACCGCCGAGGCTATCTCGGGCTTCCAGACCGCTAACGGCATTGAGGCGACCGGTATGATGGACGCTGCTACCTACGAGCTGCTCTTCAGCGATAACGCTGTTGCCAACGCGGTTTCAACCGAGATCGAGGAGGTCGCCGTTGAGGAGACTCCCGAAGCGGAAGTTCCCGCCGAGGAGACCCCCGCAGAGGAAACTGCCATTGAGCCCGCCACCGAGGCCGTTGCCGCAGACGCGGCAGACACCGAGGCAGTTGCGGCAGTGGCGGCTGAGAACACCGCCTACACTGCAGAAGCCGTAAACAGCAACGTGCCCGTTGTTTCCAACACCTTTGCTTCTGCTGCGCAGGTGTTCGCTCCCACCGCGAGCAGCACCAATAACAGCAGCCGTCACGCTGCTGCGGCTTCCAGCTCTGTTGCCAAGGCAAACGGCGTGTCCGACAAGGCGCTTGAGAAGTCCTCTGACATCGTTCCCAACGCCAAGACCGCTGACATGAAAAAGACCGCCAACATCTGGCTCTGGCTCGTTATCGCGGCTATCGTTCTGGGTTGTGCCGCTCTGGTCATCCTTAAGATCAGCAGCAAAAAGCAGCCCAAGAAGGAGAAGGCTTCCTCGAAGTCAAAGCTTAACGAACGCTGGTAATCAAAAGTTTTACGGGGTCGACTCCCAACTCTGACAAGAGAGGGGGCCGGCTCCTTTCCTTTACCGAAGTACAAACAGGGTGACACTATGGAAAAAAGCAGACTGCAAAGACAATTCGATTTTATTTTGGAGGCGGACAGGGAAAAGTCCATCCTGCGCCAAACGCTTATAGCCGACGGCACGGCGCATGAAAACGACGCCGATCACGCCTGGCACATGGCGCTGATGTGCGTTTTGCTCAGCGAATACGCCAACGAGGAGATAGACGTGCTGCGCACCGTGTCCATGATACTCATTCACGACATAGTCGAGATAGACGCGGGCGACACCTACGCCTACGACGCGCAGGCTGTGTCGACTCAGCGCGAAAGAGAGGAAAAGGCGGCTGAGCGGCTCTACGGCTTGCTGCCCGATGACCAGGGCGCAAGGCTGCGCGCGCTGTGGGAGGAGTTTGAGGCAGGAAAAACGCCCGAGGCAAAATTCGCTCGGGCGCTCGACAACATCCAGCCCGCCATGCTCAACAACGCCACCGACGGCAGGCAGTGGGTCAGCCACGGCGTCAGGCTCAGCCAGATACTCAGCCGCAACAAAAACACCGCCGACGGCTCGGCGGTGCTGTGGGAACATTCATATAATAATTTTATTCTGCCCAATGTGGAAAAGGGGAGGATTGTCGAGGACACGCCGCGGTAAGCCCGTTGCTTAAAGCGCTGTTGAAAAAGCGTACTGCCTGTCCGGCTGTTCATTCCTTCCCGAATTCCAGCACTATGCTCTCCTTGTCGGTGGCAAAACGCCTCAGCTTAACGCCCGCTGAGGCGAGCATTTTCTTTGAGGCGACGGTGGCGGCGGAGTCAGCGTATTTGTCGTATAGGTACACAACCTCGGCTATGCCGCTCTGGATTATCGCCTTGGCGCACTCGTTGCAGGGGAACAAGTCAACATAAAGCTTGGCTCCCTTAAGGTCCTTGCCGCGCGCGTTGAGTATGGCGTTTAGCTCCGCGTGCACCACGTAGTTGTATTTGGTGTCGTTTCCCGTGCGCTCCCAGGGGTAGACGTCGTCGGAGCAGCCGTAGGGAAAGCCGTTGTAGCCCGTTGACAGGATTATGTTGTTTTCGTCCACGATGCAGGCACCCACCTGTGTGTTGGGGTCCTTGCTGCGCTTTGCCGCCAGCAGCGACACGCCCATGAAATATTCGTCCCAGTTTATGTAATCATCGCGTTTCATCGGTGACCTCCTTGCGCGGCAGTATTCTGCCTTTTTCACTGTAATATCAGTATAGCATATAAACCGAGATTTAGAAATACCCAAAACGTCGAAAACCCGGCTAAATATAAACTTTTTTCACCTTTTGTATTGATTTTTGCGTTTGATTGGTGTATGATTTTGAAATAAAGATTATTTCTTTAGGCAACACCTGAGTTACGCGGTATTGCCTTTATTCTTTGGGAGAATGATATGAAAATAGTGATTGTAGGTTGCGGCAAGGTCGGGACCTCCATCGCCCGCGAGCTGAACGCCGAGGGACACGAGATTTCGGTGGTAGACAACAATAGGGCGGCGGTGAACCGCCTGTCGGAATCGCTGGACGTGCTGGGCGTTGAGGGCAACGGAGCCACCTATGACGCGCTGTCCGAAGCGGGCGCCGAGACCGCCGATCTGGTCATAGCGGCTACGGCACGCGATGACGTCAACCTCTATACCTGTTTGATGGCGCGCGCCGCGGGCGTGCCGCACACCATAGCGCGTGTGCGCAGCCCCGAATACACCGACGACCTGTACCGTGTAAAAGACCAGCTGCGCCTGTCGATGTCTATAAACCCCGAGCTGACCGAGGCGGTGGAGATAAGCCGCCTGCTGCGTTTTTCGGGCGCGCTGGAGATCGACAGCTTTGCCAAGGGCGCCGTGGAGCTGATAAAGGTGATGGTGCCCGAGGACTCAACGGTTAGCGGCAAGAAGATAAGCCAGATAGACACCCTAAAGGGCAGGGTGCGCGTGTGCACCGTAGAGCGCGGCAACGAGGTCTACATAGCCAACGGCGAAACCGTAATTATGAGCGGCGACAAGGTGTCGGTGGTAGCCAAGCCCGAAATAGCCGCCAAGTTTTTCAAAAAGGCTAACGTAAACATCGGCAGAAGCCGCGACGTCATATTGCTGGGCGGCGGCAAGGTGTCGTTTTATCTGGCGCAGCGCCTTATAAAGGCGGGCGCGAACGTAAAGATCATCGAGCGCAACGCGGCGCGCTGTCAGGAGCTAGCCGACGCCCTGCACGACGCCATAATCATCCACGGCGACTGCATGGATCAGGACCTGCTGCTCAGCGAGGGCATAGACCGCGCCGACGGCGTGGCGGCGCTGATGGACTACGACGAGGAAAACATCCTTATCTCGCTTTACATCAAGAGCGTGTCAAAGGCAAAGATAATAACCAAGATAAACAACGAGTCCTTCGACAACATCATATGCAACCTGGGACTTGACAGCGTAATAAATCCCAAGATACTCACGGGTGAGTACATCGCCCGTTACATCCGCGCCATGCAAAACTCCATGGGCAGCAACGTTGAGACCCTCTACCGCCTGAACGAGGACAGGGTAGAGGCGCTGGAGTTCCGCGTAAAGCCGGGCTCTCGCACCACCAAGGCGCCGCTGGCGCAGCTTGCGCTCAAGGACGATCTGCAGGTCATCTGCATATCCCGCGGCGGCAAGGTCATCCTGCCGCACGGCGGCGACTCCATACAGCCGAACGACTCGGTGGTGGTAATCACCAAGCACAAGGGTCTTAGCGACCTTGACGATATTTTGAAGCGCTGAGGGACGGCGTGCTATGAATAAACGTATAATCATTTATATTCTCGGCTGGGTGCTGATAGTCGAGAGCGTGGCGATGCAGGTGTGCACCGTCACCTCTCTGGTCTACGGCGAGCACGAGGGTATCTACTTCTTTTTAACCGGCGTTGTTGCCGCTGCGCTGGGCGTGCTCGCCATCAAGGTAAAAAAGCCCAAAAACATGGTGCTGTACCAAAAGGCGGGCTTTGCCGCCACGGCGCTCAGCTGGATATTGATGTCGCTGGTCGCGGCGGTGCCGTTTTATCTTAGCGGCGAGATACCGAGTTATCTGGACGCATTTTTCGAGTCCGCCTCGGGCTTCACCACCACCGGAGCTACCATCCTCAGGGATGTTGAGGCGCTCAGTCACGGCATGCTGCTTTGGCGAAGCGTTATGATATGGCTGGGCGGCATGGGCGTAATAGTCTTTTTGCTCGCCCTCATCCCCAAGCTGGGCGGTCAGCAAAACATTTTTTTGATGAGAGCCGAAAGCCCGGGTCCCATCATCGGCAAGGCAGTGCCTAAAATGCGCAACTACGCGGCGCTGCTCTACGGCATCTACATAGGACTTACCATGTCGGAGTGCCTTTTGCTGCTGTTTGGCGGCGTAAGCTTTTTTGACGCCGTAAACGTCGCCTTCTCCACCGCCGGCACAGGCGGCTTCGGCATACACAACAACAACATGGCGGCGTACCAAACCCAGTACCAGCAAACGGTGATAGCCGTCTTTATGATGCTTTTCGGCATCAATTTCTCGGTTTACATCCTCATCCTCGCCCGCAAGTTCAAGCAGGCGTTCAGGATGGAGGAGCTGTGGTTCTATCTGGGGGTCATCGCGCTGTCAACCGTTGTCATCGCGGTCAACACCCTGCAGGTGCCGCGTTTTCACAACGACATCCGCGTCACCCTGCACCAGGCGTTTTTCTACGTGTCATCCATCTCAACCACCACGGGCTTCGGTATAGGCGACGTTAACGACTGGCCGCAGCTTTCAAAGGCGGTAATAGTGGTTATAACCTTCACCGGCGCCATGGCGGGCAGCACCGGCGGCGGCTTCAAAATATCCCGCATGGTCATCCTTGCCAAGGAGGTCAAAAAGGAGCTTTCGCTGCTTATACACCCGCGCAACATCAAGGCGATAAAAATGGACGGCAAGTCGCTGGACCACACCGTCACCCGCAACACTTCGGTGTTTTTGGTGGTTTATATGGCGGTGTATGTCGGCAGCTTCCTGCTTGTGTCCATCGAGGGGCGCGACATGGTCACCAGCTTCACCTCGGTAGCCGCCACCCTCAACAACACCGGCCCCGGCCTGGGAGACGTTGGACCCGTAGGCAACTACGCCGACTTCACACCTCTGTCAAAGGGCGTGTTCATCTTTGACATGATAGCGGGCAGGCTCGAGCTGTTCCCCATACTGCTGCTGCTTTCTCCCTCCGCGTGGAAAAGGTCCTGACGGACGAATTAACATCAAGGGCGCACTTTTTGTGCGCCCTGTTTTTAAGGAAGATATGCCATGAAAAAAATCCTGTCACTTTTTCTCTGCGCCTGCGTTTTGCTTTCCTGCGCCGCCTGCGACCCGCGCCGCAAGCGGATAAAAAGCAGTTTTGAGGCGATGGACACCTTTATGACGATAGAGCTGTACGACGCCAAGGAGTCAGCCGCAAGCGGCATACAGGCTAATATCGAGGGGCTTGACCGCGAGCTGTCCGCCACCAACAGCGACGACAGCGCCAACAACGACATTTTCAGGCTCAACCGCGACGGCAGCGTGGAGGCGTCGCCTCAGGTGCTCGACGCCGCCCGACAGGCGCTGGAGCTTTGCGCCGATACCGACGGCGCGCTCGACATCACCGTGGCGCCCATAGTAGAGGAGTGGGGGTTCATTTCCAAAAATTACCAAATACCCACGCGCGAGCGCCTCGCGCAGCTTCTGCCGCTGGTAGACTACCGCCGGGTAAGCGTCGACGACACGCGGATAACGCTTGAAAAGCCGGGCATGAAGCTGGATTTCGGCGCGGTGGCAAAGGGCTACGCCGCCGACGTCTGCGAGGGCATACTAAAGGATCAGGGCGTAAAAAGCGCCTTGCTCAACCTGGGCGGCACCATAGTCGCCCACGGCAGGAAGTCCGGCGGCAGCCTGTGGAAGATAGGGGTCGCCGACCCCGAAAACAGCGCGGGCTACATGGGTTATGTGAGCTGCGAGGACCGCATAATAGCCACCTCGGGCAGCTACGAGCGCGGCTTTGTGGGCGAGGACGGCAAGACCTACAGCCACATCATCGACCCCGAAACAGGGCTTCCCGCAGACAACGGCATAACCTCAGTCACCGTTATCTCCGACAGCGGCATACGCTGCGACGGGTTGTCCACCGCGCTTTTCGTCATGGGCAGGGAAAAGGCAGAGGCGTATTACCGCGATCGGGGCGGCTTCGATTACATTCTGCTAACCGCCGACGGAAGGGCGTATGTAACGGCGGGCATCGCCGAAAGCTTTACGCAGGCCGACGGCTATGACTACGAGATCATCACCGTATCATAATACAGGGGATGGCGCAAAAACTCATTTGCGAGTTTTGCGCCATCCCTTTTTGTTTGATATTTGTATTATATCGGCCCGTCCGATCCGGCGGGCGGAAACGGGTCGCTTTCATTCGGCATTTTTTCTGTCGTCCAAGAGGGGATATACTCCTCAGAGGCGGCGCTTAGCTCCTGCGTGAACCCGTCCAGCCCCAGCTCAAAGAGCACGCGCTTCACCTTGTCGTACTCGCGGCGGGTTATTTTGCGGCTGAGCTTCTGGTCGGAGCATGCCTTGCCGCAGGGCACATACTGGCACATCAGGCTTACCAGCACCTGGTTGTCAAAATGCCGCTTCAAATGCTCCAGCACCGCTATGCTCTCGCGCGTATGGGCGGGAAGTATGAGATGGCGCACTATTACGCCCTTTTTCATCAGCCCGTTTTCATCAAACTCGGGCGCGCCCACCTGGAAGATCATCTCCTTTATCGCCGCCGTAGCCACATCGGCGTAGTTGTCCGCCTGTGACAGCGCCAGCGCCGACTTGTTGTACATGTACTTGAAATCGGGCAGATACACGTCCACCACCCCGTCCAGCAGCTTTAGGGTCTTGGGCGAGGTGTAGCCGCTGCAGTTGTAAACGACCGGCAGGTTGGGGCGGTATATCTCAAAGCTCTCAAGCACGGCGGGCACAAAATGGTCGGCGGTCACCAGGTTGATATTGTGCACGCCGCTTTCCTCAAGCATTTTGTAGCCCTGTGCCAGCTCGCGCGGAGTCAGCGTCACGCCGTTGCCGGTCAGCGATATTTCGTGGTTCTGGCAGTAAAGGCAGCGCAGGGTGCAGCCCGAAAAAAACACCGTGCCGCTGCCGCGGGTGCCGCTTATGCACGGCTCCTCGCCGAAATGCGGGGCTATCCGCGCCACCACGGGCAGCGTGCCCATCCCGCAAAATCCCTCGCCCCGGTGCTCGGTGCGCAGTGCGCCGCAGTCTCGGGGACATAAATGACAAATCATGTTTTCACCGCCTTATCGCCCGACGGAAAAATCCGTCAGATAATCTTCTACCACATCTTCAAAGTGACACGCCTCTACGCCCAGCTCGTTCAGCATAGCCGCCAGCGCGTCAATGTCGGCACGGTTTTCCGAAATGCACGGAAGATGCTTTTGCAGCTCTCCGCGGCAGAAAAGCGCGATGCCGTATCCCGACGTTTCCTCGGACGAGTCGCCGGTCACCCTGTACTCCAATTTGCACACCACACTAATGTGAAAAATTATCACATATATGATAGCATGATGTACGCGTTTCGTCAATAAGATTTTTGCCTGTATTACAGAAAAGTACGGCTCCCGCCGAGGGGAGCCGTTGTGTTCTGCCGTCAGTCCTCGGCGAGGGTGTCCAAAAAGTCAGCCGCCTCATCCAGGAAGCTGCCCTCAAACATCTCCGCCTTGCCGGCGTCTACCTTTGCCGCCAGGTCGGGGTCGATAGGCAGCTTTGCCAGCACGCGGGTGTTGTAGCGCGCGGCGATCTCATCCACACGGCTGTCGCCGAACACGCTGTGGCGCTTGCCGCAGTCGGGGCATTGGAAGTAGCTCATGTTCTCAACTATGCCCAGCACAGGCACCTTCATCAGCTCTGCCATCTTAACAGCCTTTTCGACTATCATGCCCACCAGCTCCTGCGGGGACGCCACCACGATGATGCCGTCGAGGGGTATGCTCTGGAACACGGTAAGCGGGATGTCGCCGGTGCCGGGGGGCATGTCGACAAACATGTAGTCTATGTCGTTCCACAGCACGTCTGTCCAAAACTGCTTTACCGTGCCCGTTATCATAGGCGCGCGCCATACTACGGGGTCGGTATCGTTTTTCAGCAGCAGGTTGATGGACATTATATCTATGCCTGTTTCGGTGCGCACGGGCAAGATCCCCAGCTCGTTGCCCACGGCTTTCTTGGTGATGCCGAACGCCTTGGGTATAGAGGGACCCGTTATGTCCGCGTCCAAAATCGCTACGTTTTTGCCGCGGCGCTTCTCGGTGACTGCCAGCATCGAGGTCACAAGGCTTTTGCCTACGCCGCCCTTTCCCGACACCACGCCGATAACGTGGCGCACGGTGCTGAATTCGTTAAGCTTTTCGTGCAAATCATTTTCGCCGCCGCAGTTGCTGCTGCAGGAGGCGCAGTCGTGATTACATCCCATGGTATTACCTCTTTTCGTGATTTGATTATCAGTATAACACGAAACTCAAAGGATATCAAGGGAAAAAATATCGTCCAGCGCTACCTCGCGCCTGTCGCTGAATATCAGCCGCCGCGCTACGGGATCAACGCGCCTTACTTCGCCCTCAGTTTCCGCTGTAACGCCGCCTTCCTTGCAGGCGTCCGGCGTAAACAGGGTCAGCCGCACCCGCAGGCGTTTTTCGGTTTCTATTAATATATGCAGCGTGTCGTTCAGCGCCGCCGCGTCCTCGGCGCTCAAGCTCGGGCGCCGCTCCACATGGCGCGACTCCTCGCATATCTGCGCGTCAAAGCCCGACAGCGCCGCGAACGGCGCAAACTGCGCAGCCCGTTCATACAGCGGCATCTGCCTGTGTCCGCGCGACCGCGGATGGTCAAGACGCAGGATGTCGGAATAGTCGTTCATTATATCTGCCTCCCGTGGGGTCACGCTCTGTGACCGCCTATTTGTCCGTTGCGCTCGATGGTGGTGGCGCCCTCCTTGAAGTTCAGCCCCTTGAGCACGGCGTTTTTCCCGAAACGGGCGTGCAGCTTCAATACCGTTCGCTGTATCGCGCGTTCGCGGGCTTTTCGGCTGTCGTCAGGCGTGTCGTCGGCGGCAAAAAGGCTGAGTTGTTCGCTTTTTTGAGAGGGGTCGAGGGCGCCCTCGGGCATGGTGTGGTTTGCCACCGCGTATATTCGCCGCACCAGCAGGGCGGGGTCAACTATGCGGTCAAACAGCCGCAGCGCCGCGCGCGAGAATTTATCGGTAGAGGAGGTGAAGCAGCCTAGGTTTTCGCTGCCGTGTGCCTGTTTGGGAGCCTGCCTGCCGTAGCAGTCGGTTTTCACCTCGCCGTTATAGGCGCGGCGGCGCGCGGGATCGGTCAGATTTTCCGTGTCGTAGCAGACCGTGAGCACCACTTGGTCGGTCAGCAGCCCTTTTCGCACCAGGTCCAGCGACAGCAGCTCCGTCATCTCCTGTAATATCAGCCTTGCCTTTTCAAAGTCATACGGTTCCTTGAGCACCTGCCCCAGACTCAGCGACTTGCTGCGCGGGCGGTACGCCTTTATGTCGCGCAGGGTGCAGGGCTCACAGCCCCAGGCGTGGTCGATGAGCAGCTCGGCATTTACTCCGAACAGCTTGTAAAGCAGGTCCTCGTTGTTCAGCGACATCCGTGCCACATCGCCCATGGTGTACATGCCGTAGCGCGCAAGGCTGCGCGCGTAGCCTCTGCCTATGCGCCAAAAGTCGGTTATGGGGCGGTGCGCCCAAAGCTGCTCGCGGTAGCTCTGCTCGTCCAGCTCCGCTATGCGCACGCCGTCTTTGTCGGGCGACATGTGCTTTGCCACTATGTCCATGGCGACCTTGCATAGGTAGAGGTTGGTGCCTATGCCCGCCGTGGCGGTTATGCCGGTTTCGCGCAGCACGTCGCGTATCAGCGCGTATGCCAGTTCCCGCGCGGTCATGCGGTAGGTTTGCAAATACCGCGACGCGTCGATGAACACCTCGTCCACCGAGTAAACGTGGATGTCCTCGGGCGCGACGCGGCGCAGGTATATGCCGTATATAAGGGTGCTCACCCGCATGTATTCCGCCATGCGGGGCGACGCAACAATATAGTCGAGCTTCAGCTCGGGGCGCTTTTGCAGGTCGCTGAGGAAGTACGACCTCTCCCGAAAGGGCTTTCCGTTAAGGCGAACGCGGCGCTGCGCGTTTATCTCCTCCACGCGCTGCACCACCTCAAACAGTCGGGCGCGCCCCGGTATGCCGAAGCTTTTCAGCGACGGCGACACCGCCAGGCAGATGGTTTTTTCGGTGCGGGTCTTGTCGGCGACTACAAGGTTGGTGTCCAGAGGGTCAAGCCCGCGCGCCGCGCACTCCACGGAGGCGTAAAAGGATTTTAAGTCGATCGCGATATACATTTTTAGTTTTTAGTTTTTGGTTTTTGGTTGTTGGTTTTTGGTTGTTAATTATTAATCAAAAATTAGTATATATGTTCGATTGCGTTTTGATTATAGCACAAATGTTCTAATATTTCAAGAGGAAAATCGAAAATACTTTTGAAAAAATAATACCAAAATCAAATTGACAAACCAGTGCGGGATTGATACAATTAATATAGCAACATTTGAGGAGTCTTGATGATGAAAAACGAAAACTTCGCCATGCTCTGCGACTTTTACGAGTTCACCATGGCAAACGGATATTTCAAAAACGGTTTCTATCAAAAGAACGTCTATTTCGACGTCTTTTTCCGCAAGGTGCCCGACAACGGCGGCTTTGCCATAGCCGCGGGCTTGGAGCAGGTCATCGACTACATCCGCACGCTTCATTTCGAGGCTGAGGACATAGACTATCTGCGCCGAAAGGGGATATTTGACGAGGACTTTCTCGCCTATCTGGCGGATTTCCGCTTTACGGGCGACATCTACGCCGTGCCAGAGGGCACGCCTGTATTTCCCAACGAGCCGATAATGACCATAAAAGCGCCCGCCATCGAGGCTCAGCTTGTGGAGACTTTCGTGCTGCTCAGCCTGAATCACCAGACCCTCATCGCCACCAAGGCGAACCGCATCGTGCGCTCGGCGCAGGGCAGGGCGGTGCTTGAGTTCGGCTCACGCCGCGCTCAGGGTGCAAGCGGCGCGGTGCTCGGCGCGCGGGCGGCGTATATAGGCGGCTGCGCGGGAACAGCCTGCACCCTCACCGACGAGGCGTTCGGCGTGCCCGCGGGCGGTACCATGGCACATTCATGGGTGCAGATGTTTGACAACGAATACGAAGCCTTCAAGGCGTATTGCGAAATGTACCCCGACAACCCCACCCTGTTGGTGGACACCTACAACACCCTCAAGAGCGGCGTGCCCAACGCCATAAAGGTGTTCAAGGAGATACTGCTGCCTCAGGGCAGGACCAAGTGCGCCATCCGCCTCGACTCGGGCGACATCTCTTACCTCTCGAAAAAGGCGCGCAAAATGCTGGACGACGCGGGCTTGACCGACTGCACCATCACCGCCAGCAACGCCCTCGATGAAAAGCTCATCCGCGACCTTATGATGCAGGGCGCCCAAGTGGACACCTTCGGCGTGGGCGAGAGGCTCATCACCTCCTCAAGCTCGCCCGTGTTCGGCGGCGTTTACAAGCTGGTCGCCGTGGAGGACGAGAGCGGCGAGATAGTGCCGAAGATAAAGGTGAGCGAAAACACCGCAAAAATAACCAACCCACACTTCAAGAAGGTCTACCGCTACTACGACAGAGAGAGCGGCAAGGCGCTTGCCGACGAGCTATGTGTATGGGACGAGAGCGTCAGCGACAGCAAGCCCCACACCATCTTCGACCCCAATGCCACCTGGAAAACCAAGACCCTCACCGACTTCACCGCGCGCGAGCTGCTGGTGCCGGTTTTCCTAAACGGCGAATGTGTCTATGAGCAGCCCTCAATTGAAGAGATAGCCGCCTATTGCCGCGAACAGGTCGACCTGCTCTGGGACGAGGTGAAGCGCTTTGAAAACCCCCACACCTACTATGTAGACCTCTCCCGCAAGCTCTACGAGATAAAAAATATCCTGCTCAGCGTAGCAAACGAGAATTGACAGACCGCTTAATACTAAACTCAAATAAAAAATAGACAATCTTTGCGGTCTATTTTCCGCAATACTTCGTTGTCGTCCTTGCAAGGCGCCAAGCGCCCTCGGTGAAGGCGGGTTCGGCATTACCTACGTAGGACTTGACCTGCGGCTCGATTTAATGGTCGCAGTCAAGGAGTATTTCCCCGCGGGCGTTGCCAACCGCAACAACACGGTATCGAACGAGGTCACCCTGAGCCTGACAAAGAATACCGATTTTTTCCAAAACGGCAAAGAGAGCTTTCTGCGCGAGGCAAAGAGCATAGCGCGGTTTTCCAACGAGAGCGGCATTGTGGATGTGCGCGACTATTTCACCGAGAACAACACAGCCTACATCGTCATGGAATATCTGGATGGCGAAAATTTAGGTCAATACCTCCGCCTGCACGGCAAAATGAGCGCGAGCGAGGCGTTCAAAATGCTGCTGCCCGTTATGCGTTCGCTCGAAAAAATGCACGCGGAGAATATCATCCACCGCGACATTTCGCCCGATAACATCATGGTGCTCAGCGA
>CADBHB010000029.1 GCA_902794395.1 uncultured Ruminococcus sp.
TTGGGAGCAAAATGCCAACGGCGGCATCGGTGTCAGTGAAGATGAAAAAACAATAATCAATCAGCCATATTACTCCGACCAAAACACCTACGAGCCGCGTTACTATCAGCGCAACGCGGTGAACAGAACCGTTGAAGCAATTGCCAAAGGACAGAACCGGCTTTTGTTGGTAATGGCAACGGGTACCGGCAAGACATACACCGCCTTTCAGATTGTCTACCGTTTGCTCAAAAGCGGCTTGAAGAAAAAGGTGCTTTATCTTGCCGACAGAAATATCTTGGTTGACCAGTCTATTCAGCAGGATTTTTCACCCTTGAAAAAGACCATTCATAAAATCAATTTTGCAAAAGACGACCCGGTCACTATCACCTCACATGAAGTGTATTTTTCGCTTTATCAGCAGCTCACAGGCAATGATGATAAGGAGGAAGAAGGAGAAGACGCCGTCGCACGCTTTGCGCAACTCTTTCAAAAGGATTTTTTTGACTTGATAATTGTTGACGAGTGCCACCGCGGTTCGGCGAAAAAGGATAGTAACTGGCGCAAAATTCTGGAATACTTTTCTTCCGCTACACAAATCGGTATGACTGCAACGCCTAAAGAGACTAAATACATTTCAAACATCGACTACTTCGGCGAGCCTGTCTACACCTACAGCCTGCGTGAAGGTATTGACGATGGTTTTTTAGCGCCGTTCAAGGTGTATAATTTCCACACCAATATCGGTGAGGGCTGGAGACCGTATAAAGGTCAAACCGACAAAAACGGCAATCTCATTGAGGACAGAATTTACACCAACAGTGACTTTGATTACAACATCATTATAGAGGACAGAATATACGAGGTTGCCGCCGAAATCACAAACTACTTAAAAGCGACCGACCATATGCAAAAGACAATCGTATTCTGTGCCAACGAAAACCACGCACAGAATATGCGTGATGCACTTGCGGAATTGAACGCGGATATGTGCAAAGAAAATCCCGATTATGTAGTGCGCATTACCGGTTCGGATGTGTACGGAAAGAGCAAGCTGGATTATTTTATTTCCGTCAGAGAAAAATACCCTGTTATTGCTACAACATCAAAACTGCTTTCCACCGGCGCAGACTGCAAAATGACCAAGCTGATTGTGCTTGATGAAATGATCAGCTCCCTTACCGAGTTTAAGCAAATTATCGGACGCGGTACGCGTCTGCGTGAAAAGGAAGGAAAAAATCATTTTGTTGTGATGGATTTCCGCAATGTCACCCGACTATTTGCCGACCCTGATTGGGACGGTCCGATCGAGATGGTGGAGGGCTATGACCCCAACGCCGAAAAAGACGGCAAAAAGCCAAAGGAGTCGGGAGACCCCGGTGATAAGCCGCCGGTTGAGACACCGCCCGGAATACGCGTCGTCCCGATCGTGGATGCAAACGGCTGCCGCGTGGAGATCATCGGCAAATCCGTTTCGGTTTACGACGCAAACGGCAAGCTGCTAAGGCACGAGAGCATCGTCGATTATACCAAGCAGAACATCGTCGGCAAATACGCCTCGCTCGATAACTTCATTCAGCAGTGGTCGGCGGAGGACAAAAAGCGCGTCATTACGGAACTGTTGCGCGAGCAGGGCATTGATCTGGAAGCCATGAAAGCGGAGCAGAACATGTCCGACGTAGATGACTTCGATTTCATCTGCCACGTTGCCTTTGACAAAAAACCGCTGACGCGAAAAGAGCGTGCCGACAATGTCAAAAAGCGCGATTTTCTGAGCAAATACAGCGGTGTGGCGCGCGAAATACTCGAAGCGCTGCTCGACCGCTATATGAACACAGGTATCTACGAAATCGAACAAACAGAAATCTTACAGCTTGACCCGTTCCGCAAGTACGGCAAGCCGTCAAAAATCGCTTCTTATTTCGGCGGCAGAGAGGGCTACCGACAAGCGATAAAAGAACTGGAAGCAGAACTATATAAGGCAGGTTAATCATAATGAGCAATTTATCCGGATTCGTCAAAAGACTGCGCGATATCATGCGCAACGACGCGGGCATCAACGGCGACGCGCAACGCATTGAGCAGATCGCGTGGATGCTGTTCCTGAAAGTCTATGACGCCAAGGAGCAGGACTGGGAGTTTGACGACAGCAATTATAAATCTATCATCCCCGACAACTGCCGTTGGGCGAACTGGGCGCACGACGACAAATCCGGCAACGCCATGACCGGCGATACGCTGCTTAACTTTGTCAATAACACCCTTTTCCCAACATTGAAAAACCTGCCCGTCAATAAAAACACGCCCATCAAAAAGGCGATCGTGCAGACCACCTTTGCGGACGCGAACAACTATATGAAGGATGGCGTTCTTCTCCGTCAGGTGCTCAACGTAATCGACGCGCTCGACCTCGGCGATTACAAGGAGAGCCACGCCTTTGGCGTGATATACGAAAACATTTTGAAAGAGCTGCAAAGCGCGGGCTCTGCCGGCGAATTCTACACACCTCGCGCCGTTACCGATTTTATGGCAAAGATGATAAAGCCCCGAATCGGCGAGAAGATGGCGGACTTTGCCTGCGGCACAGGCGGTTTTTTGACAAGCTGGCTCAAAGAATTGGAGCGGCAGATCAAAACCACTGCTGACCAAAAGGCTTACGGCGAGTCGATCTACGGCATGGAGAAAAAGCAGTTCCCCTATATGCTCTGCATCACCAATATGCTCCTGCACGATATCGACGTGCCGATGGTCTATCACGGAAATTCCCTCACGCACGATTTGCTCGACTACACCGAGAAGGATTGCTTTGACGTTATCCTGATGAATCCTCCCTACGGCGGCAACGAGAAGAACGACGTGAAAAATCATTTTCCCGACGACCTCGCCAGCAGCGAGACAGCCGACTTGTTTATGGCGGTGATCCTCTACCGTCTGAAAGAAAACGGACGCGCAGCGGTGATTTTGCCCGACGGCTTCCTGTTCGGCACCGACAACGCGAAAATCAATATCAAGAAAAAGCTGCTCAAGGAGTGCAACCTGCACACGGTCATCCGTATGCCGTCGAGCGTGTTTGCGCCCTACACCTCCATCACCACCAATATCCTGTTTTTTGACAACACCCACCCGACGGAAGAAACCTGGTTTTACCGTCTGGATATGCCTGCGGAATACAAGCATTTTTCCAAGACAAAGCCCATGCGCCTCGACCACTTTGACCCGGTAATCGAGTGGTGGAACGACCGCCGGGAAATCAACGTTGACGGTTTTGATAAGGCGAAGAAATACACCGCCGAACAGCTTGAAAAGGAGTTCGGCTACAACCTCGACCTCTGCGGCTATCCGCATATTGAGGAAGAAATCCTCGACCCGATGGATCTCATTCAGCGCTATCAGGAGGAACGCGCCTCGCTCAACGCCGAGATCGACCGCGTGTTAGCGGACATCACCGCCATTCTCGGAGGTGCCGAGCTATGACGCCGCAGGAGTTAAAGAGCAGCATTTTACAGCTTGCCGTGCAGGGCAGGCTTGTAGAACAGCGCCCGGAGGAAGGCACAGCCGAGGAACTCTACCGCCAAATTCAAGAGGAAAAACAGCGCCTTTTCAAAGAGGGCAAAATCAAAAAAGAAAAACCTCTGCCTGAAATTGCAGAGGATGAAGTGCCGTTTGATATTCCTGAGAGTTGGAAGTGGGTGAGGTTAGGAAACATAATAACAAGAAATCCAAAGAATTCTCTTGATGACTGCCTTGATGTTTCTTTCATTCCTATGAATTGTGTATCGGATGGGTATAGAAACAAGCATACTTTTGAAACTCGAAAATGGGGAGAAATAAAAAAAGGATTTACTCATTTTGCAGATGGAGATATTGCAGTAGCAAAAATCACACCATGTTTTCAAAATCGTAAATCAGTTATTTTCAGACATTTAATTAATGGCGTGGGTGCTGGCACTACAGAGTTATCTGTTGTCCGAACTATCAATAATACTGTTTACGATGAGTTTTTATTATGGTTTTTTAAAAGCGATTATTTCATTTTGAATGGAGTTAAATCGTTTTCAGGAACAGCTGGTCAGCAAAGAATAGATAAGAATTATATGACAAGTTGCTTATTCCCGCTCCCACCCCTTGCCGAACAAAAACGCATTGTAGCTAAGATTGAAGAATTACTGCCCTATATTGACCGCTACGAAAAGGCATGGAATAAGTTAGAGGACTTCAACAAGCGTTTCCCCGGCGATATGCAAAAATCCGTCCTGCAAATGGCGATCCAAGGCAAGCTGGTAGAACAGCGCCCCGAAGAAGGCACGGGCGAAGAACTCTACCGCCAAATCCAAGCCGAAAAGCAAAGCCTTATCAAAGAAGGTAAAATCAAAAAAGAAAAACCATTCCCCGAAATCTCCGATGATGAAATACCGTTTGATATTCCGGAGAGTTGGAAGTGGGTGAGAATTGGAAGTCTGCTCCACAAACTGGTTGATGGAACCCATCGGACACCTAAATACACTACATCAGGCGTACCTTTTGTTTCCGTTAAAAACATGAGCAATGGTGTTTTATCGCTTGAGAATACAAAATTCATTTCAAAAGCCGAACATGAAGAATTGTGGAAACGCTGCAATCCGCAAAGAGGGGATTTATTACTTTCAAAAGTTGGAACAACCGGTGTGCCGGCAAAAGTTGATACTGATATTGAATTTAGTCTTTTTGTTAGTGTAGCTTTACTAAAATTCAATAATCAATTCATTGATATAGACTTTTTGATTTATTCAATTTTAGCACCGGATTTTCAAAAACAATGCAAAGAACATACAAGAGGTGTCGGTAATAAGAATTGGGTAATAAAAGATATTGCAAATACACTAATGCCCCTCCCACCCCTCGCCGAGCAAAAACGCATCGTCCAAAAGCTCGAAGAAATCCTGCCGCTGTGCGAGAGGTTGAAATAAATAAGGAGTATAATAATGAGTTTTGATTTTACAATAGCATTAATTCCAAAAGAACTCGATTTAATACTCTAATGATGATGATTATATACTTGGAGTATTGGCTGAAAGCTCATCTGATGAAGATAGACAGCTCATTATTGACTTTATCGAGCAAGGCGAAAATGTGACCTATGAAACGATAATTCTTTTTTCTCTTGAAATAGGGCTGCAAAGAGATAAACTCTTAGTCAACGAATAACCGCTCCGCTTTGGCTGGGCGGTTTTCTTGTGCCAAAAATTCAATAATCAATGCACTAGTAATGTTTCCTGAAAAATCCGAAAACTCATTGTTCATGCACAGTCTTTATGCCGTTGCTGATGGTAACGGAAGACGAAGTGTTATCAAGCTTTTGGTTGAGGAAATGAACAATCCCAACAAGGATGAAAGGGCACATTAAGAGGCTGAGTAATATCTGCGTAAAAAAGAAAGAGACATTCCGAAGCTTTGACGAGCTTTGGGATGTCTCTGTTTTTTATGATGTCCTGAATAGGGGAGGGTGGCTTTGTGCGATCAACTTAGCGGTCGTGTATGTCCGCGCACTCTGCGTCGAATAACTGTCAGTTTTGTGCCGAGGCAAATTCAAAGCTTTCGCTGATTTCGGCTGTTCCGTCTGAATTTGCGTAGACGGTCACAACGGCGTAGTCAGCTTCGGGGGTCTCCGTCACGGACGTGATCTTGCAGAGCATTGTGTAGTTCATGCCGTTAACGACCTGAGTCGAAAGCAGCGCAACAGGCTTATAGGTCGCGCCTGTGAGAAGCTCTGTCGCCTTGGTCAGCGCTTGCTTGGCGTCGTCGGTCACTTCGGGAGACGCGGCTTCGGCTGAGGCGCCGTCAATGGGTTCGTCGGCTTCGGCGGGCGCCTGCGCTTCGCTGCTGCGAATATCGGTTATCTCCGCGCCGCCGTTCAGATCCTCATAGAGCGTAACGAGCGCGTAGGTGGTTTTGGGGTCGGCAGTGGTCGGGGTCGCCTTGCAAAGAAGCAGGTGATTGGTACCCGCTACGACCTGAGAGCTTACGTACGCCACGGGAACATAGCTTGCGCCGGTCAGTTTCTCTGCCGCCTTGTCAAACAGCGCCTTTACTTCCTCTGTCACAACGGGAGACTCGGCGTCGGTATATCCGCCCGACATGACAGGCTCCGGTGTTTCGGCAGTCGTGTCCGCTGCGGTAGTTTCAGCCGCTGCGGCAGTCTCCGCCGCGTCAGTAGTTTTCTGAGAAGAGCTGCTTTTGGCAGCCTTACCGCACGCGGTCACAGATACCGCAAGCATTCCGATCATAATAAGAGCCAATACTTTTTTCATGGTTATTTCCTCCTTTATCCTGAGTATCTATTATTTTATCAAAAAAGAAAAAGAATGTCAATTGGATTGCGCGCAAAATAATGTTCTTTTGCTTTTTTGCTCTGTCATTAACTGCCATCAGCCTCATCCCGGAAAGGGTCTCGGTTTAAAACAGCAGTACGGCAATTAAGGTGTAATAAAAAGGTGCTATTTGTAAAAATTGGCAAATAATGTCTTTTAAAGCTTTAAGTATATTGTCTGTGCTTTTCGCACAATAATGTGTTATTGCTTACTAATTATCAAAAATAGCAATATTTCCATATCAACGTTTCGCAATTCTGGTTAATCAACCAAAATTTTTAATACTGATGTCTGATTGGGAAATTATGTTGATTTGGGTATTGTCTATTGTTATTAATTGTGCTAGTATTTTTTATAATTATAAAATCATGCGAATATCTCAGTTTTGGAGGTTATGTCTGCTTGAATATCAAAAATCTGATTTTGCCTAAAGGCTTAGACGCTGACATAGATACCGAGAAAAAACGTGCGGAGATCCGATTCAAGGGTGACAACACCGGACAGATCATCGCTTATTTTCCCATCGACAATCTACAGCTTTACTGCTACTCAATAAATGGCGATCGTTTTCCCGATATGTGGGATCTCGGTTTGCGCGTGCAAGGCAAAGGACAATATTTGCGTGTGCTTATCTGCAAACAGGGTCATGGCGAGTTTTATGAAAAGTCAGTCAAGTATAATATGTCGGGCGGAGAGTTTGGACTGAAATTCAGCAAGGAAGAAAAGAATGTGCTGTCGGTAATACCGATACACAGCTAAATGTTATACCGCGCCTGCTTTATATTTGCAGTAAACACTGTTCAAATAATAAGGTCAACACCGCACGATAGTCTGCGCACGTCGGAATCGTGCGGTATTGCCTGAGGTCATTGGCAAAACAAGCTTTTCTTGTATTCGGAAAAAAGCAAAAACCCCATTGGAACAATTCAAAATGATGTTTTTTGCTTTGCCTTATTATTTGGTATGGTGTTTTTTATATATCAATCAAGTTATAGGAGGTAGATTTTATGAAGAAAGCAGTCGGACTTCTTTCCGTGTTTTTGGCGTGTACTATCGTAATGTGTTCCGTTACGCCGGTATTGTCGGAAACGATAGCAAATGCTTTCTCTGCGCAGCCGCAGATCGCGTCTTTGATTCGGTCTGCAGGTGATGATCGATACGGAAACGATCGCGCCGAGGCTGATGAAGAGGGAACATCATCCGAAAAGGGTCTTGACCTAAAGGAAGTCGCCTATGAGGACGGAAGGATCCTTATCTACAATTATACGCAGCTGTCAATGATAGGCAGCGGAGAATGTTTTGAATACGAAGACGGCAATTCGGCTGTTTACGCATCGGACGCTGCATATAGAATCGTACGGGATATTCCCATTCCGCGCAACAGTGTTTGGCAGCTTCCCGACGGCTTCAAAGGAACTGTCACAGGCATAAAGCAAAAAGACGCTCCCTTATACGACAAAGCGAGCGACAGCATATATTTTTACAACCCTTATCAGCTTGCGGTCGCGGCGTCGGACGACTCGGACAGCCAGCCTGTGCTGTCGGGCGACATAAACGCGAAAAGCTTCGGAACGGGTCAGCCCCTCACTGTCGGAACCGACGGTAAAACGCTGTTGACCTACAGCGGCGAGCACAATTATGTGGTTTCGTTGCAGTTCTGCTCCGTGGTCACCGAAAAGCCGGTTTCTGTCCGTACTGACAATAAATCTGTCGAAGCAGTGGGCGCACAGACAAACGCCGCCGTCGGAGATGCGGCAGACTATGTTAACGGCCGCGACTTTGCGGGTCAGGTGCTTAAAACAATAGGCAATACTACCTATATCCTGATAGGCACCGCCGACCAGCTCAAAAAAATCGGTACGGATACCGAAGTGTACACGCGCGTTTATTTGGTTAAAAACAACGCCATAGTACAACAAAACGGCAAGGACGTCATTTTATACGGCGGCGACGCGGACTTGGCGGAGGCTGAAAACGGTTATAAGGATTTCAGCTTTCAGTCGATCGACACCGCCGGAATTTACGGCGATTACGCGGGCGTCAATCAGTCCGACGGCTCGCTTGGTGCTGCTTCCGATACTGCGACCGGTTCTAACAAAAGCTGGAAAACAGGCGTGAAGTATAAGATCGACGCTGACTACATCGTTTTCCGCGACATCGATCTCGGCACAAACGCCGGCAATCCGTGGACGCCGCTGATGTTCAGCGGTAATATGTACGGAATCAAGGGCGCAGGCACTTCAACGCTGTGGAGCGGTAATGCGCTTAGCGCGCGAACCACCGCTAACCGCTCGAAGATAAGCAACGTATATGTCCACCAAACCGCAAACATCGATGTCGAAAAATACATCGGAATCGGTTTCTTTGCCACTATCTCCAACGAAGTAAACACTGCGGATATAGGATTGAGCCGCGGAACGGTCCACGTTGAGAATATCGAGCTTAATCAGGTTTCCGTGCAAAACAACGCCACCGCGTATAAACAGAGTTTCTCACTTGTCAGCAGTTTGTTATCCACGCTGGGAGAAATTGTGGGGTATACCGCCAATGTTTTGCTGTGGACGCTTTCCTTTGGTGACGTTGATTTAAATCTTTCGGATACGCTCAGCGATTTGCTGAATGCGCGCAAAAACGATCCCACAATTTTCGCTACCGGCGGCTTTGCCGGCAGAGTGGTCGGCGATGTCGATATATACAACTGCGCCGTCACGGGCAGTGTCACTGTCAGCAACGTCAAGAATTACACGGGCGGCTTTATCGGCTACAGCGACGGCGTTACCCAATACAGCGGTCTGTCTTCTCTCCTCGGCGGTACGGTAAACACATTGGCAAACCTGCTAAATGTCGTTCCCGCTTTGGGACTGGGCGATCTTGTTACCATACTGCTGGGCAATCACGTGCTTAACCTGGGTCAGCTAATACCCACCGGCTATTATGAGCCTAAGGTCAGAAGCTGTACGGTAGACGGACTTACCGGTCAGATCGGTCATTTCAGCGGCACGCCGGAAACGCCCGACACCGATTACAACGGCGGCTTCATCGGTTGCCAGATCGGCACGCAGATAACCTCCTCCGAGGTCATCAACGGCAGCTTCCGCGTCGTTGCCCGTGAATACGGCGGCGGCTTTTCAGGTATTGCCCGCGACGGAGAGGTAAAGGGTACGCTGACCGATCTGGGAGTTGAGCTTTTGGATGCGTCGGCACTCGCTAACGCTATCTCGGATTCTTTGGACAATGTAGATAATATAAACAGCTTTCAGACCGAAAGCCTGCTGCAAGACTGCCGTATATTCGACTGTGACGTCACAGTAAACGGCGGCGCAAATCTCGGCGGCTTTGTCGGCGCACTGGCGGCAAGCTACGCTATCGACTGCGATATTAAGCAGACTGAGGGCGAAACCCATACTCTGACTGTCAGCGGATCGGACGATTATGTCGGCGGCTTTGTCGGTACGGCAACGCTGGGGTGGTTCAGCACGCTGGGTGCTTCAAGCGCCTCGGGCAACGACAGCCTTATCAGCGCCGTCAGACAAATCGGCTCGGGACTGCTTTCCAACGGCAGCCAAACCCAGTCGCAAAAGCTGCTGGCTTTGGCAGGTCTGGTACCCTCGGCGGTGTTGGGCGTTCAGACAGACGTCAGCACGGTAAACGTCGGCGGCAAAAACTATGTCGGCGGTATCGTGGGCAGAGGGCAGGGCGTTATCCTTGCCGAAAGCTCTGCAAATAATCTTAATACGCTCACCTTCTGGGAGCAGAATAATATCTCATCAAAAACCGCAAGAACAAATTATCTGAAAAAGCTGCAGGCTGTCACGGCAAGCGGCGATTACATCGGCGGCATAGCGGGTCATTTGGAAACCATCAACGTTGCCGGCTTGCTTGACGGAACGCTTTTCGCCGGCTCTTACGCAAGCTTTAAGGTAAGTATGGTAACCGTTGAGGGCGTTGACGCGGGTTATACCGTCATATCCGACGGAACAGCCTCCGCGGAAAACAACGGCAACTTTGTCGCCGGCGGCTTTGGCAAGGCGTTCGGCGGCACCATCGACGACGTAAAGCTAATAAAGCTCAATAAGGTCGAGGCGAAAAACAACGTCGCCGCGGGCTTTATCGGCGCGGCAGGACCCGGAGACGTCGCAGGCTCTACCGGCTTGACCGTCAAACTGCTCGGGCTTAACCATCTTATCACTGTTTCAAACCTGCTTTCCCTCGGTCAGCATATCCATGTAACTATCACGGATTCCGATGTAACGGGTATTGACAGCGGCTATACCGTTGAGGCGAAGGGCAGCGGCAACACCAACTCTGCATACCGATACGTAGCCTCGGGCTTTATCGGTCAGAGCAACAGCACCGAGATCGAAAACTGTCACGCCTATAAGCTGCTTAGCGTCAAGGCGGCGGCTGAAAAGGGTTACTCGGGCGGCTTTATCGGTGTCTCCGAAACCGGCGGACTCGCCGATATGGCGGGCAACGACGGCGGTAATATCACAGATCTGTTTACCATTGAAAACGGTTCGGTCGTCAGTGTCAACGGTTTGGTAGACGCTATCGGATACCTCATCCCCGAATATACAAACTGTACAACCAACTATGTGAACGGCGGTTATGTCGATGCGGACGTCGCGGGCGGCTTTGTCGCGGACTTTGAGAGCGGCACGGTGGATAACTCAACTATCGCCTCCGTCGACAACGCGCAGTCCCCGAAATGGACGCACGCCATGAAGAAGGTTTACGATCCGGACGCGGTATATGCTGCCGGCGAGAATGGGGCAGATGTAAACAAGCAGTTCGCCGTAATAAATATAGATCACGTTACCGGCAGGACCTACGGCGGCGGCTTCGGCGGCAGGCTGCGCTCGGGCGCGCTGGCGGAATCAGGCAAGGGTATCTCTATACTCGGCAACCTGCAAAATGTCAGCATCAACGTCAACGACCTTTTATCTATAATGAACACCTACGTTCCTTTTGTCAGGAACGCGGGCGTATACAGTGACAACGAAGGCTTTACCGTTACCGCAAACGCGGTGCGCTCGGGCGATCCCAATTCCGGCAGCGCGGGCGGCTTCGGCGGCTATATGAGCGGCGCTCAGGTTTCAAACTGCGACGTTTATAAGCTTAAACGCACCAATGTCACACCTCCCACGGATTTAGAGGCGGTTTCCGCTCCTACATACTTCAACAATCAAAGCGCTTACGCCGTCACGGGCGGACACTTCGCGGGCGGCTATGTAGGCAACGCGGATATTGGCGACGCGGCGAGCGTCGGCGGCGGCTTGGGCGTTCTGGGCAGCGCGCTGAATCTGGGTAATGTCGCTACCGCTCTCAGCGTGGTCGTCACCACCGTTGAGCACTCGGATGTTCAGGGCGCGGGCGGCGGCTTCTCGGTCATCGCCGACGGTACAGACAGCAACGGCGCGGTCGGTAAATCGGGCGGCTATGCCGGAGAGCTTGCGGGCGCGCATATCCAAAACTCACATTGTAAAAACTTCTACTATATCATCGGTCAGGAAACAGCGGGCGGTTATGTCGGCGATATGAAGCCGGGCGACGCGGCTAAGCTTCTTGACAACGCAAGTGTGATAAACACGCTTGTCAATGTAAACGGCTCGCTTCTCTCGCTAGTCGAGGACTTTGTACCTACAATCCGCAATTCCACGACTTCGTGCGTTCCCTGCGGCGGCGCGGTGCGCGCTCAGGCGGCGTCCGACAGCGATTATCAGAGAGGCTGCGCGGGCGGCTACTGCGGCTACAACGAGGGCGGTCATATCTGGGGTCTTAACACCAACACCTGGCAGCGTCAGAATGACGGCGCGGTAGGCAGCAGAAACTTCGGTCACAATACCGAGGGCAACTATACCGGCGAGCGGCATATCGCCACGGCTTGGCGCATACGCTCCGTTTACGGTCAAGAGTACGCGGGCGGCTTTACGGGCTTTATGGAAGCGGTAGACACCGCAAGCACAGGCAACATCAACCTGCTTGGCGGACTGGTAAAGGCGAGCAATCTGCTCAGCGCGCTGTCCGTGGTTTATCCCACCGAGAAAAACACAGCGGTATACGGTCCGCTGCGCAATCTCGATACCGACACCTGGACCGTTTGGTCACGGTACATCGGTAAATTCGGCGGTTACGGTTTGGATATAGTTCAACACGGGCTGTCCGATCAGAAATCTCAATACTATTACGGCTGCCATGTCGTTGCGGGAAGAGCTGCCGCGACAGACAGCGGCACCTATCCTATCAGCGAGGGCGGCGACGCGGGCGGTCATGTCGGCTTGATGCGTTCGGGCGTCATCTCCAACGGACAGTCCTACGACATGAAGCTGGTGCGCGCCATGCGCAGCGCGGGCGGCTATGTCGGCAGTATGCAGACAGGCGGTCTTGCGGATGTCGGAGAAGCCGAGGTAAAGCTGTTCGGTTTGGATCTCAGCGCCGATTTAGGCGTGCTTGTCAACGCGCTGGGCGAAGTATTCGTTCCTGCAATACGCAGCGGTTCAGTGCGCGGCTGGGAGTCGGGCTTAACGGTTGTCGCAGTCGGAGCCGGTTCCGGAAATGATGATATTACCTATCGCTGCGGCTTCGCGGGCGGCTATGCAGGTTCGGCTTACGGCGCGCAGATATGGGGCAATATGAATGTCGGCGAAGCTGCCGGCACGGGCTGTAATGTGTATAAGCTGCGTTATGTGCGCGGCACAAACGCGGCAGGCGGTCATGTAGGCTTGGCAACGTCGGCATCTGTTGCGGCTGTTGATACTAACGCTTCTCAGCGCGGCTTGCTGCATACTGTTTTAAATTCGGTCGTCAGCTCCAAGAGCGATCTGGTTTCGGTTCTCAACGCGACACTCACAACTGTCTATCAGGCACAGGTCAACCCCTCGGAAAATAACCAAAGCGACAGCTTCGGATTTATAGTTGAGGGCGTGGGCAATACGCTTCCGCTTTATGCGGGCGGCTTTGCCGGCGAACTGGAAGCGACGGTCATCGGCGACAAAGACGGAAATGTAAACGAGAAGATCATCGTCAACGATCTGCGCAGTGTAAATGCCCGATACTACGCGGGCGGCTTCTTCGGATATGCCGACGTAAAGGGCGTAGCGGATGTTTCGGACAACGATGAAACATTTTTGGTGGGCGGCTTGCTTAACGTTGGCGAGATCAATGTTATTGAAGCGTTCCGACCCTATATCTATTACAGCGAGGTCAACGGTGTAGCTGACGGAATTATCGTCCGCGCTCACAACGAAGGCACAAACTCGCTGTTCGGTGAAACCAGAAAAACCGGTTGCGCGGGCGGCTTCGGAGGCGCAATGATGGACGGCACCGTGAAGCACTCAAAGGTTACACGGCTCAACACGGTCGTCGCCCCGAATTACACCGGTGGCTTCATAGGACATATGGGCAAATCAGGCGTAGTAAACGCAAACAACGCCCAAGTCACACAATTGCTCGGCGCCACGGCAGGTGTGTTTGATATTCTTAGCACTCACACCGATAATTGTGATGTTTTCGGCATATCTAACGGTGCTGTCATCACCGCCGCGGGCGGAAGCGAACCTATCGCGGGCGGCTTTGCAGGCTACGCGGATGTTTCAAAAATCGATACCTGTCATGTTCATAATCTGAAACAGGTATACAGTGACGAGATCGCGGGCGGCTTTGTCGGCAAGACCGACAGGCACTTCCTTGTCAGCCTTGAAGCCGGTTCTCCGCTGGTGCAGCTTGTGACCCGAGTAGTCAACACGCTGTTGTCGGGATTGCTGGTAGGCGAATTGCAGCGCATAGATCTGATAGATCTGGATCTGGGTGTTTTGGAAGTGGAGCTGCTGTCTGACGGCAATACCGCTTATGTTGACCTGCTGGGCTTAAAGATCGGCGTTTCTCTGCTTACCCACGACGATAACGGCAACACAGGCACGGCGCTTGTCACCATCGGAGATTCCAGCGTAGAGCTTGCCTATACCAACGGTCAAATCGACTTTAACGATCCCGACAACGCGGGCGTTGCCGTCAACCTTATCAAGGGCAACCGCACCCGCATTGAAAACAGCTCTGTTTCGGGTATCGCCACGGGCTACGACGTTTACGGCGGAGGCTCATCCAACACCGAGGACGGCGCAGGCGCGAAAGGTATGGCAGGCGGCTTTGTAGGCTACAACAAAGAGGGCAAGCTGCTTGACAACACGATGGAATACTGCGACGTTGTGCGCGGCGCGGCTGAATTGGTCGGTCCTTTCAGCGGTCACACCTATCTGGAGTCGGTCTACAGCTTCAACACCCTCCAATCTATCGAGGGCGAAAACAATGTTTACTCGGTTTATCGCAATACCGATTCAACTTATGCGCTGACAAGCGACAATCAGACCATCAGCAGCAACCCCGCGACGGATAACGGATATAAGCGGTTTGACGTAACGCATCTCGCTTCGCCTGTCACTCCGGATGAAAATGAAGCATATAACAGAATTTACGGCAAATGGAACGGCGCTAAGCTTTCTTCAAGCGCGTCCGGTAACGGCGCGAGCCTGATAAAGGTGTATGTTAGCAACAAGAAGGCTGTGCTGATGTCTGATACGCCTACATCGGCAAATGACAAGAGCCTTGTGCCGAACCCCGGTGACAAAAAGGATCCCTGCGAGGAAACCATCGATTTGACCGTTCAAAAGGTTTGGAACGACCAAAACGATAGGGGCGGCACACGTCCGAGTCAGATCAAGGTAAGACTCTTACGGCAGGCGTATGACGAAAACGGCACGGCGCAAGGCGCTGCTCAGGTGTATACCGACGCGGCCGTTATCTCGGGCATAGATACGACCAACGGCTGGTTTGTAATAAGCGCGGCAGACCACGAGCGCTCGGATTCAGCTACGTGGACGAGAGTGATAAGCGGCTTGCCTGCTGTTGTTGAGGAATCGGGAGTTTATACTTACTATACCTACTCGGTCGAGGAAGCGCCCGTTATCGGCTACAGCAGCGCCGTGACCCATCATGAAAGCGGTTCAACGGCGATTGCCAAGATAGTGAATACTCCCGTACCTTTCGAGATAGAGTTTAAGTATTACGACCGTTATCACGACAACAACACCTATGCGGGTATCCAAAGTACGGAAACCACATATTCAATGACATTGAACGGCATCCCCGATGAGTTCATTCGTCGCGATGAGTCCGGTGACGCGCAGTCCATCGACTACGCGGGTCTTATCGGCGAAAAGGCTGTTGAGTTTTCCGATAACGCGCTGGCGGTCAACAACGTCATGTGCGATTATGATCTTTGGACGTCTCAAAGCGCGGCTGTTCAGGCGCTGAGCACAAGCAGTTATTTCTATTTCGATAGCTCCAATAACGGTGAGCACGTTCCTTACGGAAACGCTCAAATCTATCACACCGACTATCTGGGCAGACCGCAGACCTCGGATGAAACAAAATGGGTCAGCTATTACGACGCGGGAGATAACGAGGTTTCGGAATCCGACGCAAACGGAGACTCGTATGCTCAGGTAAGAAAAATCACCGTTTGGTGCTACAACTATCCCAAGCAGTACAATGTGGATATTTACGGCGCTGCGGGCTTTAGCGACGTAACGCCGAAAACCGTTAACGGTAAAACTGTTTTTGTTGCAAGCAGCACGGCGTCTCAAAGTCAGCTGTCGGGTGATGATTGCGCGAAGTTCTATTACAACCAGCGCTTCGGCGGCGCTTCCGGCGACATCAATCAGAATAATATGACCGGTATAGATAACGCGGGCTTTATCGTGAATTACGGACTCCCGGGTTACACCGGCGTCGAGCCGTCGGATTACGCAGCGGAATCCTTTGAAAACAACGGCTCTGTATACAACTTTGCTTATTGGGCTTATGACCGGGAGGGAACACAGGTAGCCTCTGTTGAAAGGGGTTTCTGGTATCGTGTAACTACCAATACAAAGCTATACGCGGTATATGCGCAGGAAGGCTCTAACCCCGGCATTTCGATTTCCGCGGACACCAACGATACCTACGTCGATCAAAACGGTACTTCGAGAACTCGCCTTAATATTCTGGCAAGTGTTTTCGGTGCTCCCTCATATGATAGAAAAGTACAAAAGCTATCGTTTGTGAATATCTCGCTCAGTACACAAATCAGGGATAATCCTGCCTTGTATACTCCCAATAAGATCAACGCCTTGTTTGAGCAGTATAAGGAACAGCTTAAAGCCATAATCGAAGAATATGATGCCCAAAACGGAAGCAAGTCGTTCTCTTCAGCCGAAACCTATGACGGAGATATTGACCCCACTACCGGTAATGTTCTTAATGACCTTCAGCTTACACTGACAACAAAAGGCTTCATTTACACCGTCACCTCAAACGGAAACCAAGCGGCGACCGGTGACTCTACCATTCTGCTCACAAATAAAAACAGAGCTCATTTTACAGCTAATTACAAAACCTCGGCGCTGAATATCAACGGCACAGGCTCAAACGGCGACACCTGCCTTATGTTCTGCGGCGCGATGAAATATAACGGTGAGTGGAGCGTAAGCACCAACTGTCTGATTTATCACAACGGAAATGTGGCGGTCAATACTGACAGTACATGGCGATAAGGAGGAATTTGTTGAAAAAAACATACAGTTTACCTGAGTTTGATGTTGTCAAATTCGATCTTAGCTCTGTTATCTGCGCAGGTATAGGCACTTCCGGCGAAAACGTTGTTCCCGGACAAGAAGAGTTTATTGATGGCGATGATCCCTGATCGTTCGTTGTATTTCCGATAAAAATATCATATCAGGCGGTAGCCTTTTGAGTCCTGCCGCCTGATCCTGTTAATGAGAAATGCTTATGAAACTATTGAAAATTGTTATTGTTATTACGCTGATTATTTCGGTATTAACTGCATCATTTTGCTTTCGTGCGTCGGGAATGGTCATCTATGAAGGCGACTTCGGCTTCGAGGTCAACACTTCCGCGCATGAGGCAAGGCTTGTACGGTATAACGGAAACAGCTCAACGGTTCAGCTTCCCGAATATTTCAGAGATTACCCTGTGACCGCCATTGGCAGAAACGCTTTTTCAGGGAATACCGCTGTAAAAGAGATAACGTTCTCAAGCACAAACACGAACGTTGAGGAGTACGCGTTTATGAACTGCGCTTCTCTTGAAACGGTTTATATCCCCGAAAACGTAGTCAACTTCGGCGACAGAGTTTTTGCGAATTGTACGTCTTTGAAAACCGTTACGCTGCTTTCGGACATCGTAAGTATGCCGACAAACATGTTTTACGGTTGCACGTCGCTTTCAAACCTGACTGTCAACGACAAGATAGCTGAGTTTAGCTACGGCTGCTTTAACGGCTGCTCGTCCTTAACAAACCTTGATTTTGTATCAAACGGCGCTTTGCTGCAGCCCTACTCCTTCAACGGCACCGCAGCGGAGTCGGTAGTTCTTTCCGAATCGCTTTTTGCAATACCCGATCACGCCTTTTCCGATTGTCCCAATTTGAAATTTGTGACCATCCCCGAAAGCGTGGTGATTATCCAGCCCTCTGCCTTCGATTTTGATAAGATCACAATCGGCTGCCGGTATGACTCATACGCGTATCATTTCGCAAAGGAAAACAGCTATTCGTATGAATTGCTGGACGGGGTCATGCTCGGTAATGTGAACCGCGACAGTTATGTAAACATCAACGATGTTACCCGTATCCAGCGACATCTGGCTGAGTTGCAGGTTTTAGAGGGTATCTGTCTTTACTCAGCAGATATAAACCAAGATGAAGCAGTGGATATTTCGGACGCAACTGCCCTGCAAATGTATCTTTCGGAGTATAACGTTCCGTATCCTGTCGGCGAAGTTATAACACAATAAATAAAAGAGCAGCAGTCAAAAATACCGCTGCTCTTTTTTGCCGTATGGTTTTGTAAAGGGGATACCGCTCGCGGCGTGACGCGTTAATTTTGCGGTGTTGCCTTAAGCTACTTGAAGCTCGGCAAAAATAGTATTATAATATAAAGGCAGGCAAAAGGTTATATCCCAAAAAAGGAGAGTGTATTATGTTAGGCAATTTCAGCTACAAAAACGCGACAAAGCTCTATTTCGGGGAAGAATCCCTGAAATATCTTAACAACGAGCTGCCCAAGTACGGCAAGACCGTACAGCTCATTTACGGCGGCGGTTCGGTCAAGCGCAACGGTATCTATGACGCGGTGGTCGAGATACTAAATGCAAACGGCAAAACTATAGTTGAGGACGCGGGCGTTATGCCCAACCCGACTGCCGACAAGCTGCGCGAGGGCGTAAAGCTCGCGCGCGAAAACAGTGTGGACTTTCTGCTGGCAGTGGGCGGCGGCTCCTGCTGCGACTACGCCAAGGCGGTCTCGGTTTCTGTCAACTGCGACGACGACCCGTGGGAGAAGTACTATATCCGCTTTGAAGAGCCGGACTGCGAGATAATCCCCGTCGGCTGTATCCTCACCATGGCGGGCACAGGCTCCGAGATGAACGCCGGCTCGGTCATCACAAACCACGAGCAAAAGCTCAAGCTCGGCCACGTTTTCGGCGAGGAGGTCATGCCTAAGTTCTCCATCCTCAACCCGAGGTTCACTATGACCCTGCCCAAGCGCCAGATGGTATCGGGCATTTATGATATTTTCAACCACATCTGCGAGCAGTACTTTTCGGGCGAGGACGACAACACCTCAGACTATATCGCCGAGGCGCTTATGAAGTCCGTAATCCACAGCTCCCTGATCGCCGTGGAAAATCCTGAGGACTACGAGGCGCGCTCCAACATCATGTGGACGGCTACATGGGCGCTGAACACGCTTATCTCCTGCGGCAAACAAACCGACTGGATGGTGCACATGCTCGGTCAGGCGGTCGGCGCGATCACCGACGCGACCCACGGCATGACGCTGGCGGCGGTATCGCTGCCGTATTACAGGACTGTAATGCCCTGCGGACTGCCGAAATTCGTCCGCTTCGCCAAAGAGGTGTGGGGCGTAAAGCCCGAGGGCAAGACCGATAAAGAGATAGCCGACGAGGGCTTAAAGGCTATGGAAGGCTGGATGAAGCAGATAGGCGTCGCCATGAACCTCAGCGAGTTAGGCGTGACAGAGGATATGATAGAAGCTATAGCCGACGCGACCGTCATCCTCGACGGCGGCTACAAGGTGCTCGACCGCGATGGGGTAGTGGAGGTATTAAAAGCGAGTCTTTAAGGAGGACATTTGCTGTACAAGGCAAAAGCTTCAATTAACAGGCGATTGCAAATAGAACTAGCTTATCTTATCTTTACTTATCTTAACTTATCTTATCTTAACTTAACTTAACTTACCTTACCTTATGCGGACACTTGGTTGACATTTGGTTGACATTTGGTTGTCAGTTGGTTGCCATTTGGTTGACATTTGGTTGACATTTGGTTGCCATTTGGTTGACATTTGGTTGACACTTGGTTGCCATTTGGTTGACATTTGGTTGACATTTGGTTGACAATTGGTTGCCGATTGGCACATTCTTTCCTGAAAGCTAAAAAAAGCACCCGCAAGGGGTGCTTTTTTCTTGGAGCTAATGAGGTGCGTCTATTTTAAAAAACACCTTCCATCTCGCTGACTGCAGCGTGTGCGGAGTCAAAAGTTTCATCAACGCTCTCCCTCAAAACTGTCCACCGGACTGTTTTGACCCGCCTGCGGCGGGCACGGTCGCCTTCGAGTCCCCTCATTACTGATAGCTCCAAAAAAAAGGTTCTTCACGGATTATTGTGGGATAGCGAACGAACAGAAGGAATAGAGAGATAACGAATCAATGTGAAGAAAAAGTCATCGTCCCTGTAACCATAGC
>CADBHB010000030.1 GCA_902794395.1 uncultured Ruminococcus sp.
ATTCACTCAACTGAACAAATTATCGATAAATAATCTCATCCGCCACAGTACCAAACCAGTATCTGTGGCGGATGTTCATTTTCCTCATTTGACGGTTACGTTATCGGCAAAGACGCGCCGACGCCCGATGCGCTGATGGAGGAGCCGGTGTGCAAGACCGTGGAAGCCCCGGCAAGCGACGACAAAGCACTGCAAACGGCACTTGACTGCAAAAAGAACCGTGGTTTAAAAGAAAAAATCGGCGAGATCTTCAAAAAGATCGCCGACTTTGTGAAGTCGTATTTCAAGGGTGACAAGGAAAAGGGACTGCTGCCGCACAACGCATACGCGCAAGCCTTCCTCGACAGCGCCGAGAGCTTGCAAGAGATGGCGGAAATCGTCAGCCGCGGCTTTGATGCTGCAAGGGAGAACGAAGCGAAGTATGGAAGCCGCGAGAGTGGGGTGAGGTTTAGTGTTGTTGAAGGTGAAGAAAAAGCATCAATAAAAGAACAATTACATATGGCAAAACCCACTCTTGAAAAAATGGAACCTGTGGTTGAGTTAAAAAGAACCTCTGATTCATTTATTTCCAAAAGAGATTTAAAAAAGGATATCAAAGAATTATTCGTTGACGATTGGATCGTCCGAAACGATGGGCTACAAGTTGAATTTAGTCAAAAGTTAGTAAACCATGCTGTTTCAAAATATGTGTTTACGCCAGCTGAACGAATAGCGATGTATGCGGCACCATATGTAATAAAGTATGGCAAAAAGATTTATTCTGAACGTAGTCATAAGAGTAATGGTCATCCAAGCATTACTTTTGCTGCACCTGTTGTAATAGATGGAAAGAGAGGTTATGTAGGTGTGGCTGTACTGCAAACAACCAGTAATCGATATCGCTCACACCGTATTATTTCAACTGATGAAACAGTCTTTGAAATAAAAATGGAAAACGTAGAGGCTACTGGGGCTGGCAACAACAGCCCTAAAGCTGTTGCACGTCCAGCAATCACCTCTACGTTTGATAATAGCATACCACAATCCGCTCAAAAAACAATAGTTCCGAGAAAAATAAACTGAACGGTAAGAAGTCGAAGGATGACACGATCTATGACGTCTACGACGACGGGGGCTACAGCCGATCGTCGATATCTAAATCTTCCCAGCGCAGGGTATCAGGTTCCGTGTTTTCAAGGCTGATAAAACCGTCTTCATCCTCGGTGCGGGTGAGAGCTCCGCGTTTGATCTTAAGCACCTGCTTCTTTCCGGATGAAACCTGCAGACGTCTGAATCCGCCGCTGTCGATACCTTTTTGCGTAGAACACAGATAAATGTATCCGTTGTCATAGGTGAGCAAATAAGCGGTCTTGATCTCCGAATTCAAAACGCTGACGGTTTTGCTTGCTAAATCCAGTTCGCACAGCGAATAATAATCAGCCGAACTGATCGAATAGTAACGATTCAAATAGTAAATTTTATTTTGCTGTGTATCGATGGTAAATCCCGAAGCCGCTTCCTGCGTCAGTCTTTCATATCCGCTGCCGTCCATACGAATGCGCGCCAGGCAGGAGGAGCTGTCGGACAGATCCATAAAGTATATCCAGCCGTTACTGATCGTTATACCGCCGGCATTTCCATAGTGATAATCCTCATACTTGCCCGTTCCGCCGTCATAAGTATCAAAAATACGCTTTTTTCCGCTGCCGTCCGGCTTGATTTTATAGATACCTACTCTGGTCCTGTCGTATTCCATACGCCCATCCAAGCAGTAATATCCGTTATCGACATAGTAGATCCAGCCGTTGCTGACAACAAGCTCGGTCGCGCGGACATTTTCGTCACCGACAAAGCTGATAGACTTGCCGTCCTTGCTCGCCCTGATAATACGGAAATTTAATTCTTTATGCGCAATAAAAAAAGACGGATCAGCCGAAACACGCGCGATTACGTTGTTGCCGCAGACTGTGAAGTTGCTCACATCGCGAACATGAGCGTTACCAACACCGATAACACTTTCGTTTAGCTGTGTTTCATCTATCCAGGTTTCCGACGTCGAAAGGTACTTGCCTTTGATCGTGATCTTTACCCATTGGTCGGTTTTTGAGCCGTCGATCCCATAGAAAACGTTTCCGTCCTGTCCCAAATTCTGTGAATCAAGGTATGAATCTATTCTTACGCTGTCGGCATCCGTTTCCTTCTCCCTGACTTCTCCGATATTATATCTTCCCATGAACTTGCCGTATGAGTTGATAACAAGCGCTTGCCTTTGCGCCGAGGCGATACCGTTTGAGCCGCCCTTTGTTTTTCCGCAGCGCGACAAAACGACGCACAGCACCACGATGACCGCCGCCAATA
Organism: uncultured Ruminococcus sp.; assembly: GCA_902794395.1. Classification (GTDB taxonomy): domain Bacteria; phylum Bacillota; class Clostridia; order Oscillospirales; family Acutalibacteraceae; genus Ruminococcoides. The sequence goes on from CADBHB010000030.1 coordinate 2,338, forward strand.
CGACAGCGCCCGCGATAACGGGGATAAGCACCTTTTTGTTCACTTTCTTTTTAGGTGCTCCCTGCTGCGGCATATTTGTGTAGTACGCCGCCTGCTGTGGTGCTGTCTGCTGAGGCGCTGCCCACTGTTGTGCTTGCTGAGGTGCTGCCTGCTGTGTCACTTGCTGAGGTGCTGCCCACTGTGTCACTTGCTGAGGTCCTGCCTGCTGTGTCACTTGCTGAGGCGCTGCCTGCTGTGTCACTTGCTGAGGCGCTGCCTGCTGTGTCACTTGCTGAGGTCCTGCCCACTGTGTCACTTGCTGAGGCGCTGCCTGTTCGGGAGCGCACTTCGGGCAAAGCCCCCGGTCATTGAGCGGCGAACCGCAATACATACAAAAACCTGCCATAATGCCCCTCCAAAAGGATTAGGTAATACCGCGTAACTCAGGCGCGGTGTTGCCTGTTTTTTATTGCTCCGTCCTAAACGGCGCAAGCGCTTCCTTATGTTTCATTACCGCGTCGTACCCCTCCTGTATGGTGAGGTCGATGTTGTCCATCGAGAAGATAGCGGTCGCGCTGTTTTTAATTTCGATGCAGTAGTCCGCCAGCTTTTTTGACTCGCGCGTGCGGTCGATGGAATACAGGTCCAGCGCGCGCCACACCACCTTCATCAATCCGTCAAGACCATTTTCCGGGGTGTATTCGCTGATGTCAAAGCCGATGGCGAGCACCTTCCCCACGCCCATGTCGCGCAGCACCTGCACGGGAAGATTGTCGCGTGAGCCGCCGTCGATGAAATTATACTCCTTGTAATCGCAGGTGGTATACAGCGCGGGAAAGCTCATGCTTGCCCGCACCGCCAGCTCCAGCGGCACGTCGGTAAGGTAGCGAATATGCTCACGGTGCAAGTCCTCCTCCCACGTGGTGATTATCACCTCGTCGGTGGTACGGGTGTCGTTGGTGCACACCGTCAGGTTAATAGGCAGATCGTGAAAACCCCCGATGCCCTTTTTCCGCATCATATCAAAAATGACGTCACCCAAGATCTTGCCGTCGCGCAGACCGTCCTTATCGCTGTTCTTTTTGAATTTCAAGCCCGCGAGCTGTTTCAGCAGGTCGCCTGTCTTGAAGTCTGCTATTTTTTTCCAGTTTTTTTCGGCAAAGCGGTGCATTTCCTCGGCGCTGCACCCCATAGCCGTCAACGCCGCCATTGCCGAGCCGGAGCTGGTGCCCGCCACATACTGCGGCACTATCCCCAGCTCATACAGCGCCTTTACCGCGCCGATATGCGCTATGCCCTGCAGACCGCCGCCCGAAAAGGCTATGCCCAGCTCGTTTTTGCGTTTGGCTTTGTCGGTCGGCGTTTTGTTATCCTTAACGACTGTTATTCTAATGTTCCCTCATCTCCGTTTTCCGCTTCGTTATAGACGTTATACACGCCGTTTTCATCAGCCGCGTCCGGTATTTCACCCAGATTATTGTCGCTCGGCAGCTCGCCGGAGTCGTTACCGTATTGTTCTTCGGGTAAGTCGGTGGTGTCCGCCGAATCTATCGCTGTGTTTTTCCAGCATACGGTTCCGTTATTTTCCGCCAGATACTGAGTTTTATAATCTTTCAGCGACACGCGCTGATACTCATATGTCCCGCCTGTCGATTCAACATACAGATACCCGTCCGCCGCAGTCATACGTCTGCAGCTCAGGTAGGCGTCGGTGGGTGTCGCTTCCGTCGCCTCCTGCTTCAGATCGAGGGCGTAGAGCAAGAGCGACCCTGTTGCCGAGCTTTCGCCGACCACGTCTTCCTTATTCAGGAAATACAGCATACGGTCGGCGCTGTCGACAGCAAAGGCGTCCACGCTGTAGTTGGAAAGCTTTTCGGGTGAGCCGCCTTCTGTATCTACGCAGTACAGGCGGCTGTTTTTGTCCTCGTTGCCTACGTAGTACAGCTTGTTATCGAAGTAAGTCAAATTCTTTGTCAAGCCCTGCTGCCAACCGTTTCCGAGGGTTTGCGGCTTAAGCAGCGCCTGTTTGCCGGTACCGTCGGTCTTGATTTTGTAAACGCCCGCCAGATCCTTGGTATAGGAGATCTGGCTGTCATCAAACGTATAGCCGTTGTACGAATAATAAATCCATCCGTCGTTCACCGCAAATTCCACAGCGCGAAGTCGCGTACGGTTATCATCGCACACGAACTCGATAGTGCTGCCGTCCTTTTTGGCGCGCACCAGTGAATAGCTGTTTGAAGGGTCGCCGCTGAGATTCTCAGCCACACGCACATATATCCAGTCACCGTCCGCCCGGAAGCCTTCAAACACGTTTCCCTTGCCCGCCAGATTCAGCCTGCCGAGCTTTTCGTTATTTATCCAATTCTCTGTTTTGATCGAGTTTTGTCCCGTAACGGTCACTTTTTTCCACTCGTCGTAATTGCCGTCCGTAACACCGTAGAACGTGTCGCCATCCGCGCACATCAAACCGGAGTCAAAGGACATACCGTAGCGCACCGCTTCGGCGCTTTGCTCCTCTTCGGTGACAGCGTCAAAGTTCCAATAGCCGCCGACCTTTCCGAAGGAGGCGGTGCGCAGAACAGCGTCGTTTTGCGAGATAGCCAGCGGTACCGTTTTTGCCTTTATCTCGTCTCCTGACTGCTCTCCGGGCTGAGCGCTGTCGGCAGTGCTCTTGCCGTTTTCGCCCAATCCGAACCAGTGGAAGCGGAACGCGGCAAGCACGCCCGCCACGACGCAGCAAACCGCAAGCGCCGCGATAACGACGAATAAAACCGTATTGTTTTTCTTCTGCGGTTTTTGGGACTTCGGAGGCTTTGGGGGCTTTTGCTTTTTCTGATTTTCCTGCCGCGGCGCGGCGTTTGAGGGCGCAAAGGCGGCGGGCTGTTTGCTTGGAGCCTCCGCAGTCGGTGGCGCGGAAGGCGCCGGTGTTTCCGACTGTGCCTTAGCGGCAGAAGCTTTCTCGGGCTTGGAGGCTGTCAACTCTGAAACATCCTCGACCAGCAGCGTGTGAGCGTCAAATTCCAACGCGCCTGTGGGGTCTTTGGGCATATCGCAAAGGGAACATTTTCCGTTTTCATCCAGCGGCAATCCACAGGACGGGCAAATATCGGCCATTTTATTTCTCCTTTAGAATTATACTAGTTTTGTACCACATTCCATGCAGAACAACACTTCGGGATCGGTTGAAGTAAAGCCGCAGTTCGGGCAGCGTTTTTTGCCGTTGTCGCGGGCGTTATCCTCAGAAACGCTCGCTTCGCCCAAAGGTGTACCGCAGTTATTGCAGAACATAGCCTCGGGATCTGTAACATGGAAGCCGCAAAAGCTGCAAACACGCTCCGCCGCCTTCGCCACAGGCTGCTCGGGCGCGGCATCCTCAACACGCGCTCCGCATTCCATACAAAATGCGCAGTCGGGCACCAGCGCGGCGCCGCAGGCGCGGCACTTGCGCTCCGAACCCTTGCGCAGCAGCTCGGCGCGCTGCTCATAATACGCTATATCTTCTTCGTTTGCCGCCAGTGTGCGCTGCGCGTCACGGGGCACATAACGATTTGTAGCCGCGACGGGCTTTTCTCTTACGCGCTCACGGGTAGCGGGAGCTTCACGCATCGGCTTTTTTGCCGTGCCGACTTCAAAATCCGGCTTTTTCACATGCTCTGCGACCTCGGAGCTGCCTCCCGAAGCGGGAGCAAAAACAAAGGTTGCCGGCTCTTTCACGGGCTGCGGCTCTACCGGCGGCTCGGGAACAAAAGAGGGCTGTTCTTCAACAGGCTGAGGCTCTACCGGCGGCTCGGGTACAAAGGAGGGCTGTTCTTCAACAGGCTGCGGCTTTACCGGCGGCTCGGGAACAAAAGAAGGTTGTTCTTCAACAGGCTGCGGCTCTACCGGCGGCTCGGGAACAAAAGAAGGCTGTTCTTCAACAGGCTGCGGCTCTACCGGCGGCTCGGGTACAAAAGAGGGTCGTTCTTCAACAGGCTGAGACTCTACCGACAGCTCGGGAACAAAGGAGGGCTGTTCTTCAACAGGCTGAGACTCTACCGGCGGCTCGGGTACAAAAGAGGGCTGTTCTTCAACAGGCTGAGGCGCGACCGGCGGCTGCGGAATAAAGGAGGGCTGTACCTCTACAGGCTGAGGCGCGACCGGCGGCTGCGGAACGAAAGAAGGCTGCACTTCTACAGGCTGAGGCGCGACCGGCGGCTGCGGAACGAAAGAAGGCTGCACTTCTACAGGCTGAGGCGCGACGGGCATAGGTGAATATGCGGGGTACGCGGGCGCTTCGGGTGCTGCCGCGTAGGGAGTCGGCGCGACCGGAGCCGGCTGAAACACGGGATCGGGTATCTTCAAACCGCAATTGTTGCAGAAAAGTGAGTCGATCTTGGTATGCTGACCGCAATTGGGGCAGACTCTCATGCCGTTCACCCGCAGCACCTCGGCTCTGTGTTCGTCCATGCGCGCCTTGCTCGCCTTGATGGACGCCACCAGATCCGCGAACTCGGGAGCCGGATTATCCTTGTGATACGCGTAGTAGCGCAGACCGATCTGCTGATAACAATTTTCAATATTCTGCTGTTCTGTTGACAGTAGCTTTTCATCATAAAGCACGATAATGCACTCTCCTCTTTGTGCAAAATTATATATTTTTACAGATTAATTATAGTATATTGGAAAAATGATGTCAATATCATTTCGTATTTTCTGCAAGAAAAACTAAGCGGCCGACTCTGTGAAGAGCCGACCGCGGGAAGTTATCGGATTTTTATGCGATATTAGCGATAATGCGCTGCATCGCGGTGACGTCGGAAATCGACATCCTGTTGTTTTGGTCGACATCCGCGATCTCGACCTGGAGCTTTGTGGGTGTGCTGAACTCCGCGAGGAAGCGCTGCACCTCGGTGGCGTCGTTGATGCCGAACACACCGTCGCGGTCCACATCATAAGGCACCTTGGAGCCTTTGTAGTCCGCGTACATCTCGTTGGACATCCACGCCGCGCGGCTGACCATCCAGTCCACAGCGTAACTGTAATGGCTGTCAAAGGTCATTTCATAGCTCTTGGTTTCTGCCGACAGGGCATACTCGCCCGTGTAGAAATCGAAGGACGCGGTTTTCATAGGTTTCCTCTCGGCTACCCAGTTGCCCGTGCGCAGCAGCCAGCCGCCGGTGTAATTCATCTCGGCGCTGTCCTTGAGCAGACTGTAATACTGCTCGGCGCTGTAAAGCTCATCAGCGACCGCAGAGTTGCGCGTCTTTCCGCTGAAGTGGTTGATGGCGGGTAGGAATTCCTCAAACCACACATTAGCAGCAGTCGCCAGCACTTCCTTGTTGCGCGAAAGGTTGTTGATGATGTTGTAGCTCATGTTCTCGTTGCTCGACTTGCCCTTGAAGCGGCACCACCAGCCCGTGTATTCCTCATAGTCGCTGACGCCCATATTTTGCAGGTCGCGCTTGATGCCCACAGCGTTACCCAGGGAATTGTCGTAATCCCAAACCGGAGAGGCGTAGAATTTGTACTTTCCGTTTTCGTCCTGCTTATAGGTGAAGAAGGTGCTCGACACGCCCGAATCCCAGTTTTTGCCCAGCTCGTTGATAAGATAGAGCTTCGCGGCGGAATCAAGATCGATAAGATCCGCTATTGAAACATTTGAGCGGCGAGTGGCGGTGCGGCACTGCTTGATAAGCTCGTTGTACTTTTCGGCTACATACGCCTTGACCTCCTCATAACCGGGGTCGTCTTCCTCAAGCTCGGGCGCCTTTATCGTGATTTTTGTGCTGCCGCTGCAGGTCACATAGTAGTCGCTCTCGTCCGCGCCGGCGTCCACCTCGGCGATGAAGGGGAAGTCCTCCTTTACGGTGCCGTCCTTATTCAGGTACTCCTTTCCCGTGACGTCGGTGACCAGGCTGCCCGCCTCTACCTTTTCCGCCATCTGGTAGGAGCCGAGGTAGAAGCCGTTCACATAGAAGTCAACATAGCGCGAGTCGGAAGCGTAGGGCATGCCCACCGCATCCGAAAGATCATAGAGGAAACGGTTGCGCGAAAGCGAGTCGTCCTGATAGTTGGGCAGGATAGAATACTTTTTGTTTTTTGCCATGCCGCCCACACTTACTTCCTTGTTGTAGGTGATATTATAGCCCTTCTTAGGCTTTGCCCACGAGGTGTTGCCGCGCCCCTTGATTTTCTTGATAGGGGTGTTGTCGATGACGCCGTCGGGGCTGACTACAGCGCCGGTAGCCTTGGATTTATTTTCTTTATTAGCATTAAGATATGTCAGCAGATCGTTTCCGCTGCCGTCCGCGTCGGAGTTGTTGATGTATATAGCCGCCTCCGCGTGCGACTTCATATAGCGGAGGGTGTAGGTATCCCCGTCCGCCAGCACACTGTAGGCGCTCTCGGTGCTGTATCCCACCACGCGGCTCTCGCCCGCCGGTATCGCCACTCCGTTCAGGGTAACACTTTGAGAAAATGCGTTGTACACCTCAACGCTGTCCTCAGCCGCTGAGGTCGGGAGGAAAAAGTATTTCTCCTCGGGGTGCTCCTCGTTGAAGTCCTCGTCGTGGATGCTCTGCCAGGCCTGCCACGCCTCGCCGTCTTTGGCGCCTGCCACCGCGTGCGCGTACAGCGAAGGCTCAAGCGTGAAGCCCGTGGGTGCGCCGCCCGACGGCGCCTCGCCTGCCGACACGGCAGCCGTTGAAAACACACCGCCGCACATGGCAAACGACAAAAGGATAGCTGTCATTTTTTTCATTTCGTTCCGCCTTTCAAATGCGACACGGAAAAGCATTTGGTCTCCGCGTTTTGTTGTTCGTTTTGTTGAGATCAGAGGATTATACCGTCGATCTGATAGTCGTGCCGATTCGGCTTTTCGGGATTTACGCTCTCCAGAGAACTGTAAATGTGCACCTGTCCGTCATACGGGATATTATTGGTCTGCACGGTTCCGTCGCTGTTGCAGAAAATAATATAATCAGCGGTTTCGGGCACAACAAAGGTGTATACGGTTCTTCCGTTCACGGTGGTCGTGTTCATAGGCACGCCGGGCCATGACGTAGATTGACCGTTGCCCCAGTAATGGATGTTGGTAGCGCCCCATCCGAGGGTGTCTACATAGATGACGGTCCTCGGAACCTCGGGCTGAAACTCATTCCACGGGTCGGGACGCACGGTATAATCATCGGTAACGTCGACGTCAGCGAGCATGCGCTGCATCATAGTGACGTCGAGTACATTGACCACGCCGTCGTTGTTGGCGTCGGCATTCTCGAAGCCGAGGGCGTCAAATTCATTGAATTCGGCGATAAATCTCATTGTCTCGGTCACGTCGTTGATGCCGAAAGTGCTGTTGCGGTCTACGTCGTAACGCACGGTGGAACCGGTGTAATCCTGACGCCACTGAGACGACAGCCACGCCGCGCGGCTCTTGAGCCAATCTGCCGCGTAACGGAAAGCGCCCTTGATGTTCTGCGCGTAGTAGGTGGTGTCGCTGTCGACGGTATACACGCCGGTGTACACATCATATTCTGCGTTTCTGAGCGAGTTGTGATCGGCTACCCAGTTGTAGCTTGGTCTGATAGGCCAGCCGCTGGTGTAGTTCATCTGAGCGCTGTCCTTTACCAGAGTGTAGTACTCGTATTCGGAATACAGCTCCTCGGCGATCACTGCATTGTCGGTCGCTCCGCTGAGGTGGTTGATAGCGGGGATGAACTCCTCGAACCAGATCTCAGCCGCAAGCTGCTTTATTTGCGGTGTGCGCGCGAGGTTGTTGATGATATTGGTAGAGGTGTTGCTGTATCTGCTCTTGTCCTTGAAACGGCACCACCAGCCCTCGTAGGAGGTGTAGTTGTCGACGCCGAAGTTTTGCAGATCGTTTGCCACGCCGACGGCGTTGCCCAGAGAGTTGTCGTAGTCCCAAACAGGCGAGCCGTAGAACTTATAAACGCCGTTTTCGTCCTGCTTATAGGTGAAGAAGGTAGAGGACACGCCGGCGTCCCAGTTTTTGCCCAGCTCGTTTATCATAAAGAGCTTGGTGACCGAGGGAAGATCGACGATGCCGCTCAAGTCGGCGCTGTTGTTGTCCGCCGCGTTTTGGCAGGCGGTCATAAGGGCGTTGCACTTTGTTCTGACGTACGCCTTGACCTCCTCGTAACCGGGCATGCCGGGATCTACCTCGGGAGCCTTAATAGTGATTTTTACATTGTTGTCAAGGGTGACATAGTAGTCGCCGTCACCCGCGCTGGCGTCCACCTCGGCAATAAAGGGGAAGTCCGCGTTTACGGTGCCGTCGGCGTTGAGGTACTCATTTCCCTTTACGTCGGTGACAAGACTGCCTTCCTCCACCTTTTCCGCCATCTGGTAAGCGCCCCAGTAATAGCCGTTGGAGTATACGTCCACATAGCGCGAGTCGGAAGCGTAAGGCATGCCTACCGCGTCCGAGAGGTCAAAGAGAAGGCGGTTGCGGGACTCGGAGTCGTCCTGATAGTTGGGAACAAGCGAGTATTTTTTGTTTTTCTTCATGCCCGCTATGCTGACCTTTGATTCAAAGGTCACGTTGTAGCCCTTCTTGGGCTTGCCCCACGAGGTGTTGCCGCGACCCTTGATCTTCTTGACAGGGGTAACGTCGATCTTGCCGCTCGCGGAAACAACAGCGCCCGTGGCTGCGGAGGTGTTTTCCTTGGTCTGATTGAGATAGCCGAAAAAGTCCCTGCCGCTGTAGTCGGAGTTGTTGATGTAGACGGACGCCTCAGCGCTCGACTTCATCACGCGCAAAACGTACGAGGAACCGTCCGCGGTGACGCTGTAGGCGGTGTCCTTAGCGTAGGGCACCGTGCGTATCTCATCCGAAGGGATGGTAACGCCGTTCAGCGTAACGCTTGAGCTAAAGCCGTTGTAGACGTCAAGCTCGCTGTCATCCGCGGAGCTCGGCAGGAAGAAGTACATGTTGTTGTCGCCGGCTTCGTAGCCGTCCGCGTCATGCAGCCGCTGCCACATTATCCACGCGTCGGGGTTTTCGGAGCCATTGACCGCGCTTGCGAACAAGGCGTTTCCGTGTCCGAAGCTGATGATAGGTTGCTCGGTGGGTATTTCCTCCTCGGCGCCGACCGCCGTCATAGAGACCGCGCCGATTATCAAAAATACGCAGAGCAAAAAAGATATAGTTTTTTTCATAAAAACCCGCCTTTCATAATAAAATTGGACAAATAGTGACAATTGTTGTTTGTCATGTTTAATATTATTGTAGCATAATACGAATTTTAAAACAAGTACAAAAATGATTTTTTTGATGTTTTTGTGAAATCTCTTTATTTTTTCGGAATAGTTTGCTATAATAGCAAATACGAAGCATATCGGACGGATATGAAAAGAAAAAATCTGAAAAAGGATGTGTTTGTATGAACAAAAGCAAAAAATACCTATTGGCAGGCACTATGGCAGCCGTGCTGGCAGCTACGGCGGTAACCGCCTCGCTGAGCGGCTGCGGCGAGAAAAAGAAGAGCTCCGCTACAGAAGACAGCGTGATAACCCACACAGAGGTAGTCACCGAGGTCGTTGACGGTGTGTACGTTGACGAGAACGGCAACATCATCACCAATCCCAACGGTGAAGCGATAACCGTGGCTCCCACCGAAGCTAAGGCGTCCTCCGCCGCGACGCCAGCCGCAGGCAACCAGCAGCAGGGCACCGCGTCCGCCGCCGGCAACAACACAAACGGAAACAACAACAGCAACAACAATAACAATAACAACAATAATAACAACAATAACAACAGCAGCAATAACAACAATAACAACAGCAATAACAGCGGCAGCAATTCCGGCGGCAGCGCAAACACCAACAGAAAGACCACTCCCGCCAACGCTACCGAGGGCAACATCAACAACCAGGCTAATCCCGACAACAACGCGACCAACCTGACCATCGGCAACAAAACCTATAACGTAGGCGACAAGGTAGTATGCACCTATTATCTGGATATTCCCGAAAAGATGCTCAACTTCCAGGGCCGCGTGCAGTACGACAGCTCCATGCTTAAGGTGACCAACGCCCATTTGGTGGCTCCCGCAAGCAACAGCGCTATGCTGAACTCGACTATCGCGGGCAAGGTGGTGTTCAACGGCTCCGATCTCGGCGGCTATGACTTCACCGATCCGGGCTACGACTTCCTTGTGGTGGAGTATGAGGTGCTTAAAACCGGTACCGCCAACCCCTCTATCACCTTTGAGGTCATCACCGACATGAACGATAAGGCATACGCCGGCACCGACGGCGCCCTCTCCGGCGGCGGCAAGGTATGGGCTGTATACGAATGATTTTTGAGACTGAGTTTTCGTAAAGCTTACATTATTGACAAAAGCAGGCTCACGGCAAAGGTGAGCCTGCTTATTTTTCGCGCTGCGGTTGTCTTCCGCTAACCCGAGCGCAATAAAGGCGGCAAGGAAAACCTTGCCGCCTGTTGTGTTTTTACACAGTGACCTGTTATCAGCCTTCCGCGGGAGCGCCTACGGGGCAGACATCGGCACAGGAGCCGCAGTCTACGCAAGCGTCGGCGTCGATAACATACTTACCGTCGCCCTCGGAGATAGCCGAACAAGGACATTCATCTGCACAAGCACCGCACATGATGCATTCGTCGCTGATTACATATGCCATGGATTGTACACCTCCTTATTTCATTATCTATAGTATAACACAAAAACAAAAATTTGCAAGTATTTCCGCCTATTTTGTTTACTCCAAATTACCCAATTGTTCCAGCTCTTTTTTGTTCACCTTGATGTAGCCGTCCCTAACTAATTTGCACTGGCGCACGGTGAAGGTTTTCGGCGCTACATCCTCGGGAGCGCTGTCGAGCTTGACCTTGAGCGTACGGGCGATGAGGTTGTTTTCAACCACCAGTCCCCTGCCCTCGGGGGTGTTGACAATAGCGCCGACCTTGGGCGTGTGTCTGAGCAGATCGGTGTACGCCTCCTGCTCATATTTCAGGCAGCACATAAGCCTGCCGCAGGTGCCCGAGATCTTTACGGGCGAAAGCGAAAGTCCCTGTTCCTTTGCCATCTTGATTGACACGGGCTGAAATTCGCCCATAAAGCCGTTGCAGCAGAAGGGTCTGCCGCAGATGCCGAGTCCGCCCAGCATCTTCGCCTCGTCGCGCACGCCGATCTGGCGCAGCTCGATACGGGTGCGGAACACCGACGCCAGATCCTTTACCAGAGCGCGGAAGTCCACTCTGCCGTCGGCGGTGAAGTAAAAGATTATCTTGCTGTTGTCGAAGGTGTATTCCACATTGACCAGCTTCATTTTAAGCCCGTGCGCGGCGATCTTCTGCTCGCAGACCTTGCGCGCATCCCTCTCCTTGAGGCGGTTTTCCTCAACGTGATTGAGGTCCTTTTCGGTGGCGACACGGATAAGGGGCTTGAGCGGATGCGCCAGCTCCTCGTCGGGTATCTGCTTATTTGCCATCGCCACCTCGCCGCACTCCAGTCCGCGCGCGGTCTCAACGATGACCTTGTCGCCTGCCTTAAGCTTGTTATTCTTTGGGTCAAAATAGTAGATCTTTCCGACCTCTTTAAATCTGACGCCGATTACCTCTGCCATGTTATCCTCCTGAATTCTCCGCACATCCATGTGGTGAGGAGAGATATATTTACGTTTTGACGTATGCGCGTGTCCGTGGTGTCACAGAGCGCGATCATTTCGATAAGCTTCTTTTTTGTAAGTCTGCCCGCCAGTTTGCGCGCCGTTTCCTTATCCCCCAAAGGCTCGCCGCCCGAAAGGATCATCAGCGCGTCGCGCAGGCTTTGTCTGATTGCGGCGATGATTTGTCCCGCGCGGTCCTTGTCGCTCAGGGCATATGTCGCCTTTAGCAGCGGGTATTCCCCGCTTTCCGTTATGCCCTCCGCTATGGCGCGCGCCGCGTCCAGCGCCTCGGGGTCGAACCGTTCCTCTACCTTGAGGTCGATAACGGTGAACCGTGACAGGATAGTGGGCAGCAACCGCTGCGCGTTTTGGCACAGCAGAATAAAAAGTACGTTCTGCGGCGGCTCCTCAGATAGCTTTAAAAATGCGTTTTGCGCCGGTATCTGAGCGGAAAGACGCTCGTCGCAGCGCTCGAAGATGTAGACCTTAGCCCTCGCCTCATTCGGCACGATGTGCGCGTACTTGAATATATCGCGGATCTGATCGACCGAATACTGCTTTTTGTCCTTGAGAAGGGGAACGTACATTATGTCGGGATGAGTTTTGTTTTGGGCGTTCAAGCAGTTTTTGCAGACGCCGCAGGGCTTGTTATCCGCGTCACAGACCGCCGTCATCGAGAGGAACCGTGCCAGCTCGGAAGCGCGGGCTTCGTCGGGGCTTTCGATGATGATGGCGTGCGGCAGCCGTCCGCTGCTGTCAAACTCCCTCAGCAGCGCAAGTGTGCGCTCGTCAAAGCTGAAACCTTTGTCGTTCATGGGCTTACCTTCCGTCGATGCGGATGACATTTGTCACCACGTCGCCCCTGTCGGTGATGTCTATGTAGCCGCAGGTAGCGCCGTAGCCGTGGCAGGATCCGGGGTTCATCATATACATACCGTCCAGATAGTCGGTCAACGCCTGGTGAGTGTGCCCGAAAAGCAGGATGTCCGCCTTTTCCTCGCGCGCGGCGTAAAAGACCTGATTCATCGTGAATTTGACATTATAAAGATGCCCGTGGGTGATGAAAATACGCTTTCCTCCCAGCTCAACCACCTCAACGGGCGGCAGGTCGCTTGACCAGTCGCAGTTGCCGCGCACGCCGATAACTGTCTTGTCGGTGAGGGTCTCACGCAGATACTCGAACTGCGCCGCTCCGTCGCCGCAGAAAATCACCGCTTCAGCGGTGGGCTGCGAGTCCAAAGCGCGTTTCATCATTTGGAAATCACCGTGTATATCGGAAAGAACTAAAATACGCATAAAAAACTCCGTTCTAAAAAAGTATATCGCGCATAGTATGGATCGAGGTGGTTTTATGGCTGAAAAAGAAAGAGAACTGTATCAGCGTCTGTCGGAGCAGCTGAAGCTGTCGCCCGATAAAATCAAGTCCTCAGCCCAAAGCGGGGACGTTGACGGTCTGACAAGCCGGCTGGACGGCGACAAAGCCAAGCAGGTGAAGGATATACTCAGCGACCCCGACAGGGCGCGCGAGATACTCAACAGCCCGCAGGCGAAGGCGCTGATTAAGCTTTTGAATGAGTCCTGAGTATGTCTGAGCTTCAGGACGCGCTGAATAAAATAATGAGCGATCCCGAGGCGATGCGCCGCGTGCAAAGTCTCGGCGAGCAGCTCGGTCTGGGCAATTCGCCCGCGCAGTCGCCGCCACCGCCGCCTGCAGCGCCGCAGCCGAACAGCGAGCTGCTGTCCTCGCTTACAAAGCTGGCACCGCTGATGCGCTCTGCCTCGCAAAGCGACGAGACCACCGCCCTGCTGGACGCGCTGCGCCCGTTTTTAAGCGGTGAAAAGCTGGAAAGGCTGAGTCACGCGCAAAAACTGGTCAGTCTTATCCGCATGATACCGCTGCTGAAAGACAGCGGACTGTTTTTATGAGAAAACCGGGCGGCTAATCGCTTTACACAGCACCGCGCTGTCCGCTGCATGCACTGAGAAAAGGGGGTACTATGTCCAGCTTTGAAGAAGAGGCGTTTGAGCGCGCCAGAAATCTTTCGCGCAGCCGCCACGGCGGCTCTGTGCCGCGCGAGGAGAAAAAGCCCGAGCCAAAGCCCTCAGCGCCGCCCAAGCCGGAACCGCCAAAGCCCGAGCCGACGGCAGCGGCGGCTGTGCCGCCTTTAAAAAAGCCCGAGCCGAATCTGATTGAAACGCTGTTCCGCAACAAGGAAAACAGTCTTATTATGATGCTGCTGTTCCTGCTGATGGATGAACAGAGCGACCCGACGCTGATATTTACACTGATGTATCTTTTGATGTAGCGAAAAACCGCAGACGGGTGCGGCAACGCCTGTTTATCTAATCTGTCCGCTGCCCTTGATGATGAATTTCATCGAGGTCAGCTCGCCGAGTCCCATGGGACCTCTGGCGTGCAGCTTCTGGGTGGAAATGCCGATCTCCGCGCCCAGTCCGAACTCGCCGCCGTCGGTGAAGCGGGTGGAAGCGTTGACATACACAGCCGCTGAATCCACACAGGCGGTGAATTTGTTGGCAGCGGCGTAGTCGCTCGTTATAATGCTCTCGCTGTGACCCGTGCTGTATTTAGCAAGGTGGTCAAGCGCGTCGTCGAGGCTGTCGACGACCTTTACCGCGAGGATGAAATCCAAAAACTCGATAGCGTAGTCGTTTTCCGTGGCGGGCACCACACAGTCGCCCAAAATGGCGCGGGTGCGTTCACAGCCGCGCAGCTCCACATTCTTTTTGTCCAGCTCTGCCTTGATCGCGGGCAGGGCTTTTTCGGCGATGTCCTTGTGCACCAGCACGGTCTCGATTGCGTTGCAGACAGAGGGACGGGAGGTTTTGGCGTTGAAGATGATGCTTGCCGCCATGTCAACATCCGCGCTCGCGTCCACATATACGTGGCAGTTGCCCACGCCTGTCTCGATAACGGACACCTTGGCGTTCTCGACCACGCTCTTTATAAGTCCGGCGCCGCCGCGAGGAATGAGCACATCGAGATAGTCCGAGAGCTGCATAAGCTCTGTCGCGCTCTGACGGGTGGTGTCGCCTACCAGCGCCACACAGTCGCGCGGCAGTCCCGCCGCTTCGATGGCGTCACGCATGATTTCGGCTATAGCCTGATTTGAGCGGATGGCTTCCTTGCCGCCGCGCAAAATAACCGCGCTGCCCGCCTTGAGGCAGAGCGCCGCCGCGTCGGAGGTGACGTTGGGACGAGCCTCATAGATGATGCCGATAACGCCCATAGGAACGGTTATCTTCTCGATTTGCAGACCGTTTTTAAGGGTCCTGCCCTCGATTATCCTGCCGATGGGATCGGGCTGAGCGGCAACCTGCTCCACGCCCTGCGCCATGCCGATTATCCTGCCTTCGTCAAGCTTAAGTCGGTCGAGCAGCGACGCGCTGAGTCCCGCAGCCTTTCCGTTTTCGATGTCGATGTCATTTGCTTCTATGATGGTCTGAGCGTTCGCTCTGAGCGCCTCGGCGATCTTTAGCAGCGCCTCGTCCTTCTTGGCGCCCGCGTTCATCAGTACCCGCGCCGCCTTTTTGGCAGCCGCGCCCATGGTTTCCAGTGTGGTCATTTTTAATCCGTCCTTCCGTTTGATAAATAGGGTGTGGTCAATACCGCCCTCAGTTTTCATTATTATATCATCGCTGTGCGATGAATTTTGTTCCCGGGGTCTTGCCTTCAAATATTTCGTAAATGCGCTGTGGGTCGTCGCCGTTCATCACGTGCACCTCTATGCCGCGCTTAGTGGCGTAGTCCGCCGCCTGCAGCTTGGTGACCATGCCGCCGGTGCCCCTGTTGGAGCCTGTGCCCGCAGCCATGTCCAAAATGGACTTATTGATATTGGTGACGACGTCGAGCTTGCGGGCACGCGGGTTTTCGCGGGGATTGGCGTCGTACAAGCCGTCGATGTCGGTCAAGATAACCAGACGGTCGGCGTTGATGATGTGGGACACGATAGCCGAAAGCATGTCGTTGTCGCCGATTTTGTTGCCCTCGAGCTCGTCGATGGACACGGTGTCGTTTTCGTTGATGATGGGGATGATACCCATAGTGAGCAGCTCGTCGATGGTATTGTTGATGTTCTGCCGTTTCTTTTCCGTTTCGACCGCGTCTGCTGTCAAAAGTATCTGCGCCACCGCGTGGTTGTACTCTCCGAATATCTTGTCATACATAAACATAAGCTCGCACTGACCGATAGCCGCCAGCGCCTGCTTTTTTTTGGTTTCTCCGGGGCGCTTGGTCAGTCCCGTTTTGCCCATTCCGACTCCGATAGCGCCCGAGGACACCAGCATGATCTCCTCGCCGCTGTTTTGCAAATCGGCAAGCACCTTGCACAGCGACTCCACTCGCCTGTAGTTTACCTTGCCGTTCTCGTAGGTCAAGGTGGATGTGCCCACCTTGATAACGGTTTTTTGATTACCCATAAATACACCTGTCTTTGTATAAAAATCCATCTTGTATTATACCACAAGCCGCCGCAAGTTGCAAGGACAATCTATCACGCAAACTGTACTCTTTTATTTTCTTTTAACTGTTACTTTTTTCATGCACAGTTATGTGGTACAATGCAGCTGTATTCAAAAAAACAGGTGGGTTATCCGATATTTTAACGGACACCCAGGGAGGTCACTATGACAAAACGAGCGGCAGTCATCAACGATCTGTCCTCCTTTGGCAGGTGCTCGCTGACCGCTTCGGTCGCGGTGCTGTCGGTGATGGGCATAACGCCCTGCCCCCTGCCTACGGCAGTGCTGAGCGCGCAGTCGGAATTTGACCGCTACTGCTCAAAGGATCTTACGGACGAAATGCCTCGCTACACACAGGCGTGGCGCGAAAACGGCGAACGCTTTGACGCGATATGCACGGGTTATTTCGCGAGCGCCGCGCAGATAGAACACGCGCTGGAGTTCATCAGGTGTTTTCGCCGCGAGGACTGCGCCGTGATCGTCGATCCCGTTTTGGGCGACGACGGCAAGCTGTATCCCGCCACAGACAAAGCGATGTGCGCCGACATGAAGCGGCTGGCGTCGCAGGCCGACATACTGATCCCCAACCTGACCGAGCTGTGTTTTCTGGCTGACGCCGACTTTGAGGTGCTGCGCAACGACCTCTCGCAGATAAAAGCCGCGGCAACACGCGCGGCTGACGGCCGAGGGATGATCGTAACGGGGATACACGACGGCGAAACGCTGTGTAACCTGGTGCTTTGCGACGGCGAAACGCATTGGGTGCGCCGTCCCCGCGTCGGAGGGCGGTTCTCGGGCACGGGCGATTTGTTTTCGGCTGTGGTGTGCGGCTGTGTGCTGCGCGGAAAAAGCCTGAAAGATGCCGCCGTTATCGCCGCGGATTTTGTGGCGGACAGCATAAAAAACACTGTAAAGGAAAAATATGACCCGCTGTACGGGGTCGATTTTGAACAGAATCTATATTATCTCTCAGAGGTGAAATAAAAATGCAAACTACAAAAACACTCAAAAAGCAAAGAATCGACACTAAAGCCATCGCTCTGGGCGCGATGTTTGCGGCACTTGTGACGGTTAGCACCGCTTTTATCAAGATACCCGCTCCGCTCGGCTACGCGCACGCGGGCGACGCTATGGTATACCTTTCCGCCTGCATCCTTCCCGCTCCGCTCAGCTTCTTGGCGGCAGGCATCGGCGGCGCGCTTGCCGATCTGCTGGCGGGCTACGCGGTGTGGTCGCTGCCCACGGCTATAATAAAAATGCTGAATGTACTTCCCTTCTTCGCTGTCAGAATAATTCTTCAAAAGAAAAACAAAGACGGCAGGATACTGAATATCGGCACGCTGGCGGCGCTGATACCCACCACAGCCGTCACGGTAGGCGGCTACTACCTTGCCAACTGCCTGCTGTACAACCGTGCGGCGGCGCTGGCGGAAACGCCCTTCAACCTGATGCAGGCGGCGGTGGGCGCTGTGCTGTTCACAACGCTGGGCTTGGCGCTGGATTCGGTAAAACTGAAAAGTAAAATCAACCGTAATGCCTGATTATCCTACGGGCGCTGCTCTCAACGCGGGAGCGGCGCCCGTTTTGTTTTTATACTAAATCCCCATGCCGCTAGACGGCGCCACGATGAATGAAACCTGACTCGGTGGGATATAGCATTTCTTTAGAATAAATGATATAATTACCA
>CADBHB010000031.1 GCA_902794395.1 uncultured Ruminococcus sp.
TTGTTTCGGGCTGATTAAAGCGAAATAAAATATCTTTGTATTCTTCCGTTGCAGGACTTGTTTTCGTATCCTGATACTTTTCGTAAAGCTCAGCAAAGGATTCTTTTTGCATTTGCAGAATCGTGTCTAAATCTCTAAATTTAGCTTTATTGAGTTTGATGTTCATTATCGTTCCTCACAGCCACTGAATAAACGCCGTTTTGTCCGTACAATTATACCCTGCTTGTCTGTAGAAGTTGAGTGTGCTTTCGCTTTTTGAGCCTGTGAGAAGCATCATTTTATAGCAATCAGCTTTGACCGCTAATTCTTTTGCGTAGTTCAGACAGGCGGTTGCGTAACCCTTTCCTCTGTAATCATCGTGAGTGACTACGTTCTCGATAAAAGCGTATGGACGGATATTTCGCGTCAAGTTTGGAATGATCACGCACACGCAGGACGAAACGAGCTTGCCGTCAAACTCGCAGACGATGATATGATGATTCTTGTCGTTACAAATCGCCGCCCAAGTGTTCTGTAAACGCTCGCTGTTCTCGGGTACACCGAGCTCGTGCAGATGGGTGTATAATTCGAGCAGATCGCTTAATTCATTTTCTTTTATTTCTCTTATTACCATTATTACACCTTTTTATAGTAGTAATACTTTCAATTATCTTTTCTTATAAACGGGTATTGTATTTCGCCGTTTAACAATTCAGAATATGCCTTTCCTGTCTGTTAACAGCTTCGCGCTGCCGGCAGCCGGCAGCGCAAAACAGCAAACCCTTGAACATTTTCTCATTTTTCTGTTATAGCATACTCCGATTCTATATGTTGATCCCGGCTTTTCTTGCCTGCGGGATTTGGTCTTTTCGTTTTATCAGGTACAGCCTGCCGTCCTTGACGAACCTCGCGCCGGTCTGTTTGAAGTAAAACGGCGTATTCGTCCGCAGGCATTGTTCGCGCGTGTTCAGTATCCAGTCATAATAGCACGGTCGGGCGTTATCTCCCGATTCACCGCCGCATGTGACCTTTTCGATCTTTCCGCTTTTCAAGTATTTCTCTATGTCGATTTGTTCGAGCATTGGTTCGTGGATGATCCTCCGATGTTTGATCGGCAGGCTGAGCAGTATCGGCAGACGCTCGTCGGCGCGCTTTTGGTTTTCACAGGTAGCGCAGACGGTCACATTCTCATAGCCGTCGCCCCAGTCGTCGGGCAGGCTGATTTCAAAACGTGCGATCCGTTTTGTGATTATACAGAAATTGAGATCACGGCGCTCGCGGATAAAATCCCAAGCCTCTTTGCGCCATTCGTCCGCTTCCTCGATAAAGAAGTCGGATGTCATGCAGGCGTAGACCGTGCCGCTCTCCTGCATTTTGTAACTGCCGTCGCGAGCGCGCTTTACAGGGGCGTTGAAGGTCGAAGTTTTCGTCACAATATTGCTGTCTTTGTCATACATCGCGTCCCTGCGGAACATATAACAGTTCAGACAGCCCTCGCTGATTTTGTGGCAGCCGTGCCACGGGTTCCATATTGCCATATCCATTTACCTCACGGTATATTGTCCGCTTGCGTTTTCATTAAAAGTACCGCAACGGCGGCGGTGATAATTTCAGCCATAGGCAATACCGCACACCTGAATTATGCGGTGTTGTCTTTATTCCATAAATACCTTTCCTTTGCTCCACGCCTTTCCGACCTTCTCGCCGAGCTTGAAATAGCTGTTGCTGAAGGATTCGTAGAAAATTATTCTTTATTTGATTTCGTCAAATCGGGATTTGGAGATAATACTGCTTCATTTTACTATATAATACACTAATAACAAGCCTTTGTAAATCTCTGAGAACCATTTGCTCTGCATTTTAAATAATTTTCATTTTCATGCCCTCAACCTCCAGCAAGCCCTCGTTCTTCATTCTGCCTAGCTCACGGGAGAGCGCGCTGCGGTTCACGCCGAGGTGTTCGGCAAGGGCGGTTTCGGCGATTGTCTGCCGAACTGTCCTACGGGAGCGATCACCTTTGAGGAGCGCGAGGCTCCCGAATACGACGAAAAGGCGGTAAAAGCCGCGCAGGAGGAAAAGAAAATGCATATACATCATCAGGGCTGGTCTGTTGACGGTATGACCGTGAAACTCAACACCGAATATCACAGAAGAAAGAAGCGGAGCATGGGTTTTGTTGCCTATGCTCCGCTTACACTTATCGCACCGCCCTCTTGACAGACTAATGGATATTAGTTATAATGAAACTAATGAACGTTAGTCTTCGGTTTTGGAGGAAAATATGACAACAAGAGAAAGAATACTGGACGAAACCTTGACCCTATTTGCCGAGAACGGCTACGACGGGACCAGCGTGGAACAGATCGCCGAGAAGGTCGGCATAAAAGCACCGTCGCTCTACAACCATTTCAAGGGCAAAGAGGATATTTTGAACGCGCTTATCGACATGACCGAAGCCCGCTACGAGGAGTTCTTCGGCTCGGACAGGCACATAGGCAAGCTGCCCGAAAGCAAGGAGGAATTTATACAAGCGGCGATACAAAAGGTAGCTTTTACAATGCGCGATCCCCTGATACGCAAAATGCGCAAGTTCCTTGTGCGCGAGCAATTCAGAAACGAGCGCTTTGCCGAGATCACCACAAAGCATCAGCTTAGCGGAGTGCAGGGGATGTATAAGAAGATCATTGAAGGCATGATGAGCAAGGGGTTGTTCAAAGCGTATGACCCTGAGCTGCTGGCTACCGAGGTGACAGCGCCCGTCGCGCTCTGGGTCGCAAAGGCGGACAGACAGCCGCAGTGCGGACAGGAATGTATGGAAAATATCGAAAGGCACATCAGGCATTTTTGCGACGTGTATATGACAGAATAAATTCGGAGGTAAGCTATGCGATTAGACGGTTTTGGACTATTGGTAAAAGATATGGGCAAAATGATACGCTTTTACAGGGACGTGCTCGGATTTGAAATCAAAGAGGCTGAGAATACGAAGAACGTGTATCTTGTCAAGGACGGGACATTGTTTTTGCTCTACGGCAGAAAAGACTTTGAAAAAATGACAAGCCGAGAATACAGCTACACGAGCGGTCTTAACGGTCACTTTGAGCTGGCGCTGTATGTCGATACCTTTGATGAGGTCGACGCTGCCTTCAAAGCGGCTGTGGAGAATGGCGCAGTGCCCGTGATGGAACCGACGACCGAGCCTTGGGGACAGCGCACCTGTTATATCGCCGACCCGGAGGGCAATCTGATAGAGATCGGCTCCTGGGATAAGCCGTATGAAATAAAAGATCAAGCTGACGAGCTTTGATATTGCGTTGAAAGGAGGACATTATGAAAATCTTAGTGTTAAACGGAAGTCCTAAAAGGGATAAAAGCGACACCATGCACATCACCCGCGCCTTTCTCGACGGGATGAATGAGGTCGCGGAAAACGATGTGCATACAATCAATGTAATTGATAAGCATATCGAATACTGCGTCGGATGTTTTGCCTGTATGCTGGGCGGCGGCGATTGTGTCCACCACGATGATATGCGCGAAATATTAGAGGAAATCCTCGACAGCGACCTGCTGATTTGGAGCTATCCGCTCTATTGCTACGGTATGCCCGCGCCGCTCAAGGCACTGCTCGACCGCACCCTGCCGCTGTCATCTATGGCTATGCAGAAGGTCGGCGACCGCTACGAGCACGTGGGTCAGGCGGATTTTTCTCACCTCAAATATGTGATGATCTGCGGCTGCGGCTTCCCGAACAGCAAGCACAACTTTGAGCCTGCCGTAATGCAGTTCGTCAGGTGTTTTCCGAATGAGCACACGATGATCACAGTGCCCGAAAGTCCTATGTTTAACGCGCCCGAGGCGGCGGCAGTCACCGAGCCGAGGCTTGCGCTGATTAAAAAAGCGGGCAGGGAGTACGCCGAAAGCGGATCGATAGGCGAGGGGTTGTTAAATGAGATAACCTCGCCGATGATCCCCGAGGAGCAGTACGCTCAGATCGTAAATGGAACAGTCAACTGAAACTAAGCTGACGGTTTACTTTGACGAGCCTTTCTGGGTAGGCGTGTTTGAGGAGCTTGACGGCAAAAAGCTCTCGGTATGCAGGGTGGTTTTCGGCGCGGAACCGACCGACGCTCAGATCTATGCCTTTGTTCTGCGATATTTCAATCACCTGCCATTCAGCCCGCCCATCAAAACAGAGATAAAACAAAAGGCGGATAACCCGAAACGCCGTCAGCGAAACGCGCATAAACAGCTTGAAAAATCAGGCGTCGGCACCAAGTCGCAGCAGGCGCTGCAAAAGCAGTATGAAGAAAACAAGCTCGAACGAAAGCAAAAATCCCGCGAGCAGAGAGAAGCCGAAAAGCAGCGGATGTTTGAGCTGAAACAGCAAAAGCGCAAGGAAAAACACAGAGGACATTAGCGTGAGCAAAATGATTATTTATAATGCGGCGAACCTCATAACGTCTGTCAGAATATTATTAAGCCTCGCGCTGGTGTTCTGTATGCCGCTGTCGCTGCCGTTCTACGCGGTTTACACAGCCGCAGGATCAACCGATATCCTTGACGGACTCATCGCGCGAATAACGAATACCGCTACCAACTTCGGAGCGAAGCTCGACACCCTTGCCGATATGGTTTTTGCAGCAGTTGTATTGATAAAGCTTTTGCCGATCCTCAAGCTGCCTGTGTGGATAATCATATGGGTCGGCGTGATCGCGCTGATAAAGCTCGTCAATATCGTTATCGGATTCGTCCGCCGTCACACGCTGACAGCGGTTCATTCCGTTATCAATAAGGTCACCGGAGCGCTGCTGTTCATGCTTCCCTTTACGGTAAAAATCATAGACATACACTACACCGCTGTGCTTGTCAGCGCTGTCGCGACAGTCGCGGCGATTTTGGAGAGTCGGACAGTGATTCAAAACAAAAATATAGACCGGAGGAAAATATCATGAATGTTACTTATGAAAACAAAAAGGCAATGACATTTATCGGCTATCATACGGAGATTCGACCCGATGAAGGATATGTAAAATGCCCGCAATTCTGGGAAAAGGAATACAACCAAAGGTACGCTCGCCTTTGGCAGACGATGAAGCCCGAAACGCCGATTGAGGAAGCGATCTTGGCGAATCAAATCGGTATGTTTGCCATTTGTAAGGAGTCCGAAAACGGTTTTGATTATTGGATCGCGGGACTGTATCAGGGCGGCGAGGTCCCCGAGGGTCTTGAGCTTTATTCATTCCCCGAAAGCAGCTGGGCGGTATTCAGCGCAAAAGGTCCTATGCCCGGAGCGCTTCAAACGCTGAACACCTATGTTTGGCAGGAGTGGTTCCCGAATGAAGGACAGAAGTATCAGGCAAAAGGTATGGCTACGCTCGAAGTGTATTCCGCAGGCGATCCGCAGTCATCCGACTACGAGTGCGGCATCTGGGTACCGGTGAAAACGATATGATATAGAATCCGCTGTTCGCAAGAACGGTCGAATGTTTGCGAGAGGAATGAACATGAGCTGTTATTTTTTGATTGATACCTACATCGACAAGGAACGCGGCAGAGGGCTTTATGACGACTATATCAATAAGGTCAAGCCGATCGTCGAAAGCTGCGGCGGCGAGTACCTTTTGCGGTCGGAAAAGGTCAGCTCATTAAGTCCGCAAAGGACGCCGCAGAGGGTCATCGTTATTCGCTTTCCCGACCGTAAAAAAATGGAAGCCTGTTTTCACTCAGAGGAATACAAAGCGATAGCGCATGAGCGAGCCGAAAGCGTCGACGCGCGGGCGGTCATCGTTGAAGAATAGAAAAGGAGGATCACCATGCCTTTTGACTACAAAAAAGAATACAAGGAATTTTACATGCCGAAGAACAAGCCGTCCATCGTAACCGTGCCGCGAATGAACTTTATCGCGGTGCGCGGAGAGGGCGACCCCAACGCGGAGGACGGCGCGTACAAGCAGGCGATAGGGCTGCTGTACGGTATCGCATACACCGTTAAAATGAGCAAAAAGGGCGATCATCAAATCGAGGGTTATTTCGACTATGTCGTGCCGCCGCTCGAGGGTTTTTGGCGGCAGGACGGAGTAGATGGTGTGGACTATTCTCACAAGGAGCGTTTTCAATGGGTTTCCGTCATTCGCCTGCCCGATTTCGTGACAAAGGCGGATTTCGACTGGGCTGTGGCAGAAGCGACAAGGAAGAAGAAAACCGACTTTTCAAAGGTGGAGTTTTTCACCTACGACGAGGGCTTGTGCGTGCAGTGTATGCACATCGGCTCTTACGACGACGAACCCGCGACAGTCGCGCTCATGCACGAATACATGGAGAGTCAAGGGTACGCGCTCGACATCACCGACGTGCGGCTGCACCATGAAATCTACCTGAGCGACGCGCGAAAGGTCGCTCCCGAAAAGCTGAAAACCGTTATTCGGCATCCAATCAGAAAAGTGTAAAAGAGATAAGCATAAAGCAGAATCGTCCCGATCTGAATATCGTATCATAAAAATTGAGGATGGGTTCACCTTTTACCGGAAAAGAATAAGCGAACAGACGCAAAGACAGATTTCATCTCTAAATGGACAACAGAAGCACGAAAGGAATAACCATGCCAAAAGAAATTGATCCGAAAGGCAGTCAGAGAGCGACAGCGTATGAGCTGTGGATGAAAGCGCCGAATCCGATGGTGACTTTTTTCAAGACACTTGATGTTACCAATCCGGTGACAGTCAGCAGAAAAAGGAATATGAAATTCAATATGCTGCTTTGTTTTTGCATCACAAAAGCCGCATTCGGCATAAAGGAGTTCTATACACTCCCCGTCGGCGAAAAGCTGCTGCAATATGACAAAATTGCCGTCAGCGTGATAGTGAAGAACAAGCACGGAGAGATCAATTCCTGCGATATTCCTTATGCGGCTGATTTGGAAAAATTCAATCAAAGCTATCTGGAAAACACCGCATGGGTCGCCGAGAATTGCGATAACAAAGATCTGTCAGACAACAGTATGGTCATCGGCACATCGGCGATCATCGAAACCGAGCTTGACGGCATCGTCGGTATGAATAGCGGTATCTATAATAATCCATTCATCAGCTGGGGCAGATACCGCAAAAGAGATTTGCGGTATGAGCTGCCGATCTCGTTCCAATTCCACCACACGCAGATGGACGGCTCTCACGCGGGCAGGTTTTTGGAAAATCTGCAAAGGAAGATCGATTTGTTAAAATAATTGAGGATAATACGATAATGGAAAATGTGATCATCTATATCCACGGCAAAGGCGGCTCCGCGGCGGAATGTGAGCATTACAAGCCGCTGTTCCCTGAGCGCGATGTTATCGGTTTGGATTATCGGACCTTTACGCCGTGGGAAACGGGCGCGGAGATCCGCTCCGCCGTTGAAGAGCTGAAAGCAGAATATGATAAAATCATTTTGATCGCCAACAGTATAGGCGCATTTTTTTCTATGCACGCGGGTATCGACAGCCTGATCGAAAAGGCGTATTTCATCTCGCCGATCGTCGATATGGAGCGGCTTATCATCGACATGATGGCATGGGCG
Source organism: uncultured Ruminococcus sp. (assembly GCA_902794395.1). Taxonomy (GTDB): domain Bacteria; phylum Bacillota; class Clostridia; order Oscillospirales; family Acutalibacteraceae; genus Ruminococcoides. Next base: position 7,537 of record CADBHB010000031.1, read on the forward strand.
AACGTCACGGAGGACGAGCTGAAAGAAAAGGGCATTATCCGCACCTCATTCGGCGAGGACTTGTCATGGGAATATCTCTGTTATGTGCGCGAACATCCCCTATATTGGAACGCGCCGACCGCTATCCTTTACGGCAGTCGGGATAATCTTACCTCACCCGACACGATAACGACATTTGCCGAAAACCACAACGCAAAACTCACCGTCATGGAAAACGGCGAGCATTGGTTTCGTACCGACGAGCAAATGCGGTTTTTGGACGATTGGATAGAAAACAGCGGGTTTTTGTCGTGACACGCTTCGTATCACCGATGTGACGGAGCGTTTCTTTTGTGTTTTACACCTATCGGTTATAATCAAAGTAAAAATTTCACACGAAAGGACAGATACCATGAAAGACCAACCGACATTTTTGGATTTATTATTGGAAGCGCATATAGGCTTGGAGCGTCAGGGACCGGGCAGCCGTGAAACGGTGGAAAAGGCGTTGAGCTTTCTCGGCGACCTCAGCAGATTGGAGAATATCGCCGACCTGGGCTGCGGCACAGGCGGTCAGACCTTGGTTCTCGCGGAATTTCTGAAAGGCAATATCGCAGGTCTTGATATGTTCACTGCGTTTGCTCGGGAGCTTGACAAGAGGGCGGCAAAAATGCACCTCGGCGACCGCGTGAAAGGCGTCGTCGGCAAGATGGAAAACCTGCCGTTTGAAAAAAACTCCCTCGACCTGATCTGGTCGGAGGGAGCGATCGATAATATCGGTTTTGAAAAAGGGCTTTCACATTGGCGAGGTTTTCTGAAAGAGGGTGGCTGTGTCGCCGTGACCTGCCCCTCGTGGCTGACAAGCGAGCACCCCGCAGAGGCGGAACAGTTCTGGGCGGACGCGGGAAGTCGGCTCGACCTCATCGAGGACAACATCAAAATCATGCAAAGCTGCGGCTATCAATTCGTCGCCGCGTTCGCGCTGACCGAGGACTGCTGGACGCAGAACTACTTTGAGCCGAGAGAACAGGCGATCAACAAGCTTATTGAAAAATACGACAACTGCGACACCGTCCGCGAATACGCCGCGCTGAACCGCCGTGAGGCAGAGCTGTACCTCAAATACAAACAGCATTACGGCTATGTGTTCTATATCGGCAGAGCGGTGTAAAAGCTATGAAAGCGCGAAGCGGGCGCTGCACGTTTTATCGGAAGGGTCAAACATGGGAAATATTTCTGTAAACGGAATCGAATACCAAATCATCAGGCTGCTCGGCAAGGGCAAGGGCGGCTATTCCTATCTTGCCGAACGCGAAGGCAGGCAGGTAGTATTGAAGCAGATACACCACGAGCCGTGCGATTACTACACCTTCGGCAATAAGATAGAAGCGGAGAAAAACGATTATCAGCGCTTGAAAAACGCCGGTATCCGGATCCCGATAATGCTCGATATAGATATGCAAAACGAGCGTGTCGTCAAGGAGTACATCGACGGCGACACGGTTTTTGATATGGTGAAGAATGATGTTTCGGTTTCAGCCTATCTGCCGCAGGTGCGAAAGATGGCTCGGCTTGCCGAAAACGCGGGACTTAATATCGACTACTTCCCGACAAACTTCGTCGTTCAAAACGGCTTGCTATACTACATCGATTACGAGTGCAATAACTATATGTACGAATGGAGCTTTGAGAATTGGGGCGTCAAATACTGGTCAAAAACAGCGGAGTTCAAAGAGTATTTGAAGCAACATCAGCTTTTGAAGTGACTGTTACCGTCAGCCCTCCCCAAAGCCTTACAAAATCATTTCCATTCCTGTTCTTTGCGGCAGCAGACCCATTGATTTGTAGAAGCTCATAGCCGACGCGTTGCAGGTCCACACGTTCAGCGTCACGTTGTAAAAGTTCATTTTTCTCGCGTATGCCGTCACGTGTTCAAAAAGCGTTTTGCCTATGTGCTTTCCTCTTGCCGAGCTGTCTACGCATATGTCGTCGATGTAAAGCGTGCGTATATCCGTTAAGACGGGATCATTCTTGATTTGCTTATGTATACAGAAGGCGTGTCCAAGCGGGATGTCGTTTTCATCCGTGCACACAAAAACAGGCGTGGCTTCGTTTTTAAAAATAGCCCTTAATTCATCGGCGTTGTATTTTGTTGCGGGTCCCTTGAAAATATCGGGACGGGCGTTGTGGTGTACCATATCTACCTGAACCAACAGGTCCAGTATTTTGGGTATATCCTTTTCTTCGGCTCTGCGAACAGTCATATTATCCTCCTTGTACCTATCAAATAACATCAGGCGACTTTGCGGGCTTAGTTCAAGGCTTCTTTCAGCGCCAGCAGCTTTTCGGCTGTATGTTTGAACTGTGTCGGAGTAAGCGACTGGGCGCCGTCGGACAGCGCGTGGGGCGGGTCGTTGTGTACCTCTATCATCAGCCCGTCCGCTCCCGCGGCGACCGCCGCCATAGCCAGCGGCTCTACCAGACGGCTTTTTCCCGAGGCGTGACTGGGGTCGACCACTATCGGCAGGTGCGACAGCTCTTTAACTATCGGCACAGCCGCTACGTCAAGGGTGTTTCGGGTGTAGGTTTCAAAGGTGCGTATGCCGCGCTCGCAGAGGATGACGTTGTCGTTGCCGCCCGCCATTATATATTCGGCGCTCATCAGCCATTCCTCAATCGTCGCCGAGAGTCCGCGCTTCAAAAGCACGGGCTTCTTTGTTTTGCCCAGCTCCTTGAGCAAATCGAAATTCTGCATGTTTCTTGCTCCCACCTGGATGATGTCTACATTCTCAAACATATCAATATGCTCGGTGCGCATTATCTCGCTGACGATGGGCAGCCCCGTCTCCTTGCGGGCTATTTTCAACAGGTCAAGTCCCTCGGATTTCAGCCCTTGGAAGGAGTAGGGAGAGGTTCTCGGCTTGAATGCGCCGCCGCGAAGCAGGGTAGCGCCCGATTCCTTAATGCTTTTGGCTATCTCAACTATCTGCTCCTCGCTCTCGACCGAGCAGGGACCCGCCATTATGTTCAGGCTGCCGTCGCCTATGCTCACACTGTCGCTGATTTTGATAACGGTGTTCTCGGGGTGGAACTTGCGGTTAGCCTTTTTGTATGGCTCCTGAACGCGCTTTACGCTTTCTACTATGTCCTGCGCGTCGATATACTCGATGTCTACCGTGTGCGTGTCGCCTATCAAGCCCAAAACGGTAGAGTGCACGCCGTCCCAGCGGTTGACCTTTACCTCGTAGTCGCTGCATAGCTTGTCGGTGAAAAGCCTTATCTGCTCGGGCGGTGTTGACGGTTTTAATACGATGATCATAGTGATCTCTCCTTTTTAAGAAAAAATAAAACAGGGTGTGACACTCGGTCAAAGTGCCACACCCTGTGTGTTTACAATGAAGACTCACACATTTTCAGCATAGCAAATCGACCCTACCGCCTCTAAAGACGGTAAAGCTGAATGTAAAGCTGAACTTGTTTCTGAGGTTAAGCGTTCTGTACATAGCTGCTCCCGAAAATGTGTAGGTTTACTTAAAAGCTTATAAGACATTATATAACCATTTTTATCGGTTGTCAAGATAAAAATGACAAAAATCGCCCGTGCTCAGCCGTCCTGTGCGGACTGATTCAACGGTTTTGCTCGGTACAGGTCAAAACAGGTATTGAAAAAACGCGCAAAAGACATATAATCTATACAAGAGTAAACAGCAAAAGGAGAGTTTCAGATGATAATACTCAGCGTTATTGTTTTCCTGATAAGTATAGTTCCGTCCGTACTTATCTATGTCAAGCTGAAAAACCGCAAAAGGGTCTGTATACCGGCAAAAAGAGCTGCGTCGCAGCGTCGATCTTGCTGCCCTGCCCGGTGCACGGCGCCTACGATTTCTCGTTGACGCACGAGCTTCTGGAGATAAACGACAACTTCGTGTTTGGCGCGGCAGTTTTGGCGTTGTTTGAAATAGCTTTGCTGGTTCTGACAATAAGGTTCTTTATCCGCGCGCGCAAAAGCGACACATACAACAAGCTCCTTCCTCTAAAAGCCGGCGACCGACCCCGCAGTCAATTATACGCTTATAAGGTTCGCGCTCTGCTGCAAACGTACCATCTTGGCAAATTCGCCGTTTTGCTTCAGCAAATCTTCGGGCTTGCCTGCTTCGGCTACCCTGCCGTCCTTAAGGACTATTATCCTGTCTGCCGCCTGCACTGTCCTCATGCGGTGGGCTATAACAAGGACGGTCTTGTTTTTCAGCAGCGCCGACAGCGCGCCCTGCACCTTGGTTTCGTTCTCAACATCAAGGGAAGCGGTAGCCTCGTCGAGCAGGACGATGGGCGCGTTTTTCAGCAAGGCTCTGGCTATGGAGATGCGCTGGCGTTCGCCGCCCGAAAGCTTAGCGCCGTTTTCGCCGATGGGCGTGTCGTAGCCCTGTGGAAGCTTGTTTACGAACTCGTCGCAGTTAGCTGCCTTGGCGGCGGCTCTTACCTCCTCGTCGCTCGCGCCGTGCCTGCCCAGGCGGATGTTCTCCATGACCGTATCGTCAAACAGCACCACGTCCTGGAATACCATCGAAAAGTCGGTCAGCAGGGTCTCGGGCTCTACTGTGCTTATGTCCACGCCGCCGACCTTAATGCTGCCCTCGGAGGCGTCCCACAGCCTTGCGGCAAGTCGGGCGCAGGTGCTTTTGCCCGAGCCGGAGGGACCTACCAGCGCCGTCACCTCGCCCTCCTTTGCGGTGAAGCTCACGCCCTTCAATACCTGCTCGTCGTTGTAGGCGAAGCCGACGTTTTCAAATACGATGTCGTGCCCGTCGGGCGAGAAAGTATCCGCGCCCTCGGCGGTCGGAGTGTCGTATATCTCCGTCAGGCGGTCGGCGGATACCTGCGACATGAACATCTCGGCTATCATCGCCAGGCTTTGGTCGAACGGCGCGTAAACGCGCGTTATCACCAGCAGGAACAGGAAGAACAGCATAAAGTCTATCTGCCCCGAAAGTATCAGACCGGCGCCCGTCAAAACAGTGGTAGCCACGCCCAGGCGCATGATGACCGAAGCGGCATTGACAAAGACGCCCGTTGACAGCTCGCCCTTTAAGAGCGTCTTTTCGTGCGCGTCTATTTTTTTATACAGCCCGTCAAGATAGCGCTCCTCCTGATTTGCGGCGCGTATCTCGCGGATGTTTTCAAGCGCTTCCTGTATGCCGTCCGATACGGTGACAGCCGCCTCTTTTGCGATCTCCGACTGACGCTTTGCAAGCCTTCGGCTGCCGAACAGCAGCGCGAAAGCGACGGGAACGCCCCACAGGCAGGCTATCATAAGCCGCCAGTCATAGAACGCCAGCATAACGGCGATAAGCGCGGTGGAGATATAGGAGCCGTAAAGATAGCCCAGGCAGTGCGACGAGACATGCTCGAGGCGGTTGACGTCGCCCATGATGGTTTCGGTAAGGTCGGCGAGGTCGCGCTTTGAAAAGTACCCCAGCGGCAGCTTTCTCAGCCGCTCAGCCAAGCTTATGCGCGTGTCCTTTATCTCCCTGTATACCAAGCCGTAGGTGGCGCGGTACTGCATGATATGGACGAACAGTGAGATGATGACGAACAGCACTGTCAATCCGATATACAACCACGGGTTTGGCAAGGGCTCGTTTTTCGTGAGTGTGCCTATGAAGCTCTGCATCATAAAGTACAGCAACCCCATGCCCAGCATCATCAGCAGGTTGACCGCCACTGTCCACACCATGCCCATTTTGGTGTTGTGTACGCCGCGGTCGGTAAGCGCGTATTTGCGTTTTAAGCTTTTTCCGAACATTTTATTTCACCTCGCTTTTTATCTTCCACTCGGCAGCCTGCTTGTACTCGCTCCACATGCGCGCGTACAAGCCGCCGTTGTTTTTAAGTTCTTCGTGAGTGCCCTCCTCGACCTGCCTGCCGCCGTCCAGCACTATTATCTTATCCGCCCCGACAACTGTTGAAAGGCGGTGAGCTATCATAATTACGGTCTTGCCCTTTGTCAATTTGGCAAAGGCTTTTTGTATTAGTACCTCGTTTTCGGGGTCGGCAAAGGCGGTCGCCTCGTCCAAAACGACTATGGGCGCGTCCTTTAGTATCGCCCTTGCCAGAGCTATGCGCTGCTGCTCTCCGCCGCTGAGGTGGGTGCCCTTGCTGCCTATAACGGTGTCTATGCCGTCGGGCAGCTTTTCTATGATGTCTGTGCACTGAGCCGCTTCCAGCGCGAGCAAGACCTCCTTGCGCGTAGCTTCGGGCTTTGCCGCGCGAACGTTATCAAAAATCGAGGTCTTGAAAAGGCGGTCGTTCTGGAACACAAAGGCGATATGCTCCATCAAAACGTGCGGGTCTATCTGCTTTACGTCCGTGCCGCCTATCTCCACCGCGCCCTCGGCAGCGTCCCAAAATCGAGGTATCAGGCTTGCGGCTGTAGTTTTTCCGCCGCCCGAGGGACCCACCAGCGCGACTGTCTGACCGCTTTCCGCGGTAAAGGAGACCCCGTCAAGCGCGGGGATTTCCGTTCCTTCATAGGTAAAGCTGACGTTTTTAAATTCTACCCTGTTGCCGACAGGCTTCTGCGGGTCCTTTGCTACCTCAAGCACAGGCGCGTTCATAACCGTGTCTATTCGGCTCAGCGCGGTGTTGGCAAGCATGGTGCCGCTTGCGGCGAACATTATCTTTGCTAAAGCGGTAGAGATAATAGCCGAGAATACGGCGTAAAAGGCAAAGCTCGTTATGAATCCCGCAAGGTCTCCCGAGGCGAGCGCCGACGGCGCCAAAAACAGCGCGACGGGTATCAAAAACACAAACGCGCCTTCGGTAAAGGTCAGGTTGACCGACTGCGGCAGGCGGCACACGCCGTCGGTGTAGCTTTCGGCTTTGGCACTGTAGTCCTCGATAGCCTGCTTGAACGCCTTGAAGGAATACACCGTCTGCTGAAACACCTTTACAACGGGTATGCCGCGCACATACTCGGTGCCCGCCTTGCTCATTACATCCTGCGCGGTCTGGTATTCCATCATCAGCTTGGCGTTTTTGCCGCCCATCATCGAGAACATGGCGATAACCGAAATGACCGCCGCCAGCACGCACGCCGCGCCCATGCGCCAGTCGAATACGAACATAAGCACCAGCATGGCGATAAACATAGCCGCCGTGCCGACAATATCCGCCAGATTGTGCGCGAGCAGGGTCTCGGTTTCGGACGCCGCGCCGTCAAGACGGTTCCTAAGCAAGCCCGAGGCGTTATTGTCAAAGAAGCCGAGCGGGGTTTTCATCAAATGCGCCACGCCCTGCTTGCGGATGTTGGACGCGGTGCGGAACGCCGCCAAATGTGTGCACATCAATGCGGCAAAGTAGACCAAAATGCCGCCCACGGCAAAGGCGAACGCCAAAATGCCGTATTTGCCGATCTCCGTCGCCTTGGTCCAATCGGGAGCTGCGGAGATCAGGTCTTTGATGACCAGCCATATGCAGACATACGGAGCCATACCCAGTATCATGGCGACCGCCGAGAGGAACAGTCCCGTGAACAGCAAGCCTTTGTATTTCCCCGCATAGACTATCAGCCGAGAGAGGGGAGAGGGTTGTTTTTTCTGCTTCAATTTTCATCTTCCTTTCAACAGTTAGCTGCCGCTAACCTGATTTTAAAAGCAAAAGCCTGTTGCTTTTCAGGCTTTGCTTTACTGTTTTATAAGCCAAGGCGTGCGCCGCGTTTTCAAAGCGATGCTGCCTTAGTACTGTTTATTTAAAGGCTGTATGAGTTTTTTGGTGCTTAGTAAGCCTATGCCGAGCGTAGAGGCGTTGTGAAGCATAGCGGTAGCGGTCGGCTGTGCCAAGCCGCCGACTCCCAGCGCTATCAGTCCGCTGTTGACCGAGAGGATAGCGCGGTAATTCCTGCCGATACGCCTCATCATGGCGGTGCTGAGCTTTCTGAGTGTGACAATGCTGCCCAGGTCATTCTCGGAAACAGTTATGTCCGCGATCTCTCTGGCGATAGCCGCCCCGTTTGAGATGGCTATGCCCACATCCGCCGACGAAAGCGCGGGCGAATCGTTTACGCCGTCGCCTATCATCACCACCGTGTTGCCCTTTGCCTTTTCGTCCAAGATGAACCGCGCTTTTTCCTCGGGCAGCACCTCGGCGTAAAAGCGGTCGACGCCGACTCTTTCGGCTATAGCCTTCGCGGTGTGCTTACTGTCGCCCGTCATCATCACGATGTTGTCAAAGCCAAGCTCTTTCAGCTGACTTATGACTGCGGGCGCTTCCTCTCGCAGCGGGTCTTCAATGCAGATCACCGCCGCCAGCCAGCCGTCGATGGAGAGATACAGACGCGAAAACTCGCTTGAGATCGCAAGAAGCTTTTTCTCTGTTCCCGGCGGGACAGCCGAACCCATATCCTCAAAGATAAAGTGATAGCTGCCGATAAGTACCTCGGCGCCGTCTATCGTGGATTTGACGCCGTGTGCCACCACATACTCTACGCTTGTGTGTATTTCATCGTGTGTCAGACCTTTTTCAGCCGCCGCGCGCACAACGGCATTGGCGATAGAGTGGGGGAAATGCTCCTCCAGACACGCCGCTGTCCTCAGCAGCTCGTCGGGCGTTTTTTCGCAGAAGGACACTACGCTGTGTACGGTGGGATCAGCCTTGGTCAGCGTTCCCGTCTTGTCAAAAACTATGGTGTTTGCCGCGGCGATCTTTTCAAGGAACTTGCCGCCCTTGACCGTTATGCCGCAGGCGTTCGCCTCTCTGATGGCGGACAGCACCGTCACGGGCATGGCAAGTTTTAGCGCGCAGGAAAAATCCACCATAAGCACCGACAGCGCCTTGGCGGTATTGCGCGTCAGCAGCCAAACCAGTACGGTGCCGAGAAAAGTGAACGGCACCAGCCTGTCGGCAAGGTGTTCCGCCTTGCTTTCCACATTGGATTTCAGCTTTTCCGTTTCCTCTATCATGGAAACTATCTTGTCATAGCGGGTCGAGCCTTCGTTTTGCGTTACGCGTACAGTCAGCTCGCCTTCTTCTATCACGGTGCCCGCGTAAACTGTCGCGCCGCCGCATCTGCGCACGGGCACACCCTCGCCCGTCAGTGTGGATTGATTGACCATAGCTTCGCCGCTGCTGACGGTGCCGTCAAAGGGTATCATGCTGCCCGCGTTGACGATTATCTCATCACCGGCGGTTATCTCGGACGACTTCACCAAAACAGGCTGTCCCTCTGTTTTCAGCCAGACCCTGCCGACGTTGAGCGACATGCTGCCCGCAAGATCGCTGATGGATTTCTTGTGCGTCCAGTCCTCGAGTATCTCACCGACCTCAAGCAAAAACATAACCGAACCCGCGGTCTTGAAATCGCGCCGTACAATAGATACCGTTATCGCGGTCGCGTCCAGAACAGAGACCTCAAGCCTGCCTGCGGAAAGGCATTTAAGCGCTTTCCAAATGTGCCGCGCGGCTTTTGCCGCCAGGATAGCTATTCTGAGATAGCGGGGGATGAAAAACCGCCTGAAATACCGCCCCGCGACCTTTCGCGCCAGCTTGGCGGTGTATTCCCGCTGCAGTTCTCTTGCCGCCGTCACGGATGTGAGTGCGTGCTCGGGAACAACTGCCGTATCGGGAGCTGTTTGACAGAGGAGCATTAATGCCGCCTCTTTGCTGCCCGAATACTCGATCATCAAATCGTTCGTCGCGGGGTACACCTTGCAGCGCCTTATTTGTCGTTCTGCGTTCAGCGCGCAAAACAGCTTATCAAAATCAGGCTGACTATATCTGTCCAGAATATATACCCTAAGCCGTCCGCGTATCTCGTGAAGTATCTTAAATCTCATTTTCGGTTGCTGCTTCAAACGGCTCGTCGGCTTTTGTTTCAAGCACAGCGTTCATTTCCGCTTCTTCGCGGTCAAGGTTTATCTGCTTTGCCTCGGCGTAAATATCCTCGGCGTTCTCCTGCACCTTGGTTACGGTTTTCATCACGCTGTCCTTTGCTCTCAGCGCCGCGGCGGTGCAGTGTACGTATGCCTTTTTAGCGTCCCTGCCGGACAGCGCCTTGATACCGGCTGTGCCAAACAGTACGCCGCCCAAAAACAATAATGCGCCTTTTCCAATTGATGTCATAATGAATTCCTCCTGATTTTTATATATGCCTGCAAGGCGTGCGCCGCGGGTCGCGCGGAGCAGCCTTGGATGAACCTCTGTCAACTGCGGACAAGAGCGTCGGCGCTATTTGTGCTTATAGCCTGTGATGAACGTCAGCGCCAGGCATATTGCTGCCGCAAACGCCCAGAATCTATGGTGCTTCATAGCTTACTTCCTTTCCCACACAATAAGTTAGCATAGACTAACCTTATTACAAAAAAGTAAAAAACCACCGAGGTGATTTTCTGACTCTAATATATAATTCCAAAAAGCTTTTGTCAAGCAGAAACGCCTGCTAAATGAGCAGACGTTCATGCAGAATTATGAAATAGTATGGTCGGCAGTACCGACGGTCGATTAGCGATAAGGAGGTGCTGTTTCGCAAAGACTTGCAGTTCGCGCGTCGATCTTCGGTCCGCCGAACTATCAGGGGGGGCTGATTTGTTGCGGCAGCCTGACTGTTGTTACTCGGTCAGCTTACCAAGGCGGCGCCCAGCTTTTTGCAGGCGGCTATCGCTTCATCATCGGGGGACTCGTTCGCGATAACGCAGCCGCAGGCGAAATCGACGCCTGACTCTAGGCATACCTTTTCCCAGTCGCGCATCCACTGTCCGTCGCCCCAGCCGTAGGAGCCGAAGAGGGCTACCTTTTTACCGTTTAGCTCGGGAAGCACCGAGTCGAACATCGGCTGAAATTCATCTTCCTCCAGCACTTCGTCGCCCATAGCGGGGCAGCCGAAGGCGATCGCGTCAAAATCCGCGACCATATCGGCGGAAAAATTACAAGCCGCGAATACGCTGACCTCGGCACCCGCCTCCTGCGCGCCGGCTTTTACGGCGTCTGCCATGGCTTCGGTGTTGCCGGTGGCGCTCCAAAAAACTATTGCTGTATTTTCCATGATAAATATTTCCTTTCTGTGCTGTTTTTCACTACTAATTTGTTTATCGGCGTGCCGCTCAGCCATTTGGAATAATAGATGTCGGTGCATTTTTTGTATTTAGCAAACTCGCGCACGGCTTTTTCTTCATCACCGTAAACCTTCCAACAACCGCAGCATTTACAGCAGTTTCCCTTATGAAGAATGAAGCCGCGGACGTCCTCGGGAGGGTAGCCGAGGAACAATCCTATTTCGTGCGGAAAATCGGGACACTTTTCCACCCTGCTTTTTAACCTGCGCAGGCAGGTCTTATATTCAAAGCTTCGGTATCCCATTGACGCGAGAATGGATTTTGCCTGCGATGCGGACAAATCCTTTTCAAGCCTTGTCGGACGAAATACATAAATCAAGGCGCGCGTTTTGCCAAAATCCAATGGATGCATTTTCACTCCCTTGCAGCTGAACCGTCGGTTAAAGTCACGCGCGTAACGCTCTATTTCCTCTTTTTGAGTATAGACGCAGGTGAAAAGATTGGCGGTCTTAAGCCCCGCGAGAGTGGGAGAACAATGCTTGATTATCAAATCTTCCGACATCTGTTTATTCCTCCGTGGTTTCGCGTTTGTAGTTAGCAATTGCTAACTGATATCCGAAAAACAAACATCCGTATCGGATGCCGTCATAATGTTCAGTTACCTATTGCTAACCGAACAAGTGTAATATATCATATCTTTTGCTTTTTGTCAAGAGTTTTTTAAATCTTTGTTGTGCGCGTTACGGCTTTTCTATCCGCAGCGCAGCTATGCTGGATTTAACACGACAGATGTTAAAGTGGGTCGTTTTAAGATAGCATAAATCAAAAACCGTTTTGAAAAAACACCGTAAAGCAACTGCCGCACACCCGTATAAACGTCAGGTGTGCGGCAGCTGTTAGTGTATATACAGCGATAAAGTGCTGATGTTTTTTTTTAGCCCGCAATTTTGGGGTCATTGAGAAAGCGGACGGCGAAGGGCAAAACCTTCACCGTCTGTTTTAGTATGACGGGCATATCAATGCTCTGTGGTGAAAGTCCACCGAGGCGTAGTTACCGACGAACTCAAAAGCGACTCCCAAGGTTTGTATCGTGAGG
>CADBHB010000032.1 GCA_902794395.1 uncultured Ruminococcus sp.
CAGCACGTACAGCTTGGCGGTGTCGGTCATGTCCGCGACCGACTGTGCGACATTCGCGCCCCCGAGTTCCAGCAGCAGCGCGTCAACCTGCGCCTTAGTGTAAACGCTCGAAGCGTCCGCCTTGCCGCTGATGTCCTGGTGCTGGGTAAGATACCCGCTGTCGTTTTGAAGGTCGCTTGTTTTGGTCGGGATGCGACCGTTCAGCAGCCTGTATGTACCCTTCAAAAGATAGACAGAAGGATATTTGGTACGGTCGTCGTCAGCGTCCGCCGATAAGTTCGTGCTGTTTGTTTTATTTGAAGCATCCTCTTTTCCGCTGATGTCCTGATGAGCGGTAAGGTATTGAGAATGGGTGTGGTCTGCGTTTGCTTTTTGCGCTAAGCCGGACGCAAGGGCGGAGGTATCCGCCTTGTTTGCAAGCTTGGCGTCCACGCGTGCCTTTGTATAAAAATACTGCGAAAAGTTGAACAGCTCGTGTCGGGTCTCCTCGCTGTCTACGTAGTAGAGGATGTAGTCGCCCGCCTGATTGTCGTTATCAAGCAGAAGTGCGGGGATATTTGACGTCTCGCCGGACAGGATCGCGTCAATGATCTCATACACCCTGTCATCATCTGCGTAATCGGATACACGTGCCAGCTCTTCGTTCACCTGCGCCAAAAGCTCGGGTATGGTTCCCTGTGACGCTTCGCTGATTTGCGCGTTTTCCAATATTGACGGATTTACGAAAACCGTCAAAGCAAAAGGCAGGGTCAGTACCTTGTCCTGATAGGTGATCGTCACCTCTATATCCATATACCCTTTCCGCGATTCGATCACGGCATTGTCAAAGGGGATCAGGATGTTGCCCGTTTCGGTTAGGGTGCACGATACGTTATCGGATAACAGAATGTTGCCGTCCGATGCGACAAATCGCGCGGTGATCTGCGTTCCGGTCAGGTCAACAGGTGTTCCGTTTTGCGTGACGGCAAGCTCAATGATCTCCGTGTCGGTGTCATCGGTGTGGATGACCGCCAGCAGCGGCTTTGCCTGTTTGTTTTCGAGTGAGTACTCGTAAAAGATGGGTCGTTTCAAATCAATTATTTACCTCCTTGTTTTATGATACCGTTATTATAAGGAAGGAAAAAGCCTTCCCATAAACAGTGCCATTTTCCTAAAAAATGCGTACAAGTATGCAAATTTTAAAAGGAAGATTGAAAAAAACGCGTATCGTGGTATAATAAACATATAAAACGCAGTGAGGTGAGCAGATGACCGAAACAGAACGTTATGTGGAAATATTTAGGTGCGCGGTTAATGATCTGCCGCTTCAAACGACAGGACAAATCGATTGTCAGGAGCTCTGGACTTTTGCCAAGCGTCACAATATCAGCGCCGTCATATCCTCGGCGCTGTTGGGGGCGGGGCTTGTCACAGACGAAAACCGGCGGCTTGAATGGCGCGAAGCAAAGTATAAGAATATTCGTAAAACCTATCTGTTTGACGCGGAAAGAGCGTCTGTATACCGCTCGCTTGCCGAACACGGTATTCGGTGCGCGCCGCTGAAAGGTATCGTTCTCAATCGGCTCTATCCGGTTTACGGTACTCGGGAATTTGCCGACAACGATCTGCTTTTGGACGGCGGCACAGCGGATACCGTTTCCGAAGTGATGGAGGCGTTGGGCTATACGCGCAAGGATGATCCCGCTGTGATACACTACACCTTCCATAAATCGCCTATGTTCAATTTTGAGCTGCACTTTCGTCTGTTTCCTAAAGAACAGGAGGAGTTGCGCAGCTTAGCTCGATTTTTTGACTCCGCCGCGTCAAGGATGATACCGCCGGTCCCGCCGGAGGAAGCGTGGTCGCTCAGCAACGAGGACAACTATCTTTTCATTCTGGCGCACGCCTATAAGCATTATTTGGAATCCGGTATAGGGTTGCGCACTTTGTCGGATATATTTTTGTTTCGCGCCAAGGTCCCGCTTGATGAAACCTCGGTCGCGCACGGCTTGAAAGAGATGCAAATAGAGGATTTCGCGCAAACGCTGGAAGTCTTGGCGGAAAAGATCTTTTCCCCTGAAACTGCGTTTTCCCGTTCCGTGTTAAACGCTGCCGAAAATGCGTTGCTGGATGAGATCCTGGAAACGGGCACTTTCGGCAACTGGAACAGCTACTATAATCACCGCTATGATGAGTTTGTCGCCAAAAGCGGCAAAAAAAGCATACTCGGATATTACAGAACCAGACTGTTTCCGGACATGGAGCAATACAAAGACGTTCATCCTGTTTATTATAACCATAAGGTATTACGTCCTTTCTTTTACATTTATCGTCCGTTTAAGGGGTTGATCCACAGCCGCAGGCGCCTGTTAAGCGAGCTGAGATCTGTTACACAAAGCAAAAAAAGCAAAAGCCGCAATCGAAAATGAATATACATACATCCCTTCGGCAATACTTCTTTTAGAAGTTTGTCGGAGGGATGTTATGCAATACGGGAAGGTAGAGATCTGCGGCGTCAACACCGCGCGGCTAAAGGTGCTTACCGAACAGCAAAAGCAGGCGCTGCTGCTTACCATTCGCAACGGTACGCCTGCCGAGCGAAAAAAGGCGCGCGACGAGATGATACAGGGCAATCTGCGGCTGGTGCTCAGCGTTATACAGCGCTTTGTCGGCAGGGGAGAGAGCCCCGACGATCTTTTTCAGGTGGGAGTTATCGGACTTATGAAAGCGGTAGATAACTTTGACCCTAAACTTGACGTTAAGTTCTCAACATACGGAGTCCCGATGATAATAGGTGAGATCCGCCGATACCTGCGCGACAACAACGCTGTGCGTGTTTCGCGCTCGATGCGCGACACCGCCTACCGCGCCATGCAGATAAAGGAGCAGCTAACCGCGCGCAACAACCGTGAGCCGAGCGTGGAGGAGATAGCCAAGCTGATGGACGTGCCCAAGGAAAACGTGGTGCTGGCGCTTGAGGCGGTGGTGGAGCCTGTGTCGCTGTATGAGCCGGTGTTTTCCGACGGCAACGACACCGTTTATGTGATGGATCAGATCGGCGACAACAACGATGACCGCACGTGGCTGGAGGAGCTTTCGCTCAAGGAGGCGATAGCAAGCCTGTCCGACCGCGAAAAACGCATCCTTACGCTTCGCTTCTTCCGCGGAAAGACGCAGATGGAGGTCGCCTCAGAGATCGGCATCTCGCAGGCGCAGGTAAGCCGCATTGAAAAGGGCGCGCTCGATTCAATAAAAAAGAGCTTGTGATTATTGTTTTGCGTCTGCCGCAAGGCACGCGAACACAGAACTAAATATGTATGCGACCCTGCCGAAATACCGTTTGCAGAAAAAACACCGCCGATGACCTTGTTTTTGTGACAAACGGAGTTGTTTGTGCTATAATACAGACAATGGGTATAACAATTCAAGCCCCGCCGTCGATGACGGTCACGGTTGAGCTTTCCGAAGAGGAAAGAGTGTCTGCCGACACAAATACGGAGGAATGAGATGAAATTCAAGCTGAATATCGACAAATCAAAAGAGGAGCTGGTTGAGGCGACGCTCCACGGCAGGGGCGATTTTTCTTATCGCCTTGAGGAGCTGGTGCTCAGTTACATAGGGGAGGACAGCATTACGGCATATACCGAGGACGATATAAAGGTTTTGAAGTTCAGCGAGATCGAGTGCGTAACGGTCGTCGACTCCAAAACCTACGCGGTAGATACCTCGGGCGAACGCTACCGCCTGAAAATGCGGCTTTATGAGCTCAGCGAGATCTTGCCGGGATATTTTATCAAAATCAATAAATCATCGTTGGCGAACAGAACGCGGATTGAAAGATTCTCGGCGGCGTTCTCGGGCTCGGTGGACGTGGTGTTTAAGAGCGGCTATCGGGATTATGTTTCAAGAAGATGCTTTTCCGATATAAAGAAGGAGATGAAGTAAGATGAAAAGGTTTATTATGACATTCATAAAAAGAGGCGCGTTGTTTGCCGCGGGCGGTCCGGTCATCGTGGCAATAGTTTACAGCTTTCTGCTGGCAAGCGGAGATGTCGACATGCTTTCAACGCAAAGAGTAATAAGAGAGATACTCACCTCGACCCTGCTTGCCTTTATCGCCGCGGGGATCAGCGCGATACACACGGTGGATAAACTGCAATCACAGCTTGCCTGCCTTATACAGGGCTCGGTGCTGTTTTTGGATTACTTCATACTCTATTTGGTTAACGGCTGGCTGCCGTTTAAATGGCAGTCCATCATACTGTTTACAGTTATCTTCGCCGCGGTGTTCGCCGCCATCTGGGTGATAGCTTTATTTAGCATAAAGCGAAAAATCAAAAAAATGAACCGACAGCTCAATTAAGGCGATTCACCTTTGAAGTCATCGTCATAGATCGTGTCGTCCTTGGAATACCGGATATCGTTATTCTTCTTATTGAAGCGTTGTGAAAGTGGAATAATGTTTCCGTCGTCGTCGTAGGTCACAGGGTCAGCGGATTTGATATTTTCAGGATAGAGTATGATAATCTGCGATAAGTCTTTTAACATTAGAGCATCGTATCCCTGACTTCTCATTGCTTCAGGTAACGTCCTATCCCAATAATATGCGTCCTCAATAATGTCAATATCATCAGTGATGAAAGGCTTTTGTATTTTCAAGTATGCTTCATATATTTTCGGATTATAAAAACCTTTGGTATCATCTTTTAGCAAGCGTGAAGGTTCTCCGTTTTCTCCATATCCTGCAAATACATTTGAGTATTCTTTACTGTTGGAAAAATACCAATAGTCGTGTCTTCCGCCAAATTCATTAAAGCCACCATTTAATGTGCCGTGATATACTTTAAGAGGAATCTTACCGTCTACGGAATATGCGCTCCATTGCATTGCCGCCTCGTCCACCATCCGCTGCGCGGTTTTTATATCGCCGCGCTCAACGGCAGATAGGTAGTCGACGTCATCATAGATATCATAGATCGTATCATCCTTGCTCTTTTTCGCGTTCGTGTCGTCCTTGAAAATGTTATTTACAACATCATTATGTTTTTGAGAACTTTTTCTTCGTCCTCTGTCCTCATTAGGACGTGTAGCACCTGCGGAAGTATATTTTTTCCTTTCCTCTTGGAGAGTGCCATATGTTTCAAAATCTGCTGATGTGTATTGCTGGAATAATCTCTCTCCTGCAATTTCTCCAAGATAGTCCAAAGAATCGTGTTGTCCTGCATTATCTATCACCTCTTGCAAACAAAATCCAACAACAGCTTCGTTTTCTCCGTTAACCTTTACTATTCTATCAATAATTGGGCTTTGATTAGACCCATCAATGAAAACTATTTTGTCATTATAACTATATTTTTCACCAACAGGAATCATATAATAATCATCAAAACTCTTTGCATATTTTGAGTTAAGCGTTTTGGTATCTGCAAACTGAGAAAACAGCTTTGTCTGCTCTTTTTCTGTAAGGACATTATTTACAATTGCCCATCCATAATTATTGTATTCTCTTTCAGTATATCTGTCAATGGATTTCTTTGCAAACCTCACCCCACTCTCTCGGCTTCCATACTTCGCCTCGTTCTCCCTTGCAGCATCAAAGCCGCGGCTGACGATCTCCGCCATCTCTTGCAAGCTCTCGGCGCTGTTAATCGTGTCGTCCTTCGACTTCGGACCGTTCAGTTTAAATTGCTTTGTATAAGTGATATTCGGATGTTTTTTCTTGACAACAGAATCAGGATCTGATATACTTTTAATAAAGCCATCATTGATGTTGACCTTGGGGAATTGTACCCCTATGCGATTCATCAATTGAGTGGCTTTTTCTTTTTGCCAAAAATATACTCCTCCATTTCCTAATGCCTGATTTATAAACGCACTACTCAACAATTTTGATATCGCATTTAGCCTTTCGTGTACAGAAACAATTGAATTGCTGTCAATAGTATTGCCATTTGTTTTTCCTATTCCGTCAATTTCTACGGCTACTATTGATTTTCGCACATCATCCGGAATTTCAATGATAGCAACTAATCTTCCTGGTTGAGATGAACTATCAATAATAGCAATCGGATTATCTAGAGCTTTTGGTAATTGTCTAAGCTTTTCTTCACCTAAATGGTCGCCGTCTTTATTAGCTAACGCTTCCTTTAAATGAGATTGGGTATAAGTCATTGGCAGGGGATTTAGACCGATTTCACGAAAAACTTTTGGAGTATCACGAACAATTAAGGTATCTCCTTTTGGGAAAACGCCGTTTTTGAAGTCCTTGATTTGTTCCTTGAAACTCTTTGAAAAGTCATAATGACCCTCTTTCGCAAACCTCACCCCACTCTCGCGGCTTCCATACTTCGCTTCATTCTCCCTTGCAGCATCAAAGCCGCGGCTGACGATCTCCGCCATCTCTTGCAGCTTCTCGGCGCTGTTAATCGTGTCGTCCTTCGACTTCGGACCGTTCAGTTTATTGTTCCCGGAGGGGTTGCTGTTTTGAGTGGATTGTGATATGCTTTTTTCAGAGTTAAGATTATTAGACAGCTCGGAAGATTTTATTCCTGTTGCGTCATAAATGATCTTAGCTCTTTTTTTATCCAAAACTTTAAGCTTTCCGCTTTCTGAATTGGAAATGATTTTATGCTTTATATCGTCCAATGGATAAACACTTTTAATTAAGCTTTCATGGAAAGCCGCCGACTTTTTTCGGACAAATGGCATATATGTATACAACTTTTCGGAAAATCTCGCTGTTAATGGAGGGGATACTCTCCGGCTGTGACTTCGGAGCGGCGGCTTGTGCGCCACAGTCAAAAAATGACCGGAAAGGAAGTGTATCCAGTGAAACAGTTTACGCAAACAATATTCGCGGGCGCCGTAGGAGCGCTCGCGGCATATTTCAATGTGCTGCTCGTTCCGCTTGTCGTCCTCGCGGCGGTCATGCTGATCGACTATGTGACCGGCATGGCGGGCGCTGCCTGTACCGGGCAGATAAACAGCCGTGTCGGTGTTTTGGGCATTGTCAAAAAGGCGGGGTATCTTGCGCTCGTCGCGGTAGGGATGGTGGTCGATTACCTGATCTCCTCGGCGCTGATAAAAATAGGCATCTGTGTGCAGATCACCTACTGCTTCGGCATGATAATCACTATCTGGCTGATAATAAACGAGCTGATCTCTATCCTCGAGAATCTCGGCGAGCTTAACATCCCCTTGCCGAATTTCCTTGTAAAGACCGTAAAAAGCCTGAAGGGCAAGGTCGAGGACAAAGCAGAGGACAAGCATATTGATAATTAGGGCTATATCGCGCTATGCGGCGCGAAAGCCTGCCCCAAAGAGCCCGGCGCACCCTATGATGTGCCGGGCTTTGCCTTCGGTTCGATACACCGGGCAAGAAAAATAAGGATTTGCGGGAAAAAAACAAAAAAGTCATTTACTTTTACGCTTTTATATGTTAAAATTTTAGAGTATGAAATCAACGGAGGAGGGATTCTCTTGAATTCCAAATTGAAAAACGACACCACCGACTTTCTGTTTGACGCTATCCTGTGCCTTGAAACCAAGGAGGAGTGCTACCGCTTTTTTGAGGATCTGTGCACCAGCTCAGAGCTAAAGGCTATGTCGCAGCGCTTGGTGGTCGCCAAAATGCTCACCGAAAAAAAGGTATATACCGAGATCGTCAAGGAGACAGGCGCTTCCACCGCCACCATCAGCCGCGTGAAGCGGGCGCTCTTTGATAACGATACCTACGGCTACACGCTGGCACTGGATAAGATCGCTGAGAAAAATGGGCAGCTATAATTCTTTTGCGGAATATTACGACGAGCTAATGGAGGACGCCCGCTACCCCGAGCGCTGCCGATATATTTTGGATGTGTGTAAAAGATTTGACCACGCTATAGGCAGAACGCTCGACCTCGCCTGCGGCACCGGCAGCCTGACGCTGCTGCTCGCGGAGAGCGGCGTGGATGTGTTCGGCGTTGACGCCGGTACCGAAATGCTCAGCGAGGCGATGCAAAAGAGCCTTGCTTGTGACAGGCATATCCTGTTTGTGTGTCAGGAAATGCAGCGCCTTGAGCTTATTGAGCCGGTGGACACCTGCGTGTGCACCCTCGACAGTCTTAACCATCTCACCGACTCTGCCGATGTGCAGCAGACGTTTGACCGCGTGGCGCGTTACCTGAATACGGGCGGACTGTTTATCTTTGACGTCAACACGGTCTATAAGCACCGCGAGGTGCTCTCGGACAACGTCTTTGTCGTCGAGGGCGACCGCGTGTTCTGCGTTTGGCAAAACTTTCCGCGCGAGGACGATATAGTTGATATTGCCCTTGACTTTTTTGCCGAGGAGGACGGCGTATATTACCGCAGCAGCGAGGACTTTTCCGAGCGAGCCTACAGCGAGGAGGCGCTGCGCGAAATGCTCCTCCGTGCGGGGCTTAAGACGCTTGCCGTCTACGGCGACCTCACCTTCGCTTCCCCCGAGGCGGACGAGCAGAGGATCATTTTTGTATGTAAAAAGGACTGAATCTTATGGATAAAATAATTCGCTGCATCACAAGCGACGGCGCGGTGATGGCTTCTGCCATCGACGCTTCCGATATAGTGTTCACCGCGAAAAAGCTGCACCATCTGTCGCGCAGCGCCACGGCTGCGCTGGGCAGATTGCTCTGCGCCACCTCTATGATGGGCGCTATGCTCAAGCAGAAGGACGCCATAATCAACCTGAGAGTCATGGGCGACGGCGAGCTGGGACCCGTGATCGCGGTTTCGGACAGCCGCGGCAACGTGCGCGGCTATGTGGGCGACAGCAACTGCTCCACGGAATACCACGCCAACGGAAAGATAAACGTCGGCAAGGCGGTCGGCAAAAACGGAACGCTCAGCGTTATGCGTGATTACGGCTCAGGCGACCCTTATATTGGTCAGGTAGAGCTGGTCAGCGGCGAGATAGCCGAGGACATCACCAACTATTTTGCCGTCAGCGAGCAGATACCCACCGTGTGCGCTCTGGGGGTTCTGATCGACAAGGAGGACGGCGAGGTGATGCTCGCGGGCGGACTGCTTATCCAATTGCTTCCCGGAGCGGGGGAGGACACGATAGAGCAGCTTGAAAAGAACGTGGCGAAGCTCGAGCCGGTCACAACCATGCTCGCCAAGGGCATGAGCATCCTCGACATCTGCAAGACCGCGCTCGAGGGCTTTGAAACAGAGGTGCTCGACGAGTACCCCGTAAACTATGTTTGCACCTGCTCGCGCGAAAAGCTTGAACGGTACTTTTGCACTATGAGCGACGAGGATATACGTTCTATGGCGGACGAAAAGGGCGTAGCTATCGCCAATTGCCATTTTTGCAACAAGCGATATATCTTCACCAAGGAGGATCTGGAAAAGCTTATCGCGGAAAAAAACGCGTAGGTATCGGAAAAACCGCGTTCACACATCCTAAAGTGAAAAAAAATTGAAAAAAACTTCAAAAAAATGCTTGACTTTTTTGTGTGGACGTGGTATTATATACGAGTCGCTGAGAGATAAGGCGAAACGCTGAAGCGACAAAGGCACTTTTGGGAGCTTAGCTCAGCTGGGAGAGCATCTGCCTTACAAGCAGAGGGTCACAGGTTCGAGCCCTGTAGTTCCCACCAAAGTATGGCCCGGTAGTTCAGTTGGTTAGAACGCTAGCCTGTCACGCTAGAGGTCGACGGTTCGAGCCCGTTCCGGGTCGCCACTTTTGCCTCTGTAGCTCAGTTGGTAGAGCAGGGGACTGAAAATCCCCGTGTCGATGGTTCGATTCCGTCCGGAGGCACCAAATAAATGCGGATGTAGCTCATCTGGTAGAGCGCCACCTTGCCAAGGTGGAGGTAGCGGGTTCGAGCCCCGTCATCCGCTCCATTGAAAAAACAGACACCCACAAGGGTGTCTGTTTTTTCAATTCAGTAAACAAGCAAGAGGATGACGGGGTGTGACGGCGACCGTGCCCGCCGCAGACGAGGCAGATTGTTATAATTAGGATAAAGCTACGCCAGCCCAGCGAAAGCAAAAACGCACTCGGGCGTTTTTTTGTTTTTGGGAGAAATAAGAGAATGGGATTTTCACCGTCAGTACATTTTTTGCGCCCGCCGTTGATGACATTTTATGCTAATGCTATGCCTTCCAAAGGCGGAGAAAGCGCCCACCGGCGCCGCAGCAGCAGGCGAAAGCGCAAACCGAAGTACAACAACAGGCAAAGCCGTCCTTTGGGGCGGTTTTTGTTTTCACGCCGCACGCGCGCGGGTATAGTATATACCGAGGTGAAGGCTATGAATATTGTTTCCGTGTTACTGGTACTGTTTCTCGCCGTGATCGGTCTGGCGGAGGTGTGCCGCTTTCTATCACTGCGGCTGTTTGCGCGGCGCGACGACTGCACCGTGATGTACATCACCTGCGTAGACGCGGACTGCGGGGACGTGGAATTTGTGCTGCGCAGCGCTCTGTCCAAGCGACGCTGGACTAGGCTGTCAGACGTCAGCACCATAGTGCTCGACGCGCCGCTCGACAGCGAAGCCAGAGGTATCTGCGAACGCGTGTGCCGAGAATACGGCTTTGCGCGGCTTATGACAAAGAAAGAATTTTTGAAATCACTTGATTAATACGGGTGCGGTGGAGTATAATAGTACCGAGTACAGACAGATTCGGGTGTGATTATGCTAAATGAAGCCTTGCTCCGGCTTGAGGGCGTCGTGGAAAACATCGTGTTCCGCAACGATGAAAACGGATATACCGTGCTTGAGATCGCCAACGGAGAGGAATATATCACCGCAGTGGGCATTATGCCTCTCGCGAACGCGGGCGACACCGTGATATTGATGGGGTGCTTCACCGAGCACCGCAGCTACGGGCGTCAGTTTGCCGCGCAGGTATGCGAGGTGCAGCGCCCTACGCTCAGCGCGGATATTTTGCGCTACCTCAGCTCGGGCGCCGTCAAGGGAGTAGGACCCTCCACCGCTCAAAAGCTTGTAAGGGAGTTCGGCGAGAACACCCTTGATATAATGGAAAATCAACCCGAGCGCGTGGCGCTGCTCAAGGGCATATCGGTGGACAGAGCGCTGGAGTTTTCCGCGCAGCTCAAGGCAAACGCGGGCGTGCGCAAGCTTATGCTTTATTTGGGCGAGTACGGCATTTCCAACGCTGTTGCCGTCAATATATTCCGGGCGCTCGGCGCGGGCTGTGATGAAAAAATACGGGAAAACCCCTATCTGCTCTGTCAGGGCGGGTTCGGCATAACCTTTGAGACTGCCGACTTCATCGCAAAACGCGAGAGCATGGACAACGACAGCGAGGTGCGCCTGCGGGCGGGACTTGGTTATATCCTGCGCCGCAACGAGGGCAACGGCAACACCTGCCTTTCGCGGGCAAAGCTGCTCTATGTCGCGGCGGAGTATCTCGGCGTGAGTGCCGACAGGGCAGAGGAGTGCCTGGAGCAGATGCTCTTTGACCGCAGCCTTACCGCCGACACCGTAGACGGAGAGGAATATGTGTTCCTGCCGCAGACCCACCTCAGCGAAATGTACATAGCTTCCACCGTCAAGCTGATGCTCTCGTTTCCGGCAGAGCGGGAGAAGGACCCCGAGAAGGCTATCGCGCGGCTGGAGCAGAGCGAGGGCATCGTCTATGCCGATCTGCAAAAGCAGTCCATAGCCGCCGCGCTCAGCGAAGGTATGCTGGTGCTTACCGGAGGTCCCGGAACAGGCAAGACCACCACACTCAACGCCATCATCAAAATAATGCAGAGCCGAGGAAAAAAGGTGCTGCTCGCCGCGCCCACGGGTCGCGCCGCCAAGCGGATGAGCGAGGTGACGGGCGAGGAGGCAAAGACCCTTCACCGCTTGCTCGAGGTTACGTGGGACAGGCAGGACAACCCTGTTTTCAACAAAAACGAGCGCAACAAGCTAAAGTGCGACGCGCTAATTATTGACGAGGTGTCGATGGTTGACAGCTCTATCTTCGAGAGCGTCATGCGCGCGCTGCCCATCGGCTGCCGTTTGATATTGGTGGGCGATTCCGACCAGCTTCCTTCGGTAGGAGCGGGAAATGTGCTGGGCGATCTGATCGAAAGCGGAGTGGTGCCTGTGGTGCGGCTCAACGAGATCTTCCGTCAGGCGCAGCAGAGCCTCATCGTCACCAATGCCCACAAGATAGTCAGCGGTCAAATGCCGGTGCTGAACCAAACGGGCAGCGACTTCTTTTTTCTCTACAAGAATAATAAAGGCGAGGTGACCGAGCTAATAACCGACCTCTGCCAAACGCGTCTGCCAAACGCCTACGGCTACTCGCCCTTTGAAAATATCCAGGTGCTTTGTCCCTCAAAAAAGGGCGAGCTGGGCACTGCGGAGCTTAACCATAAATTGCAGGCAAGGCTTAACCCTCCCGCCGACGGCAAAGCGGAGATCACGCTGGGCAGCCGCACCTTCCGCGAGGGCGACAAGGTGATGCAGGTCAAAAACAACTACGACATCCGCTGGTTCCGCGACAACGGCGAAACAGGCGAGGGCGTGTTCAACGGCGACATCGGCATCATAGAAAAGATAGACAAGCGCGGCAAAACCGTCCGCGTCAATTTCTATGACAAAACGGCTTCGCTTACCTATGAAGCCTGCGCCGACCTCGACTTCGCCTACGCGATCACCGTACATAAAAGCCAGGGCAACGAGTTTGACGCGGTTATTATCCCTATGTTTTCGGGGCCGCCTCAGCTCTACTACCGCAACCTGCTCTACACCGCCGTTACCCGCGCCAAAAAGACCCTTATTCTGGTGGGTATGCCGCAGACGGTGGAATACATGATAAACAACAACCGCCAAACCAAGCGCCACACCGCGCTGCGAGAGTTCCTCACGCGTGAGGACAGCCTTTTCGGCAGTTGAATACAGCCCTGCTTCGGGCAATATCACGAAGGAGAACCCTATGAATATCGCTATCGATCTCGGTTCGGACAGAACCAGAGTGTATATAGAAAACAAAGGAAAGGTGCTCGACGAAGCCAGCGTCATCACCTACGACGTGGACACCCACGAGATCTTCGCCGTGGGCGACGAAGCCTACGCCATGATCGGCAAAACGCCGGTCGGCATCAGAGCGGCGCATCCGCTGGACAGCGGCGTTATCGCGCAGTCCGATCTGGTGGAGGAGATGGTTTCCATCATGCTCCGCGAGGTGTGCGCCGCAAAGATAGTCAATCCAAGGGTGGTCACCGCTATCCCGTGCAAGCTCACCGAGGTCGAAAAGCGGGCGGTGGTCAACGCCGTCAGCTCCTTCGGCGCGCGTAAGGTCTATCTTATCGAAACCCCTAAAGCGGCGGCGCTGGGCTGCGGAATGGACATCATGTCGCCTCACGGCGTTTTTATCGCCGACATCGGCAGCGGCACGGCGGATATAGGCGTGCTGTCCTTGGGCGGTATCTCGGCGGGCAAAAGCGTCAAGCACGCGGGCAGCGCTATGGACGAGGAAATCGTCAAGTTCATCCGCAAGAAGTACAACCTCATAATAGGCACTAACATGGCAGAAAGCTGCAAGCGCGCGGTTGGCTGCGTGTACGAGCCGACAGACGACACTTCCTTCCGCGTCAAGGGACGCGACGCCGTCAGCGGGCTTCCGCGGTATGTCGATGTTTCGGGTGTTGAGATCATGGAGGCTATCTCTGAGATAGCTAACGAGATCGTCACCGCTATTCGCGATGTGCTGGAGCAGACTCCTCCCGAGCTTATCGGCGACATCTACACCGACGGCATCATCCTCACGGGCGGGCTTGCTAAGCTTCAGGGTCTTGCCAAGCTGGTCAGCGTTGCCACCAAGCTTCGCGTGCGCGTCCACAAATACGCGCCCGACTGCGTCATCATGGGCTGCGGCAAGGCGATCGGCTTCATAGGCAAAGAGCCGTCCGCGGGCATTTCTCCTCTGCTGATGGCATATTGATTTGTGCCGGCGGGCAGTTTCTCTGCCTTCGGAGAGCGTTGCTTTATTGACGACCTTTCATTAACGGCGGGGCATAGAATGTGCTGACGGTTAATTTATGGCTGCCGTTATAAAAGTATTTGTAATGAAAGGGATCTATATCTTTTACAAAACAAACAGGACTTGATCTGTAGCGATCAAGTCCTGATTTTTGTCTATACTGTTTCCTTTGACTGCCTTGCCGTTGCCTCGCACAGCGCCGTAAAAATGATAAACAGCGGCATGGCGATAGGCACGGCGATATTTACTATAGCCTGTGCCATATACGCCACCGCAGCGGAGGCGAATACCAAAGCCAGCGGTTCGCGCTTTGCCGCGCGGAAGGCTCTTGCCATCGCGCCGCCCGTAAAGGCGAGGTATGACGCAAGTCCCAGGATGCCGATATTGCACAGGTAGTTGATGTACTCGTTGTGCGCCGCGTCGGTGGAGCTGTCGCCGTATTCCAACAGCTCGACGTTATACGGCATGAAGGTGTAGCAGAAGGTCTCGGGACCCGTGCCGAATAGCTTTTGCATTGGAGAGAAGCCGCTGAAGGCGCGCAGCGCGCGGTTCCACATTATGCCGCGGTGTGTGCCCCAGGCGTCGTTGAAACGAAGCACCCGCTCCATCTCGCCGAGGTCGGTTTTTGTGTCGAATACAGAGTAGTATACGATAACGCCTACGCCCGCGACGGCAGCCAGTGCGAACAGGCTGCCCAGCGCTATCGGCACCGCCTTGGGCAGCACCGTGTCCTTTTTGAAAAAGCTGAGCGCGTACAGCGCGGCGGTCAGCACCGCCAGCACGATTATGGCTATAAAGGTCTTGTCGGAAAGCATGATCTTGTACGGAATGGCGCTAAGCTCCTTGTAGTTGTCGCCGCCCAGCGCGGAAAACAGACGCAGCAGTTTGAAGCTCAGCAGCATAACGGTCAGCGCCAGCAAAAACCGTTTCAGGCGTTCGGGATGTCTTATATACGCCACAAAAAACACAGCGATAAACGCGCCCATGCCCAGCACTACCGAGTCGCTGTCGCAGACGACTATCGCCATGGCGCCTATCGCCGTGCACAGCAGATACAGCGCCTTGCGCCACAGCTCCTTGGCAAAGACAAACAGGCTTATAGTCACGGGCAGGGTGACGCAGATGTGGCTTGCGAACATATTCTTGTTGCCTATGGTGGTCATAAACTCATTGTAAATATGCGCGTTCGGACCTGAGGTCACTCCCTTGAAGGGGATAAACATACCCAGTGGGTCGATATGGAAGCCGTTTAGCACCGCCAGCAGACAGATGGCGCCGTTTACCGCCGCCATCGCGGTGAACACATACTCCTTGTAGTAGAAGCAGCGCGTTATCAAAAAATACAGCGCAACGTAAAACAACATCAATATCAGTCCGTTGTTGCGTCCGCCAAAGGGGGATTCACCCTTGACCGCGACCTCTACGTGCGCGGAGATCAGCGTTGAGACAGCGCAGGTCAGCGCAAAGGCGACCGCCGCCCAGTCGGTGAAGCTGAGGGTGCTGAAAAACTGAGAAGAGCTAAGGTGATCCGGGTTTCGCTCTTCGGCAGTTTTTGTGAATAACAGCATTATTTCGGCAACCAGCGCCACGGAGCTGATGACCAGAAAGAAAAAGTATTTTTGGTGGCGGATCTGCATATATCCGTTTTGAAAGCTGATAAACGGGAACTGCTTTACGATCATTAGGTTCACAAACAGCGGGAACACCGTCAGCGCCACCAGCAGATAGGTGTTTAGGATGACGTTTGTCAGGGTGTAGCGCTTGTAATGCGGCTTTGGCTGCCGCTTTTGTTTGGCGTGCTTTTGACTCATAAAAATCCTTTCCGCGAGAAGGTCGCATATAAAAATCATTACAATTTTACTCCTTAAACCTGAGATTGTCAATCAATTTGCTATTGTGTTTTTTTGATTTTATGTTATAATTAAACTTAAGAAAGGCAAGATTTGACACAAACGGGTGATTGTATGAAAAAACTGGTCATTATCGGCTTTGACGGCACCATCGCCGACACCGCTCCGGGTATCCTCTACTGCATGAATACCACCGCGCTCTCAATGGGCTACACACCGGTGGCGCACGACGCGCTTTACGGTGTTATCGGCGTTTCGCTGGAGCAGGGCTTTATGAAGCTTTACGGCATGAAAGAGGACGAGATCGAATATGCCATGAACCAATACAGCAAGCTCTATTCCATTAAGGGAGAAGAGATGATCCTCATTTATGACGGCATCGCCGAGGCACTGAAAAAGCTGAAGGACAGCGGCGTCATGCTTGCCATCGTCACCCAAAAAAACGAGAAGTTCATCAATAATATGCTGGCGGTCTACAGCTACATAGGCGAGCTGTTCGATATGGTCTGCGCCACCAATGTCGAGCGCGAAATGGAAAAAACCGATATGCTGCGCAAGGTCTGCGAGGATTTGCAGGTCGACGTAGGCGAAGCGGTTTTCGTTGGCGACAGCTACGTTGACGCGGTCGCCGCGGGCGAGGTTGGCATCGACTTTGCCGCCGCTCTCTACGGCTGGGGCTTCCGCAGTCAGGAGGACGCCGAGCAGTATAACTGCAAGGCTTACCTAAACAGTGCCGCCGAGCTTGAGCACAAGCTTTCGGCGCTCTGAGCAAACCGTCACATTTCCGAAAAATCATTTCATAATCATATTGACAATTAGCGCAAAGTGCGCTATAATATAAAAACCGTCGTTACCACGGCGATGATTCATCCATCGGGGTGTAGCGCAGCTGGTAGCGCGCCTGCTTTGGGAGCAGGATGTCGGGGGTTCAAGTCCCTTCACTCCGACCATATTTCTTAAAGGTATTCGGAGAATGCCTTTAAGAAATATTATCAACAAGCAACGGATGAAGGGAATTGAAGGCGAGCGTTAATAAAACGTCACGGTGTGACGTTTTTAGCGAGAGAGTTTATGGATCTTTAGCGATGAACACGCCGCAACAAGCGAAACGGAAGTTTTCGCAAGATGAAACGCACTTCACTCCGACCAAATACGGAGGATTAGCTCAGCAGGTTAGAGCGCTTGCTTGACATGCAAGAGGTCACTGGTTCGAGTCCAGCATTCTCCACCAAGAAGTCCGCGAGATTTCTCGCGGACTTCGCTCAAAAACTTCATAACGGAGGATTAGCTCAGCTGGTTAGAGCGCCTGCTTCACACGCAGGAGGTCACTGGTTCGAGTCCAGCATTCTCCACCATTGATTAGCGGGAGTACCTCAAGGTACTCCCGCTAATCAATTATGCAAACCAAAAAGAGAAAGCTGGACTCGAAGGTGACGAGAACGACCGCCGCCGGTGGCGGATGAAGGGAGTTCGAGGAAGAGCCGAAACAGGGAGCACGAGGAAGCACCTTCAGGTGCGACGCTGGGCGACCATGTTTCAATCGGGCACCGTTAAGAAAACGTGCCGGCGGCACGTTTTTAGCGGACGGGGATTGATGAACGCTTCCGCTCGCACTGAACCCAACAGGCGAGCAGTAAGGTATCGGAAGATGAACACAAGCATTCTCCACCAAAAGAAAAGTGCTTCTTTATCTGGAAGCGCTTTCTTTGTTTTATGCGGCGCAGATTTTGACACCGACTTTTATCCGAAAGCTCCGGCAGTCCTGTTTTTGACAGGACTGCCGATTTTTTATTCTGCCTGTAATGCTTCTGCCATCAGGCGTATTCCCAAACGGAATCCGATGATGAAATTCTCACATTCATTCAGGCAGGTCAGCTCAGACCATGCATCTTTGAGCTTGCCGAAGAGCTCTGTTTCGCTTTCGTTGAGTGTTTTTCCCAGCTCCGCATCATGCCTGAGCACCAGCTTTGCGAGGCGGTCAATCTCACTGTTCTTCTTGATTTCGCGTTCATACGGATGAATATTTCCGTAGTACAGATCTTTGATTGTGTCCATACAGGCACCTCCTTCAGCACAACACAATACCACAGAAATCGGAAAAGTCCAGACTTTTTCAGAGAATTCTTTGAGAAAAAATCAGGCGGCGCGGGAATCATTCCCGCGCTGCCTGCTGCGCTTTCAGTCTTTCTTTTTCCGATTTGATTTCCGCGCGGACTTTCGGTATCATCTCGTCGAGCAGTCGCTCACATTCATCGCGCGTCTTAGCGTAGACAGTGTGCACCTCGCGCTTGCCGTAGGCGTTGGTGGGAGAGTATCTGCCCTCAAAGAGATGGTCGTTCAGCTCATAGATGCCGCCGGTGCCTGACTTGCGGATCTTGCCTTTGTACGGTTCAAAGCTCTCCGCAGACGACGGAGCCTGTTTCTGCGTTTCATATTCGCCTTGCTCGAACGGTTCGTTTTTGGCGAAGCGTTTTTCGATTTTGTTTGCCGCGTTTACCTGTATATCGTCCGTGATATGGCTGTAAATATCGAGGGTGGTTGCCGATGATACATGTCCGATGATCGCCGACAGCGTTTTGATATCCATGCCATGCTCGAGAGCGGTCGTTGCAAAGGTGTGCCGGAGGTCGTGAAAGCGGACGCGTTTGCACTGCGCTCTTTCAAGGATCTTCACCATTTTGCGGTATACACTTGTCGGGTCGATCGGCTCTTCTTCCTTGACAGGCGATGGGAAGATCCATGTTGACGCAATCAATCAAATGAAAAAAGAACGTGGAGAAACTGATTTGGAGGAATACATTAATCAGCCTGTCCGGAGAATTCCCTATGGCGATCACGCATTATCTGAAATAGCAAAACAAATTGACAGCGGCGTCATACCTGAAAAAGGAACAGTTGCGTGGTATTAAAACGGATGTAAATATTTATAGGGAGTGAAGGGGTTAAGACTTTCGGGTGATTACGGTGAAATTTAAGTGTTTATCAGCTTTTTTGAGTCGGCGTCCGGGCAATCAAGGGGTGATAAATCACCCGGTTATCACCCCGGCAGAGAAAAGAGAAAAGCCAATGTTTATGCGGATATTCAATATCTGTTACCCCGATCACCCCATCTAATCACAAAGGTGAAAAACATTAATAAAAGAACTTGTTCCGTAACGGGTTATATGATAAAATAACAGTAAAGAAAAGCGATGAATTGATTTGAGTAAATACAAGGGAGTGAAACACATGACGACGCCATTACATGCCGCATCCGGAAGCACGGCGGAGGACTTATTTATTGAGTTATTCTCCGATACCTTTGGCGCGGAAAAAGCCGGTTATCTTTATAGCCAGTATCACTTCTATGATATTTACAACAACGACCGTTTTGCCGATTTTATGATTGAAAACGGTGCCAAGAGAATCGCGATTGAGATTGATGATGAAGCCAGCCACAATCCAAGGCTTGTTTCCAACAATAAATTTTATGACGACTTGCTCAAACAGAACAGCATGATTCATCTTGGTTGGGATGTTTACCGCTGGGCAGTACGCCAAATGCAGTTGCAGCCCGATACGATCAAGGACGAGCTGCGCGTTTTTTTAGGTTCTTCACCGCATTTCCGCGAGGTAACAGACTACCTTCCATGTCAGCGGAGCAAGGCGATCGAAGCGGA
>CADBHB010000033.1 GCA_902794395.1 uncultured Ruminococcus sp.
TTATTTCTAAACGATTGGCTCCAAAAACAAAAAACGCAGGCAATATTTTCTAATGTCTGCGTAATTCTCTTTTGCTATTCTGTTGTGTTACGGAAGTTCGGTTCCCGACAAACTGCGAAATAACCGATTTACATCTACGTTTCGTGACAAAAATATCACGGCTCTGAAATGGAAAAAAGCCCGATAAAATCGGGCTTTTTCAGGGATATATCTTTTTTGCATATCCTTTATGGCTGGGCTGGCGGGATTCGAACCCACGGGTGACGGAGTCAAAGTCCGTTGCCTTACCGCTTGGCGACAGCCCAAAATATCTTTTTTAAAAATTCAGCCGCACAGAATTATCCGTGCGGCTTTTGGTGACCCATCGGAGATTCGAACTCCGGACACCTTGATTAAAAGTCAAGTGCTCTGCCAACTGAGCTAATGAGTCAGGTGGGGTGGGATACCGGATTCGAACCGGTGGTCTCCAGTGCCACAAACTGGCGCGTTAACCAACTACGCTAATCCCACCATATATGGCGCGCCAAAAGGGACTCGAACCCCTGACCTACTGCTTAGAAGGCAGTTGCTCTATCCAGCTGAGCTATTGGCGCAGGCGCAGATACTGAAATCAAATCAGCCTTTATATTATATCCGTATCGCCCCATATTGTCAATAGTTTTTTAAAAAAAACTCAAAATTTGTAACTATGTAAAAAGCTTTCCGTACCGCACGGCGAGGGTTTTGTTTCTATAATCCTTTTCAAAACTCACATCGCGTATGACCGTTAAGAAATCCGGCAAACGGTAAGGCTGGTTTTCGCTGAGCAGCTCCAACTCCAGCGTAGCCCTGTCCGCCCAGAACGGATAGACGTCCAGCTCAAAGTACTGCGCGTCCCACACAAGGCAGTATCTGTCCTTGGAGATCATGCCCTCTACATATTCCTTTTGCTTAAGATATGCATAATATTCTTCTTCGGAAATATTATCCTCAATCTCAATGCGCTTTAAATCATTTATCTTGTGCTTTATCGTCTTGATATAAACGGCGTCGTCGCCCTCTCCCCTTTTGCGAACGCGGAACCGCCCCTCTTCGGGTGTGGTGAGGTACGCCTGAGTGATAGGTATCCTGCGGCAGGTTTTAAGCTCATTGAGAAACTCGGTATCAGGATAGGCTATCAAAAACTTGCGTTCGATCTCCAGCGGCTCGGGAATACCCAGCACGGCTAGGGTCTCCCGAAGCAGACGGCTCAGCTTGCCGTCAAAGTCCGTGCGGTTGTCCAGCACGCGCAGATGCGGAGTGCCTATCCAAAGCGAAAGCACAGCTTCATCAAGCCTGCGCGCCTGCTCCGGATCCTCGCCGCGGGCTTTGTTGTTTTCAAGAGAATAAAACTCCTCGGCGCCGTTAGCGGCTGTCACCAGATGAAAAACCGCGTTATAGCGGTTGCGCACGCGCTCCTCGTCAAAGCCGTATTCGGCGGCATAGCGGCTGTAGTCGTCGGCGCTGACATAGGCGCGGCTGTCTAGCAGCCCTCTGTCGCAGAGCACCAGCGCCTTTTTTGACTCGGATTCCCGCGCCGCCTTGCGGGCGTTTTCCTCAGCGGCGAGCTGGTTGCCGAAAAGCAGGCGGTGAAAATCAAAGGAGCCGAGCGCTTCGGGAGTCTTGCCGCTTTGCATCAGCTCGGTAGCCTGCTCGCCGACACAGAACACCTGCACACCGTAAGTGCCGAGCTTTTCTTTGAGGTATTTCATAGCTGAGGTCTTGCCCGCGCAGGGGCCGCCTGTGAGCGCTATAGTCAAAATTTCCGTCATTTGTATCACCCGATCTCATTATATAATGTATTTATCTTATTATTTTTCTAATTTAGAATAATATCAATATAGTAAAGTGCTAAAATAACTTTGGTAGATTTTCAAATTACTGAAAAGGAGTAATAGAAATGGCAAAACAAAACATTGATTGGTCAAACCTCGGCTTCGCCTACATCCCCACGGGTGAGCGCTATGTCGCCAATTATAAGGACGGCAAGTGGGACGAGGGCACTATGACCACCGAATCCACTATCACCATGAGCGAGTGCGCCGGTGTATTGCAGTACGCTCAGACCGTTTTTGAGGGTCTGAAAGCATACACCACGGTTGACGGCAAGATAGTTGTTTTCCGTCCCGACCTCAACGCACAGCGTCTTGAGGAAAGCGCAAAGCGCCTTGAGATCCCCGCTTTTCCGCAGGATAGATTCCTCGACGCGGTGGAAAAGGTCGTAAAGGCAAACGCCGACTTTGTACCTCCCTACGGCACAGGCGCTACCCTTTATCTGCGCCCCTTCATCTTCGGTTCAAGCTCCGTTATCGGCGTAAAACCCGCCGACGAATATCAGTTCCGCGTATTTGCGACTCCTGTCGGTCCTTACTTCAAGGGCGGCGCTAAGCCCATCACCATCAAGGTATCCGACTTTGACAGAGCCGCGCCCCACGGCACAGGTCACATCAAGGCGGGTCTTAACTACGCCATGAGCCTGCACGCCATCGTAACCGCCCACGAGGAAGGCTTTGACGAGAACATGTACCTTGACGCGGCTACCCGCACTAAGGTTGAGGAGACCGGCGGCGCCAACTTCCTCTTTGTCACCAAGGACGGCAAGGTAGTTACCCCGAAGTCCAACAGCATCCTGCCCTCTATCACCCGCCGCTCGCTGATGTATGTAGCCGAGCACTATCTGGGCTTAGAGGTCGAGCAGAGAGAGGTTTACTTTGACGAGGTCAAGGACTTTGCAGAGTGCGGACTCTGCGGCACTGCGGCGGTCATCTCCCCTGTCGGCAAGATCGTCGATCACGGCAAGGAGATCTGCTTCCCCAGCGGCATGGAGGAAATGGGTCCCATCACCAAGAAGCTCTACGATACCCTCACCGGCATCCAGATGGGCAGACTCGAAGCTCCCGAGGGCTGGATCCGCGTTATCGAAGGCTAAACAGCTTTATATTTCACAGAGCGTTTCGCGTTGGCGAGGCGCTCTTTTTTTATTCTGAACTTGAGAACTCCGCCGTAGCTGATGCTTTTAGCTTTTTTTGGACTCACCGCAAAAAACGAGCGCTTCGCGGCATGGCAAAACGCTCGTTAAGAATCAAATTATAGAATTATCTGCGGCCGCCGCCTCTTCTGCGGTCGTTGCCGCCGCGCGGTCTGCGGGGACGCTGGGGCTTGTCGTCGCCGTCATCCTCGGGAGTCAGACCGTCAACCTTGATCAGCACCTCACGGCGGCTGAGGTTGAGTCTGCCCTTGTCGTCTATCTCGGTGACCATTACGCGGATAATATCTCCCACATTGACGACGTCGGTGACATTCTCAGTGCGCTTGACGTCAAGCTGGGAAACATGTACCAGACCCTCCTTGCCGGGAGCGATCTCGACGAAGGCGCCGAAGTCCATGATCCTGGTGACCTTGCCCAGATATATAGCGCCGGGCTCGGGATCGGTAGCGATGGTCTGGATGATGTCGATAGCGCGCTGGCACTTGTCGGCGTCAAGACCCGCGACGAATACCTGTCCGATCTCGCCGTCCTCTTCGATGTCGACCTTGACCTCGCACTCTGCCTGGATCTCCTTGATGACCTTGCCGCTCTTGCCGATGACCTCGCTGATCTTGTCGGCGGGGATGGTGGTGGTGTACATCTTGGGAGCATAGGGAGAGAGCTCGGGACGCGGCTCGGCGATCGCCTTGAGCATGACCTCATCGAGGATGAACAGACGTGCCTTGTGGGTCTTTTCCAGAGCTTCCTTGACCATTTCGGGAGTAAGACCGCTGATTTTGAGGTCCATCTGGATAGCGGTGATACCCTCGTGAGTACCGGCTACCTTGAAGTCCATATCGCCGAAGAAGTCCTCAAGACCCTGGATGTCTACCATGGTCATCCAGCGCTCGCCCTCGGTGATCAAACCGCAGGAAATACCCGCGACGGGAGCCTTGATGGGAACACCGGCGTCCATGAGCGCCAGAGTGGAGCCGCAGATGGAGCCTTGAGAGGTGGAGCCGTTGGAGGAGAGCACCTCGCTGACCAGACGCAGCGCGTAAGGGAAATCCTCAACGGAGGGAATCACGGGCAGCAGCGCTCTTTCGGCGAGCGCGCCGTGACCGATCTCACGTCTGCCGGGTCCGCGGCTGGGCTTGGTTTCGCCTACGGAATAGCTGGGGAAGTTGTAGTGATGGATATATCTCTTTTCAGTCTCGCCGTCAATGCCGTCGAGAAGCTGCTTGTCGCCGATGGAACCGAGGGTCGCCACGGTGAGCACCTGAGTCTGACCTCTGGTGAACATACCCGAACCGTGAACTCTGGGCAGTACGGCTACCTCGGAAGCGAGCGGACGAATGTCGTCCATGCCTCTGCCGTCAACGCGCTTCTGCTCGTCGAGCAGCCAGCGGCGGACGATGAACTTCTGGGTCTTGTAGAGGCACTCGTCTATCATAGCCTCCTGCTCGGGATAAAGCTCGTCGAATTTTTCGTGTACGGCGTCGTAGATGGGCTTGAGTCTTTCGTCGCGGACGGTCTTGTCGTCGGTGTCGAGGGCAGCCTTGACATCCTCCTCGGCAAAAGCCTTAATAGCCTCAAACATCTCGTGGTCGGGCTCAAGACTGGTGAACTCAAACTTGGGCTTGCCGATCTCTGCCTTGATGTCGTTGATGAAGTTGATTATCTTCTGGTTAGCCTCGTGACCGAACATAATGGCGTTGTACATATCCTCATCGGATACGCAGTCCGCGCCGGCTTCGATCATGGCGATGCGCTCTGAGGTGGAAGCGACTGTGGTAGCCATCTTGCTCACCTTGCGCTGTTCCTCGGTGGGGTTGATAACGAACTCGCCGTCTACCATGCCCACGGAGCAGCCGGAGATGGGGCCGTTCCAGGGGATGTCGGAGATGGAGATGGCGATGGACGCGCCGATCATGGCGATGACCTCGGGCTGACAGTCGGGATCGACGCTCATTACGGTGCAGACGATGGACACGTCGTTGCGCATGCTCTTGTCAAAGAGCGGGCGGATGGGGCGGTCGATAACGCGGCTGGTGAGGATAGCGTGCTCGGTGGGTCTGCCCTCTCTCTTGAGATAAGAGCCGGGGATCCTGCCTACGGAGTACATCTTCTCCTCGTAGTCAACTGAGAGCGGGAAGAAATCCACGCCTTCTCTGGGCTTGGCGGAAGCGGTGACCGCGCAGTGAACGGTGGTCTCGCCGTAGGTAACAAGGCAGGCGCCGTTGGCAAGCTGAGTCATTTTGCCGGTTTCAACCTTCAGAGGTCTGCCCGCAAACTCGGTTTCAAACACTCTGTACTTGTCGAATGTCATTAATTGGTTCATAGTAAAATCCTTTCCTTGAAGTTAAACGGGATTTTACGCTGATTTAGCAATAAAACCAGCAACGGGGATTATAATTCGGTATTCCGAATCGAGAAAGCCCGTTGTTCGTTTTACCGCTAAAAAGCAGCAGTCAAATCCCGTATTTGAATTTAGGGCAAGCGGGTATGGTGCCCTGCTTGCCCTGAATGTCTGGTGATTACTTACGGATACCCAGTCTGGCGATGATAGAACGGTATCTTTCAATGTCGACCTTCTTGAGGTAGTTGAGAAGGCTTCTTCTCTGACCTACCATCATCAGAAGTCCGCGTCTGCTGTGGTGATCCTTCTTGTGGATCTTGAGGTGCTCGGTGAGGTCGTTGATCCTCTTGGTGAGAAGCGCTACCTGTACCTCGGGAGATCCCGTGTCGCCCTCATGTGTGGCGTATTCCGCCATGATTGCTTGCTTTTCTTCTTTTAACATTTTTATTCCACCTTTTAATATATTCGCCCAAATCTCAGAAGGAGGCTGTGAAACTCCGCGTTGCGGCTTGACCCTCAAACCGAGACTTAGGTCAACTGTTAGATTATATCACTTATTTCGTCTTTTGTAAAGAGTTTTGCCAAATTAATTTTCACTTAAATCATTAATAAAGCTGACTACCTCTCCTCTTTTTTCCATGCTCAGATGCTTGTAACGGCGAAGCATCAAACGCTCCTCGGGAGAGATCTCGTATTCATCCTGAGTTATATCCGATACTGCCGCAGCGTCGTCGTCCTGAATAAGCGTGGCTACATCTATATCAAATATCGACGCGATTTTTTTAAGTGTGTCAAAGCTCGGCTCCGAAACACCTGTTTCATATTTTGTGTATGTGGTGCGGTTCAAATTGAGCTGTTCTGCCACCTGCTGCTGAGTCAAACCCGCCATATTACGAAAAAAAGCAAGGTTTTTTCCGATAGTGGAATCAGCCGCGCTGACCTTACGTTTCGACATATAACTCACCTCGGTACTATTATAACACAATCAAGCTCTTTCAGTCGCCGATGTGATAAAAAGTCACCAAGATAATACAAATTCGCTTTACGCTCTCTCCCCTTCCATGCGCATGCCGCGCGCCGCAGCACGCGAGGTATTGCAAAAAAACAGCCCTTTATCAGCAAAGATAAAGGGACTGTTATCAGCTTTTAACGGCTTTTTCGGCTATCAGCTCCGCGACCTTTTGCGAAGCGACGCCGTTTGTATCCATGCCGACCTTTTCAAAAAAGTCGTTTATTTTTTCGAGGTAAGCGTTCTCGTCAAACGACACTATGCTCTCCGTCAGCTTGTCCCGAGTCTCTGACAGCGCGAACGGCAGACGCTTTATGTCAAAGTAAAACTCTCTTTGCCGCGTGTATTTCTCCAGGTCGGAAGCGTACAAAAAGCAAGGCTTGCGCGAAAGCGCAAAGTCGAACATCACC
The DNA here is from genome assembly GCA_902794395.1 of uncultured Ruminococcus sp. Taxonomy (GTDB): domain Bacteria; phylum Bacillota; class Clostridia; order Oscillospirales; family Acutalibacteraceae; genus Ruminococcoides. Next base: position 6,765 of record CADBHB010000033.1, read on the forward strand.
GAGGAGTAGTCGGTTATAAGCACATCAGCCGCGCAGAGCAGCTCCTGAGAATCGGGATAGTTTGAAGTGTTTATGACCGTGTCGCCGTAGGTGATGAAGGAAGCCATTTTTGCCGCGTGAGGATGCAGGCGCACAAAAACTACGAAGTCCCCGCCGAAACGTCGGCTGCAGGCATCCGATAAAAACCGAAAATCGCGCAGATACGCGTCGGTGGTCTTGTCGTCGCGGAAGGTTGGAGCGTACAGGATGATCTTTTTGCCCTTTGTAAGCTTAAACCTTCGCTCCACGGCAGCTCTCTCGCTCTGTCCGCCGTGTATCAGGCTGTCGTTGCGCGGAGAGCCGATGGTGAGCACCTCGCCGCCGTACCAAAACGAATCCGTATAGACCCGCGTCATATGCGCGCTGCACGAAACGATAAGGTCTATCATCGCCGAATCCCTTTTGGCGCTTCTGATGTATGAGTCGGTAAGAGTACCCGATGGCACGTCTTTTTCTATTTTTTTCAGCGCGAAGCCGTGCCAGGTCTGGATATAGTACTGACTTTTGCGCTTGACCGCTATGTTCTTTCGGCAGTTGTCTATCCAGAACTTAGCGGTTGCCTGGTGAAAAGCGGAGGCTGCGCTGTGCAGCCCTGCTGTCTTGACAAAGGAAGGGATGTCAGAAGTGTCGGCGCCCTTTGCGCACAGGCAAATCACACGAAAGGACGGGTCCTTCTCATGCAGTGCCAGCGCGATGTATTTGGGACTGTCGCCGAAGCCCTTGCCGTGAAAGTCGGAGATTACCACCTTGCGTCTGTTAAGCGGCAGCACTGTCAGACATTTCCACAAAACCAAGTGTAGCCCAAGCTTAATCTTCAATCCCAACTGCTTCTTTTGTTTCATGTTTAGTCTGCTCCGTCTGTTTTTTCGATTTGACTTTCAAAAAGGATCTGGCTACGCCGATAAGATAGAAAAATGAGTCGACCTTAAACAGGATAGACAGCGCGACATACACGCCGGCGCCCACCACTATCTGCATAGCCAAAATCAAATAGTTGTTCAGCGGCAGCAGCGTTAACGGCAGCGCGGCGGCAACAACCGCGGCGGACACCAGCACAGCAGGCAGAATATCTATCAACTGCTCCTTGAACGTATAGGACAGGTGCTTTGCGTTGGGCAGGATGTTGATGGTCGTGCCCACAAAGGAATATAACACCATACTGATAACGACTGCATAGGTGCTGTAGTACATACCGGCTACCAAAAACAGCAGATACACCGGCTTTTTAACAAACTCAAGCTTCAGCGTCACGTCGCTTCTGCCTATCGCCTTCAGCGCCTGCAGGTTCAGGTTGGAAACGGTAGTCAAGCCCTGCGAAATGCAAAGCATCTGGAAAAAGAAAATACAGGGTTTCCATTTTTCCGTGAGCAGTACGACGACCAGCGGCTGTGCCACGGCGATCAAGCCGCCCAAAATTGGATATATCAGGTAGGACGCTATACGTATGGCGCGGCGCGTCAGGATCCTGACCTCTACGGTGCTGTCGTTTTTATTGGACATAGCCGGAAACAGCACGGTCGTTATGGTGGCATCCAGATTATTGCCGATAAGCTGCGGGAATTGCTGTCCCTTGTTGTAGTAAGCCAGATCGGCGGTCGTATACACCTTGCCCAGCAGCAGAGAACGCAGATTAACAAACACCGTTCCCAACAGGTCGGTGGCAAGTACCTTCCAGCCGTAGCTTATCAATGATTTAGCCGATTTCCAATTGAACATCCTCCGTGGGCGCCACGGCAGGATGACCGCCAGCACCAGGGTGTCGATGACGGTATTGGTAAGGTACTGACCGATGATAGACCAGGCGCCGAAGCCCATGTATGCCATGCCTATACCCACAAATGCGGATATGATGGTGCCGAACAGTGTGGCGATGAAGAACTTTTTGAATATCATATGCCGTGACACATAGGCATGCTGGATGGAGTTATAGGAAGATACCAGAATTTTGATAGAGAATACGCGGACATACGCCGTGAGGTGCGGTGAGTTGTAAAAATCCGCGATAAAGGGCGCCGCGAACCACAGAAGGATGTAAATCAACACCGACAATATCAGTGAGCAATAAAAGATTGTGGAAAAATCCTCCTCGTTCGCGTCCTTTTTTTGTATCAGCGAAGTGCTCAGACCGCTGACGACAAAGACGTTCGCGATATTGATAAACACTATTATCAACGCGATGACGCCGTATTCCGAGGGCAGCAGAATACGTGCAAGCACAACGGAAACAACAAAGGAAACAAATTGGGCGGTTATGCGTTCACCGAAAACCCAAAAGAACCCCGAAACGACTTTTCTCTCCGACATAAAATCTCTCTTCCTCTAATCTCTTAATAAGTTGTACGCTGTCTACTCGCTGACAGGCACAGGATCTTCTTCTTTTTGAATAAGATCCGTATTCAATACCATCCAGCCGCACAGCAAATAGAACGGCAGCTCGCCGGCGCGGAAGCCGTTCAAGAAGAAATACTGGACTACGATAAAGGCTATCAAATACCAGTTGATAAGCTTTGGACGGATGAGTTTTCTGGATAAGATAGCACCCGTCCACATATACGCATAGGCACAAACGCCGAGCAGGCCTACGTAATTCCAAGTATCCAGAATTATGTTATGCGCGGCTACCTCCTCTACATAAGGAGCGGCACAGCCGTTGCCGAGCAAAAATACAACTATAGATGAGTTTATACTGTTGAAATATAATTGCCATTTTTCCGTGCGTCCGGAGGTGATGTCATCATTGAAGCCGTTGGTAAAGCGGTCCACAACGCTCCAAATGTAATGATTCTTCATCAAAATGCCTGATTCCCAAACCATAATCAGCACGAATAGGCTGAACAACAGCAGCAAAAAGTTGCCGCGTCGCATAAAATAGCCCAGAGGCACCAGCGCCAGCAAAACGACCATAAGGATAAAGGATTTACTGTAGCTCATAAGGCCGAACACTATCAAAGCCGCGCCGGACAACGCAAAGAACAGATTGCCTTTTCCCGAGAAAAACAGCGCCATTATAAGACCGAGCGCAACTATGGTCGCCATGGAGAAATAGTTAGGGTCGGTAAAGGTGCCGCAGAATCGATGTACCTGTACGTCATAGTCTATGAAAACGATATTATTATCGTAATACATATTCGTAAAACCGGGTATTCTGAAGCGGAACAAGCCAATTGTATCGGAGACCAAAAGCCCGACAGTCATGGCGTACGCAATCTTTTTCATCGAATCCTTGCGGTAATAGTGGTTTATGAAAAGATAGAGCATCTCTACGTTCAGCGAGATACGCACGATATACGTAATTCCCAGATCCTCGACTATAAAGCCGGACACCACCGCAATAGTTACGAACGGCAGTATCAGCAGAAAATAGCGGGAATCGACTACCTTGCGAGTGTAAATGGATTTCAGGATAACCAGATATTCCAGCATGGTAAACAGCGAGGTCGAAATAGAACCGAGCTTAAAGATAAAGGCAAAGGGAATCAGCGCGAATAGAAAATAATACGAGTCCTCTACATCGCTGAAATAAATTATCGCGATACCTATGACAAATCCTACCGCGGACGCGTACGAAATATAAAAGCTGGCAAATATCGACGCGACCACGCCCGCGAACGCCACATATATGGGATTGATTTTAAAATTACCGATAGTCATATCCGAATCCTTTGCGAGTTTTTGGCAATACCGCATGAACCATGCGTGCGGATTGCGCAGTCTTACGAAATAATATGCAGGCAAGGCGTGCGCCGCAGATCGTGCGGTGCAGCCTTTGTCTTACAAAAGCTTTAAAAGCCCCAGCGCCGCGCGACCGCCGAAAAGCTTATAAAATATTACAAAAAGCTTGTTCCACGCCTTAGGCGCGTGCGACAAAGAGAAAATACACTTGTTTTCCTTCATACATGCCGCCAGCTTTTGGTTGTCGTTTTTTGAATTGCGCTTGCCGCGCCTTAGGCAAGCGAACAGTGAGCTCATAAATCTGTCAAATATCGTCCTGTGCAGACGGGCGTCAAAGCCCTCGGGACAATCATAGTGCTGCCGCGCCATTTCAATCATATCCATCGAATTTTTGACGTTGGAGCCCTTGTTGCTCATTATTGAATCTGCTCTGTTAAGACGGTGATAATACCACGGCTGATCCATGAAAGCAAAGGTTTCCGCCACGTAAAAGCACCTTGCGGTCCAGTCCACATCCTCGTGCAGACGTCCCTTTGCGAAGCGCAGGCGGTTTTTTTCGACAAAGTCCGAGGAAACGACATATTTCTGCGCGGTCCAGGTATTCTTGGAACAGCGGCAAGCCCAATCTATCACATCGCTCTTGTCCATTTTATGCGAGTTCACATAGTTCATCAGCTCGCGGTCGTTTACCCTCTGCGATTTGTCATTTTCAAAATACTCTATCAGAGTGGTGACCAGCATATCAGCCCTACTGTCCAAAGCCCTGTTCATGTTTTCCAGGGCGTCGGGCGCTATCCAGTCGTCGCTGTCCACAAAAACAAGAAACTCGCCCTGCGCTCTGTCGATGCCGTAATTGCGGGCGTCGGACAGACCGCCGTTAGGCTTGTGGAACACCCTTGCTCTGTCGCTGTAGCTGTCACACAGCGCGGAGCTGCCGTCGGTGGAGCCGTCGTCCACCAGCAGCACCTCGTAGTTCGTATATGTTTGCGCCAGCACGCTGTCAACGCACTGACACAGATAGTCTTTTACATTATAGACGGGAATAATAACGGAAAATTTCCAAGCCGCCATAGTCAAGTCATCCTTTATTCGGAGATTTTGATAAAGTCCTCGATCAAGTCCTTTAACGCAAAAAGGCTTACAATCTCCAGAACCTCATTCCGCTTTCCTTAAGCTCCTTCATGGGATAAAGTCCCTTTACGTCGATCAAGACCTTCTCCTCGTCAGCGCTTTCGCGGAACAAGCCCTTTATCTCATCCAAAGACAGGGCTTTGAACTCATTATGCGCCACCGCAACGATGATGCAGTCGGCGTCCTTGGCTTCGTCCATGGTTTTCAGCTCTACGCCGTATTCGTGCATAGCGGCGTCGGCGTCTGCCCACGGGTCGATAACTGTGGGGATAACATCAAACTCTTTAAGGCGGATAAGAATATCCTCCACCTTGCTGTTGCGGGTATCGGGGCAGTTTTCCTTGAAGGTCAGCCCCAGAATAACCACCTTGGCGTCTCTTACCTTTTTACCGGCGTGTATCATCTGCTTGATGGCGGCGTCGGCGATAAACTCTCCCATGCCGTCGTTCACGATGCGGCCGTTGAGCACGATTTGGCTGTGATAGCCGAGTTTTTCGGCTTCGTAGGTAAAATAGTACGGATCGACGCCGATGCAGTGTCCGCCGACAAGACCCGGGCGGAAGCCGAGGGCGTTCCACTTGGTGTTCATTCCGTCAACGACCTCGTTGGTGTCGATGTCCATGCGGTCAAACACCATGGCAAGCTCGTTCATAAAGGCGATATTGATGTCGCGCTGGCTGTTTTCGACAACCTTTACCGCCTCGGCGGTCCTCAGGTTGGAAACGGGATGGGTACCGACCTCGATGACCAGATCATACACCGCCTTGATCTCGGCAAGGGATTCCTCGTCGATTCCCGAAACTATCTTATGTATGTTCTCCAGGCGGTGAACCTTGTCGCCGGGGTTGATGCGCTCGGGGCTGTAGCCTACCTTGAAATCCACTCCGCACTTAAGCCCGCTCTCCTTTTCGAGGATGGGGATGCAAACATGCTCGGTGCAGCCCGGATAAACAGTGGACTCATACACCACGATAGAACCCTTTGTGAGGTTGCGTCCCACGATCTCGGAAGCGCCGATAACGGGCGTCAGGTCGGGGGTGTGATCGATATTTACGGGTGTGGGCACCGCAACGATGATGAATCTCGCCCTTTGCAGCGCGGCTTCATCAGCAGTGAACTCCACGGTCGTGTCGCGGATGGCATCGTCGCCGACCTCCATAGTGGGGTCAACACCGCTGCGGTACTGTTCGATCTTTCGCTCATTCAAATCAAAACCTATGACGTTCAAACCCTTTTTGGCGAACGCCACGGCTATGGGCATTCCCACATAGCCCAGACCGACTAAGGCGAGCGATTCTTCCTTAGCAACCAATTTATCGTAAAGCATTTTATAACTCCTCTTTATTTATCTTCCTTGCCCATGACATCATCATAGGTGTCGGCATAAACCGCGGCTATCTTTTGCCACGCAAACTTATGCGCGTCGTCTACGCACCTGTGCGAGATAGCCTGATAATCCTTTATTATGAGCATAAGCTTGTCAGCTATGTCCTTGGGGTCACGGCAATCGACCGCGTAGCCGGCGTCACCGTCGGGGAACTGTCCGTCAAAGCCCTGCCCCGAAGTGTAGATCAGCGGCAGACCCTGCGACATAGCCTCGGCGTACACCAAGCCGAACGCTTCGGTGAAGGAAGGCATCATAAACACGTCGTTTGAGCGGTACTCCCCTATCAGCTCCTCCTTGACCATTTTAGGCTTGCAGGTAACAAGAGGGGATTTTTTGACGCTTTCATACACCTCGTCATCCTTAACGGCGCCTATCACCGTCAGCGAGACGTTATATCCCTTTTGGCTGAGTATCTCCAGCGCGGCGACGGAAGCGGCGATGTTTTTGTTTTTGGTGATCTCTCCGGCGTAGATCGCCTTAAGGCGACGCGGCGCAAGGCTGCGCGGCGCATCGTACTGGTTTTCGAGCCAGAATTTATCTATGCCGTTGGGTATAACCACGCATTTATCGCGTATTTGAGCGCTGATCTTATCGGGCAGCAGCTCCTCGACCACCATTTTGCGGTAGGTTTCCGAGAGAAAAACCACCTTTGCGGCATTGACCAGCACACTGTGGCCTACGCCTCTCAAAAACGGTACCTTGCGGTAAAAATTGTTGACGTCGCCGTTGCGTACAGCGACGATATAAGGCTTTTTATACTTTTGTGCCAGCTTCATGGCAACATAGCCGTTGGTGTACCAGGAGTGAGCGTGGAGAATATCGTAGGATGAAACGCGGTACTCCTTATCCACCGAGGCGATTATCTTGCGCTGCTTGGGAAAATAGAGGAACTTGTTCCAGTTGCTGTGATCTTCCTTCACACGCACATACGCGCCCAATTGCTCGGCGGCATGGCTGCCGCCCTTGGGCACGCTTACGTAGACGTCGATAGCATTGCCGTCTTTGATCTGCTCGCGGTACAATCCGTTATAAAAGAAACGGTCAACCAGATAAGAATTGATATGTAATATCTTCATCGCGTCATTCTCATTTCGCCCGGGCGTCCGCTATCAGCTCCGCCGCCACATCCAGCGCGCGCCTGACGACATCGTCCATATCGTAGTATTTGTACTCGGCAAGCCTGCCCAGGAAGATAACGTTGTCCTCCTTTGCCGCCATGTCGCGGTACTGCTGCGCGAGCGCCTTCCATTCGGCAGTCGGGAAGGTGTAGAACGGCTCTTCGCCGTCACAGGGTATCTCCTTGAGTATGGTGGTCTTGTCGCTCTTCTGCCCCGTCATCTTTTTGAATTCCGTTATGCGGGTATATTCGTAGTCCATGGGCCAGCGTGTGCTGGCGGTGGGCTGGTAGGATTCACAGTCGTGGGTCTCAAAGATGAACTTTATGCTGCGCCACTTGAGCTTGCCCAGACGGTAATCGAAATAATAGTCGAGCGGACCGGTGTAGATCAGCTTTTCGTATTCTAGGTCGCCGATAATCTCCTTGTAATCGGTGTTGAGCATGACCTTGATTTCGGGATGTCGGAGCATGTTTTGACACATTTTGGTAAATCCGCCCTGAGGGTTGCCCTGATACTGATCGGTAAAATAGCGCGTGTCTCTGTTTTTGCGGAACGGGATGCGGCTGATGACGGACTTGTCGAGCTGCGAGGGGTCAACACCCCACTGCTTGATGGTAAAATACTTGAAAAACTTCTCGTAAATATCTTTGCCGCCCTGCGAGAGCACCACGTCCTCACTGGTTTTTATCTCATCTATCTTAACCTTGCGGCTCTCGATGAAGTCGTCCATCTGATCCTCGGAGAGGTTCATATTGTAGAGCTGGTTGATGGTTTCCAGCGAGATGGGCATGGGCACAAAGTTGCCGTTAACGTAGGAAAGCACTCTGTGCTGATACTCATGCCACTTGGTGTAGCCGCAGATGTAGTCGAAAACCTCTTTGTCATTGGTGTGGAAGGTGTGGGGACCGTACATCTGCACCAGGATGCCCGCGTCGTCATATTCGTCATATACGTTGCCGCCGATGTGATCGCGCTTTTCGATAACCAGCACCTTTTCGTGCAGCTGAGTGGCGATCCTTTCGGCGATGGTTATGCCCGCCAGACCGGCGCCTACAACCACATATTTATATTTCATGGTAATTTTCCTCTTTTCTTTATGCCGATACCGCATGATCCGCGCTTGCTCCGCGAATCGCGCGGGGCTGCCTTATTTGCCTATGATGCGTTTTACATCCGCCACCATGCGTCCGTACACCACATCAGCCTTGAACTGCCGCTCATAAAGCGCTCGGGCGCGCTGTTTCATGCCGCTGACCTCATCCTTGTGATCGGCGAGATAGAACAAATGCTCCGCAAGCTGATGCGCGTCGTCATATTGGAAGCCGATGTTGTGTTTTTTTGCGAGATCAGCCATCATTCCGGTAGGCTCGACCACGACGCTCAGTCCGAGCGCCAGATACTCACAGAATTTGTTCGGCATAGACCATTCAAAGTTTTTGTTCTTGCGGTAGGACAGCAGTCCGACGTCGGAGAGCTTTCCCAGCGCGCAAATCTGCTTTCGGTCTACCCAGCCCGGGAAGATAACATTCTCGGCGCCGCCCAGTATCTGCTTGTAGGTCTCGAGCTTCTCGCCCATACCGCAGATAACGTACTTGATATGCGGATTCTTTTCAGCGGTTTCCAGCGCGGCGTACATAACGGGCTCCAAATTGACCGCGTGACCGAACTGCCCAAAGAAGCAGCACACGGTATCGTCGTCGCGGATACCCTTGTCATACCAGAATTTAAGATCCTCGTCGCTCAGCTCCACGTTGGTGTCCGGGTAAGAAACGTAGTAAAAGTTGTCGTTTTCCCTTTTTTCACGCTTGGCATAGCCCAGCGCCCAGTCGAGGAATTTGTCGGAGGTGGCAAAAATGCCCGTCGCGTTCTTCAATGTATATGTAAGCTGACGCTTGAATGGGATGATAGCCAGATGCACCAGCTTTTTAAGCTTGGGAAAATAATCCTCATACAGCTCGGGCCACAGGTCGCGCACGTCAACAAAGACAGGCACATCATGCTTTTTGCCGTATTTTACCGCCGCCAGCGCCAAATCTATATTCGGCATCGAAGCGACGATAACATCGGGCTTTTCCTTTGTTTCCGCCAGCTTTTTGAACTGCTTTCTCTCGTCGGCAAAATGCATGATGCGTCCGAAGGACAGGTTCTTTTTATAGTTTCTGCCGTGCAGCAGACACACCGAATAGTGGTCGTTTACCGGCAGATCGACCGTGTGATCCACACGGAATTTCTTCAAATTATGGTCAAAGGTGGAAGCATACCACAGAATATTCGCGCCCGCCTTGTCAAACTCCTCGGCGATCAAGCCCATGCGCAGCAAACGCTGCTGACCCTCGTCTGTGGGCAGAGCCTCGCCTTCCTTGACAAGCCAAACCTTTAGCGCTTCACTCATTGTCATTCTCCGTTCTGTAAGGTTCAGGGTCGGTGTTAAGCACGTCGTGATTTACCTTGCTTTCACCGTCTACTGCATTTGCGTCGTAAAGATCCTTTTTTATTTGACTGCTGCTGATCTCGGGCGTGCGCGGCAGATAAACCACTTCCACGCCTTCATCGCGAAGAAAATCGAATTTTCCGCGCCAGTCGTCGCCCATCACAAAGGTATCTATATGATACTCATGCATGTCGCGGCGCTTTTGCTCCCAGCTTTCCTCGGGAATGACCAGATCGACATAGCGCACCGCCTCGACCAGCGCTTTCCTCTGCTCATACGGAAAGTAGCATTTTTTATGCTTTTCCTTCCAGTTGAACTCGTCGGAGGAGATAACGACTATAAGATAATCGCCCAGCGCCTTTGCGCGGCGCAGCAAATTGATATGACCGTAATGCAACAGGTCAAAGGTTCCGTAGGTTATAACACGTTTCATTGTATCCCTTCTGTTGTCGGGCGCGGTTATCCTGCGCCCGTTTCGTCACCGGTCACACAGACAACGACCGGTAAACTCTTATTCGTTAGCCGCTGCGCTCCGCTCGGGCACAGCGCCGCTTTCATCCATCGCCGTGGTGTTGCCCTCGGCAACGCCCTCTGTCCTCTCTGCCATAAACAGGATGCGCAGTGTTGCAAACATAAGACGCAGATCCTCGTAAATGCTCATTTTGTTTACGTACATCAAATCCATCTGCAGCTTGTCATAGGGCGAGGTGTTGTATTTGCCGTACACCTGCGCAAAGCCCGTCAAGCCGGCTTTTACCTGCAAGCGCAGTGAAAACGCGGGCATCTCTTCCTCGTACTGCGCCGCAATCTCGGGACGCTCGGGACGTGGACCCACAAAGCTCATGTCGCCGACAAGTATGTTAATGAGCTGGGGAAGCTCGTCAAGCCGACAGGCACGGATGAATTTGCCAACAGGTGTGATGCGGTCGTCGTTTTCGGAGGCTAGTCTGGCTACGCCGTCGCGCTCCGCGTCAGGGCGCATGGAGCGGAATTTTAAGATTTTGAACTCTCTGCCGTCCTTGGTAAGCCTAACCTGCTTGTACAGCACGGGTCCGCGGTCGTAAAGCTTGACCGCGAGCGCCACAGCGAGATAGACCGGACTGAGCACCAAAATGGCGGCGAAAGAAACAATAACATCAAACAAACGCTTGGCTATTATGTAAAGCGGCGGCTTGTAAGCGCGGCGCACACTCATAATAGGTACGCTGAAGCTGCTCAGATGCTCGGCGCCCTGCATTATAACGTCGCCGACGTGAGGGGCGAAATAACCGTGCACGCCTTCCTCTATGCAGAACTTGGCGATACCGTTGCGCAGCGAGGCGTTGACGCCCGAAACTATGATCGACTCAAAGCCGTAAAGCTCCTTCTCGAGCGCTTTGTAATCATCGGGCGGATTTTCGATATATTTTTCGATTATAAACTTTTGTTCAAGATAACGTATCTCCTCAATGCGCTTGAGGTCCTCGGCGTTTCGGTAAACCACCACGGTGTGCCTTCTCTTATACAGATGCTTGTGTATCTGTTTTACGGTAAAGCTCCACAGAATATCCCAGATTATTTGAGCTGCGCAAACCGCCAGCAGAGGCAGAGGATTCAAAATCAAGCCAAGGGAAATGCAGCCGATAAGATAGATGATACCGCCGGTCAAAATGTCGGAGATGACCTGTCCGGCGACGTTGTCGGTGATACGAGCGTAGCCGATGTTATACACATTGTAGGTGCGAAAAAGCAAAAACAGCACCACAGTATAGACCGCGCATATCATATAGTCAACATTGGTAAAGTGCACACTGCCGCCGTGACGCGCAAAGAAGAATATCCACACGCCGATAAAGCCTGCCAAGGAGACACATAAATGAATCAACTTGAAGCAAGCCATGATCAGCGCGTTTTTATCCAGTAATTTTTTTTGTTTTTTATACAAAGCAATACACCGCGTTTCGTTTCAGGAAAATCAAATACAGCAAGACCTTATTCTTCTGTTTTCTTATAATACTTGTAATACTTGCTGTCCTTGCCTATTTTGCCGTCGAGGGACTTGGCGTTGTAGACGAAGCCGATGATCTTCGCGTCTACGAAATCCATCTGGCGCAGC
>CADBHB010000034.1 GCA_902794395.1 uncultured Ruminococcus sp.
TCAATAGATTCAGAAACCGTATCCTTCATATATTTTCCGACCAATTCTCTGATAATAATAAACAAGCGACAGCTTGCTAGCCATCGCTTGTCTTTTACTATAATTCTGTTTTTTTCGGATTTACCCCAACTATTGACAGAGAGCCAAAGAAAAACGCATCCTTGCCTAACATGGCTTGGATGCGTTTTTTATGCTTTGATTTTTTTATCCGGCGAGTCCGCCTTCATATTGATCGTGATCAAAGTTGCTTGAGTCGGAGGTCGTTATAACATCAGCGGTCATAAATCTGATGATCTCCAGTTCAGTTCTTTCGTACTGTTCATGCATATTCATTTCAGACATCGATCCTCCTTAATCAAATCTGTAATCTACAGCCTTGCGGTTGTAGCGGTACATCGCCTTTACAAGCTCTTTTTCAGCGGCGGAAATGCGGTTGCTTTCCAATGCCGCAGCGCCGTAGGTAAGCGGAGAGAAGCCGAATGATTTGCCGCCGATTGTTAAGATCTGCGGAGTGCTCAACTCCTGCGCGGGGATATCGCGATACTCAAAGTAGATGTAATCGCCTTTTTCGCCGTAGGTGAAGTTTTCCAGGGTATTCATGACCCCTTCGAATGTTCCCGCGTCGATGATCTTGTAGTAATGGCGGAGAGTAGTTTCGGAAAGGTAAACTACCGTGCTTCCCTGATACTCAAGGCCGAGCGTTTCGTCGCCGTTGCGCATATCGCTGATCGATTCGGAGTTGATCGCTCTCATATCGGAGCTTGTAACGTCGTATGAGAAGAAGTCCTCTCCCCCGTTCGACTCGTTGGCAAGACGCGCGTCTGTGCGATCAAAGGCTATTTGAGCCTTGGCGCCGTAGTCGAGCATAGCCTTAACAAGATCGCTGAGGGTATTGTACTCTGCCTCGGTGTGGGCGTTGTTCGCGGTATATATCGCCTTGTAATCATTGCTGATTATGTATTCGCCGTATTCCTTTACCGAGAAGGTGTCGCAGAAGCATGTGTCGCCTCCGGCTATTACCGGGCTAGCGGTCACTTCGTAGCTCATCTCGGCTACGGGAAGCTCAAACGAGATCTTGTAATAACCTGTTTTGGTGTCGTAGTTGCTCTGATCGAGAGTCACCTGTTTGGTTCTTGGTTCGTCTTTGCCGCGAGGCATGACCATGTTTACGGTAATGCCCGCATCAAGCTCCTCGGGAGTGGGGTCAAGATAGAAGTTCAGCGCGATGTTGCCGTTGAGCGAGATGCTGTGACCCACAAACAGATCTCTGTTACCGGGAAGCAAAACGTATTTTGATTCGAGCACTCTGTACCAATTGGTCTCCTCGTCTAAGCTCAGAGCGCCGTTTTTGCTCGGAGCGTCGGGATTATACAAGCCTCCGCGGCTTTTATCGTAGCCCGTGATACCCGGGCTTGCCAGTCCTTCACGGAAAACGCGTCTGTTGCACTTTGCCTCAAGCAGGGAATCGTCGGAAACATAAAGCTTGAAGGGGTTGTTAAGTGTTCCGTACATTACAGCGCCGGTATAGTATTCAGAAGTTTTTCCGGTGACGTCGAGCCTCAGCTCAGCGCCGGTTTCAAGTCTGAGCTCCGAATCTGATCCCCTAAGATATACGCCGGAGGCTCTATCTTCCGTTGTGACCTTGACATTGACTCTGCATCCGATGAACTTCAGCGTGCTGTAGGCTCTAATTCCGTCACATTCAGTTCTGCTATCCCCGCTCAATTGTACATCAAGCCTTCCTCCACCCGTAAAGATGTAGGAGGGGGGTTCTTCATTATATATCAGCGAATCATAGAAAGCATACTTCGTGTAAATCAATTGGTCGGAGCTGTTTATCTCGTTGTCAACTATCTTGTTGGTTCCGATCAGCTTGACGGTAAAGGGCAGATCGCTTATATGGCCGTAACTGATACCGTAGGCTGAGGTGTAGGTGCCGGTGTTCATCAGCTGGATAGTGGCGTTGTTGAGCGTTAAGGTGTTGGTAGCCAGATCGTACTTGACCTTGCCGCCGTCGCCCAGCACGTCGTCACAGTTGAGGCGGTCGATACCTATGCCGCTTACCGAAATTTTCCAGTCGCCCGGGAAGCGAACGTATTTGGCGGTTTTAAGCGGTTCAAAGGTGTTGCCGATCTGTTGAGCGCCCTCGCGGCTTGCGCTGTCGAGGTTGTAATACGCGCCGTCTTTGATATCGTATCCCCTTATGGTGTCGTCATCCTGAACAAAGCAGTTGTCGTTGACTTTGTTGGGACACGATCCCTCAAGCATAGGGTCCTCTGAAATATTCAAGCCGATGTAGTTGTAGGTAGAGCACTTGAACGCAAATGCGCAGTCGCTGTCGCTTTCAACAATAGAGGTCAGCACAGCGCCGTTTTTAAGCGTGATAAGCGCTTGATCAGAGTTCCACAAATAAACGCCGGTAATACTGCTGTAATTGCTTTGAGAAGCGGTATCATCTTCGGAAACATTTACTGATACCGAACTGCCGTCGATTTTCAGCGAAGAATGGTCATAATAGTTCAATCCTGCAATGGTGCTGCAGCTTTCCTCGGATGTCAACGAAATGTCGAGCGTTCCGCCGCCGGTAAAAACTTGCTCGGAGACATTTGAGTGAGTATATACGCCCCATTTAGCGCTCGTATTCTTACCAATAACATCGGTATCTGTGATTTTGTTGGTTCCGATCAGCCTTATGGTAAATTTATCGCCTCGTCCTCGCTCGGCGTATTCAATTGCACTGGCTGTAGAATATGAATCGTTCTTGAAAAGTTGGATCGTCGCGTTGTTAAGCGTTAAGGTGTTGGTTTCGATGTCATAGCTTACGGAGCCGCCGTCGCCCAAAACATCGCCGCAATTATCCTTATCGATATATACTCCGGAAACAGATATATCAAGATGCCTTGCAAACGTTGCGGCAGGACTTATATATTCTGTTTCATTGAAAGTTGTGCCGAAGGTATAAGTTCTGTAATAGCCTTCGTCTGAGGCTGAATATTGATGCACCTCATAGTAATCGTCGCCCTTGACCTCCTGCTCGCCGCATGTGGTGCAGGTAAAGGTGGCGGTAGCGTTAGCCCTGTTATTGTCGGCGTCCCAACTGAATTCCCAAACGGGCTCAGACCATACAGGGTGTTCGCAGCTGGGTATGAGCGTTATTCCCGCTATCGCGGCGGGATCGCTCAGCACGCCTGTGTCGAACACTGTGGAAGTATTGATTTTATCCTTGAACTTCTTAAGGAGCGTTACCGTTCCGCCGTAGCTGTCGGCGTAGATGCTGTCGGAATTGGCGTTATTCCAGCCGAGGTGGATCGTGGCATCGCCTAAAACAGCGCCGATACCCGCCGGATTAGCTTTTTCGGCGTCTTCCTGATCGAACACCCCACCTTCAACAAGCTTTTCGACGTTGATGTTGCTCTCTGTAGCAGTGACCTTGCCGCTGTTTACATTTACGGTGATGGTGCCGCCCTGGCCGCCGATAGCCGCGGCGTTCTCGCCGCCGGTTGCGGTTACATCGGCATCGTAAATGTTTACGGTGACCTTGCCTACGCCTAAGCCGATGCCGGCGCAACCGGAGCCGCCCGTAGCCGTTACATCGCCGCCGTTGATGGTGATGCTGAGATCGCGCGCCCTCTTGCCGCCGATACCCGCGCCCTCACCGGTGCAGCTTGCGATGACCTTGCCGCGGTTGATGGTGACGCTTCCCTTTGCGGTTAAGACGTTGTCGCGGCAGCCGATGCCTGCGCCTTTTGCGCCGATAACGTTTATATCGCCGCCGTTGATGGTGATAGCTCCGCAGCTTTCGCTGCTGCCGAACATGCCGCCGGCAGGACCTGATCCGACGCCGGGGTAGTCTTCTAAGGGATCGTCGACGATCAGCTTGCCGGTGCCGCCGCTCTGCGCCCAAATGTTAAGGGAAGCATCGGCGCCTACGGTAATACCCTTGTGTGCGGTGAACACAGCGCCGTCGGCGAGGATAAGGTTCGCGTTATTGGTGACGTCAATGCGCGAATCAACGGTGACGTTGCCGCTTATCACGCACCAAGACGGATTTTCTGCTGTTCCTCCGGGGATCATGTGCTGTTCGGAAACAAAATCGTTGATATCTTCCGCGTCGGCGATATGCTCACGTTCATCAAGACCGAAATATGGGGTTCCCAGTCTGGGAAGAACCTCTGTTTTTTCATCCGTATATGATGTGCCGTCGATCACGGCTGTTGCGGTGTATGTATTCTTGCCGTTCGCGGTCTCGGTCGGCTCGACCGTTACGCAGGTGATCTCGGCTTCCGCCGTTGCTACCTCATCGCAGAGGGAGCATACAGCAGTTAACGACGCCGACTCGTAGCCGTTCCACGTCCACTCGAAATTACCGAAGTTATGTGCGGCGTCTATCTTTTTTTCCTTTGTGTTATTATATGTAGTTCCGTTAAACTCTACGGAGGCGTAGTAGGTTTCTGTTCCTACACCTGTAGTCGTATTACCGGGGTCGAGCGTTATTTGAGAGTCGATCTCGTTGTCGGTTAATGTGACGGACTTGTGGCACACGGTACAAACGAAGGTAGCGGTTGCGGATGTGTAGCCGTTCCAAACCCATATGGGATCGTCGTATGTGTGGGTGTGGGATACGGCGCGAAGCGTTTTGTCCGCGAGATCGGAAGCTTGCGCCGTGGAACCGACGGTGTAATTTGTCGTGCCGTCGGTCATAACATTCGCAAAACGGACGAGACCGCTGTTACTGTTGTAGTCTGCTGCAGTGATGCTGTCGGCAACATCGATCAAATTAAGAACGATATCGCCATCCAAACATTCCGCTGAATCGCAGTTGATAGTGCCGCCGTTTATCTTAAGATTGTCTTTGCCTGTGATAAAGGTGTTGGTTATCGTACCACCGTTAATGGTCAGCGTTTTGTTAGCCTGAACGCCGCAGTCCTGTATCGTGCCGCCGTTGATATTGATATCGCCGTAGCACAGGATATGCGCGTTCTCGTTATCGGTCGCGGTGATGTTGCCGC
This sequence comes from uncultured Ruminococcus sp., assembly GCA_902794395.1. Taxonomy (GTDB): domain Bacteria; phylum Bacillota; class Clostridia; order Oscillospirales; family Acutalibacteraceae; genus Ruminococcoides. The sequence goes on from CADBHB010000034.1 coordinate 5,010, forward strand.
CGTAAACGTTGAGAGTGGCGTTATTATCAGTTAATTCGATAGTTTTATACGAAGAAGACTCGATAGCGCCGGTGCCGTTGGTGCTTTCGGCATAGATGTTCAGATTCATCTTGCTGTTGAGTTTTATACCCGTATTGCTGTTCTTCAGATAAAGCGTACAGCCGTCGCGGAGGATCAGGTTCACGTCAACATATTCATCGGTGCTGTTGGAGAATTGCAGCGTTGAATTGAACGTGATGCTTCTGTTAAGCACATACCAGCCGCCGGGCAGCAAATTGTCGTTGTTATTAAGGATCGTTGCGGTGACCGACTGAGGCGAGCCGTCTTCGCCGATAAAGGTCACGTTTTGCGTAGCCGCCGAAGCCGTTACCGGAACGATCGCGAATAATGCGAAGATCATTATCAGCGACAATAGGACGCTGACCGGTTTTTTGATTTTTTTCACGGTTATTTCTCCTTTCTTATTTATAGTCCTATAGGGAACCCGCTTTGGGTCCCCTATAGGTTTTGGCAAATCATTGTTTTAGGAGATGATCCTCGCTTTTCTTCTGCCGATCTTATACTCCAATTCAAATTCCGCAAGGTACATCTGGATATAGGTGACATCCTTGATACCTACGGTGCCGTTGCCGTCAACATCGGCGGCGTCGAGATCGATGTCTGCCTTTGTGATGAATTCGGCTATATACCTTTGGATAGTAGTTGCGTCTGTAACGTTTACTACTCCGTCGCGGTTAGCGTCGCCGAGCAGGTATACGTCGCCTTCGGTAACGGTGACCGTGTATTCGCGCACCGCGTCGTATTTATCTACAGAAGCGTAGAGCGTTGTTGTGCCGGGAGAAAGCGCAGTGAGCTTGCCGTTTTCGTCAACCGACGCGATATTGGTATTCTCTACCGAGTAAACTACACTGCCGCCCATGAAGTGGCACGCGGGTTCATAGCTGCCTTCCATAGCGACGGATTCGCCCGCCTTGAGGACTACGGTGTCGTCAAGAGATTCGTCGGTCTTTTTATCGGTCACGTTGACGTAGTAAGGAGCGTCGGTTTCGATAAAGAAGGTCTTTGCCGAAGTTACCGCTCTGTCGTCCTTGTCGCGTATCTGATAATAAAGCTCGGTGAAGCCGTATTCGAAACGCTGGGGATCGATCTCGAGATCGGTCGTTATGGTCTTTTCGGCGCCGTTCTCGGTCTCGGTGGTTTCAAGCTCGGAAAGAGGAATGTCGAGGTAGTACTCTTCCTCGGGGATGTCCTTATCGTACAGGACGTCGCGGTTGGTGGGACCTACTACCAGTCTGTCGGTGTCGCGCATCGCTACGCCGCCTTCCGACTTGAGCGCAGCGCGGAAGATGAACTTGTCGGAGCTGAGCACGCCCGAATCGTGGCGGTAACTGTCGCCTTCCACGTTGACGGAGTACTTGGGAACTACCTTGAACACGTTTTCAAAGGTTCTGTCGTTGAAGTTGGGATATATCGTGGGACTGGATTCTCCGGAGCCGTCGTAATACTCGATGGTTTGGAAGGTCAGAACATATCCGCTTTCGCTGAGCTCGTCGGGCAGCTTCCATGAATTAACGGTTCTTCCGTCGGAGTTTTTAAGGGTAGCGTGTGCGTTTTCGTTATCGTTGTTGATATGTATAGTCAATGTTTCGCTGGGCATAAGTTTGGTTTCCGGAGCGTTAACAATGCCTACGAGAGTAGCGCTCTTGTTTGGATGCTCGGGATCGAACTTATCCGTTTCGGTCAGGTACATCGCTATATCGAAGCCGCTGGCTGATTTAAGACCGTCGTTTTTAACGGTGACATCGAAATCAAGATCGCTTCCGGGGCCAACGTCGGTGTTGGTAGTGTCTACATCGATGACCTTGACCGAAGCGTCGGAGAAGAATTGGATGCCGTGCATGCTGAGGTCGTGTGCGGTAGTGTCTTCACCGTCTTCGGTGGAGCCGAAACGGTTGCAAACCACGAGCAGTCGATCCTCGATCGCGATGACCGCGGGCTCGTCGTTGAATACCATACTGTAGTCGCCCGCGTCGGTTCTGGTTAGACGGGCGGGATCGGACCAGTTGTATGACAACTCGGATTCTTCGCCGCTGACCTTAAGAGCCTGAGCGTAAAGCTCCTGTTTGAGAACGCCGTCTTCTTCGATACCCTGCTCCCAAACCACATACAGGTTGCCTTTTTCATCGACGAAGGGCTTGAAGCCGTTATAGCTGGGCTCGATATCTACGCCATAAGCGGGATAGAAGATGAAGCTGCACGTGGTGTTCTCTTTGTTCGTGATCAAGCCGGTGTCGCCGTTCGTATCCTGGCTGTCGATAACGCTGCCGATATCGAGCCATGCAACGTCAGAATCGCCGCTTTGCCAGAAGAGATACAGCGAACCTGCCGCCTGGATGAGCTGCGGACGTGATTCCGCGATACCGAGATGATGAGTGCCCTCGGCGTCGGTATATTCGGCGTCGTTGGTGAGCTGGTTGATGGTTTCGTTGCCGGTCTTGAAGTTTTCGATCTTTACAAAGACCTCTCTGTCCTCTTCGGTGCTGAGATCGTTGTCTTTATCTACCGTGAAGGTGTAAACCGTCCAATCCTTCCAAACGGTGTTGTCAAGGTCGATAACGGTGGGGTTGTTGTCGGTCATCAGCGACTCGTCGTCGGAGATGGAAGACCATGTTTTGGTGGTTGCATCGTATGTACTGTTGAGCTTCATTACGTCAAACTCGGTTTCCCATTTATTGGTATCCGCGTTGAACTCGGCGGTGCGCACATAGCTGTTGTTGGTCATAGTTGAAGATATGGCGATAAGCTTCTCCTCATCGGTGAGGGAATCGTCGGGAGCTTCAGCCTCACTTGAAAGGTAGGTGACCGCAAAATACTCTTGGTCGCCGTCTTTGTAATACAGCGGCGAAGGAGTGGAATTGTAGCGGCTGGCGTCGACGGTGCTTACAAGCTCGCCGTCGATCTGAACGGGAGCGTCGGAGGAAGCCGACCTGAGTGCGGATTTATCTGCAAAGGCAACGTAAACATTACGCTGTTTGAGATACTTCTGCATATAATCTTCGTCGTCGTGGGTGGCGTTGGGAAGGACGGCGGCTGTCCAAGTGATCATGATCTTGTCGCCTGCGTCGGTGAGCTTGGGCTCAAGAGCGCCGTTTACATTTGTATTGCCGTTCTTAGCCTGGATAACGCCGGGGGTGCCGAGCCATGTTTCATGCTGCTTATCGTAAACCTGATAACGGAGCACGGTGCGGTCGTCGCCCTGTATCCTGCTGTCCTCGTCAACATAAACGAGAAGGGTCTTATCATCGCCCAGATCTATGAGCTGAGCGTCGGCGCGGTCGTAACCGCCCGTCTTGAGCTCAACGTCGTTGAGCTGAGTATAGGTGCTCTTCGTCGGGTTTTGTGAAGTCGCCTTCCAAACAGATGGATCGCCCGCCTGCTTGTATTTGAACTTGGGAGCCGACGCTGAAGTTTCATCCGAATCGGAGGACGCTCCTACGGAAGACGAGCTCTTGCCCATTGTGTTGGCGTCGGCATATATCGTTTCAAGATTCTCAAGATCCTTGAAGTAGCCAAAGCTCTTATGGCCGAGCGCGAACGTGATCGGTATGGTTCCTATTACCGCGTCTATCCAGATCTTGCCGTTGATGTCGCCGTAGAAGCCAAGAGGTCTAAGACCCGAGTAGCCGTTTTTCTGCAGCAGGCTGTCCTCGTTGGGGAATCGTTCTTTTATCATTGGCATGTAGACAGCGTTTGCATTTGCGTTGAAGCCGCCTCTTACGCCGACCACGTTGCAGATACCTACACCTACATATGCATTGAACGCTGTGTGCATAGATATGCCGAAGTCGAAGAGGTAATGCTGTCCGCTGAAGGTCAAGGCGCTTGTTTCGTGGTCTTCGCTTTGGGCGACGCCCATGCTGACCAAAGCGTCGAACTGAATGTCGAAGCCGATATACATCGGTACGAGATAGATCGACCAGTAGTATACGAGCCTGTACCAAGCCATAAAGCCGGCGAATGCTCCGGCGCCCATCAACTCGAGCGTGTCCTCGCCGTCCTTTATCTTTCTGCCGTAGTCAAAATAGATACCAAATACGCCGCCGCATCCGCCGCCGTGCTTAAGGGGCATGAACTTGCCTTCGTTTGCCGCCGCACGGGCTTGGGGGTTTTTATACTTGAAGTAGTTTTTCTCTCTGTCGAAAAGATCGTTGTTTACATCCTTCATATCCTGCCAGGCTGTACCGAACTTGGAAAAACCGTTCTTGAACAGTCCGTAGTCCTTGCCTGTGTCGGTCTCGTTTTCGCGTTCGTCGCCGTTATGCTTTAGAGCTTCGGGGATGTAGCCGAAGTAGATGCGCTGACCGTTGCCGGGGAGCGGGACCATGGAAAGCACTATGCTGCCCGCTCGGAACGAACAGTTGAACGAGCCGAGGATCGGAAGCTTTACGTAATCCGACATGAAATCGGGATTATCATACATGCTCCAGTCGATCGTTTCGGGGATAGTGCCCGCGGGCTGGATGAAATAGCTGCCCGTATCGAGCGGAGGATATTTGGTGAAGTTGAGCGCGCCGGAGGTAACGGGGTTGCCGTTCTCGTCATAAACTGCGGTGGTGCCGCGGTCGGTAATGAGACGGAGATACATCTTGTCGCCCGAAACGATGCCGTCGCTTATCTTTGCCGAAACCCTGAATTCCCATTTCTCGGTATTGCCCTCGGTAGCGGGAACATACGGCTCTTCCTCTTCGCTTTCGCCGTCGAGCGGCTTTGCGGGATTCTTGCTGAGCTTGGCAAGGGTTATCGGTTCGGCGTTGTGAGGATGATAGACCAGCAGCTCGAGCTCGGCGGTGTTTTCCTTATTCTTGTTGCCGTTGCTGTCAATATACTCTGCGCCGCAGTTATTGACAGTTACAACTACATTGGAAATGCCGTTGTCGGTTATGGGAAGATTGCTCACGTTCACGCCGCTGGGGTCGTATGCCGTTGCGGCGGCTATATAGGGAGGGTTGTAATTGATAGCGGGTACCTTGTGCTTGCCGGAATCCACCGTGAGCACGCCGTTATTCTTGGTGCCGTCGGCTTTGCCGCTGTAGTAGGTCTCGTCGCCGCTGGATATGATCTTGTAGGTGAAGGCTTCGCCGGAGCATGCATACAGCGGGATGTCAATGTTAACGCCGTCCTGTTCTTCGGTGGTGCTTAAGGATTTAAGGGTGAACTCGCCCTCGCGGTTCACGATATCGAAGTGAGAATCGTCGAAGCAAGCCAGGGCTCCCTCGGCGGGAAGCCAAGCCTCGCCCTCAACGCGGCGGTCAAGGGTGGCTCCGCTGTAGAAGGCGGTTCCCTTCAGCTCAAGCCTTACGTCGCCGGTTTTGGGCGCAAGCAGCTCGACCACGTTCTCTTCTTTGTTCCTGCTCGTGCGGAAGTAATGGGTGTTCTCGTAGTATGTGATATTGCCCGTATCCTGCTTCCAGCCCGCTACCTTGGTGTTGCCCACGGGCTTAGCCTCAAGGGCGTAGGTAACGTTAGGGATCAGGGTATCGGAATCCTCTACCAGATAATATCTGTAGCCGTCCCTGGTTTCGAGCAGGGTTGCGTTTTTGAACAAGCCGCTGTTCTGGTCGTAATAACGAAGGATCTTTGTTGATACCTTGGCAACGAGCCTGTTGTTATAAACCTGTATATCGGGCCACATTTCAAGCTTGGAGTATTCCAGCTGTTCACACACGTAGTCTTTGCCCGGAATGTTGTTCCACTGGTGTACCCTCTCGTTTTCGTTACCGGTTTTGCGGTAATCTACGTTGACGCCTACAGGAGTGTATTGGTTCTCGTAGCCTTCCTTGATAACGGTCTTGACGGTGATATAGTCGCCCCTGTGCCAAACCCAGCCTGAGGGAGTGTTTTCGGGCTGTATGATCTGAAGCTCGGCGCGAACGTCGTCGTTTTTAACGGTGAAGTCGGCGGGATAGGGCTCGAGCACCGCGCGGACATAGATCTTGCCCTTAAGACCGAAACTGCCCTTTTCGGTAACGTTTTTAGTGAAGTCGAGGTAATCGTTGTTTCCGAGCCAGTTCAACTTTGACTCGGTAAGCTGGACGGAAGCCACCTGGGTTCCCGTCGGGAAGGGTCCCGCGCATCTGTTTGTACTGAGGATCTTCTTTGGATCTTTATCGTCTACTCTTACGATCTCAAGATACTTGATCCAGCTGTATCTGGAGTCGTTCGTCTTGACCGAGATAGTATCCATGCCCTCTTTTGCCCATTTTATGGTGCCGCCCACTACGCTTGTCTCTCCCGCATGAGAGGTCTCGGCAAGCTGATCGTGCTGGACGAAATTGCCCTCTTCGTCGACAAACTTAAGCGCGGAGGCGTCCGCATTCATAAGCTGTACCTCGAAGGGTCTGAGGATAGGCGTCATCGAATGGATAGTAAGCTTTGGAGTGCAACTGTAGTTACCGCGATATTTGTAATCTATCACACATATTCGGGACATAGCCGCCTTTGAGGAATATATATTGATGTCGGTGGAGCTCCAGCGTTCGTCCTTCGTATCCAGTTCTGTTTTCCATTCATAGCCGCTGTCGCCGGGATCCTTTTCACAATACGAATAGTCCGTATAGGTATAGCAGGGCTTGCCCGAGGTTTTCTTCCAGTTGACCTTATAGCCCGTGATACCGAATCTATTTGTGATACTCCACTCGGCGTGAGCATGACCCGTTTTGGCGCTCGTCCAGCTGCCCGCCTTGGGGCGAAGCACATAATCATCGCCGTCCATGCGCGTATAGCCGCTTCCGTTGGAGTTTGTATAGACTGTTTTGCTGAGGTCGATGGGGTCGGCTAATATCTCGCTGTCGATGGTGGCGTCGACGGTGCTTATGCCGCCCTCTTCACCCACAGACTCGACCGCCTTTTCGGGGTCATAGCTTTCTGCGCCCTTGGGGATAACCACCTTAGCGGCGGCTTTGCCGGTTTGGCAGTTGGCGGGATTTGAAAGCTGAAGTGTGAACTGCCCGCCGTCTTTCAGATAGGTGCTGACTATAGGTATCTTGATAAGGCGCTCGTTAACGCCTACAGGGAACGCTACCTCGGTGTCGACCTCGGAAAAGTCTCTGCCCGCAACGGCGGTTCCGGAGGCTGCGGTCATATGCACCGAAACGATACCTGTGGAGATGCCTTCTCTTTTTACGGTCACCTTTGCATAGCCGCCCTCGGGCTTAATGGTATCCTGAGCGAAGGAAACGGTGGGTTTTTCCCACTTTTCGTCGTCCTCGATGATGATATTGAGGGTGCTGTAGGACTCGCTGACAGCCATGCTGTTGCTGAGGCAGAAGAGCTTGCAGCTAGACTGCTTGTTGCCCTCGCCCTTGTCGTTATCCTTAGTTTTTATAACGATTATCTTTTCGGTTTCGCCCTCGGCAAAATCGAAGGTTATGCTCGGAGCGTCCAGCTCGTTCATCAAGCCGTTGTACGCTTCCGCTCCGTAGCCCGCCTCAAGCACCTCGCCGAGGTTGGTCTGTTCGGCAGAGGACTGCATGGGAACGCGGTCGTCTACAAGACCGGTCTGCTTCTCAAATTCAAGAGAAATGTCGCTTTGAGGCACGGTGGTTTCCGTTTCGTCCTGATTGCTGTCGAGCGCGCTGAGGTCAATGCCGTCCTGAGCAGCTCTGCTGTCCAGATACGTGCCCCACGCATTGCTTGCAGCGTCGTTTAATTCGATGCTGTTGCGCTCGTACTCTGCTTTTGCGGCGTCGTCGGTGAGCGAGAGATCGTTGCCGTAGTCGTCGTACATCATCTGCTCAACGTCACCGCTCTGCATCTGCTCCATAACGGAGCTGCCGCCCTCGGCGTTTTCGACCTTGGCGTTTGAGCCGAGGATCTCTACGGTGTAGTCGTCGCCGTACTTTGCCGAAATGTCGATCATTTCGAGCTTGAGCTGTGCCGCGGGCAGGGAATCGCCTCCGCGCAGTATCCTGACTTGATACGTCGCAGCCTCATTCTCCTGCAATGCGGCGTCGGTTGTGGCAAAATAGAACTCACCGCACTTGGCGATGGACTCATCCACCTCGTTTTCCGCGAACCTAATAGGCTCAGCCGCGGATGCCTTGAGCGTGTTCGAGGCAAAAAACGGCGCAAAACCCGCGATCAATGCCACGGTGAGTATGCCGCAAAGCGCCTTGGTGAACGTTTGCTTGGTGAACATTTTTTGAAAACCTTCATTAATCCCCTCTCCTTTTAGTTGGAGTTATAATTATTCATAATATGCCATATTTTTCGAGAAATCGCAATAGAATTGTGAATAATTAGTGTTGTTTGTGAAAAAAATGTGTTTTTTGCAGTTCGGGAATTATGATCTAAAAGAAAACTGTCATACCGGACGGTCTGCTCGGTATGACAGCGTTTTTAGTATAACGATATAAATCAATGGTGCTTCGGTTTTGTATATTCAGCCTTGCCGAAGGCGAGTATCATAAAAAACACCTCGGGTATGAGCGCCATTCCTATCTTGAAGCCCGTGCCCTTTCCGAAGCAGTTGCACATCTTGATAACATGTATCAGCTCGGAAACCAGCGTGAAGATACCCGTGGCTATTCCGAACCAAAAGACGACCGGCTCGGGAAAACTGAACAGCTCAAACAAGAACTCGGCGACCCATGTTATCGCCTCGATTATGAACCACACATGGCTCATGCCCACGATATGGTGAGAAACAAAGATACAGTAAAACGGGATGAGCGATTTCCAGCCCTTCTCCCCTGCCTTCGTCAGTATCCTCCATTCCGCGACGATATACAGCACGATCGCCGCCAAGACGATCAATCCCAAAACAACTATGAACGCGAGCAAAAAGCCCGACACGTATTCTTCCATACTATCCCTCTTTTGTTATTCTTTATCACGTCCGCGCGTCGTCGGTACTATGTCTATATTATACCCGAAAAATCACATTCGTCAAGGTTCTGTTTCCCTCGCGTTATTTCGGAGTCTTCCCGTAAAAAAATTGACAAAAAGCAGCTAAAAAATCCGCCTTGACTTGTTATAATATATAAAGCTGAAAAACACTGTGGGCAATGCTTATGAACGAGCCAACTCAGGGCTTGGACTGGACGTTTCACGGCGTACTCAACGGGTTGATAAATACGAGATACAGAGATACCTATAATTTCTTCATCCCGCTGTTTTGCATTTATCTTATCATTCCTTTGTTTGCTTCGGTCAACAAGGAAAAGCGGGTCAAGATCTTTACATGAATAATCGGTATTTCTCTTGCGATCAACTTTGTGATACCATTTGTTCTCGCCGTACTCAACCGTTATGCCGAGATCAGGATCATTTGGCCTTACAAAATATAGGTTCATAAAAAGCAAAAGATACTCACGCCCGCTCAGCAAGAGGAAGTCCGAACCAAGGATTTCTTCGATTGTATTCTGCCGGGCGTGATTCGGTTTCATACCGACCATTATATCGTCGGCGACAGTTATCGATGTATTTGGGCAATCAAGGAGTATCCTACAAACACTGAGGAACAGGCAATATTATCTCAGCTCGGAGATCGCAACGGAGTGACATTAAGAATCTATAATCGGTTGGCAGACAGCTATGAACAGAAAAAAATCACTTCAAACGCAACCCGTGCCAACAAGATGAAAACAGGCAGTAACGATATAAGCGATACGGTTGAAGCAGAGGGCAATTTGCAAGACGTGATCCAGCTCATCGCCAATCTCAGGAGAAATAAGGAGATACTGCTGCATTGCTGTGTGTTTATTGAGCTGAAAGCGAAATCAAAAAAGGCACTCAAGGATTTGACCTTACAACCCTTCTTGCTGCTAAAATGCTCGCAATACTTGCAGTCGCAAATCTCAGGTGTATATTTAAAACCGCTTGAAACGAAGACTCCCGATCCTCTCGGATAAAAATTCGGTACGACCCTCATCATTTGCTCAAATCCACGGTCATACATGTCTTCAGTAAAAAACATTATTTCAACTCCTTCTTAAGATATAAAAAAAGACTTGTAGATATCCTACAAGTCTTTATGATAAAAGGAAAAAGCTCATTGCTGAGTGTTGGCATCTCCCTATTTTCACACCCCGTCGCCAGAGCACTATCTTCGGCACCACAGAGCTTAACTTCCGTGTTCGGTATGGGAACGGGTGGACCC
>CADBHB010000035.1 GCA_902794395.1 uncultured Ruminococcus sp.
GTTATGGTAATTATATCATTTATTCTAAAGAAATGCTATATCCCACCGAATCAGGTTTCATTCATCGTGGCGCCGTCTAGCGGCATGGGGATTTAGTATCAAACCTCTATTCACACAAAAACGGTTGGCTCTTTACCGTTGAGATAAGGAGCCAACCTTTTTTCTTTATTATTCCGCGGCGCGGGATCAATGCTTGCTTGACAAGCTGAACTTGGACTCGGTGCCGTGGATGAGCTTTACGAAGTTGGGGTAGTGGCGCACTATGACCAGCGCCGCCGCGGCGATAGCCAGCACCTCGACCCATACGTTGGAGTAGCCGAGATAGAACAGCGAGATCGGGCAGGAAAGCGCCGCCGTGCACGAGGCTACGGACATGTACTTCAGGGTAAACAGCAGCAGGAAGAAGATAGCCATGGCGATAAGCGTCATGCGCCAGTCTACGAACCAGATGGTGGCAAAGCCCGCGATAAACGCCTTGCCGCCCTTGAAGCCGTACCAGATAGGGAAACAGTGTCCCAGCATGCAAAACAGTCCCGCGAACTGAGCGCCGAACTGCGCCATGTCGAAAAAATGTCCCATATAAATGCTTGCCGCCAGCACGGGGAGCGCGGTTTTGAGTATATCGATGAGCAAAACCGTCCACGCTGAGGCGTTAAGCCCGTAAACGCGCTTAAAGTTTGTGAAACCGGGGTTGTTGCTGCCCGACTTGCGGATGTCCTCGTGATACATCAGCTGCGACATGATGATCGCGCCGTTAACGCCGCCGAGGACATAGGACAGTACGGCGATAAATAACAAAGTCACACTTAAAATCATACTTCAAACCTTTCGATGCTCTTTCCGAAGGAGAACACACCTACAGCGTCAGCGCCGATGGAGGCTCCGATGATGGGTCCGATGTAGGCTATGTAGGTCTTAACGCCGGGGATAGCCTCGCGCAGCATTTCGGCTACGTCCTTAGCCTCTTCCTCGCAGTCGGCGTGAGCTATATATACCTCAGGGTGCTTTTCGCCCTCGACCGCCTCGGCAGTGAGCGCCACCAGCTCCTTAAAGGAGTTGAGTCTGCCCTTTGCCTTTTTGATGGGCACGTTGTCGCCGACCCTGTTGGAGATGATGATGGGCTTTACGCCGAGCAGGTTGCCGAAAAACGCGGAGGAACCCGTAACACGTCCTGCAGCCTTGAGGGCGTTGAGGTTGTGCACCGTTACGAACTGATTCACATTGTTGCGGATGGGCAGCACAGCGGTCTCGATCTCCTTGGCGGTCTTGCCCTCGTCGCGGAGCTGAGCCGCCTTGATGGCAACCAGACCCTCGCCCAGACAGGCGTTGATGGAATCTATGCAGCAGATAGTCGCGCCGGGGAAGTCCTTGAGGATGTTTTCAGCCTCTACCCTGCCGACGTTGATAGAACCGGACAGCTTGCCCGAGCAGGACACGTAAACGATGTCGTTGCCCTTTTCAAGCTCGGCTCTGAAATACTTTTGAAACTCGACGGGAGGCACCGCAGTGGTGGTGACGCGCTCGCCGCCGCGGATGACGTCGTACAGGTCCTTGGGGCTGTAAAACTCCCAGTCGAGGCTTGCGGGCGTCTCCTTGTTATCTCTGACGGTGTTCATCATCATATAGTCGATGCCGTATTTCTCGCGCAGCTCCTTAGTGAGGTCGGAGCAGGAATCTGTTACTATTTTTACAGGTCTCATTGTGCTCAATCTCCTTATTCTAAAATAATTATATAATCATATATCGGCTGTCCGCCGTCGATCAAAACCACTTCGCAGTAGCGGTACTTCTTTTGCAGCTCGTCACAAAGCGCCTGTGCCTCCTCGGCGGGCACGTTCGCGCCGCTTACCAGCAGCATTATATCGTAGCCGGAAGCGTCAGCCGACTCGCAGAGCGACAGCGCCGCCTGAACGCGGTCTTGGCTGTCAACATATATCCTGTCGCCCACAAAGCCGATGTAATCATCCTTGCGCACCTGAACGCCGTCCTGCTCGGTGTCGCGCACCGCGCGTGAAACCAGTCCCGTAACGACGCTGTCGATAACGCCCTGAAGGTCCTCAAGAATAGCCGCGTTGTCGCCCACGGTGGTGTCGAGCATCTGTATAGCCGCGTATCCCTCGCCGATGGTCTTCGTGGGCACCACGCAAACCTCGGCGTCGGTGTAAAGCTGAGCAGCCTGTCCGGCGGTGAGGATGATGTTGGAATTGTTGGGAAACACAAAGATGGTGTCGGCGTTGATCTCGTGGAAGGCGGATATGAGGTCCTCGGCAGAGGGATTCATGCTTTGACCGCCGTCCACCACCGCGTCGCAGCCCAGCGAGGCAAAGGCTTCCTTTATGCCCTCGCCCGCAGCCACGGCGACCATGCCGAACTCCTTGTGCGGCTTGCGCGTCTTGGGCGCGAACTTTTCCTGCATATGGTTTTCGTTGTGCTGCAGGGTCATATTTTCCATTTTAAAGGTGAGGAACTCACCGTAGCGCTGCATTTCATTTAGGATGTCACCGGGTCTTTTGGTGTGCACGTGCACCTTGACCACGCTGCCCTCGCGGAAACAAACCACCGAGTCGCCCGCGCTGTTGAGGTAATCTGTCAGCTCGTCGGTCGAGAAGGTGTCGAGGTCGACCTTGCCGGTTTGCAGCCTCAGCAAAAATTCGGTGCAGTAGCCGAATTCGAGCACGCTGTCCTCGGTGAAGGCACTGAGGTCAACGCTGCGCGCCTGAGAAGCGGCTGTGCTGTCTGAGGCGATCTCGGCTCCGCTGAGCACCTGAGAGAAGCCCTCGACGATGTAGCCCAGACCGGCTCCGCCGCTGTCTACCACACCCGCCTCCTTGAGCACGTCGAGCAGCTCGGGAGTGCGGTCGAGCGAACGGGAAAGCTCTGCGGCAAAATCCGAAAAATAGGTTTGAAGCGAGCTGTCCTCGCCGATGTTGCCGTTAGCGAAAGCTACCGAATCCTTGAGCACGGTGAGGATGGTGCCCTCCACAGGGACGGACACCGCGCCGTAAGCCTCGGTGACGCCGACCTCAAAGGCTCGTCCCAACGTGAAAAGGTTTGCCTGCTGCACGCCCTCAAGCCCTTTGGAAAGCCCCGCGAAAATGCGCGAGAGGATAACTCCGGAGTTGCCGCGCGCGCCCAGCAGCATACCGCTTGCCGCCTTGCCCGCGACCTGAGAAAGGTTGTCGCTGCCCTCGCCCGCGGCGTTTGCGCCGGCGCTGATGGTCAAATACATATTATCGCCCGTGTCGCCGTCGGGAATGGGAAAAACATTGAGATCATTGACTGTCTGCGCGTTCGCCTTTAGGTTGGCGGCGCCGCCGCGCAGCAGCCGCGCAAATAACGCGCCGTCTAAAACTGTGGTCACCATTTGCTTATCTACCTTATTTCCTAAATATTGTCAACGACTCCATAAAACCATTGACTTTTACCCACTCTATATATTATAATAGAAACGCAAAAAAATTAAGGGGCATTTTTGTCGATGTTTGTAGATAATTCTACAATATATGCTATAATTGTATATTAACCCTCATAATACGCAAATAATGTAGAAAGAAGGGATGTAATGGAGCCGAAGAAAAAGCCTGTAGACCGCCGCGTGCTCAAGACCAAGCGCGCTATCCGCAACGCCTTTGCCAAGCTGATGTCGGAGAAGGACATCAACTACATAACCATAAGGGAGCTTGCCGAAACCGCCGACATCAACCGCAAGACCTTTTACAACTACTACTCGGGCGTGTACCAAGTGGTGGAGGACATTGAAAACGATATTTCGCGCAGCTATGAGGAGCTGCTGGGCAACGTGGATTTTCGCCAGTCTATCACTGCGCCCTATTCCCTGTTTGAGCGGTTCAGCCTGCTGATAAACATGGACCCGGAGTTCTTCGGCTATCTGCTGTCAATGAACGGCAACATCTCGCTTATCACCCGCATTATGACGCTGCTGAAGGACAAGACGCGCGAGGTCATGACCGCGCAGCTCGACATAGACGACCGCAAGGCGGACATTATGATAGACTACGTGCTTTCGGGCATGCTGTCGGTGTATCAGCACTGGTTCGCGTCCGACAGGACCGTGCCGCTTGAAACGGTGTCGCAGATCATAAGCCAAATGAGCGTAGGCGGCATAAACAGCGTGCTTAACGGCGCAAAGTGAATATATGGCAAAAGGCAGGCTCCGCAAGGTGCCTGCCTTTAGTTATGCCGTTCGGTTATCTGTTATATCGGGGTGATTGTCGGGGAAGTCGGCGTTGTAGGTGGAAATGTCAGCGGGCGGTACCGGCGGGCGCTTGGTGCCCACAAGGGTGCCGTCGCCGTGCTCGAGCGTTACGCCGCTGCCTATGGTCAGCGTGCCCTCGCCCGCGCGGAGATTGTCGGCGATAGCGTACCACTCTCCGCAGATATATGAGTTGTCCACATTCACCTCAACATAGGTGTTTATCCCGTCGCCGCTGTAGCGCTTTATGCGCAGACCCTGCCTGCCGCCGAAGATGTAGGCGTTGTCGATATTCGCCTGCGCGCCCAGGCTGCCGATGTATAACGCGCCCTGCACGCCCACCTCGGGGCTTTCGCTGTACGGCTCAGGCGCGTCGTCGTCCAGCATACCGCGGGTGTTGATGAACTCTCCGCCGTAAATATTCAGCGTACTGCCCGTGGTGCCGTTGTAGTAAAGCCCGCCGTGAGCGGGCGACTCAAACCTGCCGCCGTAAATATCCAGATCGGTGGCGCCGACTGCGCTGATGCCCGAATGTGCGCCGTGGATGTAGTTGGCGCCGCGGTTCTCGGTAAGGGTGAGTGCCGAATCGAGGACACGCAGACCGTAACCCCTGCCGTCCGAGGTAGAAACAAACGACGGCTGCGAGGGCACGAAGGCATAGATATGGTCCACCGTGGCAGGCGCGTTGTCAAGACACATCGCTGTCGAATACAAAACGTTATTGTTAAGGGTGCCTGAGGTCATGCGCACGGTGTCACTCACCGACGTATAGGCTTCGGCGTTATAGACAAAGACCCCGCGTGAATAGCACGAATAGGCGGCGTCCGTGCGCTCGTTGAGAAGGTCATAGCGCGCGTCGACACGGGTGGCGCGGGTAGCAAGGCTTTTGACCCCGTAGGCGCACAGGCAATACAGATGCGCGGCGCGGTCGCCGTCCGAGGTGACGCGCATGACAAAGGCGCTGTCCTCAACGGAGTTTTCCGACGCGGCTCCCTGCATAAACAAGCCGAAGCAGCCGGCGCCGATGTCCATTGTGTTTTTCACCGTGCAGCCCTCCACGGTTACCGAGCCGAGGGTGTTTACGTTGTAGAAGCGGCTGACGGTTTCGTCAGCGGAACCTTTGAAAACGCTGTTGCGCAGCACCGTTGCGGTCGGCGTCAGAGTTTTAACGGAGTAATTGCGCACACTGTCGCTGTTGTTCACCACAACGGCGCTGACAGTGCTGTCGGTGACCGTAAAAGTGCCTCGGCGCATGAGAAGCGCGCACACCTCGCCCGTGCCCGCCGAGTCGTCGAGCACCGCGTTGAGGGTGACGCCGGACAGTGAAAGGGTGACGTCCGCGCCGTTGTCCGCCTGCTCCAGCAGTACGCCGCGCGTGGCGCCGCTTACAACGCCGCCGCGCAGCGAGAGGTCGGCGCCGCAGGTAAGTCCCGCGTTTTCAGAAAATCCGAGCGAACAGCCGCAGAGGTTGATGTCGGTATTTCGAGCCACAGTAAGAGCCTGAGTTTGCGGGCAGTCGCCCAGCAGTCTGAGCCGCGCCCCGTTTTCGTCGAAGGACAGGCTGACCGCCGCGCCCGCCGCGTTAGGCAGGTCGGCGTTGGCGGTAGTTTGAGCGTTGGCGTCGCCGAGCGCCGCCGCAATATCGGAATAATAAGCCCGGACGGCGGAGCGGTCGAGCGCAAGGTCGCTCTCTGTGATGAACTCCGCCAACAGCCGCTGCAGCTCGGTGATGTCCTCTATAGTCACTGAGCCGTCGCCGTTCACATCCGCCGCCTGCATATCATCGGCGGGTTCTATCTCAGCCAAATGGCGCTGCAGCCGAGTGAGGTCGCAGACGTCCGTCCTGCCGTTTTGATCTACGTCGCCCACGCGCGGGAGATCGGCGGACGGCAACGCCTCGGCGCCCGCGGAAAAGAGCGCCGCCGCAAGCAGCACTCCCGCTGCGATCACCGAAATGATCCATCGTTTCATATATCATCGCTCCCGAAAAGCCAAACAGGCGGCAGTGCGCCGCCTTGTTTTTTTGATAATATCCGTGTTACGGCGCCCAAGCTTATGCGTGTGACGCCGAACGGAATGATTTGTATACCTTTAACAGGCTGCTTTCGCGGTCGATAAGCCCCAGACCGAGAAACACGCCCGCCCTGTCTTTGACTCTTAAGATCTCGCGGTCGGGCAGGTCGCGGTGCTTAAGCTCGGTGCGCGACAGGTCCAGCGCTCCGCCGTTGCAAAAGCGCCTTGCCTGCGCGTCGCTGACCGTGACCGGGTCGTAAGACGCGAAAAGGCTTTCTACCGAACGCAGCTCATCCTCCGCCGAACCGCTTTCGCACAGCGCCTTCAGCTCCTCGAGCGTGAGGCAGTCGGACAGCGTATAGCCGCAGGCGCGGGTTCGCCGCAGCGCGGTCATGGTCGCGCCGACGCCCAGTGCCGTTCCCAGATCGTCGATGAGGGTGCGCACATAGGTGCCCTTTGAGCAGAATATCTCAAGCCTGCCCGTCTGGCTCTCCTCGTCAAAATCGAGCAGCTCCAGCTCGTACACGGTCACTTTTCGTGTCTTTCGCTCGACCTCCATGCCCTTGCGCGCGAGGTCGTATAGCCGCTGTCCGTTTTGCCTGACAGCCGAATACATCGGCGGCACCTGTTCTATCTCGCCCTTGAACTTTGGCAGCAGCGCAAGGACGTCCTCCCTTGAGGCGTGGCTTTCGGCGCGCGTTTTCTCCTGTCCCCAGATGTCCAGGGTGTCGGTGGTAAGCCCCAGCCGAAAATCGGCGACATAGCGCTTGTCGTGGTCGGGGATGAGGTCCTGCGCCTTGGTAGCCGTGCCCAGCAGCACCGGCAGCACGCCCGTGGCGTTCGGGTCAAGGGTGCCCGTGTGACCGGTCTTGCGCTGACCCGTGAGCCTGCGCACCACCGCTATTACGTCGAAGGAGGTAAAGCCTTGGGGCTTATCTATAACGATGACCCCGTTCATAGCACATCCTTTACCGCTGATTTCAGCGTGTTTTTCACTTCCTCAAGGCTGCCCTTCAGCGAACAGCCCGCGGCGGCGGCGTGACCGCCTCCTCCGAAGCGTGAGCAGAACTCGGCGGCGTTTACATCGCCGTCGGTGCGCACGGATATTTTAAATTCGCCCGTCGATTTTTCGCGAAGGGTAATGCCGATCTTTACGCCCTCTACCTGACGGGGGATGGACGCCAGCCCTTCCAGCTCGCTGTCGCCCGCGCCCACCTTGTTTTGTATGTCCAGCGTGACCGCTATAATGGCGCAGCGGTCGCCGCAGCAGTACTCCATAGTATTGTAGACCTCGCGCTCGAGCGCCAGCTTTTTGCGAGTCTTGGTTTCAAACATCACCTTGTTGATGTAAGCGGTGTCGCAGCCCAGGTCGATGATGTCCGCCGCTGTGCGCAGGGTGTCGGAGGTGGTGTTGGTGTAGCGGAAACAGCCTGTGTCGGTGGAAATTCCGGTGTAGAGGTTGTCGGCTATCTCGCGGGTGACGGTCACGCCCATCACCTTAAAGAGCCTGAACAATATTTCGCAGTTTGCCGCCGCGTGACCGTCCACCAGGCGCAGAGGAGCCTGTATCCTGTTGGTCATGTGGTGGTCGATGCAAAGGTCTATTCTGCCGCTGTAGGCTTCTCTGTGACAGCCCAGCAGCTTTTCGTCCGCCACGTCTACGCTGACTACGGTCTGTGTTTCAAAGCTTTGGGGGACTATGCCCTTTTGCAAAAAGGTGTAGTCCTTGGGCAGCGAGGTGGTGATGACCCTCGCTTTTTTCCCGAGCTGCTGCAGCGCCAGACAAAGCGCGAAGCCGCTGCCCAGAGTGTCGCCGTCGGGATAGTCGTGGGTGAGGATGTCAAAGCAGTCGCGCCGGCTCAAAAACTCCGCCGCTGCCTTATACTGTTCATTCATCGCCGTCGTCCTCGCTTTCGGAAATATCGAGGGAATTGAGGATGCGGCTGATGTTGGCGCTGTACTCGATGCTGTCGGTCGCCTCAAAGATTAGCTCGGGCACATGGCGCAGCTTGAGGCGGTGCCCCAGCTCTCGCCTGATGAAGCCCGAAGCGGACTTCAAGCCCTTTACCGCCTCCTTGGCGCGGGGCAGCCCCTCGATGGCGCTGATCTTTACGGTGCAGTAAGACAGGTCGTTGGTCACCTCGACCCTGACAATGGACAAAAACGCACCCGTAACGCGCGGGTCCTTAAGCTCGCGGAAGATAGCGGTAAGCTCGCGCTTGATGTCCTCGGTTGTCCGTTCAATTCTGTGACTTGCCATATTTTCTCCTTATCATGTGCCGCCGGCACGATGATCAATCGCGATATTCTTCTATGGTGTAGACCTCAAACATATCGCCTTCCCTGAGGTCGTTGAATTTTTCAAGACCGATGCCGCACTCGTAGCCCTCCTTGACCTCCTTGACAGCGTCCTTGAAGCGCTGGAGAGAAGCGATGTGGTCCTCGGCGATAACGATGCCGTCGCGTATTACGCGCACTCCGCCGCCGCGCTGCACCGTGCCGCTCTTGACATAGGAGCCGGCGATGGTGCCCACGGATTTGATTTTGATGACGTTGCGGCACTCCGCCATGCCCAGCACGACCTCTCTGGTCTTGGGAGCGAGCATGCCCTTCATGGCAGCCTCGATCTCGTTTATGCAGTCGTAGATGACGCTGTAAAGGCGCATATCTACGCCGGCGGTCTCGGCGTGAGAAGCCGCCACCGAGTCGGGACGGACGTTGAAGCCGACGATGATAGCCGAAGAAGCCTCGGCGAGCATGACGTCGCTTTCGTTGATGGCGCCTACCGCGCCGTGGATGACGTTGACGCGCACTTCCTCGTTGCTGAGCTTCTCGAGCGACTGGCGAACCGCCTCAACAGAACCCTGAACGTCCGCCTTGACGATGATCTGCAGCTCCTTTACCTCGCCCAGCTTCATCTGGTCGAAGAGGTTGTCGAGGGTGACCTTGGTCTGCGCGTTGAATATCTCTTCCTTCTTTTCCGCCTTGCGCTGCTCTACCAAGGTGCGCGCCAGGCGTTCGTCCGTTACGGCGTCAAAGGTGTCGCCGCCCACGGGCACCTCGTCCAGACCGGTGATCTCAACGGGGACCGAGGGACCTGCCTCCTGAACGCGCTCGCCCTTGTCGTTGGTCATAACGCGCACTCTGCCTACGGTGGTGCCGGCAATGATGGTGTCGCCCTTGTGCAGGGTGCCGTTCTGCACGAGAACGGTGGCTATGGGACCTCTGCCCTTGTCGAGGCGAGCCTCGATGACCGTACCCTTGGCGGCGCGGTCGGGGTTAGCCTTGAGCTCCTTCATCTCCGCTACCAGGGCTACCATTTCGAGCAGGTCGTCCAGACCCTCCTTGGTCTTGGCGGAAACGGGGATGCAGGGCGTGTCGCCGCCCCACTCCTCGGGGACGAGCTCATATTCGGTGAGCTGCTGCTTTACCTGTTCGGGGTTGGCGCCCACCTTATCCATCTTGTTGATGGCGACGATGACCGAAACGCCCGCCGCCTTGGCGTGGTTGATGGCTTCTACGGTCTGAGGCATGATGCCGTCGTCCGCAGCTACTACCAGAATGGCTATGTCGGTGACCTGAGCGCCGCGGGCGCGCATGGTAGTGAACGCCTCGTGACCGGGGGTGTCGAGGAAGGTGATGGGCTTGCCGTTCACCTGCACGCGGTAGGCGCCGATGTGCTGGGTGATGCCGCCCGCTTCGCCCGCGGTGACGTTGGCGTGACGGATGGCGTCCAAAATGGAGGTCTTGCCGTGGTCTACGTGACCCATTACCACCACAACGGGCGCTCTGCCCACGAGGTTAGCCTCGTCGTCCTCGCTGTCGTCTATGATCTTCTCCTCGATGGTGACCACTACCTCCTTCTCTATCTTGGCGTGAAACTCCATGGCGATAAGAGAAGCGGTGTCGAAGTCGATGGTGTCGGTAGCGGTGACCATGGTGCCCATCAAAAAGGCTTTCTTTACCACCTCGGCTACGGTAGCCTTGAGGCGCAGCGCCAGCTCGTTGACGGTTATCTCGTCGGGTATCTGCACGGTGATGGGCTTTTGCTTTCTCTCGCGCGCGATACGCTCCAGACGCTCGCGCTCGGTTTCGCGCTTGCCCTGACGTCTGCCGCGCTGCTTCTGAGTGCGGTTTGAGAACTTCTGCTTTTTGGTGGTATGGTCGCGGTCTGTGCTGCGCGACTTTGAGGTGCCGCTAGCCAGATCGTCGTATTTTGAATTGTAGCGCTCTACATCAACGTTGGTGGCGCGGGTGTCGATGACCTTGCGCTTGCGCTGATGGCTTGAAGCCTCGGTCTTCTGCTCCTTCTGAGGCGCGGGCTTTTCGGTCTTTTGACCCTCGGTGTGCGCCTCGGGCTTAGCCTCCTCCTTGGGCTGAGGCTCGGGCTGCTCGGGCTCGCGGTCGAGCTTTTCGTTCCTAACGGCAAAATAGCTGTCGAAGCTCTCGACGGAGTTCTCGCCGGTGAGCACGTCGATGATGACGTCCAGCTCGCTCTCGGTAAGGGTGGTCATGGTCTTTTTATCTACACCGCAGTGTGTTTTGAGAATCTCAGTAATCTTTTTATTCGGTACGGCAAAATCGGTCGCCGCGTCCTTCACCTTATATTTAATCATCTAATTCTCCTCTCTTAAGCATTTCGCGCAGCTTGTCGGCAAAGCCTTTGTCCTCTACGGACAGCACCGCGCACAGTCTGCCGAGCGCGCAGCTCAGCCCCTCCTTGTCGCGGTCGAGGCAAAGCATCTCTACGCCGCGCTCACGGGCGGCTCTGCGCACGCGCTTTAAGCTGTTTTCCGACGCGTCCTCGGCGTAGAGCACCAGCTCGGAGCGTCCCTCTCTTACGGACTCCTCTGTTATCTCGGCGCCGATGACAAGCTTTTTCGCGCGTTTGCATATACCCAAAAATGACAATATTTTATCGCTCATATTTCCTCCGCGGACTCAAGCTCCGCGCTCATTTGTTCATACACCTCTTCGGGGATCTTGCAGCTGAGCGAGCGTTCAAAGCGCCGCGCCCTGCGCGCCTGTTCAAAGCACGAAAGGCTTTTGCACACATAGGCGCCTCTGCCGGGCTGTTTGCCGGTGAGGTCAAGCGTGACCTCGGCGGACTGCCCGCCCTCATCGGACTCGGGCGACCTGACTACTCTTATCAGCTCGCGCTTGGGCTTCATTTCCCCGCAGCCGGTGCATTTTCTCAACGGTATCTTCTTCATATCACTCTTCCGCCGCTTCGATTTCCTCGGCAGCGTCTGTCGGCTCCTCTGTCAAAGCGGGCGCTTCATCCTCCTCGTCCTCGCCGTAGAAACCGCTCTCGGGGCGGATGTCTATTCTCCAGCCGGTCAGCTTGGCGGCAAGGCGGGCGTTTTGACCCTTGTTTCCTATGGCGAGAGAGAGCTGGTCGTCGGGCACGATAGCCTTGCAGCTCCTGCTTTCCTCGTCGGTGATGTCAACGCGGATAACGGACGCGGGAGAAAGCGCCGCCGACACGAACTTGCCGGGATCCTCGTTGTACTCGATGATGTCTATTTTCTCGCCGCCCAGCTCGTTGACGATGGCGTTGACACGGGCACCGCGGGTGCCGATGCAGGCGCCGATGGCGTCGATGTCGGGGTCGTTGCTGACCACCGCGAGCTTGGTGCGAGAGCCCGCCTCGCGGGACACAGCCTTGATTTCGACCACGCCGTCAAATATCTCGGGCACCTCGTTTTCAAACATACGGCGCACAAAGCCGGGCTTTGAGCGCGAGATGATGGCGTGAGGACCGCGCTCGTTGTCCTTTACGTCGGCAATAAACACCTTTACAAGGTCGCCCTCGCGCAGCTCGTCTATGCCGATCTGCTCGTCCTTGGGCAGCATGGCGGTGCTTTTTCCGATTTTGATGGTGGCGGCGCCGGTTTTCATATCTATTCTCTCGACGGTGGCGGTGACTATCTCGCCCATCTTGCTCTGGAACTCGATGAGGGTCTGACCCTTCTCGCCCGCGCGGATGCCCTGGCGGATGACGTTGCGAGCCGAGGAAATGGCTATGCGTCCCAAATGCTTCGGGTCGAGGGGCACTTCGATCTCGTCGCCCACCGCGAATTTCTTTCTCTTGTTTATCTGCGACGCCTCGTCGAGGGTGACCTCAAAGTTGGGGTCCATGACCTCGTCAACGACGGTCTTTACAAGCTTTACGTCAAACGAGTTCTTTTCGGGGTCAGCCTTGAAAACCACGTTCTCGTTGCCGCCGTAGTAGCTTTTGCAGGCGATCTCGATAGCTTTTTGTATCTGCTGCAGCATGTAATCCATGGGGATGTCCTTTTCCTTTTCAAACATCCGCAGCGCTTCAAATAATTCCTTGTTTATCATTTTTCCAACCAATCCTTTCTATGATAGAGTAGAGAATCGAAAATAAAATGCCGCTTTGCTGCGATTTGTCATTACTGCGCTTAAACTCTCCATTTCATTTTCATTTTTCAATTCTCCGTTTTTCAATTATCAAAATCATCCAGCTTTACCCAAGCCGCTTCTTTCTTGTTGAAGGTCAGCTCGTTTTCGCCGCTGTGGTCCTCAACGGTGACCTCGCCGCCGTCGTACGCCTTCAGCTTGCCCTTGAACTCTCTGCCGATGCCCTCAACAGGCCGCAGCATCTTTACCATGATGTCCGCTCCGATGAACTGCTCGAAGTGCTCGTCGCGCACTAGCTCGCGCTCGATGCCGGGAGAACAGACCTCTAAACAGTAGGCGCCCTCGATGGGGTCAAGCTCGTCGAGCGGGTCATTGACAGCGCGCGACACCGCCTCGCAGTCGTCGATGCCTACGCCCTCGGGCTTGTCGATGAATATCCGCAGATACCGGTCCGCGCCCTCCTTGACGTAGCGCACGTCCCAAAGCGAAAGCCCCAAGCCCTCGACAATTGGCTCGCAGAGCGCCCAAACCTTGGCGACGGTAACGCCGCCCTTGCTCTTTGCCAAAAACATCCCTCCAAACTAAACAACAAGGAGCGGGTCAACTGCCCACTCCTTTAGTTTCAAGTATTTACAATAAGGATTATAGCACTGCCCGCGAAAAAAATCAAGTGTTTTCGGGGATTTTTCTAACTTTCCGCGCCGCCGAAAGAAAAAGCAGGGCAGACAAAATAAAATTTTCCCGAAAAACCTGAAAAAAAAGATTGATTTTTTCAAAACGATGTGTTATAATACCATTTGTGCGAAACAAAACCGCGCAAAACACTTCGCTGATATAGCTCAGTAGGTAGAGCGCATCCTTGGTAAGGATGAGGTCACCGGTTCAAATCCGGTTATCAGCTCCAAAACCGTACAACCCCTGATAAACGCTGATTTTTCAGTATTTATCAGGGGTTTGTTCATTGTGTTCAACCGTCTGAAACCGTGTTCAACTGTGGCGGTAACTAACAAATTTCTAACAAGTAACTAACAAAATATAAAATCCGCTGTTCCCTGTTTTTGGCAGGAAATCGTAACCGTCAAATGAGGAAAATGAACATCCGCCACAGATACTGGTTTGGTACTGTGGCGGATGAGATTATTTATCGATAATTTATTCAGTTGAGTGA
>CADBHB010000036.1:0-13675 GCA_902794395.1 uncultured Ruminococcus sp.
CTTCAAGGTACACAACGGCGACAACTGGTACGGCGACGACGGTGTTGTAGCTAACGGCACCACCGTATACGTATTCGATTACAGCGGCAAGAAGGCTCTCTATGACGGCGAGCCCATCAGCACCGATCCGCCTACACCCGTGACTTCTCAGTACTATGTAGTCGGCACCATGAACAACTGGACTCCCGATGCTGCTTATGCTCTGACCGCAGGCACCGACGGCACCTACACCGGCACATTTGAATTTGCTGCCAACGCAGGCGTTAAGGTCGCGGCTTCCGCAAACGGCACTACCGTTGACACTTGGTATCCCGATGGCATGGAGAACGAGTACGTTGTTGAAACTGCTGGCACCTACACCGTATACTTCCGTCCCAACAAGGACGGCGGCGCTGATTACTACGAAGGCTACTTCAAGCTCGTAGCAGGCGAACCCGAGCTCGTTCTCGGCGATGTAGACGGCAACGGCGTCGTTAACATCCAAGACGTAACCGCACTGCAGGGATTCCTTGCAGAGTTTGACGTACAGAACTACGTTGCGGCTAACGCTGATGTAAACGGCGACGGCAAGGTCAATGTATTGGATATGACTGACATTCAGAGATATCTGGCAGGTGTTATCACAGAATTCAGACCTCAACCCGTTTTGACTTCCGAAGCATAACATCATAATCACACTAATAAGGGTCACGCGGCTTTTGCCGCGTGACTTTTTTGCGCGCAGGAGTGTATTTCGGTACATTTTTCTTGCATGACGAATAGCGTTGTGATATAATATAATTAGGATAAAGTCGCTTGCTTTAAGTATAAGAATACTGCATGGGACTGTTTTCCGAAAAAGAGAATCAATGCTTATAAAAGGAGGTCATGTACATGAAAAAGAAATTCCTTTCCGTTGTCCTCGCGGTGATGATCGCGTTGTCCTGCTGCACGGCTTTTCGTATCAGTATCGGAGCGGCGCAGTCAGATACACCCGAGGTAGGTACCCAAACGCAGTTTGCGCAAAGCTCTGTAAAGGGAGCCGCGATCCTGCATTGTTTTAACTGGTCGTATACTCAAATAAAAAACAAGCTGCCCGAAATAGCTGCGGCGGGGTACACGGCTGTTCAGACCTCGCCCGTACAGAAGCCTAAGAGCTACAAATCCAGCTACACCGGAACCAGTGATCAGTGGTGGAAGCTCTATCAGCCTCTCACTCTCAGTATTGCCGACGGCGGCACCTGGCTGGGCACGAAGGCGGAGCTTACGGCTTTGTGTTCCGAAGCGGAGCAGTACAACATCCAGGTCATCGTTGACATAGTTGCAAATCATATGGCTAACAACACCAACGGCGGCGGCTACTCGCACCTCAACTCAGAGGTAGAGAGCGACATGAAGAACTCGTCGTATTTTCACTCCGAAACCTACGGCGCAAATGATGACAGCCGCTATGATATGACCCACGGTCACATCGGCATGCCCGACCTCAACACCGCTAACAGCCATGTGCAGCAGCGCATCCTGAGCCTGCTCAAGGAGTGCGTGGACTGCGGCGTTGACGGCTTCCGCTTTGACGCGGCAAAGCATATCGAGCTGCCCACCGACGACAGCAACACCCGAAGCAGCTTCTGGTCGACTGTCATTAACGGCATAAAGGATTACAAGAGCGATGTGTTCTGCTACGGTGAGATACTCAACACCGCCAAAACGAGCATTTCAAACTACACCACCTATATGTGCGTCACCGACAACAAGACGGGCAACAACGCGCTTTCTGCGGCAAACAGCGGCAGCGCCTCAAGCCTTGCGTCAAGCACCTACAATCTGGGTGCGGGCGCGTCCAATACCGTGCTCTGGGCTGAAAGTCACGACACCTATATGGACGACACCACATCGGGCATCTCAAACCAGGCAGTTTTCAAGACTTGGGCTATCGTAGGCGCGCGCGCCAAATCGACCTCTCTCTATCTTGCGCGCCCCAATTCCACAATGGGTCTGGCGAGCTCCGACGGCGGCTGGAAGAGCACCGTGGTCACCGAGGTCAACAAGTTTAAAAACTACTTCATGGGTCAAAGCGAAAGCCTGTCCTCTTCGGGCAAGGTCGCCTATATCGAGCGCGGCACCTCCGGCGTCAGCATCGCAAAGCTCGACGGCGCGGGCAGCGTAAGCCTGACCGCGAAAAAGATGGCAGACGGCACCTATCTTGACCATGTGTCGGGCAATACCTTCACTGTGTCGGGCGGCACTATCACGGGTACTGTCGGCGAAAAGGGCGTTGCGGTCGTATACAACGTGTCCGAGCAACCCGAGTCCACAACACCCACCACTACCGTCGCGCCCTCCACTACGGTAGCGCCTACCACCGAGCCGCAGGTTTCCGAGGTCTTGATAGGCGACGCGGATATGAACGGCAAAATCAACGTGAACGATATAACCGCTGTCCAGCGTTATCTGGCTGATATTGAAACTTATCCCTACATAGATGACACCGCCGACTGCAATAACGATGAGTTTGTCAATATTGAGGATATTACTCTGATCCAGCAATACCTCTGCGAATTTGCCGATTCCGGCTATGTCGGGCAGATAAAGTCTTTAAGCAGTCAACCGAGCGGCTATAAAGTCTACTTCGATAACACGCGAAGTTGGAGCGGCACTATATATTGTTACTACTGGTCGAACGCGAATACCCACATGGTTTCGTGGCCCGGCAAAGAGATGACCTATGAATACACAAACAACAGCGGTCATAAGGTATACAGCTACACTGTGCCTGCGGATATAAACTATGTGATATTCAGCAACAACAGCAGTCAAACCGTAAATATCCCGTTTGACGGCACGCAGCTTAAGTTCTATGCCAAGAGCACAAAAACCGACGGCAAATATGACTACGGAACCTGGTAAACAAAAAAATGATGAGCCGACTCGCTTGAGTCGGCTCATTTTGTATTCGCTGAGTTGTTGCATTTATGTGACTTCATCAGAGATCACATCGGAAGGGTGGGAGCTGTCCGTAACAGACGGTTTGGCGGGATTTACGTGTACCATGCAGTGCTTTACGTTAGGGAAACCCTTTTCTATAGCGCTGTGGACGGTCTCGGCGATGTCGTGTGCCTCCACGATGGTCTTTTCGGCGTCGACCGCTATCTCGACTTCGGCATACACCTTTGAGCCGAACAGGCGGGTCTTTATCTCGTCGATCTCCAGCACGCCCTCGGTTTGAAGGATGACCTCTTTCATGTTTTCGACCGTATCGGCGGGGCAGGACTTATCTACCATTTTGTCGATGGCGTCGCGGAAAATATCTATCGCTGCCTTTTCTATGAACACGCAGATGATGACGCTTGCCAGCGGATCAAGGACAGGAAGCCCAAGTCTGGCGCCCAAAATACCTATCAAGGAGCCGACTGAGGACAGTGCGTCGGAGCGATGGTGCCAGGCGTCTGCCATAAGCGCTCCCGAGTTGATTGTTTTTGCCGCGTGTTTTGTGTATTGATACATTATCTCCTTTACAGCGATCGACACCGCCGCCGCTATCAGAGCCAATATGCCCGGCACCACAAGCTTTTCGTTGCGTGAGGAGATGATTTTTTGTATCCCGCTGAAACCTATGCCGACGCCTGTTGCCGCCAATACGACCGCCAGCACCACTGCGGCTACACATTCCATGCGCTCGTGGCCGTATGGGTGCTCGTTGTCGGGCTTTTTTCCGGCTAGCCGCACTCCGACTATCACAATAAAGGTGCTCAGCACATCCGAAGCCGAATGTACCGCGTCGGAGATCATCGCGCCCGATTTTGCAAAGATACCCGCAAGCAGCTTCATCAAAGAAAGCGCAAGGTTGATGATGATACTTACAACGGATACCTTCATGGCGACAGCGGCGTCCGCGTTTTTTGTTTCGGTATGTTCTTTTTTAAATAACATAGCGCTTCCTCCGAGCTGTAGCATTATAAAACAAAAAGCACCCGCGGAACAAGGTGTCCCGCAGATGCTGTATCTGCTGCCTTAAGGCCCGACCGCGCAGCGAAAACCGCTGCCGTCTGTTCAATATATTCTATTCAAAAAAGGCGAAAATAATGACTGTCGCCATTACAGCATGAGCTCCGGCGGACCTCCCTGTTCGGTGACGGTATGAGACCTCGGGAACAAAAAGTATACACACAAGCCGATAAAGCCCAGATAAAAGACCGGTCGCATTACTACTGTCCTGATCAGATTTGCCTCTAAGTTGACATGGAAACCAAAGAAAAGGATCGTATCAATGACAAGGGCGCATAGGAACAGCAGCGCTGCGGAAAGCGGCAGTATAAATGATGCCTTGGGATACTGCAGAAGACTTTTGATTATGTAAGCGTAGTAAACAAACAGTATCAGCATAGCTGCCTGAGTTGCAAGGTATGAGGCACTGTAGAGAACAGTGTAGGTTTTAGTGAAATCAATATACGCGATCACCGCGCTTATCATGCGCAGCTTGAGTAAAAAGATCACGAGCAAAGTGACGATCAACACCATTCTGCGTATGACTACGAACCGCATGTTTTTCACGCCGGACGTCAACGCGAAGCCCGAGAGCAGGCTGAACAGCAAAGCCACGACAGCGCTGATGAAAATAGCCGTCAGGCTGAGTCCTCTTCTGAGGTCTCTTAGAATGATGAATATATTATATGCGGCATAGGCGGCAAAGAAGACGCCCGTTAGCGTAATTACAAACCATTTCGGTGTCAGCTTTTCTTTCATTTTTTCCCCCCAAAAAATATATAGCGGCGTTTGCGTAAATCACAAACGTCGCTATTCAAAAAGACGGCACAATTCTTCCGTCTTTTTTGAAAGCGGTATTAGTTAAAACCAATTGCCCGGTGCGTTGAAGGTCGAGAATCCGCCATACGCATTTTCCTTTTCTTTTAAAAAGGGATGATCGGTGGGATCGACATTGGCACCGGATGTGGTTATTACGTCTTCAACATCAAAACGAGTAATCATTAAGTCTGTGCGCTCATATTTGGATTTCATTGAATATCCTCCTTATTCGGCATAGATCTTAGGTATCATGGGCGGAAAATTTGATGGCTCCATCCATCGTCATCTGTCGGCTGCTGTGTGGACGGCGGTACGGTCGTTGTGGTTTCCTCGGGTACTTCAATAAAAGTGCCGATGGCATACGGAGTATCTATACATGCCAGCCAGCGCTGGATATAGGTGACGTCGTTTATCTTTACCGCGCCGTCTCCGCTAACATCTGCGGCAACTTCGGAAAAATCGTCTTCGACAGGCCATTCTGCCAGATACCTTTGAATACAGGTCACATCTTCTATCGTGACATTTCCGTCACGATTGGCATCGCCCAGCAAATAACCTGTTTGGGAAGCGGCGCCCTCGTCACCTGTACGGCTTCCTGCCAAGCTTCCCGCGGCGGCAGAAAAAGTGCCTGAGAACAACAGGGCGGCTGCGCACAGCAGCGCCGACTTCGTTTTATATGATCTAAAGGTCATTAAAATTCACCTCAGCGTTATCTCTGTATGTCGGGGCAGGAGGTGCTTCAGAGGTAGGTTGAGCCGTGTTAGGCTGAGTGCTGCCACCGTTATTATTTTGGTTCGATCGGCTTTCGGTTCCGGGCACTTCATTCTGCTGCGCGGCAGAGGCGCCGGTGGTGTTTGGCGCAGACACGCCCTCACTGTTAGCTTGAGTATTAGGAACACCGCTTTCGGCTTTGCTGTCTGAGGCTTGAGAACTTGCCGTGGTTCCTGCGGTTCCGTTCTGTTCGGGAGCGGAGCTTTCAGCGCTTTCCGTACCGGCAGAGGTGCCGGCTGCCGTAGTTGTCTGTGCTTGCAAAGCAGACTGCTCCACTGCGCTGTCCGGAGAAGATTTGCCGGTGTTTTTTGCTTTGCCGCAGGCGGAAAAACACAAGGCGAAGGCTACAAGCACTACCGCGAGTATCTTTGTTTTTTTAAACATTGACCTTCTCCTTTGTCCGTTGTTTTCCGTGTATCTGTATGATGATAATGCGGCAAGCGCGAATCAGGTAACGATATTGCCTGATGACTCAGCAAGGCGAGCGCCTGCTTTTAAAACACCGAAAGTCGTCTATATCGCCAATTATAATCCTAACCTTGATACTATTTAGTATATTTTACAACAATTCAGGCGGAAAGTCAACAAGTTTTTATTTTTCCTGTCGAGGTTTTTCCCGCTGTTCCTCAAAACAGCGCTTTTTCTGTTATAATATGCGTTGATGTGATAATAAAGTGACTTAATGAAAACTGATGCGGTTAGGGAGTCCGGAAAAAACAATTCGCGAGAAAAAGTTACTTTTTTGTCAATGGGGTGGAAATCCGGCAGGTTTTATGATAAAATAAATAAGATACCGCATTATTGATTTGTGCGGAGCTACCTGAATAAGAAAATAACAGCGCTGATTTTGCGCAAGAGGATGATGAAATGAGTAAAAAGTATGTCATGGGCAA
Source organism: uncultured Ruminococcus sp. (assembly GCA_902794395.1). GTDB lineage: Bacteria > Bacillota > Clostridia > Oscillospirales > Acutalibacteraceae > Ruminococcoides. The sequence continues at coordinate 6,447 of CADBHB010000036.1, forward strand.
CGGTGCCATCGCGTTGGGCGCGTTGTCGGCAGGGGTGGACTTGGTTGCCGGTTACCCCGGTACACCCTCGTCTGAGATCATTGAGACCGTCGCCAAATATCCGCACGACGGCACCTATGTAGAATGGTCGGTAAACGAGAAGGCGGCTATGGAGGTCGCGGCAGCCGCCGCCTACTGCGGCGCGAGAGCGATGGTCACCATGAAGCAGGTGGGCTTGAACGTAGCCTCCGACCCGCTGATGAGCCTCGCCTACGTGGGCGTCAAGGGCGGCATGGTGGTGGTGTCGGCGGACGATCCCGGCCCTATTTCCTCGCAGACCGAGCAGGACACCCGCCGTTTTGCCGAATTTGCCCGTATCCCCGTCTTTGACCCTTCCTCTCCCGAGGAGGCGTTCGAGATGGTACAGGACGCGTTCGCATGCTCAGAAAAATACAAAACCCCGGTTATCCTTCGCCCCACCACAAGGGTCGACCACGCCTACGCGTCGATCGACACGTCCGACACTTTCACCGCAAAGGGCTTTGAGGGCTTTGTAAAGGACTCTAAAAAATGGGTCATTTTCCCGCGGCTGTCATATCAAAACCACGCCGTTATCGAAAAGCGAAATGTTGAGATAGGGGAGGAGTTTTCCTCCTGCCGTTTCAATACGGTTACGGGAAGCTCGCAAAAGGCGGTCGTCGCCACGGGCGTCAGCTATGCCTATGCGCGCGAGTTATTAAAGGATCACCCCGAGGTGCGGTTCATAAAGGTCGGCACGCCTCATCCTCTGCCCGAGAGCTTTCTGCTCAAGGCGCTCGAGGGTGTTACCGAGGTGCTCTGCTTTGAAGAGCTCAGCCCCTACATCGAGGAAAGCCTGCTCAAGCTTATCGGCAGGCACCGTCTGAACATCACGGTGCGCGGCAAGCTCAGCGGCGACGTGCCCCACAGCGGCGAGAACGACGCCGACAGCGCCAAAACCATCATCAGCCGCTTTTTGGGACTTGAGCTTACCGACAGCGCCCCCGACCTCACGGGCGCTCCTCAGCCGCCGGCAAGACCTCCCGTGCTGTGCGCGGGCTGTCCGCACCGCGCCTCCTTCTACGCCGTTAAGCGCGCCATGAAGGGCAAAAAAGCCTATTTCTGCGGCGACATCGGCTGCTACACATTGGGCAACGCCATGCCGCTGGACATGGTGGACACTTGCCTGTGCATGGGCGCGGGCATCACCATGGCGCAGGGCTTCAACCATATGGACAGCGACGCGGTCGCCTTCGCTTTTACCGGCGACTCAACGTTTTTCGCTTCCGGCATCACGGGCGTAGTAAACGCCGTGTACAACGCCGCCGATATGATAGTCTGTGTGCTCGACAACTCAACTACCGCCATGACCGGTCACCAGCCCCATCCCGGCACCGGCAGAAATCTTATGTCGGCTCCTGTGGATAAGATCAGCATTGAAAAAATATTGCTCGCCGTCGGCGTGAAAAAGGTGCTCACCGTTGACCCGCTCGATCTCGACGCGGCGGTAGCGGCGGTCAAAGACTGCGCCGAAACCAAGGGCGTCAAGGCGATAATCTTCAAATCGCCCTGTGTGGCGATCGTTAAGTCGGATAAAAGATGCAAGGTGGACGCCGAAAAGTGCGTCGGCTGTCTGCGCTGTATAAGAGAGATCGGCTGCCCCGCGCTGTCGGTGCAGGACGGCAAGGCAGTTATCGACAGTAACCTTTGCACGGGCTGCGGGCTGTGCGCGAAGCTCTGCCCCACAGGCGCGATAGGAGGGCAGTGAGCATGAACAAGGATATTATGATATGCGGCGTAGGCGGTCAGGGAACCGTCCTCGCCTCCAGGATAATCGCCGCTTCCGCTATGAACGAGGGCAACGCGGCACACTCCGCCGAGACCATCGGTATGGCGCAGCGCGGAGGCCCTGTCACCAGCCATGTGCGCATCGGCGATGAAGCGTCTTCTCCGCTGATACCGCTCGGCGGCGCCGATCTGCTTATCGCGTTCGAGCCGTCCGAGGCGGTGCGTAACCTGAAATACCTAAAAAAGGACGGCTTTGTTATCGTCAACTCCGTGCCTGTAAAGCCGACGTCGCTCGGCAGCTCCGAGGGCTATGACGGCAAGGCCGAGATCGCCTTCATCAGGTCTGTCTGCGACTGCCTCGTTGTCGATTCCGACGCGCTGTGCGCGCCTTTTGGGTCGTCAAAGTTTTTCAACGTCGCCGTGCTGGGAGCCGCCGCGGGAACGGGCAGGCTCGGGCTGAGCGTTGAAACAGTGCGCGATCAAATAGTAAAAACCGTTCCCGAGAGGTTTTTGGAAAAAAATCTCGCCGCGTTTGAGGCGGGCTTGAAGATAGGAGAGTAATTATGCAAATCAATGAAAAACAAATCGCGCTTGTCAACGACAGGCTTCAGGCTATTTTGAACTCCGACAATTATTTCGGAAAAATGTACAAAGAATTGGGCATCACCGAGGTAAAGACCGAGGAGGACTTCAAAAAGCTTCCGTTTGTGGATAAGGCAGAGCTGCGCAACGCTTATCCCTTGGGCATCCAGGCTGTGCCCGATGACGAGATCGTCCGCATCCACTCCTCCTCCGGCACTACGGGCAAGCCCGTTATCATCCCCTATACCGCAAAGGATGTAGACGACTGGGCGACTATGTTCGCGCGCTGCTACGAAACCGCAGGCATCACCAAAAAAGACCGCATCCAGATCACTCCCGGCTACGGCTTGTGGACAGCGGGCATCGGCTTTCAGGCGGGCTGTGAGAAGCTCGGTTCCATGGCTATCCCCATGGGCCCTGGCAACACCGAGAAGCAGCTGCAAATGATGCAGGATTTGAAATCCACCGTTATCTGCGCCACCTCCAGCTATGCGCTCCTGCTCGCCGAGGAGATCAACAAGCGCGGTCTTAAGGACAAGATCTGTCTGAAAAAGGGCGTTATCGGCTCGGAGAGATGGAGCGACAAAAAGCGCGAGTACATCTCTAACGAGCTTGGCATCGAGCTGTATGACATCTACGGACTTACCGAGATCTACGGCCCGGGCATCGGAGTTAACTGCGCCGATCAGACCGGCATGCACTACTGGGACGACTACCTCTACATCGAGATCATCGACCCCGAGACCGGCGAAAACGTACCCGACGGCGAGGAGGGCGAGATCGTCATCACAACTCTCGTCAAGGAGGGCGCGCCGCTGCTGCGCTTCCGCACCCACGACCTCTCCCGCATCATTCCCGGAGAATGTACCTGCGGCAGCCGCTTCCCGCGTCTGGATGTCATCAAGGGCAGAAGCGACGATATGTTCAAGGTGCACGGCGTAAATATGTTCCCCAGTCAGGTGGAGGAGCTGCTAGGTACCATCGACGGCGTGTCGAGCGAGTACAAGATCGACATCGCCCATGACGATGAAAAGAACCGCGACATCATCCTTCTGACCGTCGAGGCAGAGGGCCGCGTCAACTTCGACAAGACGGGCGAGCTTATCAAAGAAACCTTCAAATCCAAAATGAGCGTCACCCCGAAGGTCGTCGTCGTTTCCGTGGGTACCTTGCCGCGTTCCGAGAAAAAGACCAAGCGCGTGTTCGACCACCGCGAGGATTGATACCTCAATGTACTTTTGCTTCGGCAAAGCTCAGTGCGACGCGAACCGCCGCTTTAGGCAGATAAAGCAGATGAGTAAAGGGCTGATTTTGCAAATCAGCTCTTTTTCTTGAACTTTTTTGAAAAATCACTTATAATAGTACCGGAAAACGGCTCCGCAACCTATAGTTGCGCCGATGTAAAGCCGAATGTATGGCACATATCGCGCGGTTGCGGGTATAATCAAGGCAAAGAAAAGGAGGTAGAGTTATGAACATCGAAACAGCAAACAGACTTCTTCAATACAGAAAACAGCACAATTTAAGTCAGGAGGAGCTTGCCGAAAAAATCGGAGTGAGCCGCCAGGCGGTATCAAAATGGGAACGGAGCGAGGCGTCGCCGGATACCGATAATCTGATAAGCCTTGCCGAGGTTTACGGCGTAAGCCTTGACGAGTTATTAAAGGGAAAACCCGAGGATCAGACACAGCAGGAAACCGCGGATGAAAAACCCGATGAACCCGTCGAGCCCGATAACACAGACACAAGCGTCTACGATGATACGAACTATGTCCGCGATGACAGGGTATCTTTCAAAAACGGCATTCATGTTGATTCAAAGGACGGAGACCGCGTTCATATATCATTAAAAAACGGGGTCAACGTCTGTTCAAGGGACGGCGACAATGTTCACGTCAGCTGGGACGGCATCAAGGTTGAAGAAAAGGGCAAAAAGCGCGTTTATACCGATGAGGACGGACACGTAATGGTTGACGAGGAGCTAAAAAACAAACATTTCAAAAGTCCCGCGCACAAGGCGTTTTTGAAGTTCCCGTTCTGGGCGATCGCGCTGGCGTTATTCCTCGGCTGGGGATTCAGCGGGATGTGCTTCGGATGGGCGCTTAGCTGGATAGCTTTTCTCAGTATCCCGCTGTACTATTCGCTTGTTGACGCCATATTCAAGCGCGACCCGAGCCACTTCGCGTTACCGGTGCTCTGCGCGGCGGTCTATATCTTCTTCGGCTACTTCAAAGTTTGCGGTGGCTGGCCGTTCGGCTGGATCGTATTTCTCGCGATCCCGGTCTACTACGTGATCTGCTCGATCATAAAGCCGAAAAAGAGCTGTGACGATTAGCCTGAACATAAAGCGCCGGCTCCCGTGAGTGAAACAAAATAGGAAAATTTTAAATACACATTGGCAAAATACAGAAACAGCGTCGCGGTCAAAAAAGACTGCGGCGCTGTTTTTCCTGAGTGGACGCATTTTTACTCTTGACTGATTAAAGATTTAGTGCTATGATATAGATACCGAATATATGTTCGTTGAGGCAAGGCGGTGATTTGATGACTGCGGATAAGTTTGAGGTGTTAAAAAAGTATTTCGGTTACAGCTCTTTTCGCGACGGGCAGGAGGAGCTGGTAAACGCTCTGCTCGCGGGGCGGGATGTCCTCGGAATCATGCCGACAGGCGCGGGTAAGTCGCTTTGCTATCAAATCCCGGCAATTATTATGAACGGTATTACCCTTGTTATCTCGCCGCTTATCTCGCTGATGAAGGATCAGGTAAACGCTTTGGTCCAGCAGGGCGTCAGCGCGGCTTATCTTAACCGCTCTTTGACCGAAGCGCAGTATCGCAAAGCGCTTTCAAACTCCGCAAACGGAAAATACAAGATAATCTATGTCGCTCCCGAACGTCTGGAAACAAGCTCGTTTTTATGGTTTGCGTTGAACGCGGACATTTCCCTGATAGCCGTTGACGAAGCGCACTGTGTTTCACAATGGGGACAGGATTTTCGCCCGAGTTATCTTAATATATCTTCGTTCATCTCGAAGCTTGACCGCCGTCCGGTTATAGGCGCATTTACCGCGACCGCTACCGAGGAAGTCAAAAATGATATTATAAGATTGCTGAAACTGAATGACCCTGTAAAAGTAACAACGGGTTTTGATCGACCGAATCTGTATTTTTCGGTGCTGAGACCCCAAAACAAATCCGCAAAGCTGCTCGAGCTAATAAAGGAGAGAAAAGACAAATCGGGTATTGTGTATTGCTCTACCCGCAAAAAGGTCGAAGAAGTCTGCGAATTGTTGAATAATAACGGGATCTCCGCGACTCGCTATCACGCGGGCTTGAATGATGATGAGCGCGTTAAAAACCAAGATGATTTTGTATATGACCGCAAGACGGTGATGGTGGCGACAAACGCCTTCGGAATGGGCATCGACAAATCAGACGTGCGTTTTGTTATCCACTACAATATGCCGAAGAATATCGAAAGCTACTATCAGGAGGCGGGCAGAGCCGGACGCGACGGAGTAGACGCGGATTGTATTCTGCTTTATGCAAAAGCCGATGTCAGCACTTGCAAATACTTTATAGAAAACATAGAGGATAATGCAGAGCTGTCCCAAGAGCAAAAAGATTTTTTCAAACAAAGAGAAGAAGAACGCCTGAAGCAGATGGTGTTTTACTGCACTACAAGCGACTGCCTGCGCGGATATATGCTGAAATACTTCGGCGATGAATACAAAGGCTCCTGCGGGAAATGCTCGAATTGTTTGACGGAATTTGAGACCGCAGACGTTACCGTTGAGGCGCAGAAGATACTTTCCTGCATCATCAGAACAGGGCAGAATTACGGCGTGAAAATGATTTCCGACGTTCTGCGCGGAGTATCTTCTGACAGGATAACAAGGGCAGGCCTTGATCGTCAGTCTACCTTTGGGATAATGAAAGACGTAAGGGCGACAGAGATAAGATACATCATAGAGAAGCTAGAGGAACAGGATTACATAATCTCGATCGGCGCGGGAAAACCGGTCTTGCATGTGACCGAAATGAGTTATCCCGTGTTGAGAGGCAACGCTGGCGTTAAGATACGCAAGGCAAAACAACTGAAATCAAAAGCTTTGAAAACCGAGGTTTATGATGTAGACCGGGAGCTGTTCGACGCGCTCAAGATCGTCAGAATGAACTTCGCGAAAAAGAAGGGAGTGCCCGCGTTCGTTATCTTTTCCGACGCTACCCTTGCCGATATGTGCCGTATTATGCCCACTACGGAAGCTGAGTTTCTGTCTGTCAGCGGAGTCGGCGCAAACAAGCTCGAAAAATACGGCGAGGCATTTTTGAACGTCATCAGAGAATGGTCGGTTTGATGTTTGACAAATTTTTCAAATCATAAAAACAAATAATCTCCTAACAATACTACTGCGGCGAGAAATTGCGAAGGCAAACCGCCGCTTGAGATAGATAAAGTTAAGGAGAAAGAAAATGGCAAGCAGAAATAACAATCAGATCAATATTCCCGAGGCAAAGGAAGCGATGAACCGCTTCAAGATGGAGTGCGCCAATGAAGTAGGCGTAAACCTCAAGCAGGGCTACAACGGTGACCTTTCTTCCCGTGAAGCCGGTTCCGTCGGCGGCCAGATGGTCAAGAAAATGATCGAGTCCTACGAGAACAGCATGAAGTAATTTTGCTTCACACAAAACGGTCGTATCAGGGTCAGCTTTGATACGACCGTTTTTCTTGACTTGCGCATTTGGTTTTGTTACAATTGTATTAAAGGCAATACCGCACAATTCAGGTGTGCGGATTGCGAAGTAAGATTTTTCGTCAGGGTGCACAAACAAATTGAGGTAAGGCTGACGCCTTGCCGAGATT
>CADBHB010000036.1:13685-19305 GCA_902794395.1 uncultured Ruminococcus sp.
TTGAGGTAAGGCTGACGCCTTGCCGAGATTTTTTGGGCAGGCTGACGGAACAATATTCAAGCAAGGCGTGCGCCGCGAATTGTGCGGTGTTGCCTAAAGTATTATCCGGAAGGGCGGGAGAAATATGAGCAAATCCGAGAAAAGCTATCCGTGGAACAAAAGCCGTGACGATGACAGCGGCACGATGAATGACGTGTATGCGGGACCGGAATTTTTCGAGGGCGAGGGCGCTACAGAATGTGTATATGAGGGACCCGAGCCTGAGTCGGAGCCGCTCCCGATGGAGGGCGTATACGCGGGGCCGCCGATGCCTGAGATGATGATGTGCGTCTATGCGGGACCCGAATACTTTGCCAGTAAGCGGGACGTTGCCGGAATGTTTGTGCAAACGCAGCCGGAGGAACGACTGATGCTTTGCCCTGCATGTAAACGGACCGTAAAAAAGGACAGCAATTTTTGCGTTCACTGCGGCGCAAGGCTGCCTAAAGAGGAGTAGCAGATGAGCTTTCCCTTTCAACTAAGAAGCTGTGTCTGGGAGATCACCCTCGCCTGCTGCTTTCGCTGCGCCTACTGCGGGTCGCGCGGCGGCAAAGCGCGTGACAACGAGCTGAGCACCGCCGAGTGCCTGGATGTGGCGCGTCAGCTCGCGGAGCTGGGCTGCCGCAGGGTGTCCGTCATCGGCGGAGAGGCGTTCATGCGCCCCGACTGGGCACAGATCGTGCAGGCGCTGACCGCGCGGGGCGTCAAGGTTTGCATCATCACCAACGGTTTCCGCATGACGGAGGATATCATCCGTTCGCTAAAGCGGGTACATATCGAGTCGGTCGCCGTTTCACTGGACGGCTTGCGTGAGGTGCACGACGCCTATCGTCAAAAGGGCAGCTACGACCGCGCCATGGAAACGCTGCATACCCTTGCCGCGGCAGGTATCCCCGTGTCCGTCATCACCTCTCTGCGGGCGGATAACGCGCCGCAATTGCCGCAGTTCTATCAAGAGTTGAAGCGCTTGCCGCTCTTTGCGTGGCAGCTCCAGGCTTGTTCACCGATGGGCAACGCGAACGACAACGGTGTGTCGGTCGCCTTTGACGCGCAAAAGGTGCTTTCCTTTGTGTATAAGACCGCTAAAACCGCGCCGTTTAAGGTGGGCGTGGCGGACAACATCGGTTACTATACGCCCGAGGAGGGCAGCGTGCGCGGTGTGAAGGGCGCGGTCTTCACGGGGTGTTCGGCGGGACTGACGACCTTGGGCATCGACAGCGTGGGAAATGTGCGTGGTTGCGAGTCGATGTATGACGCGCGCTTCATCGAGGGCAATCTGCGCGAGCGTTCGCTTTTGGAGATTTGGACAGACCCCGACGCCTTCGCCTATAACCGCCGCTTTAACACGACTATGCTGACAGGCGGGTGTAAGGATTGCCCTCACGGCGACATCTGCGCGGGCGGTTGCCGGTCTTATGATTATTTCACCACCGGCAGGCTTTACGAGAACCGCTTGTGCGCGCTGCAAAAATAATCAGGTGTTTCTGACTGACATTCATAAAGAAAACGGGAAAAAACGAAAGACCTGCACGCGGGATACTGTTGCATATCCTCAGCGTGCAGGTCTTTTTGTTTACGGTGGGAGTCAAAGCTCTACTCCCGTTATGCTGTTAACGAGCCGCCGTTCGGTTTCAGCACTCCGCTCTGTTGATAGCGTTGAGAACGCCCAAAACGGAAGCGATATTTACGTTTGAATCGATGCCGACGCCGAAGATGTCTTTGCCCTCCGGGGTTTTCAGCTCAATGTAAGACACCGCCTTGGCGTCCGAGCCCTCGCCGATAGCGTGCTGGCTGTAGCCCTTGAACCTGTATTTGTCCAAGCCTACCTTTTTCAGCGCGATGAAGAAGGCGTCTATGGGACCGTTGCCTGTGCCGAATAGACCAACCTCGTTTTTGCCGTCGATGATCATTTTACCGCGGAAGTGGACGTAATCCGTGCCGTCGTCACATTCCTCGTATATCTTTCTGCTCGTTAAGCGGTACTTCATCGGGTGGTTGAGGTAGTTCTCCTCAAACACCTCAAACAGCTCCTTGGGGATCAGCTCCCGCTCAAGCGCCTCGCACTTTGCCTGTACCAGCTTTGAAAATTCGGGGTGCATCCGCTTAGGCAGGTCGTAGCCAAAGGTGTTGCTCATCACAAACGCGGCTCCGCCCTTACCTGACTGAGAGTTTATGCGGATGATAGGCTCGTACTCTCTGCCGACGTCGGCGGGGTCGATCGGAAGATAGGGTATCTCCCAGTATTGGGTGCCGCTGTCGCGCATATACTGATAGCCCTTGTTGATGGCGTCCTGGTGCGAGCCGGAAAAGGCGGTGAATACCAGCTCGCCGATATAGGGCTGACGGGGATCGATCTTCATATTTGTGCAGCGCTCGTAGATGTCGCGGAGCTTGGGAAGGTCGCTGAAATCGAGCTGAGGGTCTACCCCTTGGGTGAACATATTCAAGCCCATGGTCACTATATCCATGTTGCCCGTGCGTTCGCCGTTGCCAAAGAGGGTGCCCTCCACTCTCTCTGCGCCCGCCAAAAGCGCCAGCTCGCCTGCCGCCACGCCGCAGCCGCGGTCGTTGTGGGGGTGGACGCTTATGATAGCCGCCTCGCGGTTTTTGAGGTGGCGGATGAAGTACTCTATCTGGTCGGCATAGGTGTTGGGCGTGCACATCTCAACGGTATTGGGCAGGTTGAGTATCACGGGGTTTTCTTTGGTAGAGCCGAGCTCCTCCATAACGCGGTCGCAGATGGCTACTGCGTTGTCCGGCTCGGTGCCGCTGAAGCTCTCGGGAGAGTACTCAAAGCGGATGTTGGTGTCGCCGGAGTATTCGTCGGTCAGCTTTTTTATAAGACGCGCGCCATCCACGGCGATGTCTATCACGCCCTGCATATCGGTCTTGAACACGACCTTGCGCTGAAGGGTAGAGGTGGAGTTGTAGAAGTGGACGATCACGTTTTTAGCGCCCTTGATTGCCTCAAAGGTCTTGCGGATCAAATGCTCACGCGCCTGCACCAGCACCTGGATGGTCACATCATCGGGGATGTGGTCGTTTTCGATCAGCTCACGGCAGATCTCATACTCGGTTTCGGAAGCGCTGGGAAAGCCTATCTCGATCTCCTTGAAGCCCATGTCCACAAGCGCGTGGAAAAACTCGAGCTTTTCGTCCATGGTCATAGGGTCGATCAAAGCCTGGTTGCCGTCGCGCAGGTCAACACTGCACCAGACAGGAGCTTTTGTAATGGTGTTGTTCGGCCATTTGCGGTCGGGCAAATAGATTTGCCTGAACGGAATGTACTTTTGATAAGACGGTTTCATGTTTGATAACCTCCATAAGATAATTAACAAAAAAGCCCCTTAAATACAACACAGTTGCAATAAGGGGCGAAAAAATCGCGGTACCACCCTGATTCAAGCATACGTCGCCGCACGCTCCTTACAGACTTCCAACAAAGTCCTGACCGATAACGCAGTCCTGCGTTCCGCGCTAATTTGAAATCACACGGAAAACTCGGGGATGAGCTATGCATATAAACCTTCGCGCCGTCTTGCACCAACCGACGGCTCTCTGTGCCGAAGCGTTTTATATCTTGTTCCCGTCACTGTCTTTAAGGGGATTTGATTGTTTATACTATTATAGCTATGGTATAAAGAAATGTCAAGAGTTTTTTTCAAGCAAAGCCTTGCCGTTCTTTTTTGCTTTTCTTTTATTCGCTGTACTTACAAAATCATCCAGTCCCTCGGTCGCCAGCAGAATGTAAACTGGCGTAAAGTTAAACAGGTATCTGGCGTTTGCCTCCCATACCGAAAAGAATATGAACACACCGAACACCGCGATGCGCAGCCACGCGGTCAGCTCATACCGCCGCTTGCGGAAGGCGGCGAATCCCGAATATGTCATCATGCACAACAAAAAGCTCTGAATGGCAAAGCTGTAGGCAAAGAACAAATATCTCAGCTTGCCGCCCTTGATGATTATTTGATGGACCGGAGTGTCGTAGACGGAGTGCTCCAGATAATGCGAGATGTTATAGCTGCCGTCCATGTATATCCAGGACGCCTTTACCCAAAGGTGGACCGCCAAGCCGCCCGGACCGTACTCTCGTATACGCTCGCCGATGACCTTTATATCCGCCTCGGTCTTCGCGTCTTTTCCGTCAAAGCCTTTGGTGTATTGGAAATCCGCTTCGCTGTATTGACCGTTCATCCCTAGCCCCATCATAGCCCAATGCGTCAGAGGAAACTCGTATTTTTCCGCGCTCTCCTTTGAGATGACGCCGGACGCCTTCCACGCTACCGTAAAAGAGGTGTAAACTATCAAAAAGCCGAGCAGGACAGAGCCGCCGATTTTTATAAAGCGCTTTATGCCGTAACGGAGCAGCGAATAGATAAACAGCGCCGCAAGCAGCACCAGCACACTGCCCTTGATTTTGTAACCGACACAGCACATAGCGCCGCACAGGATAAGCAGCAAAAGCTTTTTGCCGCGTTTCGGGCACTGCGTCGCCGCGGCGAAGGCATATACCGCTCCCGCTACAAGTGCTATGGAAAATGTGTCGGAATAATAGTAGGGCGTGTAGGTGTAGTAGGGCGCGAACAAGGCGCAGATCACAAGCGTGACAGCGGCTTTCCTCATGCCAAACAGCCGCCTTGCCGTCAATACGGTCAGCAGTACCGCCGCGTTGATGCACAGGGTGTTGAACAAAAGGATGGGAACGCGTGAAAAGGTGCCTGTCAACGCATAGGAAAGCTTGTATAACAGCGTGTATATCAGCAGAGTAGCTATGTTGTTGGGAAACCAGACGATGTAGTGTTCTCCGTACTCTGAATCCAAGCATGAAAAGGAGCCGTCTGAAATGATCTTCTCGGCGTAAGCCTCCAGCCACGCGACGTCCGAAATGGGATACATCCGCAAAAAGAAGGCGGATAACAGCTGTACTACAAGTATAAGCCCTACCGCGGAAAAGATCAGCCTCGTGCCGAAGGAACCGTCGTCCATCCGCCGCAGCTTATCCGAGGTGAAAAAGCGCAGACAGACGCCGAACAGCAAAAACACCGCTCCGATAAACAGCAGCAGTATCAGCAGACGAAGGATGCCGAGCAGGACAGGTGTGTTAGGCTCGGTGCCGTCCTCGCCGAAAAACGGCGCGAAAAACAAGCCCAGCGTCACGGCGGACAGCGTGATAAGTCCGGCAACTATAAAAAACACAAAATGAAACACAGTCATCAGCTTGTCGGAAAATGTCGTTTTGGCTGTTTTCATCAGCTACACCTCATTATACTAATATATATCACGGATTAATTGTATCATTCGCAAAAGCATCTGTCAAGAAAACAAAAGCGGAGCAAAAGACGTTGCAGAATTCTTTTAAAAAAAACCGAAAAAAATTTCAAAAAAAGGCTTGACAAACCAATCGACTTGTAATATAATAGCAAAAGCGCCGCTGAGAGAAAAGCTTGTGAAAAACAACAAAAACTCAGCATAAAAGCGCAAAGGACCTTGAAAATTAAACAACGAAAAGAAAGAAACCCGTAATGACTTTGAGTATGAGATACTCAAGAAATTACAGTGAGTACACACTAAGATGTAC
>CADBHB010000037.1 GCA_902794395.1 uncultured Ruminococcus sp.
TGGTAATTATATCATTTATTCTAAAGAAATGCTATATCCCACCGAGTCAGGTTTCATTCATCGTGGCGCCGTCTAGCGGCATGGGGATTTAGTATAAAACCTAACCGTAGGCGCGTTCAGCAAAAACACGCGGGCAGAAGAAAAAAGCTTCTTCTGCCCGCTTTATTATATCCGCACTTTTGCGAAGAAAAAGTTTTCCAAAGGCGGACCGATGCAACGTCCCGTTGCTTTACTTCGTGGTTTTGCGAAAGCACGCCTTGTCAAACTCGGGGTTGAAGGCGTAGAAGTTTTTAGCGTCAAGCCTGTCGGTCAGCAGACGCAGGTTTTCGCCGAAGCGCTGATAGTGCACGACCTCGCGTTCGCGCAAAAAGCGGATCGCGTCCTTAACGTCGTAATCATCAGCCAGGCGCAGGATGTTGTCGTAGGTGGAGCGCGCCTTTTGCTCGGCGGCAAGATCCTCGTGAAGGTCGGTGACCGCGTCGCCCTTAGATTGCAGGTAAGCCGCGGTAAAGGGCACGCCCGCAGCCGACTGGGGGTATACGCCCAGCGTGTGGTCAACAAAGTAGTCGTCAAAGCCCGCCGCCTTTATCTGCTCCACTGTCAGATCCTTTGTCAGCTGGTACAAAATCGCGCCTATCATCTCCAGATGACTCAGCTCCTCCGTGCCAATATCGGTAAGCGTCGCCTTAAGCTCGGGCATCGGCATGGTGTAGCGCTGGTTCAAATAGCGAAGCGCCGCGCCCAGCTCACCGTCGGCGCCGCCCAGCTGCGACATTATAGCCTTTGCCAGCTTTGCGTTGGGCGTTTTGATTTTTACGGGGTATTGCAGCCTTTTTTCGTATACAAACATCAGCGCATCTCCTCACTTTCCCACGGCCAGGGACCCTTTATCCAGTCCCAGTTATTGCCGCTCTCGCCGCGCTTTGTCAATGCGCCGTAGGTTTCCTCATATTGCTCGGTCAGCGGCTGCAGCTGCGCCTGAAAGCGCTTTAGCTGCTCCATCGTCTTTTCGTCACCGGGATGGGTGTCCAGATAGAGCTGCAGATCATGCGCCGCGAACTGATAGGTCGAGATCTTTTTCAGCAGCGCCTCACGCTTCGTCATTGTCATCACCGCACTTGCCGCCGCAGAAGGGCTTGTTCAGCGCCTGATACATAGTTCCCATCATAAACCCCTGGTCAGGCGAAAAGGTTTTAGGCTCCTCCTGTTGAAACGGCACGAACGCCATCGCGTAGGGCGTCTCCTTTGGGAGCATGGGTATTCCGTATTGTTTTTCAACGAGTTCCGTTAATTTCACTGTCATTCTCCCTGTATATTAGAGTAGTAGTTTTTATAGTCCCTCTCCAGGGACTGTATAGGTCAGTTTCCCGGTTTGTTGAGCGTCGCTCACCATATACTATGAAGAAGCGTCGTTTTTGTTCTGCCGCGACTCGTTTTGCGCCTGCAGACCGGGCAGATACCACAGCAGCGCCTCCTCGGCGCTAAGTCCGCTTTGTGTAAGCACGCGCACACCGTTCAGGCTCACGCCCTCACAGCGCTGTTCGCTGTCGCGGTCGGCACAGTAGGCGTCCCAGGGGCTTGCCACCGCGCAAAGATAGGGATGATCCCGCGACGCTTCCGTGTATCCGTCTGAGCAGTTGAAGCAGGGGATATATACCGCCTTGCCGTCCAGCGTCAAAACGGTTTCCGATTCGTTGCAGATCCGCTCCACACGCTTGTATAATTCTTCATCGGAATTATTTTCCGCTGCCTCGGCATTTGCTCCGCTCAGCAGGTTTGTCCGCTCGATCACTGCGACCGCGCGGATAAACTCGTCGCTGTCATCCTCTCTGCACAGCGCGGCGGTGCTTGCGGCTACCGACTCCGAGCTGTTTTTTTCGGATGGGGAAGAGAGCGGTTTTTTCGCGTTTCCCACCGCGAAACCCACCGGAACAGCCGCCATAAAGAGAAAAAACAGCAAAATCATCAAAATTTTATCTTTCATTTTATTCACTCCGTCACTATTTTTTCTTGACATTAAGACGTAATTGACTTAAAATAGTATATGTACGCAAACTGGGTATCATAACCACCATGTATGAATCTATTACTGAGGATGGAGAATCATATGAAGGCAAAGTATTCGATTATTCCCTTTATTCCCGCCGTTATTGTCATGGTGTTCTTAAAAGCCATGAGCATCTACGGCGTAGACAGCAACGGCAAATATTTGGGAATGAACAGTATGCAGATCACCTACACCGTCATCGGCATTTCGCTGGCACTGTTTGTGATTTGTGTTCTTATCAACCTTTTCGACAGAAAAACCGCCCCGGTCTATCCCGTCACCAAAAACATGGCGGCAGGCGTTTTTGCAATACTGACGGGCTTTGGCATGATGGCAAGCTCCATCACCGCGGCAACCAATGTTTGGGCAGCGGATCAGGGCAACGGCAACGAACGTCTTATGCTTGCCGTTATCTGCGCGGTTCTCTCCATTCCCGCGGGTTTGGCGATGGCGCTTATCGCCCGTCTGCATTTTTCGGGTGACAGCAAAATTTCCGGCTTGTCGGCCATCTATATTTTCCCGTCCTTGTGGGGCTGCGCCGAGCTTGTAGGAGAATTCCTCCGCGCTACCAAGACCAGCCTTGCCGATCCCACCAAGGATATGACTTCGCTGTTTTGCTATATTTTTATCGCGCTTTATTTCTTCTCGAATTCCATGGTCGTATCAAGGATCAAGGGCAGAAACCCTGTAAAGGGAATGTTTATCTACGGCACGCCGATGGCGGCTCTCAACCTGACCATCGGTATCTACGAGCTCTTCCGCATGAGCAGAGAGGGCTTTGACAGAGAACAGCTCTTCTTTGCGTTCATGTTTATTTTCTCGGCGCTTTACGCGGTGTCCTTCATGCTTGAGATATTCTCCAACACCTACACCAAGGATGACCTCGAGGTGATCGACGCGCTTGAGGAAGCCGAGGATAAGTTCTCCAAAAAGAAAGATGACAAAGCCGACGACGAGATCGATTCCGATACGCCTGAAAAACCTGCTTCATCCACTGCTAAAAAGCCTCAGAAGAAGGCACAGCGCAATCCCGAGGTCAAGGCTGAGGCAGAGTCGGAAAAGGCGAACACAGCCGAAAATGCTGATGATTCTCCCATAGGAGATCTGGTTTTTTCAAATAGGACCGCAAAGGACCCCGAATCAAACGTGACCTATGACGATGATTACTATTCCACGGCAAAGGGAATGGAAGATTATATCATCGGTTATACCTACGAAAGTTCTTCTAAAAAAAAATAAAGCCGAATGAAAATAATGAAGATGTGAAGTCTCGGAAAAAGCAGGAGAAGGCGGATCGCCGCGCTGCCAAAAAGCAGGAGGCGCAGGTGAGAAAAGCCGAAAAGGCCGCTGCCGCTGAGAAGGCTGCCGCTGAGAAAGCCGCCGCCGAAAAGGCTGCTGCTGAGAAAGCTGCCGCTGCCGAAAAAGCCGCTGCTGAAAAAGCCGCCGCTGAGAAGGCCGCTGCCGAAAAAGCTGCCGCCGAGAAAGCTGCCGCTGAAAAGGCTGCTGCTGAGAAAGCTGCCGCCGAGAAAACTGCCGCTGAAAAGGCTGCTGCTGAGAAAGTTGCCGCTGAGAAGGCCGCCGCTGAGAAAGCCGCTGCCGAAAAGGCCGCCGCTGAAAAAGCCGTCGAACAGGATGTTCGTGTGACCATGAAAACCATCGAGCACCGTGAACGCGAGCAGGCGTTAGCTGCGTTGGCGGCGAGTGAAAAAGCCGAGCAGGAAAAGAAAAAGGCGGAGGAAAAAACCACCGCTTTCACTGTAAATCAAAAACTGAAGCGCGAAGTGAAAGAAAAACGCGCCTTCAGCTTGAACAAACAATTCGTTGAGATCTCGCTGGATAATACCGCTGCCGATGCTCCCGCTCCGGTAGCGGCGGTACCCGAAAAAAAGGCAAAGCAATCCAAGACTGCCGAGCCTTCCGTAAAGAGCAAGGAAGCCAAACGCGCCGAAGCAGCCAGAAAGGCGGCGGAAGCGAAACGTGCCGAGGAAGCGAGAAAGGCTGAGGAAGCCAGACGCGCCGAGGAAGCGAGAAAGGCTGAGGAAGCAAGACGCGCCGAAGAAGCGAGAAAGGCTGAGGAAGCAAGACGCGCCGAGGAAGCGAGAAAGGCAGAGGAAGCAAGACGCGCCGAAGAAGCGAGACTTGCCGAGGAAGCCAGGCGTGCCGAAGAAGCCAGAAAAGCCCGCGAAGCTGAGCTTGAAGCACTGAGAAAAAAGCAGGAGGCTGAGAGAGAGGCGGCGATCCGCCGTGAAATGGAAGCCCGCAGGGCAGAGGAACAGCGCCGTATGGCAGAGGCTCAAAAGGCTTCGGAGCAAAACACAGCAGCTTCCGGATACACCGAAAAAGAAAACGCCATAGCTCACGGCGAGGAGCTCTATCGCGAAAAGCTCAGCCGTGCTGATGAACTGCTCAAACAGCTCGGCGACAAAAAATAATTGTTGACAATCTATCTTATCAGTGATATTATTGTAACAAATATATAGGCTGTGACAGGGACAAGAGTTTTTGCCCTTCCGTTTCAGAGAGCGGCGCGGATGCTGCGAGCGGCCGTAACGGGAACAAATGCTTACCACCCTTGAGCTCCGCGTAGGAAATGATGCGGCGTTTTCCGCGTTAAGGAAATACAAGGGCGCTTGTCTGCGCTGAATTTGGGTGGAACCACGAGTCACTTCGTCCCAATACCCCTCGGGGTATTGGGATTTGTTTTTTCAATTACTTTAAAAGGAGAAAGAATTATGATCCAGGTTGAATTAAAGGGCGGCGTTGTCAAAGAATATGAGCAGGGAACGACTCCTGCCGAAATCGCCAAATCTATCGGCGCAGGTCTGTATAAAGCGGTTTGCTGTGCGCGCGTAAATGACGAGGTAGTCGATCTGCGCACTCCCATCAACGAGAACGCCAAGGTGGAGCTGCTCACCTTCGACGATCCCGAAGGCAAGCACGCGTTCTGGCACTCCGCCTCTCACGTGCTGGCTCAGGCTGTCAAACGCCTGTACCCCAACGCCAAATGCGCCATAGGTCCCGCTATCGAGTCGGGCTTCTACTATGATTTCGATGTTGAAAAGCCCTTCTCTCAGGATGATCTGCAAAAAATCAAGGCGGAAATGAAAAAAATCGTCAAGTCGGGACTCGAGATCTCCCGCTTTGAGTTAGAGCCGGATAAGGCTGTCGCGCTGCTCGAGGAAATGAACGAGCCGTACAAGGTAGAGCTCGCTCAGGAGCACACCGACAAGGGTGAAAAGATCAGCTTCTACAAGCAGGGCGATTTCACCGACCTCTGCGCGGGTCCTCACCTTATGTCCGTCGCGGCTATCAAGGCTATCGAGCTTACCAACTGCACCGGCGCTTACTGGCGCGGCGACGCGACCAAAGCGCAGCTCTGCCGCGTTTACGGCGTAGCCTTCCCCAAGGCTTCAATGCTCGAGGAGCACCTCGCCATGCTCGAGGAGGCGAGAAAGCGCGATCACAACAAGATCGGCCGCGAGCTCGGCTTCTTCACCACAGTTGATTACATCGGACAGGGTCTGCCCATCCTTCTGCCCAAGGGCGCCAGAGTCATCCAGCTTTTACAGCGCTTTGTCGAGGACGAGGAGCAGCGCCGCGGCTGGCTGCTGACCAAGACTCCCTTTATGGCAAAGAGCGACCTCTACAAGATCAGCGGTCACTGGGATCACTATCAGGACGGTATGTTCATCTTCGGCGATCCCGACAGCGACCAGGAGGTTTACGCCCTGCGTCCCATGACCTGTCCCTTCCAGTATCAGGCATATCTCAACAAGCAGCGCTCCTACCGCGACCTGCCGCTCAGATATAACGAGACCTCCACTCTGTTCCGCAACGAAGCCTCCGGCGAAATGCACGGCTTGATCCGCGTGCGTCAGTTCACCATTTCCGAGGGTCATCTTATGTGCATGCCCGAGCAGCTCGAGGACGAGTTCAGAAAGTGCGTGGAGCTTGCCGCCTTCATGCTCAAGACCGTCGGTCTGTACGAAGACGTAAGCTACCGTTTCTCACAGTGGGATCCCAACGACAGCGAAAAATACATCGGCTCGGTCGAGGAGTGGGACAAGGTACAGAACATGATGGGCACAATCCTTGACAACCTTGGTATACAATACAAGGTCGGCATAGGCGAAGCGGCGTTCTACGGCCCCAAGCTCGACATCCAGATCAAGAACGTTTACGGCAAAGAGGATACGCTCATCACCATCCAGATAGACCCCTACATCGCCAAGAAATTCGATATGGAATACGTTGACCGCGACGGCGTCAAAAAGCACCCCTTCATCATCCACCGCACCTCCATCGGCTGCTACGAGCGCACCCTCGCTCTGCTTATCGAAAAGTACGCGGGCGCGTTCCCGCTGTGGCTTGCGCCCACACAGGTACAGGTGCTGGCAGTCGCCGACAGACACCTCGACTACGCCTATGAGGTCAAGAAGGCGCTTGAGGCGGCGGGACTGCGCGTAGAGGTCGACGACCGCAGCGAGAAGATCGGCTACAAGATCCGCCAGGCGCAGCTTGAAAAGGTGCCCTATATGGTCATCGTGGGCGACAAGGACATCGAGGCGGGCACCATCTCCGTGCGCCACAGAAAAGAGGGTGACCTCGGCGCTATGGCTATCGAGGATTTCCTCAAGCTGGCTCAGGAAGAGATCGACACCAAGGCAATAAAGTAATTATTTGTTGATAAATTAATAGAAACGGGTGGAATATGGGTCTTTCCCCATACGAAAAACAACAGTATAAGGAATCCAAACGCCGTAGAAAGCAGGCGCTGCTGCAAAGTGAAACGGGTTATATCAAGCCCTATAAGCGCGGCAAAAAGCATGTTGTGCTTATATGCTGCGCCTTTGCGGCGCTCTGCCTTGCCGCTGCTGCCGTTTGGTTCGCCTTTAAATATCCTTCAATAGAAAGCAAGGCTTCCGAAACCGAAGAAGCGGTGACCATCGACGACACTCAGCTGCTGCGGGTAGTCGACCGCGCCGACCCGCTCAAGGCGTCTCAGGTGCCTCCGCTCACCACGGCGGGAGGCGTTGAGGTGCATCAGGCTATAGCCGAGCCGCTGGAATCGCTGTTGAGCATGGCGCGGGAGCAGGGGATAGAGCTGCGCGTGTCGGAGGGCTATGTGTCCTATGACGAGCAAAGCCGCCGCTACGAGGCAAACCTCGCAAAATACATCGGCGATCCCAAATACACCGCTGTCCGCGCTCAGGCAGCGGCGCAGCGCGCAGTGCCCGAGGCGGGCTGCAGCGAGGCGCAGACGGGTCTTTTGCTCAGCTTTGACGTTAGCGATCCCCGCGCAAAGGCGTTTTTGGAGCGCGAGTGCATAAACTACGGCTTCATCCTCCGCTTTCCCTCGGGAAAAGAGGAACAGACCCACATCGACGCGAGCGAATCGCTTTACCGTTATGTCGGCGAGGAGCACGCCAAAAAAATGCGCTCCTTCGATATGTGCCTTGAGGAGTACGCGGATTACCGCGCCCTTACTGCCGTTCAGCAATAGCAGGCGACCGCGTAAAACCGTTTTACAATGACACAGAAGGATGGTTTTTTCCAAATTGAAAAAAATTTAAAAAAAGACTTGCATTTTGTAAACAGATGTAGTATAATCGATATGTTAATTGCGTAAAGTAAGTAGGTGAAAAGAATGAAAGAAAATATCCATCCTAAGTATGAGCAGACAACAATTACTTGTGCTTGCGGTAATGTTATTGCGACAGGTTCAACCAGAAAAGATATTCGCGTTGAAATTTGTTCCAAGTGTCATCCTTTCTACACAGGTAAGCAGAAGCTGGTAGATACCGGCGGACGTGTTGACAGATTTAAAAAGCGTTTCAACATCACAAAATAATTTGCGAATCTCAAGGCAGCACATCGTGCTGCCTTATTTTTCTATATGACGAGCACAGATCGAGGTGTACTATGGCAGGGGATTACAAAACCGTCAGTATCGCGGCAAAGGATGAATTCACCGAAAAGCGCTCTCGCTTCATCGGCTACTGCAAGCCCGTTAAAACCGAGCAGGAGGCGGTGGCGTTCATCAACGAGCTGCGTTCCAGGCACTGGGACGCGCGCCACAACGTCTACGCCTACTCGCTGCGCGAGGGTAACCTAAAGCGCTACAGCGACGACGGCGAGCCTTCGGGCACCGCGGGCATGCCCGTGCTTGAGGTCATCACTAAAAACGAGGTTTTTGACGTCTGCGTGGTGGTCACGCGCTATTTCGGCGGCGTGCTTTTGGGCACAGGCGGCTTGGTGCGCGCATATTCGCAGGCGGCAAAGCTGGCGCTCAAGGCGGGGCAGGTGGTGCTTATGGAGCGCTGCGCCCTGTGCGAGGCTCACTGCACCTACAACCAGTACGGCAAGGTATCCTCTCTGATAATGGAGCTTTGTTCGGGGCTGGACGACACCGTTTACGGTGCAGACGTCC
Organism: uncultured Ruminococcus sp.; assembly: GCA_902794395.1. Taxonomy (GTDB): domain Bacteria; phylum Bacillota; class Clostridia; order Oscillospirales; family Acutalibacteraceae; genus Ruminococcoides. Next base: position 8,478 of record CADBHB010000037.1, read on the forward strand.
TCCTTAAGTTCCACATCAGCCCGCAGGCGCTTCCTCTGCTCGAAAAAAAGCTCAAGGACGCCACCGCCGGAGAGGTGTGTGTTTCCGCGGAAAAAGAGGATTTTTTTCCAAAAACCGTTGAATCTTAAAAAACTATTGATTTTTTAGAGGATTTCCGAAAAAACTTACGAATAAACTTATAGAAGAAAAACGGACATTCCGTATCATATACTCATATTTTCAGACGATCAGGAGCGAAAAATGGCATTTCCCGAAGGGTTTATACAGGAATTAAAGGCGCGTAACGACATTACAGAGGTGGTGTCGGGCTATGTCAGCCTGCGCCGCAGAGGCCGCAATATGGTCGGACTCTGTCCTTTCCACGGCGAAAAAACACCTTCCTTCAATGTTTATACCGAGGATGACCATTTTTACTGCTTCGGCTGCGGCGCCGGCGGCGATGTCATTTCCTTTATAATGCGCATCGAGAACCTCGACTACGTCGACGCGGTCAAGCTTTTGGCGCAGCGCGCGGGATTGGAGCTGCCCGAGAACACCTACGACGACAGCATGTCAAAGCTGCGCAAGCGCATTTTTGAGGCAAACAGGGAGGCGGCGCGGTTTTATTACAAATCGCTGTATGAGCCCGTAGGCAGGGAAGGCTTGGATTACCTTCACGGGCGTATGCTCTCCGACCGCACTATACGCCATTTCGGGCTGGGCTTTGCCGACGACGACTGGTCCTCGCTCACCTCACATCTCAAATCCCTCGGCTTTTCCGAGCGCGAGCTTACCGCCGCCAATCTGGCTGTGCCTCGGCGCAGCGGCAACGGGGTCTACGACCGCTTCACTAACCGCGTTATGTTTCCAATAATAGATGTGCGCGGCAACGTTATCGCCTTCGGCGGCAGGATAATGACCGATCAAAAGCCCAAATATCTAAACACCTCCGACACGCCCGTGTTTAAAAAGAGCGAGAATCTCTTTTCGCTCAACAACGCCAAAAACTCCGGCAGCCGCACGCTTTTGCTCTGCGAGGGCTATATGGACGTCATCGCCGTCAGCCAGGCGGGCTTTTCCAACGCGGTGGCAACGCTTGGCACCGCCCTGACCGGAAGTCAGGCGCTGCTGATGAAGCGCTACGCGGACGAGGTAATAATCTGTTACGACGCGGACGAGGCGGGTCAAAAGGCTACGGCGCGCGCAATACCCATCCTGCGTTCGGCGGGTCTGCCCGTGAGGGTGCTCAATATCCCCAACGGCAAGGACCCTGACGAGTTTATAAGGTCGCAGGGCGCCGACGGCCCCGAAGCGTTCAAACGCATCGTCGAACGCAGCGGCAACGACATCGATTATCAGCTTCAAAAGCTGCGTTCCGATTATAATTTGGAAGCCTCCGACGGCAAGGTGGCTTACCTTGAGGCGGCGGCAAAGCTCATTTCCTCGCTGTCAAGCGCCATCGAGCAGGATGTGTACGCCTCAAAGCTGTGCAAGGAGTTCGGCGTCGACAAGGTGGCGTTTCGGTCTCAGATGCAGCGGCAGATCAAGCGCCGCAGCCGCGAGCGCTATAAAAAAGAACAGCAGCAGGCGCGCGCGCAGCTCAGCGGCAGGGGAGACAGGCTGGACACAGACAGGTCAAAGGTGCCGCGCAGCTCCTCGGCAGAGGAGGCGCTGCTGGCGTATTTGCTCAGAAGCCCCGATTCCGCGGAGCATATTGCCCGGGAAATCTCGCCCGAGCAGTTTCAAAACGCCTTGATGCGGCGTTATTATCAATACTTTTTAAGCCGTATCCAAGACGGAAAAGACGCGCTCAACAACCTCTCCGCCGATTTCAGCGCCGAGGAAGCCGCCCGTGTCTATCAAATACTCAATAAACACTCAGGCGTCGCTTTGACCAAGCGTTCGCTTGAGGAGATCATCAAGGTGATCCGCGAGGAGAGCGTAAAGCTCAAGCGTGAGGACGTTGGCGGTATGTCCGCCGAGGAGCTGAACGCCTACCTGCTTAAAAAACGGAACACCAAAAACTGAAAGGAAAGATACTATGGCACAACAGGAGAAGAAATCCCTCGTAAAAGAGCTTGTCGATCTGGGCAAACAAAAGGGGCAGCTGACAAACCAGGATATTTTGGACGCTATCGGCGAACAGGACTTCGACCCCGAAAAGCTCGAAAAACTCTATGATATGATCGAGAGCCAGGGCATTGAGATCGTCGAGGACTTTGATGACCTCAAGATCGAGGATCTGGACATCACCATCGACGACAACAAGGACGAGGATAATCCTGCGCCGTCGGGTGAGCAGAGCGTCACCATCGACGACCCTGTAAAGGTATATCTCAAGGAGATAGGCAGGGTGCCCCTGTTGACCAGTGAGGAAGAGGTGGATCTGGCTATCCGTATCTCAAACGGCGACGTCGCTGCCAAGCAAAGGCTTTCCGAGGCGAACTTAAGGCTTGTAGTCAGCATAGCAAAGCGTTATCTCGGCAGGGGAATGCAGTTTCTCGACCTTATCCAAGAGGGCAACCTGGGCTTGATAAAGGCGGTTGAAAAGTTTGACTACACCAAGGGCTTCAAGTTTTCCACCTACGCTACCTGGTGGATACGTCAGGCTATCACCCGCGCTATCGCGGATCAGGCGCGAACCATCCGCATCCCCGTCCATATGGTTGAAACTATCAATAAGGTGAAAAAGGTGCAGAGCCAGCTGCTTCACCAAAACGGACACGAGCCTTCTCCCGATGAGATCGCGGAGGAGATAGATATGCCCGTAGACAAGGTGCGCGAGATCATGCGCGTGGCGCAGGAGCCTGTTTCGCTTGAAACTCCCATCGGCGAGGAGGAGGACAGCCACCTCGGCGACTTCATCCCCGACAACGACGCGCCCGCACCCGCGGACGCCGCTTCTCACACCATGCTGCGTGAGCAGCTTGCCGACGTGCTTTCCACCCTGACCCCCAGAGAGGCAAAGGTGCTTAAGCTCCGCTTCGGTCTGGAGGACGGCAGAAGCCGCACCCTTGAGGAAGTGGGAAAGGAATTTAACGTCACCCGTGAGCGTATCCGTCAAATCGAGGCAAAGGCGTTAAGAAAGCTGCGCCATCCCAGCCGTTCGCGGAAGCTCAAGGATTATTTGGATTACTGATATGATCGGCTTTGAAGAATGCGCCCAAATGCTCGACGAGATCGCCGACGCGATGCCCTATGAGTTGTATCGTGAGCTAAACGGCGGCATATCCATCGAGCAGCGGGTCAAATATCATCCCGTCGCCAAAAACAACGACCTGTACATCCTCGGCGAGTACAAGCGTGATCTCATCGGCAATTCCATCGTCTTTTACTACGGCTCCATCGCCCGCGTCTACGGCAGTCTGCCGCGTGAGGAGTTCTACAAAAAGATGGAGCATATCCTCCACCACGAGGTGCGCCATCACAACGAGTACCTTGCGGGCACGGACGAGCTTGAGTTTTGGGACGATGAACAGATAATAAAATATTTAGAGAAAAACCGCGGTTGACGCCGCGTTCGGTCAAAACCACCCGCTTTGGGTGGTTTTTTCATTTTTGATAATATGTCGCAATATTCGGACTTGATTATTATTTTGATGGATAATGCAGACAATTTAATGATTTGGTTGACATTCGGACTAAAATTGGTTATAATAATAAACTGTGTAAATATGATTCATTAGAGAGGACAAGCGACTCGTGGAAAAAAAGAATTGGTCAAGGACCGCAAGGACAAAATCGTTCGGAAAAAGAGATATAAACATCCTGCAAATGCTCAAGGCTATCTGGAAAAACTTCTGGATAGTGGTGCTGGTTACTCTGCTCAGCGGAGTGCTGACGTTTGTGGGCACGAAGCTTTTGGTAAAGCCGACCTACCGCACCAATTTTACCGCCTATGTCAACAATAAAAAGGAAGTTGACTTAGCGTCGCTGACCAGCTCGGACGTCGCGGCGTCGCAGGCACTTGTCACCTCATATTCTCAGATAATCACCAGCCGTTCGGTGCTTACCTCGGCGGCAAAGTCGCTGGGGCTTGACTACGGCTACGGCAAGCTCAAGAGC
>CADBHB010000038.1:0-539 GCA_902794395.1 uncultured Ruminococcus sp.
GAGGGAGCCAACATCAAAATATCCGGTACCATTTCGCAAATCAATGGAAAAAGTGCGCGTAATCTTTTGGAGCTTCTTGTAAAAGGTCAGAAGATTGACAGGAAAAAGCTTGCATGGATGAAAGAGAACAAGCAGCTTGCAAGCAATCTGAAAGCCACTCCGGAACAGCTTGCCGATGATTTGAACGGTGTGTTGAGTAAGCTGCAACGACAAATGATGAAAGAGTTACTCAGACACATTGATGAACTGGATAAGCACATAGCAAATCTTGACGATCAAATTGACGATCACATGAAGCCGGAGGAAAAACAGGCGGTTGAAGCGATACAAACCGTGACCGGTATTGGTTCGGATAGCGCAAAAGCAATCATTGCTGTCATCGGAACAGACATGGAGCGATTTCCTACTGATTCGCATATTTCTTCATGGGCAGGATTATGTCCGGGCGATCATGAAAGCGCAAAGAAACGAAAATCAGGAAAAACGAGGAAGGGCAACAAGCTCTTGCGCAGTACGTTGGTGGTTTGCGCACACGCCGC
>CADBHB010000038.1:593-13632 GCA_902794395.1 uncultured Ruminococcus sp.
ATTCAACAAGGAACGTAAGATCAACGCTTATTTGAAGAAATTAAAAGCACTGGGATGGCAGGATCCGACGACCACGGCTGCCTGATATTTCAGTAAAAATCCTACTTCAACCTGCTATAGGGGTAGTATGCGCTTTTTTAGCTACCTCGGGGGTAGGTTTCACAGTAAACTCAAATAAAAAACAGACAATCTTTGCGGTCTATTTTCCGCAATACTTCGTTGTTGTCCTTGCAAGGCGCCAGCCTTGCGGCGTCTTTCGCCTCGTCTTGCGAAAAATATCCTCGCAAATCTTTGTCCGCTTTTTATCTGAGATTAGTATAAAAGGACGTGTTTCATTTGCCGAAACACGTCCTTTTTTAATGTTTACTTATATTCCTCCAGCTTCCACTCGTTTTTCAGCTCGTCTGTTATCGGAAAAACGCGGAACTGCATTATGCTGTTTTTGCTGTCGGTGCTGTCCTCCTTGGTGCTGCGGGCAAACACGAAGCCCTCGTACCAGAGGTCCTTGTCCTCGGTGGTGGTTCGGAAAAAGATGTCCTGAAGCACCGGCTCGCTGCCCGAGGGGAAGCCGCAGACTATCTGAGCTACCTGAGCCGCCTGTGCCAGAATAAGGTCGCTGTTGTTTTCTTCGCCGGTGTTGCCCATGAATTTGCTGGTGGTGGTCGCCACCCCTATATTCATCAGCTTGCCGCTTTTTGTTTCCACCGAAGCTGTCATAGTTACGTTTTCATCGTCGTAGTACCAGTACTGCACTTCAACTCCGTTGTCGTCCTTTGAGGGCTTTTCGGTCTGCTGCCATTTTTCAAATACAAGCTGACCCTTTTCGCCGCGGTTATTAAGCTCGGTGTTGTAGCGTGAGGTAAACTCGCGCAGGGTGGTTTTGAAGCGCATTCCGTTGACGTTTTGTGAGGATTCCACCGCGTTTTTATCCACCTCGGGCGCCGATACCTCGTCGGCGGTCGCTGCCGCCTTAGGCTTTTCGATGCTGTTCAGCTTGTTGTCCTTCTTTTTTGTGTTGCAGGCGCAAAGCCCCGTAAGCACCAGCAATATCAGCAGGCAGGATACTATTCGTTTCATAATACTCCTTTTAGCCGGACTGTTACCAACAGTCTTTAAAGGCGGCAACATCCGTGGAGAATGTTGCCGCTGTTGTTTATTCTTCGGTTGATTCTTCGGCCGGCTCTTCCGCCGGGTTGTTTTCAGAACCTTCCTCTTCTTCAAGCTCGTCGGTGCTGTCCTCCTCATGCGGAGTACGCGCCACGGTCACGACCTTGTCGCCCTCGCCGACCTTCATCACGGTAACGCCCTTTGACGGACGCGAGCACACGCGGATAGATTCCGCCGCTATGCGGATGATGATGCCGTCCTGCGAAATAATTATCACGTCGTCGTCGAGGTCTACCACCTTGATGGCGGCTACCATGCCGTATTTATTTACGTGGTAGTTTGTAAGACCCTTGCCGCCGCGCGACTGTATGCGGTAGTCCTCGGGCGCGGAGAGTCTGCCGTAGCCCGTCTCGCTGACGGTGAGCACCAGTCCGTTTTCACGGACGACGCTCATTCCGATTACCTCGTCGCCCTCTTTAAGGGTAAGCGCCTTGACGCCGCGCGCCAGTCTGCCCATCGGGCGGACGTCGGTCTCCTTGAAGCGGATGGCAACGCCCATGCGGGTAGCTACGATGACGTTGGCGGTGCCGTCGGTCATGCGTACCCATGCCAGCTCGTCGCCCTCGTTGAGTTCGAGCGCGATAAGGCCTCCCTTGCGGGCGGTGTTGTAGGCGTTGAGCGCGATGCGCTTTATGATGCCCTTGCGGGTGACCATCACCAAGTACTTCTCCTCGTCAAACTCGGGGACGCGTATCATAGAGGTGACCTTTTCATCGGGAGAAATAGGCAAAAGATTTGCGATATTGATTCCCTTTGACTGGCGGGTGCCCTCGGGCACCTCGTAGCATTTCAGGCGGTATACCCTGCCCTTGTCGGTGAAGAAGAGCACGTAGTCGTGAGAATTGATGATGAACATTTCGGTAGCTACGTCCTCCTCACGGCGGGACATACCCGAAACGCCTCTGCCGCCGCGGCGCTGGATCTTATAAGTATCCGCCGCGAGCCTCTTGACGTAGCCGAACTGCGTAAGTGTAAGAACACATTCCTCCTGCGGGATGAGGTCCTCAATATCCACCTCGCCGCTGACGGAGCAGATCTCGGTGCGGCGCGGATCGGCGTATTTGTTGCGGAGAGCGATAAGCTCCTCCTTGACTATCTCCAGCTTTTTGGTGTTGCTGGCGAGGATGGCGTTGTACTCGGCAATCTTCGCGTTGAGCGCGGCGATCTCCTCTTCGATTTTGGCGCGCTCCATGTTGGTAAGCTGTCCCAAACGCATCTGCACTATGGCGTTAGCCTGGATCTCGTCCAGACCGAAGCGCTCCATCAAAGCGGCGCGCGCGCCGGGCAGGTCCTTGCTTTTGCGGATAATGGCGATGACCTCGTCAATGAAGTCGATAGCTATTTTCAAGCCCTCCAGAATGTGGGCTCTGTCCATGGCTTTTTTCAGGTTATACTGCGTTCTGCGGTGGATGACCTCTTCCTGGAAGTCGATGTAGCAGCGCAGCATGTCCTTGAGCGTTAGTATCTTAGGCTGACCGTCTACTATCGCCAGCAGAATGGCGCCGAAGGTGACCTGAAGCTGGGTGTAAGAGAATAGATGGTTAAGTACGATTTGCGGAGAAGCGTCGCGCTTGACATCGATTTCGACGTGCATGCCGTTGCGGTCAGAGTGGTCCTCGATGTTTGAAATGCCCTCAAGGCGCTTGTCCTTTACCAGATTTGCTATGTTTTCAATGAGCCGCGCCTTGTTTACCTTGTAGGGCAGCTCGCTGACGATTATTTTGAACCTGCCGTTTTTCGCCTCGACTATCTCGGTTTTGGCGCGCACGGTTATTTTGCCGCGTCCTGTAGCGTAGGCGGCGCGGATGCCGCTTCTGCCCATGATGATGCCGCCGGTCGGAAAATCGGGACCGGGCAGACACTCCATAAGCTCGGGCAGCTCGGCGTCGGGATTATCTATCAAGGTGCAGACAGCGTCGATGGTTTCGCCGAGGTTGTGCGGCGGTATTTCGGTAGCCATACCCACCGCTATGCCGCTTGAGCCGTTGACCAGCAGATTCGGAAAACGGCTGGGCAGCACCACAGGCTCCTTTAGTCTGTCGTCGTAGTTTGGTATGAAGTCGACCGTATCCTTGTCGATGTCTGTGAGCATATCCATGGATATTTTGCTCATGCGCGCCTCGGTGTACCTGTAGGCCGCGGGCGGGTCGCCGTCGACGGAGCCGAAGTTACCGTGGCCGTCCACCAGCATGTAGCGCATCGAGAAATCCTGCGCCAAACGCACCAGTGCGTCGTAAACGGAAGCGTCGCCGTGGGGGTGATAGGCGCCCAGCACCGAACCTACGGTGTCGGCGCACTTGTGGTAGGGCTTTGAGGGGTCGAGTCCCCTTTCATACATCGTGTAAAGAATACGTCTGTGAACAGGCTTTAAGCCGTCGCGCACATCGGGAAGCGCGCGCGCCACAATGACGCTCATCGAGTAGTCCAAAAAGCTTTTTCGCATTTCATTTTGCAGGTCTACGTCGATGATCCTTTTGTTCATCTGTTCGTTCTGTCCATCCATTTTTGTACCTCTGTCTATTTTCTGATTATTTACAGCTCTTTCACATTTCCGTTGATTTTATCATAAAGCAGCGGCAGTCTTTTTTTCATGTTGCAGGGTTTGAAGGTTTTTGCGTCCACCGCGCCGTGCTCGGTGGAGCCGTAGCAAAGCTCTGTTTCGGTGCCGTCGTCGCAGATCTTCTTGACGGTGTAGGAGAATTCTATGCGCGCTGCCGACATACGCGTGCACCAGGTGCGCACGATAAGCCTGTCCTCGTAAAGCGCGGGTCTGGAATAGTGACAATGCAGATCGAGCACGGGCGTCATTACTCCCGACGCCTCCATTTCGGTGTAGCTGGTGTCAAACATCCGGATAAAGTCGGACCTGCCGACCTCAAACCAAACGGGATAGTTGGAGTGATGGGCGACGCCCATGCGGTCGGTCTCCGCGTATCTCACGGTGATATAAGTCTTTGAATGCATAGCGGTACTCCTTTATACATCGAGATTCTGTACATATTTCGCGTTTTGTTCGATGAACTCGCGGCGCGGCTCCACCTTGTCGCCCATAAGTATGGTGAAGGTCTCGTCCGCCGCCTCGGCGTCGCTCAGCTCGACGCGCAGCATGAGGCGGGTGTCGGGATTCATGGTGGTCTCCCACAGCTGTTCGGAGTCCATCTCACCCAGACCTTTGTAGCGCTGTATCTCGGTTTTGCCCTCGATGCCCGCCAGTATCTGGTCGCGCTCCATGTCGGAGTAAGCGTATTTATGTTCTTTTCCCTTAGTGATTCGGTAAAGCGGGGGCTGGGCGATGTAAACATGACCCGACTCTACCAGGGGGCGCATATAGCGGAAGAAAAACGTGAGCAGCAGCGTGCGGATATGCGAGCCGTCGACGTCGGCATCAGCCATGATTATTACCTTGTCATAGCGAAGCTTTTCAATGTCGAACTCGTCGCCGATGCCCGTACCCAGCGCGGTAATTACCGGCATAAGCTTGTCGTTGCCGTACACCCTGTCGATGCGAGCCTTTTCCACGTTGAGCATCTTGCCCCACAGCGGGAGTATAGCCTGGATGCGTCTGTTGCGGCCGCCCTTAGCGGAGCCGCCCGCGGAGTCACCCTCTACTATGAATATCTCGGTCTCGCTGCTGTCGCGCGACTGGCAGTCGGCGAGCTTTCCGGGAAGCTGCGCGTTTTCCATCGCGGACTTTCTTCTTACGTTTTCTCTTGCCTTTCTCGCCGCCTCACGCGCTCTTGCCGAGGCAAGCGCCTTATCAAAAATAGCTCTGGCTACCGCGGGGTTTTCCTCAAGATATACCATCAGCTTGTCGCGGATGAGCTTGTCGACCATGGTGCGCACCTCGGTGTTGCCGAGCTTAGCCTTGGTCTGACCCTCAAACTGCGCCTCCTTGAGCTTGACGCTGATGATGGCGGTCAGACCCTCGCGCACGTCCTCGCCGCTGAGATTTTTGTCGTTCTCCTTCAGCTTGCCGAACTTGCGCGCGTAGTCGTTCATAACATAGGTCAGCGCGCGCTTGAAGCCCTCCTCGTGAGTACCGCCGTCGGTGGTATGGATGTTGTTTGCGAAGGTGAGCAGGTTTTCGTTGTAGCTGTCATTATATTGCATAGCGATCTCTACCGCGACGGTGTCATCTTCGTTTTTGGAGGCAAAGTAGATAACGTCGGGGTGGATGACCTCAAGAGAGCGCTTTTTGTGGATGTACTCCACAAAGCTCTTTATGCCGCCCTCGTAGTGGAAGTTGTTTTTAAGCGTTTCTTCGTCGGTGCGCTCGTCGCGCAGCTCGATATGTACGCCCGCGTTGAGGAACGCCTGCTCGCGCAGACGGCGCTGCAAAACGGAGTAATCGTATACCGTTGTTTCCTTGAAAATCTCGGGGTCGGCCTTGAAGCGCACCTCGGTGCCCTTTACGTCGGACTTGCCTATCTTTTGCAGATCGGTTATTATTTTGCCGCGCTCATAGCGCTGGAAATATACATCTTCGCCGTCGCAGACCTTGACCTCAAGCCATTCCGAAAGGGCGTTTACTACCGACGCGCCGACGCCGTGCAGACCGCCCGACACCTTGTAGCCGCCTCCGCCGAACTTGCCGCCGGCGTGCAGCACGGTAAAGACGACCGTGACTGCGGGAAGTCCCGTTTTGCTGTTGACGCCCACGGGAATGCCGCGGCCGTTGTCGGAAACGCGGATGATGTCGCCCTTTTCGATAACTACATCTATTTTGGAGCAGTAGCCCGCCAGCGCCTCGTCGATTGAATTGTCGACGATCTCATACACCAGATGGTGCAGACCGCGCGGACCCGTTGAGCCGATATACATGCCCGGGCGCTTGCGCACTGCCTCCAGTCCCTCAAGCACCTGTATCTCGTCAGCGCCGTACTCCTGCTCTACCTTGGTTATCTCTATGCCGTTTTCAGTCGCTTCCAAACCTTCTATGTTCTCTCTGTTTTCCAAATTATCCAAAACAAAGACCTCCGTTACTTGACTTTTTTCTTGAGCTTTTTATCTGTCTTTTTTCCTTCTGTGTAGAACGGCAGCAGAAGGAACGCCGCTATGGGCGGTATAAGATTTATCAAAAACAGCGGCAGCAGCATCACTATCTGCGCCAGACCTATCATTATCGCGTTGAGCGCGGCGTATACCGCCAGCATTTCCAGCAGCAAAAACCAGAAGCTGATTTTTGATACGCGGAAGGTTTTGCCGCAGTGATAGCATTTTTCTGTTTTTTTACGCACCAACTGCTTCGCGTCGCCCCGTCGGTACACCGTTTGACAGTAGGGGCAAACAGGCTGCTTCGGTAACAACTTCATTTTTAAAACCTTCTGTTTGCCGAATACTTATTTGTATCGGGCTTTTTGTATTCCTTGACGTCGGCGTCGTCCTCGGCGTAAGCCTCAGACTCCTCGATGACCTCCTCTTCCTGAGCGGGCAGATAGTGCCGCGGCCGCGAGACCTTAGCTCCCTCGGAATGCAGCTTTTTAAGCGGATATGAGGTGGTTTTCGCGTGATCCTCCCTAACGTCGTCGATGACGCTTACATAGCTCATCTCACCTGTCTGCTTGGAATCCGAAACTATGTCGTCGCTCTCCTCCACTTCTCTGGGAGTGTTGCGCTCGGACTTGATTTGATTGAAAACATCTGAGTTGATATGGAACTGTCCGCTGTTTTCAAGCGAACTGTTTATCTCGTTGTCTATCTCAAGCGCAGCGAGATTATCCGAAAACTCTATGCCCGCCTTTTTTGCCTCCATGGATTTCTCATATTTTTTCAGCGGCTCCAGCCTTACGAATTTCGGAGTAAAAAAGTGAAAAATAATCAGAGGTACAATTACCACTAAAACTCCCAGCGGAACGTATATTATAATGCCCCATTTATATCCGGCAATATCAAAATTATGGAAGCTGAACATATCCAGCCAAAACCACGCTCCTATGATGCCTATGCAGATCACCGCCACTATGATGAAGATGGGGATGATGATTTTGTCTATCACTACCCCGCTTTCTCTTCCGCAGCGGGTGCACACATATTCCGCTTTTTTTCTGCTGACGTACGCCCAGGAATAAGACATTCTTTTTCCGCAGTACGGACATCTCTGTTTTTTTCTATCCATATACTTTCCTCCGATTCAGAAGTAAAAACTATAGCTTAAGTTCTCGACGGTTCAACGTCTTGGTGGACAGCTGAGATATATACACGACGGTCCTGCCCTGCTCGCGGCAGACCACGAAGGAGCGCGGCAGCTCGTAGGAAACATTGACCACCTCGCCGTTTTTTTGCGCTGCGGCGAGAAAATCTCTGGTTTTTTTCGACACCGTGCAGGCGTCTATGTCGAACATCGCCACTATGCTGTCGGTGGTCACCACCGTATTCTGTCCCAAATGCAAATACATCTTTTGCCTTAACCTTTTACCTGTTTTTTTTAACTGCGGGGTAAATGCTGATTTTTTTGACCGCGCTGACGGTCATTTAGATTCGACCACGCTTCCCCGCTCTACGTAAAATATCTTTCCCTGTCTGAGCTGCTCTTTGTTTTGCTCCTCGCAGCAGGTGATGAACACCTGACAGTCCTTTAGCTCATTCAGCAAAAAATCCTGACGGCTGTTGTCAAGCTCAGAAAGCACGTCGTCGAGCAGTATCACCGGCTCCTCGCCCATGCGCTCACGCAGTACAGAAGCCTCCGCGAGCTTGAGTGAGAGCACCGCGCTGCGCTGCTGCCCCTGTGAGGCGAACGCCTTGGCGTTTTTGCCGTTTATCAAAATTTCTATATCGTCACGGTGCGGACCCGACAGGGTCACACCCAGGTGAATATCGTTTTTTCTGTTTTGCGCGCACTTGGCGGCAAATTTTTTCTGTATCAGCTCAAGGCTGTCCTCGGGCTCGGTTTCCTCGGTGGAAAGATAGCGTATCTTAAGCTCTTCCTTTCCCTTGGAAATGCCCACATGGTATTTTGCCGCGCGCTCGGACAGCTCCTTCATATAATCAAGCCGCTTCTTTATCAGCAGGGCGCCGTAGCGCACAAGCTGGGCGTCCCAGATGTCGAGAGTATCCTCCAAATGAGGCTTGCGCACAATGTCCTTCAGCAGGGTGTTGCGCTGGGTGAGCATGCGGTTATATTTTGACAGGATGACCGCGTTTTGCAGCTTTTCGCGGCAAATGGCGCTGTCGACAAACCGCCTGCGCTCGGCGGGTCCCCGCTTTATCAGATTCAAATGCTCGGGTGAAAACACGACCGCGCAGAATTTTTCGATGAGCGCCGAGGTTGAGGTCTTTTCGACCCCGTTGATGCTGACGCTCTTTTTGCTGCTTTGAAATTGAAGACGCGCGCGCTGATCTCTGCCCTGACCGAAAAAGTTCATCTCAAGACGGGCAAAGTCACTGTCCCAGCGGATGACCTCGCTGTCCTTTGCCGTGCGGAAGGAATGACCTCCGCAAAACAGCCAGAGCGCCTCTAAAATATTCGTTTTGCCCTGCGCGTTGTCGCCGTAGATGACGTTGACACCCTCGCAGGGAAATATCTCGCCGTCTTTCAGATTTCTGAAATTCTTAAAACCTATCCTGTTTACCTTCACTATTCTACTTCGATCCCGGTATCCTCAAATTCGGCGGTGTCGCCCGGACGCAGCTTTTTTCCGCGCATGGTACACACCTCGCCGTTGACCTTTACCTCGCCGTTTTGGATAACTACTTTAGCCATGCCGCCCGTGGGACAAACTCCGCTGAGCTTAAGCAGATCCTGCAGCTTTATGTACTCGCTGTCGATCTTGATTTTCTCAACCTTCATTTGCCAACCTCACAGGTACTACTATGCTCAAAAAGCTGTCGCCCTTGACCGGCTTAATTACTATCGGAGAGATGGGTCCGTTGAGCACCATCTTGACCTCGTCGGTGTCGGTGTTTTTCAACGCCTCCAGCATATAGCGATTATTAAAGCCTATTTCAACGCTTTCGCCGACTATAGGCACGTTTATCTCATCACTCGCTCTGCCCACAGCGGACGCGCAGGACAGGCGTATTTCATCGCCGCCGAATTTGCACCTGACGGGGCTTTGAATCCTGTCGCTGTTCAGCAGCGACATTCTCTCAACCGAATCTATCATCATGCGGGTGTTTATGACCAGCTCGGTTTTGGATGTCGCGGGTATGGTGGACCTGTAGTCGAGAAAACTTCCCTCTATCAAACGCGAAATAACGCGGTAGCTGTTGATTTGGAAGGTGATGTGGCGCTGACCGACAATAACCCTGATGATCTCGTCGTCGTCGGTGAGCAGCTTAAGTACCTCAAGCTGCGTTTTGCCCGGCACCACAAAGGAGGTGTCGCTCTCGCTAGTGACATTTTCACTGCGGATAGCCATGCGGAAGCCGTCGATAGCCACGATGCGCAGAACGCTGTCGGAAATCTCAAAGAGCGATCCGGTATAAATGGGCTTTGAATTATTGTCGCTGACCGCGTATACGGTCTGGCGGATCATATCTCTCAGCAGCTTAGCGTTTATCTCTATGCTGTCGGTCTGCTGGAAGGTGGGCAGATCGGGATATTCCACAGAGGACATACCCACTATTTGATAATCTACCCTGCCGCAGGTGATGTAGGTCACCATTCTGTCGTCTGTTTCTATAGTGACTATCTCCTCGGGCAGCTTTCTCACTATATCCAAAAACAGTCTGGCACTGAGGACTATTTCACCCTCTTGCATGATAGTTGCCTCAACGTCGGTAGTAATACCTATCTCCAGATTGTAGCCCGAGATATTCAAGCTTTCACCGTAAGCCTTTATCAGCACGCCTTCCAGAGCGGGAATTGACGCTTTGGCGGAAACGGCTCTGGATACATTGGAAACAGCAGACGCGAGGTCTGTTCTCAAACAAGATATTTTCACGGTGAAAAACACTCCTATTCTATTCTTTATATTTTTTATTAGTATTAGTAGGGGATGTTAATAATTGGAATAGCCGTATTTAGCGGCGGTTTTACTGCCTTTTTCCGTCAACACAGGTCTGTTCATTATTTTACTATGATTGTGGACGGGTTTTTTAACATTTTTTATCATTCCAACATTAGCTTTAACATCTTTTAATTTTGTTTAATATCTCTCCGCTTTTAGAAATTCTTTTCTACATGGAAAATTGTTGAATAATTGAAAATAAAAAATTTAAAAATTAAAATTGAAAATGGAAAGCTGATAATTAAAAATGGAAAGTTGATAATTGAAAATGGAAAAAGATAACAGAAAAGCGTAAGCCGAGAAGGCATTGAAATATCAAACCTAAGATCCGCCGTTTAACAAAGCTTTCCTGAACATCAAACCTATCCAAAGGCGGAGAAAGTGCCCACCGGCACCCCGCTGTCCATTGAATTTTTCCAATAATATCAAACTTCCGACCCGCCGTTAATAAGAGCTTTCCTAAACATCAAGCTTTCCAAAGGCGGAGAAAGTGCCCACCGGCACCGGAGAAAGTGCCCTCTGGGCACCCCTCTGGGCACTAGCGGTCTCGGATGTTTTTTATGGTGTCGTCTACCAGCTCTTTTATTTTGCGGTCTTTATCAATCATGGTTTTGACCTTATTGACCGAATAGATTATAGTAGAGTAGTGTCTGCCGCCGAATTCCTCGCCGATGTTGACCATGGGAAGAGTGGTCATCTCTCTGGCTATATAGATAGCGATATGACGGGCGTTGCTTATGTTGGCGCTCTTGTTTTTCTGAGAGCGGATCTCGTCGGAGGACACGCCGTAGGTGCGCGCTACCTCGTCGATTATGCGCTCGATGGTAACCTCGGGCGGAACGTCGTTGTTGAGTATATCGGCGATGACCTCCTGTACAGAGGAGATCGTGATTTTTTCATGCGTCAACAGGGACTTTGCCTTGAGCTTTTTGACGGTGCCCTCAAGCTGACGGATGTTTGACTTGAGCTTGGAGGCGATGAACTCGCAGACCTCGTTTGAAAGCTCCAGATCGAGCAGCTCAGCCTTGCGCTTGATGATAGCTATCCTTGTTTCGATGTCGGGGGGCTGGATGTCGGCGATAAGATCCTGCTCGAAGCGCGAACGCAGACGGTCGGCAAGGGTCTTGATCTCCTTTGGAGGACGGTCGGAGGTGAGCACGATCTGCTTGTGAGCGTCGTAGAGCGCGTTGAAGGTGTGGAAGAACTCCTCCTGCATAGCCTCCTTGCCGCCCAAAAACTGAACGTCGTCCACCAGCAGCACGTCTACCTGACGGTATTTCTGGCGAAATTCAATCATGGTCTTCATCTTTAGCGACTCTACCATCTCGTTGATGAAGTCGTCTATTTTTATGTAAACGATGGTTTTGTCGGGATAATTCTTCTTTATCTCGTTTTGGATGGCAAACAACAGGTGGGTTTTGCCCAGACCCGAGTTGCCGTATAAAAACAGCGGATTGTAGGCGTTGGAGGGGTTTGTAGCCACCGCCATGCACGCCGCGTGAGCAAAGTTGTTGGATGAGCCGACGATGAAGGTGTCGAAGGTGTATTCGTAGTTGCTGCTGCTGTTGTCCTCGGCAGTCTTGGGCGTTGCGAGCGTCTGCTCGACCTCTTCGGGGATTTTTAAGGCGATTTTGAATTTGTTGTCGAATATTGCCTCGAAAGCCTCGTTGAGCAGCGGGATGTAGCAGCGGTTGATGGTTTGACGGTGAAAGTCGTTGGGCACCAGCAAAAAGGCTGTATTGCTGTCAAAATCAAGCTCCAGAGGCTTGATGCGAACAATCCAGGTGTTATACGCGACGTCCGTGATTTTCGTTTTACAATAGGAGCAGACCAGCTCCCAAGCGTCGCCGAATGAATTCATAAACAGTCCTTCCTCTCATACGGTTTCTGATATAACCTTTTTCCTCATTTTTTTGTGTATATGCAGGCGAAAATGCCGATAAAAACTGCGTTTTTTACCTTTGCGGTCGTATGGTGAATTTCATAAATCGCAAATGAACCCACATTAAAGTCATATTCTAAACTATTATACCAAACTTCCCAAAAAAAATCAAGCGCCGATGGGCGCTTTCCTTGCTTTTGAATGACTTTTGTGCAGTTTTATCAGCGCCGATGTGGTTTTCCTCTCCAAACGACGTTTGCCCGAACGATGAACGTGTGCCGCTACCACGGGCGCACACATGGGTGCGCCCCTACGACGCTAAGGAAAGGTTGATGTATATCGTAGTGGCGGCGGCAACGGAACGTTGCATCACTCCGCCTATGGAGAACTTTCATCTTTTATATAATGCCATCAACGGCGGGTCATGCCATAAAGCTGCGACCCGCCATTTTGCTTTTGTTTCCTTTTTATCCGTCTTATTAAAGGCGGAGGGTGGTTTACTCTCAAGGCAACGTTTGCCCGAACGCTGAACGGGTGCCGTTACTCTGCTGTATAATGGTGCCGGCGACCTGTTGTGTGTACGCAAAACATGTTTCATCTCGCTGACTGTGGCGTGTACATAGCTAAAAGAATCATCTGCTCTCTCGTTAAAAACGTCACACTGTGACGTTTTTACCCGCCTGCGGCGGGCACACTCGCCTTCAAGTCCGGTCGGCGGCTTTGCTGTATAATGGTGCCGGCGACCTGTTGTGTGTGAAAAAAACACGTTTCATCTCGCTGACTGTGGCGTGTGCATAGCTAAAAGAATCATCTGCTCTCTCGTTAAAAACAGTCCACCGGACTGTTTTTACCCGCCTGCGGCGGGCACACTCGCCTTCAAGTCCGGTCGCCACGCTGAGGTAAAAGCAATAATAGGTACCCTTTTTGGGGTACCTATTATTGCTGGTGCCGGCGACCGGACTTGAACCGGTACGGTTTTTACGCCGAGGGATTTTAAGTCCCTTGTGTCTGCCTATTCCACCACGCCGGCATATTTTTTATT
>CADBHB010000039.1 GCA_902794395.1 uncultured Ruminococcus sp.
CCAATAGTGTACCTGCCAGCCGGTAGCGCCGATGTTCTGGACCTCGTAGTTGATAACGCCTACGGTGATAACAGTGCCTTCACCGGGATCGGGCTGAGTATCGGGCTGGGAATCGGGCTGGGAATCGGGCTCGGAAGTATCTTCGCCAAAGTAGGTATCGTCCGCCCAGGTACCCGTGTACTTGGTCTGACCGTTTTCAGTCACGGTCTGATTGCTTACGGTGTACATTTTGTGGTTTTGAACCTTGGTGTCCACTGTCTGAGCCACTACGTTGTCCCAGCTGGGAGTGCTGCTGTTGGAGAGTACAACCAGCATATTGTCCTTCAAGCCGCCAACATAGCTGAATCTCTGCATCTGGCACCAGGAACCCCCCTGACCGTCGTCCCAAGTCCATACATACACATAGGACGCAGAAACGCCGCTTTCGTTAAAGACGCGGATCGCCTTGTCAGTCGAGGGAGCGGGGTCGGATTCGGGCTGGGTGTCGGGCTGTGATTCGGGCTGTGATTCGGGCTCCGAAGAAGCCTCATACAGCGCCTGCTTTCCGCTGTAGTCAAAGACATAAGCGGTGGTTTTTGTCATGTCGCCGTCGGCGCCATACCAGTTGTCGCCGTTGTGTACCTTGTAGCCGGTAGCATCGGCGGGAATTGTAGCAGTGTACATATTGAAGGTCTGCTCTGCGTTGCTCCAATACTGAGAACCCACTGCTTTCTGGACAGTTGCACCGGTAGCGGTCAAATCGGCATCGCCGGTCGTTGAGCCGCCCCAATAGTGTACCTGCCAGCCGGTAGCGCCGATGTTCTGGATCTCGTAGTTGATAACACCTACATTGATCGTAGTGCCGGCGCCGGTTTGCGCGTCGTTGCCGAGTTCTGCGGCTCCGACGCTTACTGCCGCTACGGTCAGCATGGAGAGTACCATGCACATAGCGAGCAGTACAGCTAGTAGCTTTTTCATGTTTTTCCTCCTTTTTTATTATAATATAAAATATTATATTATTAACTATATTCTATCATACGATTTATAAAATTACAACATAAAAATGAAAGTTTATTTATTTTTTTGTGTTGAATCGTTTTTATTCTGTCATATTTGTGAAATATACTGTTATCATTTTTATAATGCCGTAACAAGCTTTTGCTATTTTTCTGTTTGAGAAACAAAAACAAAAAAAAGAGGCAGAACTCTGTCTGCCTCAAAAGTATCATTCTGTTGTCATACGGTGTAAAAGATGCCCTGCGGAACTATGGCGTGGAAAAGCATTACCGAAGCTACTCCGCAAATTGTTCCAAGCAGCAAACCGACCAAAACATCGGTAAGGTAATGCACCCGAAGATATACGCGGGAGAAACCTATCGTCATGGAGATAAGCAGAATAGGCGCGCACACATAGAAGGGACAGTGGCTGAGGATAATGACCGTAGCCACCGAAAACGAGGAAGCGGTGTGTCCGGACGGGAAGGAGTAGAAGGTGCGCGGGTTGTTGAGCAGCTTATCCTCTTCGTCCATCTCGTGACAGGGACGAACACGCTTGACGGTGTGCTTGATGATGCCCTCACCCATAAGGGACGTAAGTCCGATGGAAAAAACTATCACCAGACCCGTGTAGCGCCACTTTGGGATGATAAGGAACAATATACATACGAACCACCACACTATGCCGGCGTTGCCCAAACGTGATGCGGTTATCATTATCCTGTTGAAAGCGGGCTTATGCAGCCGCGTGATATTGTCAAATATACGCTCGTCAAGATTTTTCAGCTTGGAAAACATCTGCGTCCTCCTTTCCTGTCGCGTTTCTCATATTATGCTTGGTTCCATACAAAAATATTCTAACATATCGCCGCAGTTTTTTCAATAGTATTCCAAGTCATGAATCAAAAGATTTTTTGCCGTTTTCTTTGCCATTTTCAGCTAAAATAGATAAAAACCGCCCATGCTTTTTCCGCTAT
Organism: uncultured Ruminococcus sp.; assembly: GCA_902794395.1. GTDB lineage: Bacteria > Bacillota > Clostridia > Oscillospirales > Acutalibacteraceae > Ruminococcoides. Next base: position 1,953 of record CADBHB010000039.1, read on the forward strand.
TGACCGCGTCGAAACCGACGCTTGTGTTTCGGCGCGGTTTGAGGTATAATCGAAGCAGCAAACAGAGAACGGAGTGACATGTATGGTGAAGATCTTATTTGTATGCCACGGCAACATCTGCCGCAGCCCGATGGCTGAATTTGTGATGAAGCGTCTGGTCGCCGAGCGCGGGCTAGCGCGTGATTTTGTGATAGCCTCAGCCGCCACAAGCCGCGAGGAGCTGGGCAACCCCGTATATCCTCCGGCGAGGAGAATGCTCGCGCAGCACGGCATCGGCTGCAGCGGCAAGACCGCCGCGCAGATGACCCGCGCCGACTATGACGCCTACGACTTTATTGTGGCGATGGACAACATGAACATCCGCAACATCCTGCGCATCATCGGGCACGACCCTCAGCGCAAGCTGAGCCTGCTGCTCGATTTCACAGACCATCCGCGCGGCGTAGCCGACCCGTGGTATACGGGCGACTTTGAGGCGACCTGGCGCGACGTGACCGAGGGCTGCAGCGCCCTGCTGGAGCATATCCTCTCACAAAACGCATGATAAACATAAAACTGCCGCGCTTTTTCGCGCGGCAGTCGCAATTTTATGGCAACAAAGCAAAGTACAGTGTGCGGTATTGCCTGAATCATTCATTTTTGGGCTTTTCGGCGGGAAGCAGCTCCAGCATGACCAGCTCGCGCGGGTTTCGCAGTCTGGGAAGCGCAACGGTGTTGGCGCACCCCGCCGAAACAACCAGTCGATCCTCAAACACGCCCTTGTCGTATTTTGGGAAAAGCCTGCCGCTGGAGGATAGGACCCCGCGCCCGAAAAAGCGGAACTGTCCGCCGTGGTTGTGCCCCGAAAGGGTGAGGTCGACGTCCAGACCGCGCACCATCTCGTCGTAGTACTCCGGACAGTGGCAGAGCAGCAGCTTAAAGCCGTCCTTCCGCGAAAAGCTCCGCAGCCAGTCCTCGTCCTCATATTCCGACAAGCCGCCGACGCGCAACGTGTTCTCCCCTATCTCGACACAGACGTCGGCATTGTCGAGCAGGGTGATGCCGTTTTCGCGCAGAAAGGAAAGGTCCTCCTGGGAAAGCTGCATTTCGTGATTGCCCAGGCTGAGAAAAACGGGAGCGCAGCGCGCCGCCTCCCTCAAAAACGCATAGGCATTTTCAGGTTCGGGGCGGTCGCGCCTGCCGAAGGTTATCATAAACAAATAGTTTATACGATGCGCGACAACCAGAAAAATGTGTTGCAGCGCGGATACCCTGCTCGGCTGACACGGCAGGCTATCGTCAAAATCATAGCGTTCAAAGGTGTCGCCCGCCACCGCGATCAAATCGGGCGCTTCTTTTTTCAGCAGCCGAAGGACGTCATCCTGCTTGCGCTCGTGGATGTCCGAAACCAGCGCAAGGCGCAGCGGCCGCTTCAAGCCCGAAAGCGAAAGCGAATATGCGGTTGTGACAGCTTTTTTCGACATAGCGACAGCTCCGATAAATCATGTTTGGCATTATTCTACTTGTTTGTGAAGTAATTGTCAATACCATTTTATGCTGTCGCTCTTGAAAGCAGAACCAGATCTCTGTTGTCAAGCAAGCCGTCGCGGTTGAGGTCAGCCGCCTGCATCACGCAGTCGGAAATATCGGAGCCTTTGACAAAATGCTCCATCAAAAAGCGGACGTCGGCGCTGTTTACGGTCCCGCTGCCGTTGAGATCTCCCGATACCGAAAGTGCGCGGCTGCCGTTTTGAAACAGCGCGATATAGCCGGTGCGCACCGCACCGGAGGTGACCTCATCGCCGTCGGCGTCAGTCACCGCCGTAACTGTCGGAAAGGCTTTTTTCAGCTGAGACACCGTAGTGCCCGCAGTGAGCACGCCGATGTCCCCGTCCGAGCCGTCACCGGCGTCCTGAGCGCCCGTATCCCCGACGGCCGAGGTCGCCTGAGGCGCGGCAGAGGACTCTACTACAGTCTTGTACTCGCAGGAATACCCGGTCAGCAGCACCGCCGCACGGTTTCCGACCGCGGCGACAGCCATCGCCTCCGTTCCGCAGGTATACACCCCGCTGTCGGTTTTGACCGCGAACGCCGTGCCGCACGATAGTGTACTGCCGTTCAGCCCCGTCAAAACGCCGTCGGAATAAACATACCCGTTTCCGGCGTTGACTAAGCGGCTGTGCGCCGCAAGGCGAAGGCAAAAGGTCAGCTTTCCCTGACCGACACGGTATATTTCGCCCGAATACATCTGCGCGTACACCTCGCCGCCGTTGATAAACAGCTGCTCGGCTCCGCTCTGCGCGGTGTAGCGCGTGGCGTTTCCGCCGCGCAGCCCCAAAACGTAGGATGAGCCTCTGTCATTCATCAGCAAAAACACCTCGCCCCTCGAAACCGCGAAGGATACGGCTTGAATCTCTCCGTCAAATTGCAGGGCGGTGGTATCGACGGCACCGCTGTCCATCCTCAGCGCGAGCACTCCGTACCTGCCTCGGGACTCCTCATATAGCGCATAGGCGTTGCTTTCGTCGTGGCAGACCGCTCGAATGACGCCCGGCGCCCGACAGGTTTTCACGGAAATATCGGGCAACACCCGCGCCGAAACCAGCGTACTGCCGTCACAGCCGTAGAAATAGGCGTGCGCGCTGCCGCTGTACGCAAGGATTTTTTTGCATTGAACAAGTTCATATATCGTCGCGGCCGAGGTCGCCGCAAAGCAGCGCAGCACCGCGGTAAAAAGCGCAAGGGTGAGCAGCCACGACCAAACACGTTTCATCACAGCTCTCACCCCTTTTTTAATTCTATATACTATTACTATACCACAACAAACCGCAAAATTCTACATTTTTTGAAAGAAAAATTATTTGCTTCTTGTTAATGCGGGTGGTATACTTATGATATTACTTTGAATTGAGGTGCTCTATGAAAATCACCGCCCTTACCGAGAACACAGCTGTCAACGGCATGCCCGCCGAGCACGGGCTGAGCTTATATATAGAAACCGAACGCTGCCGCATCCTTTTTGATACGGGACAGAGCGACCTGTTTGCCCGCAACGCCGAAGCGCTGGGCATCGACCTCTCCCTGGTGGACGTCGCGGTGCTCTCTCACGGTCACTACGACCACGGCGGCGGGCTGAGCGCCTTTCTGCGTTTGAACGCGCACGCGCCCGTCATGCTGCACCGCTGCGCCTTCGAGCCGCATTTTCGCGCCGACGGCACCTACATCGGGCTTGACAGAGAGCTGCTGAAAAGCGACCGCCTTGTTTTCTGCGAGGGCAAGACCGTCATCGGCGAGGGGCTGACGCTTTTTGACCAAAACACCGCCGAGAAGGAAACCGACCTCGGCTCCTTCGGGCTGTGTATGGAACAAGACGGCGCCGTATCGCCCGACGATTTCCGCCACGAGCACTATCTGCTTATAGAGGAAAACGGCAAGCGGGTGCTGATAAGCGGCTGTTCGCACAAGGGCATATTGAACATAGCGCACTGGTTTTGTCCCGACGCGCTCGTGGGCGGATTTCACTTCTCCAAGCTGCCGCTCGACGACACCCTCACCTCATACGCCCGCCGTCTAGCCTCCTACCCCACAGATTACTACACCTGCCACTGCACCGGCGTGCCGCAGTATGAGTGGATGCGCAAAAGCATGGACAGGCTGCGCTACCTTTCCACGGGACAAACCATCATCATATAAATCAAGGCAACACCGCACAATTTCGGCGTGCGGTATTGCATTAAAAAAGCAGGCTCCAAACAGGAACCTGCTTATTGTTTATGAACCCAGCTGAAGCAAATCGATAAGAAGTATCCAGCTCAAGCCGTAGTAGGTAACTACCGCCACCAGGTCGTTTATGGTGGTGATAAGGGGACCTGACGCCACGGCGGGATCGATTTTAATGCGCTTGAAAAACAGCGGTATAAGCGTGCCGACCGCGCTGGAGATAAGCATAGCCAGCATAAGCGAGACGCCGATGCAGCCCGACACCGCAAAGGCGAAGCCAAAGGTCCTTTGCTTTGCCAGCGCGATATAGAATCCCACGAATATAACCGAAAGCGCGCCCAGCAGCAGACCGTTGCACAGTCCCACGCGGGTCTCCTTGACCACGAGCTTCATTTTTTGGTGCACGGTGAGGTTTTCGTCCATCAAGACGCGAATGGTCACCGCAAGCGACTGAGTACCCACGTTGCCCGCCATGTCCAGTATCAGCGACTGGAACGCCATGATAAGCGTAAGGCTCTGCACCACGCCCTCAAAGGCGCCGACGACAGTGGACACCAAAATGCCCAGACCCAGCAGCGCCAGCAGCCACGGCATGCGCTTTTTCATGCTTTGCAGCAGCGGCTCCTTAAGATCCTCCTCGGCGGTCAAGCCCGCCAGCTTTGCGTAGTCCTCGCCCATCTCGTCGTCAACTACTTCAACGACGCTCTGAGAGGTGATGATGCCCAAAAAGCGGTTGCCGTTGTCGAGCACCGGGATAGACGCCTCGGAATAGTCCTTAAGCTTTTCGATACAGTCGTCTATAGTTTCGTGAGCGTACACATACGGGAAGGAGGTCACTATCAAATCATCGAGCGGCGTGGTCTTTTTTGCGGTTATCAGATCCCGCAGCTCCATAGCGCCGTAGAACTCCCCGTCCTCGTCCACCACAAAAAGCGTGGAGATGTTGTCGTTTTCCTCCGCCTGACGCACCAGCTCGTTCATAGCCTCGGGAACACTGAGGTTTTCACGTATCACGATGCAGTCGGTGGTCATTTTGCTGCCTATTTCGTCCTCGTCAAACGAGGCTATCAGCATGATGGCGTTCTTCACCTCGGGCTGCAGCGCGTCGATGATCAGCGCGCGCCGCTCCTTCTCCACATTTTGAAGGATACCGGCGGCGGTGTCGGTGTCAAGCTCAGCCACCACGGCTGAGGCTTTTTTTATGTCCATTTCGCCGAAATAGCGATCCGCCTCGTCGTCCTCCAAATGTTCAAACGCCTCGGCGAGCATCGAGGATGAGCAAATGCGGTAAAGCTTTTTGCGCTCCTGCAAGCTAAGCGCGTCCATCGCCTGAGCGATGTCGTTGCCGTGGTAGTCCTCAAGCTTGTTCTGCGCCGCCTTTGGCGAGTAGTTGCCTCGGATAATAGTGATTATTTCACTTTCGTAGTCGGGTTTTGCCGCCATAACGGTATCCTCCGTCACAGCCGCTGTCGTTTTCTGCTGCATCGTTCACCCTCCTTACGCTTTTTCAGGCAATACCGCGTGAATCGGGTGTCGCCTATGATCCTATAATATAGAATACCACCATTCGCACCGGTTGTCAATGAAGGAAACTCCGCGAGCTATTGCAAACCGCGGCGCTATCGGCTATAATGGTATCAAAGAACCCCTTGCAAGGAGGCAGATGATATGAACCATTACGACGTTATCATAATAGGCGCGGGTCCCGGAGGCATCTTCACCGCCTTTGAGCTGCAAAAAAAGCAGCCTAAGCTGAGGGTCGCGGTATTTGAGGCGGGTCACGCGCTCGACCGCCGCCGCTGTCCCATAGACGGCGAAAGGATAAAAGCCTGCGTCAACTGCAAAAGCTGCTCTATAATGAGCGGCTTCGGAGGCGCCGGCGCGTTTTCCGACGGCAAATACAATATCACCAACGACTTCGGCGGCACCCTGCATGAGTACATCGGCAAGCAAAAGGCGCTGGAGCTGATGCGCTATGTGGACAACATCAATATGCAGTTCGGCAGCGCCGGCACCAAGCTATACACCACCGCCGGCAGCGCCATCAAAAAGCGCTGCCTTCAAAACGACCTACACCTGCTCGAGGCGTCGGTGCGCCACCTGGGTACAGATGTGAACTATGTGGTGCTGGAAAACCTGTATGACCACCTAAAGGACGGCGTGGATTTCTTCTTCGACACACCGGTTGAGAGCATAGCCGTGACCGAGGACGGATACCTGGTCAACACAGCTAAAGAGCAGTTCGGCTGCGGCAAATGCGTGGTGTCTGTGGGCAGAAGCGGCAGCAAGTGGATGGAAAAGATCTGCCGCGACGTCGGCATAAGCACCAAGAGCAACCGCGTGGACATAGGCGTGCGCGTGGAGCTGCCCGCCGAGGTGTTCTCTCACCTCACCGACGAGCTGTATGAGAGCAAGATAGTCTACCGCACCGAAACCTACGGCGACCGCGTGCGCACCTTCTGCATGAACCCCAAGGGCGCCGTAGTTACCGAAAACACCAACGGCATAGTCACCGTGAACGGTCACAGCTACGAGGACCCCGCAAAGCAGACGGGCAACACCAACTTTGCCCTGCTGGTGGCGAAGCACTTTTCGGAGCCGTTCAAGGATTCAAACGGCTACGGCGAGAGCATAGCGCGGCTGAGCAATATGCTGGGCGGAGGAGTTATAGTGCAGCGCTTCGGCGATTTGATACGCGGCAGACGCAGCACACAAAGCCGCATTGACGAGAGCTTCACCGTGCCGACCCTCTCGGCAACACCCGGCGACCTGAGCCTGGTGCTGCCAAAGCGCATACTCGACGGCATAATAGAGATGATATACGCCCTCGACAAAATAGCGCCCGGCACCGCCAACGAAGACACCCTGCTATACGGCGTGGAGGTCAAATTCTACAATATGGAGGTAGAGGTGGACGAAAACCTCGAAACCAAGTTCAAGGGACTGTATATCATAGGAGACGGCAGCGGCATCACCCACTCGCTGTCCCATGCCTCTGCCAGCGGCGTATATGTAGCGGACAACATCCTTTCATCCGAATGAGCAAAGGGCTGACGCCGCTCACGATGTGAGCAAGCGTCAGCCCGTATTTTCAGGCGATACCGAATGATACGCGGTGTTGCCTTTATTTTTTTCCGCCGGACATCCATCCCTCACGGTACATCTCCAGCAGGCGGCAAAGGTCGCCTATCTCATTTTGCAGAGCGTCGCCGTCGTCGGTGTCGAACACCATAACCCTGCGGCGCTCGGTCTCCACTATCTCGGAGCTGGAACAGATGTCGCTGTTGTCGCGCAGCGCCGCCTCAAGGCTCTCGAACGGCTCGTGAGCCTTCAGCCTAAGCCCGTGTGAATTGAAAATAAGCGTATAGCCCGCTATGCCCGTCTTTTCGTGATAGTTCCTGCAAAAGCCGCCGTCTATCACCAGCAGCCTGCCTTCGGCGCGGATAGGCAGCTCGCCCTTGACGGTGCGCACGGGCGTGTGCCCGTTGATGATGTGGGCGTTCTCCCCTGTCAGCCCGAACTCGGAAAGGATCATCTCGCAGGTCTCTTTTTGATAATAGTACTTGTAGTAGGGGTTCTTATCCTCGCGGCGGACGTCGGCGTCATCTACGTAAGCGTGCTCGAACACCTTGGTTTTGCGGCCGTTGAGCGGCGAGGACTCGCCTCTGCACAAAAACCACATCAGATCCAGATCCTCCTGCGCCTTGTGCCGCGCGCACCACGCGGCGCGCGCCCGCTTTTCAGCCATGTCGAACAGCGCCTTGCCCGAATATGCTTCGCCGAAAAGCGTGACCTCCTTTAGCCTGCCGGCTTCATCCAGCGGCACGCAGCCGTGGTAGAGCAAGTTGCCGTTGTACACCCGGTACATACCGCCGTTGTCGTACAAAAACGCTATGTGGCGGCGCAGCTTGAGGCTGCCGGTAAAAGCCGCCTTAAGCTCCTCTGTCAGCTCCTGCTCCCCGGGGGTGAGGGCGTAGGGGTCGCCGACGTCAAGCGTCGGGAAGCTGTGCTCGTTTAGCGGGTAGCGCCTGCCCTCGATCTCAACTGTAGCGCTGTCGACGTCGATATGCTCCAGCAGCCGCCTGTCGTCCATCCCGAAATCCGGATTGCGCGCGACAAGCTGACCCTCCAGCTTGAACAGCAGCACCGTGATCGCCGCCAGCGCCGCTTCCATCGGCGCGCGGTCGGGATAGAGCTTTTCCGCAAACAGCGCAAGCGACCTGAGGCTGATGCCGTATCCGCTCTCGAGCGTGCGCTCGGCGTGATAGTGCAGGCAGTTGCGCACCGCGGCGGCTATGCAAACCTCGCTGCCGCAGGCGGCGCCCATCCACAGGATGTCGTGGTTGCCCCACTCGATGTCCAGCGAGTGATGGGTCATAAGCAGGTCGAGGATGCGGTCGGCGCCCTCGCCGCGGTCAAAGATGTCGCCCACAATATGCAGGCGGTCTACCGCAAGCCGCTTTATTAGCTCCGCCAGCGAAATGACAAAATCGTCGGCGTCGATGCTGATGATGGTGTCGAGGATGTTGCTGTGATAAACGAGCTGATTGTCGTCCTCGTCCTTTTGGGCGTGCAGCAGCTCGTCAATGATGTAGGCGTAGTCATCAGGCATAGCCTTGCGCACCTTTGAGCGGGTGTATTTGGAGCTGAGCAGGCGGGCTATCTCGAGCATCCTCTCCAGCGTCAGGCGGTACCGTTCGCGGTCGGGCTCCTGTTCCTTTTTTATGAGCCGCAGCTTTTCGCGCGGGTAGTAGATAAGGGTGCACAGCTCCTTTATCTCACCCTTGTCCAAAACACCGCCGTACAGCCTTTCCACCTTTTCGCGCACCACGCCAGAGCAGTTGTTGAGGATATGGCAAAACGCCTCGTACTCCCCGTGCAGGTCACTCATAAAATGCTCGGTGCCCTTGGGCAGATTGAGTATAGCGTTGAGATTGATTATCTCGCGCGTCAGCGAGCGCTCTGTAGGATATTTTTCCGCCAAAAGCTTCAAATACTTCATCATGTCGTCCGGTAGTTTCTGTTCCGCCATCATGCAGCCTCCCCGTCGATTACTATACTATAATTGTACCAGAGCGGAAGGTATTTGTAAACAAAATTTTCTGTCTTAAACAAATTGACACGCCCGCCGCGATATGCTAAGATAATACCTGAAAAGCACAATACTACGGAGGTATTTCAATGAAAAGATTTCTCGCGCTCGCACTGGCGGCGGCAATCGTCCTCTCTCTTTCCGCCTGTGCCTCCAAATCGAAAAAAACCATCTCCGCCGACCGCGAAACCGTCTGTCAGTCGGGGCTGGCGCGCGCGCTTAATCAAGGCTGCTACGAAGGCGTTACGGAGGTTTCCGAGCTAAAGCGGCACGGCGACACCGGCATAGGCATCTTTGAGGACGTCGACGGAGAAATGATAATGCTCGGCGGCAAGGTGTATAAGGCGCTGGGAGACGGTCACGTCAAGGAGGTCTCCGACAGCGAAGCCGTTTGCTTTTCCGACGTAACCTTCTTTGACGCCGACGGCACAATCGAACTCACCGGCGTAAAGGATATAAACACCCTAAAGCAGCAGCTTGAAAAAACCGTGAGCGAAAAAGGCAAAAACCTGTTTTACACAGTCAAGTTCAGCGCCACCTTCAGCAAGGTAAAGGTCCGCACCGAAATAAAGCAGGAACAGCCCTACAAGCCGCTGAGCGAAGTACTGAAAACCGCTAAGCGCGAATTTGAATACGAAAACATAAAGGGCACGGTAGTGGGTCTGCGCTGCCCCGACTATTTAGACGGGCTGAACAGTCCCGGCTGGCACTTCCACTTTATCTCAAACGACCGCATCCAGGGCGGCCATGTCCTTGACCTCACCTTTGACAGCGCCGGCGCGGAATATGACATAACCACGAAGTTCGATTTGTGCGTTTCGGACTCCGAAACCTTCCGTAAGCTGGACCTTTCAAAGAGCGCAGGCTGACAGCCGAGGGATCGGAGCACGAGAAAAATAATACAATATTGCTGTTGATTTTGCATGCCTCCGCGGTTTGGCGGAGGCTGCTTTTTTATTACGCAAAATCCCGTATAAATCACAAAAAAACAGGTTCTTCACGGTTTTTTGTGGGACGAGACAGCATTTATTCCACGATCCACTTGACAATGAGCCTCTGGCGGCATGATTCTATACCGGCGCCGGCACTTGAAAAAACATTTGACATAATCGCCAAAAAACTATATGATAATAGTAAGTATATCATACATTACTGTACACAAAAGGAGGTTGCGGCGTGGACAGATATCAGTTTGACGACGTCACCAAAAAAGCGTTGGAAGAACTGCGTGCACCGCTTGCCGTTTATCAGTTCCTTGATAAGCGTGTGGTGACCATCATCCTCTCCGATGGCTTTTGCGATCTATTTGGCTTTGACGACAAAGACGAAGCATATTTCACAATGGACAACGATATGTATGAGGCGACCCACCCCGACGACAAGGCGCGCATAGCCAACGAAGCCTTTCGCTTTGCCACCGAGGGCGGAAAATACGAGGTTGTATACCGCACACTCACACGCAGCCGCACCTCATATAAGATCGTCCACTCCATAGGCGAGCATGTGCGCACCCCCGAGGGCGTGCGGCTGGCTTACGTGTGGTACACCGACGAGGGCACCTACACCGAGGAAACAGACCACGAACAAACCTCACTTGCCTACGCCATCGGCAGGGCGCTGCGCGAGGAAAGCATGATAAACTCCAGCTACTTCGACTATTTGACGGGGCTGCCGAGCATGTCCTACTTCTTCGAGCTGGCAAACGCCTGGCGCAGGGAAAAACTGCCCGAAGGCAAAACCCTGGCTATAGTGTATATGGACCTCTGCGGCATGAAATTCTTTAACCGAAAGCACGGCTTCGCGGAGGGCGACAAATTGCTGCGCAAGCTTGCCGATACACTCAAAAAGAATTTCAGCAACGAAAACTGCAGCCGTTTCGGCTCCGACCATTTCTGCGTGTTTACCGAAGCCGAGGGGCTTGAGGACAAGCTGAGGGATCTGTATGTCTCCTTCCGCTCGGATCTCACCATCCCGACGCTGCCCGTGCGCGCGGGCATATGTTTGGACGAAGACGGCGATTTGGACATCTCCACTGCCTGCGACCGCGCCAAATACGCCTGCGACACCATGCGCAACAGCTATCTTTCAAACTTCAGATATTTCAGCGAAGAAATGCTGGCGCAAACCGAAAGCCGCCAGTATATCATCGACAACATCGACCGCGCTATAAGCGAAAAGTGGATACAGGTGTTTTATCAGCCGATAGTCCGCGCGGCAAACGGCAGGGTCTGCGACGAGGAAGCGCTGGCGCGATGGATAGACCCCGTAAAGGGCATGATAATGCCCTCGGAATTCATTCCTGTTTTGGAGGAAGTCAATCTTATATATAAGCTCGACCTCTATATCACCGAGCAGATACTGGAAAAAATGAAGCAACAGGAAAAGGAGGGACTTTATGTCGTCTCCGAATCCGTAAATCTGTCGCGCGCGGACTTCAACGCCTGCGACATCGTAGAGGAGATACGCAAGCGCGTAGACGAGGCGGGCGTCAGCCGCAGCAAACTGAACATCGAGGTGACCGAGAGCACAGTAGGCAGTGACTTTGATTTTATGAAAGATCAAATCGAGCGCTTCCGCAGTCTGGGCTTCCCCGTATGGATGGACGACTTCGGCAGCGGCTATTCCTCTCTGGACGTTTTGCAGAGCATCCGCTTTGACCTTATAAAGTTTGATAAGCGCTTTATGAAAGCGTTTGACGACGGCGACAAAAGCAAGATCATCCTCACCGAGCTGATACGCATGGCTATCTCGCTGGGCATCGACACCATCTGCGAGGGCGTGGAAACGGCGGAGCAGGCGGACTTCCTGCGGGAGGTAGGCTGCACCATGATGCAGGGCTACTACTTCTGCCGCCCAATCGCGATGGAAGCGGTTTTTGAGCGCTATCGCAAGGGCATACAGATCGGCTTTGAAAACCCGGAGGAATCCGATTACTACGCCGCGATCGGCAAAATCAACCTTTACGACCTAGCCATCCTGTCAAATGAAGACCATGAGGCGTTTGAGCATTATTTCAACACCCTGCCCATGGCGATAATAGAATCCGGCACGGACGACTTTATGCTGATACGCTGCAACAATTCCTACCGCACCTTCCTTGAAAAAAACTACGGAACGGTGCTGCTGGGCAAGCGCTACAGCTATTCCTCGGGCGCGGGCATAGCGCGCACGGGATTTTTGAACACCCTGCGTGAATGTGCCGACAACGGCAACAAGATGCTGGTTGACGAGGAGCTGCCCGACGGTTCGGTGGCGCACTCCTTCCTGAAGCGCATAGCGGTAAACACCGTTAAAGGCACCAAGGCAGTCGCTATAGCGGTGCTGGCTATCTCGGGCACAAAGGACGCTCCAATGACCTTCACGCACATCGCAAAGGCTCTGTCAGCCGACTATATCGGGCTTTACTACGTCAACATAAAAACAAACAACTTTATTGAATACAGCTCGGCGCGCTCCTTCGGCGAGCTGGCGGTTGAGCGCCACGGCAACAATTTCTTTGACCCGGACAGCAACAACGTGCTGCGCCTGATCTGCCCCGAGGACCAAGAGTTGTTCAACAACGCCTTTACCAAGGAAAACATCCTAAGCAGCATAGACTGCCACGGCGCCTTTTCGCTGGGCTTCCGCCAGCTTATAGACGGTGTGCCCACCTATGTTAACCTAAAGGCGGTGCGCATAAACACCTCAGCCGACCACATCATAATCGGCATCAACAATGTAGACGCGCAGATGAGAGAAAAGGAAGCGCTGGAGCGTATGAAGCAGGAGCACATCACCTACTCCCGAATCACCGCGCTGGCTGACAACTTCATATGCATTTACACAGTGGACCCCGAAACCGACCATTATATCGAATACAGCGCCACGGAAGCCTTCGCGGCTCTGGGCGTACCCAAAGAGGGAAACGACTTCTTCGCCGATTCGCTTGACAAGGCGATAGAACTGCTTTATCCAGACGACCTCGAACAGTTCCGCGCAGAGTTTTCCAAGGAAGCCATGCTGCGGCAGATACGCAAGACCGGTATGTTTTTGCTGAACTACAGACTGATGCTGGACGGACGTCCCACGCCGATCTGCATGAAAGCAGCGCTGGTGGAAGAATCCGACGGGCCTCAGCTCATCATCGGTTGTACCAACGATGAACCCCGAAAAAGGGAGGCAGACGACCACAGCGGCACCATGCGGAGGTAAGCGCTATGACCTACTCCATCATCGGCATTTTGGCAATTCTCATCCACATTATAATCAACCGCGATATGCTGTGGCACAACAGTGAACACAACGCCGTTCCCGCGCACAGGGAATACCGCGACTTCATTCTGGGAGTGCTGGTGTTCTGTACCATAGATGTGCTTTGGGGCTTCCTTAACGAGTACCACCTCATGTCGGCGCTTTACGCAACCACAGTGATCTTCTTCATCGCTATGATGGCGGGCTTTTTGCTATGGACGCGTTATGTGGTCGCCTATCTCGACGGCGCTCCCGTCCTGAAAAAGATCCTCTCTGCCTCAGGCGTTATCCTGTTCTGCGCCGAACTGGTCATCCTAGGCATCAATTTCTTCATACCCATCCAATTTTGGTTTGACGGAAACGGCACCTATCACGCGGGCGTCGCGCGCTACTGGACACTGATGCTGCAGGTCGTGCTGTTCCTTCTCACCTCCGTATATTCCTTCGCGGCAAAGGGAAGAAACTCCTCTACCGTCAAGCGCCTGCGCCGCATCGTCGGGGTGTTCGGCATCACCATGGCAGCGCTGATAGTCGTTCAGCTTTTTTACCCCATGCTCCCGCTGTACTCAATAGGCTATCTTTTGAGCAGCACCATGCTCCACTCCTTTGTGGTGGAGGACGAAAAGGAAGAGCACCGCAAAACCCTTGAGGAAATGCTGCGCCGCGAGCAGCAGCAGCGCCGCGAGCTGGGCTCTGCCAAACAGAAGATATACACCGACCCGCTTACAGGCGTAAAAAACAAACAGGCATACATGGACGACGAGCTGCAGATAGACGCGCGCATCCGCAATGGCAGCGTAAAGGACCTGGGCATTGTGGTCTTTGACGTCAACGACCTTAAAAACGTCAATGACACCGAGGGACATGATATGGGCGACATCTACATATACACCGCGTCCATGCTGATAAGCGAGTTTTTCAGTCCCAGCACCGTTTACCGCATAGGCGGCGACGAATTTGCGGTCATCCTCGAGGGCGAGGACTACAATGACCGCGCGGCGCTGCTTGCCGCCTTTGAGAAGCAGGTGGACGAAAACCTGCGCTCCGGCAAGGTAGTGGTATCCTCGGGCATGGCGGAATACCGCCCCGGCGCCGACAGACGCTTCCGCTCCGTATTTGAGCGCGCGGACAAGCAGATGTATCAACGCAAGCACGCCCTGAAGGAACCGCAAAAGCGCCAACAATTCACCCAACCCGTTAAAAAAACAACAAAGTGAGTCTCTTTTGAGGCTCACTCAGACTGTAGAAAAACCCGAAATTCAGGAGAACTGGATTTCGGGTTTACTCATTTTCAGGACCAATTTGATAAATGATAAGAACACAGCAGAAGATTG
>CADBHB010000040.1 GCA_902794395.1 uncultured Ruminococcus sp.
TCTCCCTTATTGTTTTTCTGAGCAACTACAATTATGGAGCTTCCTATGCTCTTTTTCAATATTTAATTTTCGTTATCCCACATTTTTCCGTGATGAGGCTTAATCTTTGACGTTCGTGTTCTCTTAGTTCATTATTCCTCTCTCTATGATTGCTGAAGAAACCCATGAATTCACCTCCTCACGATATCCGTTTTTTTGACAAGTCTCATGAACTGAAATCGCAAATAGTGTTCGAGAATGAACATTAGAATCAGTATTCCGATTTTTCTTTTCAAGATAATATGGTTTCAAATCACTTTCCCATAAACCGTTTTCTTTAATCCACTGTATTTTTTCGGATAACCTGTAATAGCCGTTCGACTGTTGCTTCCAAGTATAGCAGTTCTGCTGTTTGTTATAGTGAATATATTCCTGACACTCATTACCATCGTCATCTTCATAATCGTTCACAAAAGCAAAATCAACACTATATATAATTCGTGATTGTTTTCGGTCTTTCACTTTAATTGTCAGCACGCGCGTGGAATCCTCCGCAAAATCAAATCCATGGGACTGTACATGATTATCTAAAGATTGTTTAAAAAGAAGTTTAATCCGTTTGGGTGTTAATTTTTCTTCTTCGTCATTAGGATAAATGTTCACATCAAAATCAAAGCCAATATTTGATTTCCTGTCATAGGTAATCATATTTCGCGCGTAACTGCCGATTATTTTGTGTTGAAAAGTATAGTATGTCCTTAAGTCTTTTCTGACTTCTCGAAGCAACTGCATTAAGTCGTTGTAGGCAGCTTTCACTTTTGGGCTTTTCTTTGAAACATACTCAAATTCATGTTGCATAATAATTCTCCTTTTTTCCCAAGCCACCCATTTGAATGCTTATCAAATCGTTTTATTATAGTGAATTATCATGTCTATGTCAATAGAAAATGCAAAAATTTTTGAAAGTTATGTACTCTCAGTACGTTCGCCTTTGAGTTTCTTCCTTTGCGCTGTTACGGTAAATAGAAAACGGATGCCCGAACGGACATCCGTTTTCTATGGCGCGCCGGAAGATGGTTTGCATAATACATAACGCCTGCCTCGCTTGTTGCGGTGTGTTCATAGTTTTACGCTTCTGCAACGCTCTCGTTAAAAACAGTCCGCCGGACTGTTTTTGCCCGCGTTCGGAGCGACTTCGCGCTCCTCTCTCGGCACACTCGCCTTCGAGTCTCTTCCTTTGCGCTGTTACGGTAAATAGAAAACGGATGCCCGAACGGACATCCGTTTTCTATGGCGCGCCGGAAGAGACTCGAACTCCCGACCTTCTGATTCGTAGTCAGACACTCTATCCAGCTGAGCTACCGGCGCATAGCGGTTTTTCAACCGCAAGACATATGATAGCACACTTCAAGAAAAAAAGCAAGTCTTTTTTTCAGCTTTTTTGAATTTTAGGCAATTTGAGCAAAACGCCGTTGCATATCAAGCGGATCAGTAGCCTAACTCAGAGACGATCTTTTTTGCTTCTTCCGCAAACTTTTGATCCACATCGACAAAGAGGATAGTTTTATCTACGCGGCACATATACACATACTGAGTGTCGTTATTCAGTTTAAACGTCGAATAATTACCGACGCTCTTGCTGGAAGAGCTTCCCTGGTATTCCTCTTTATATCTGCTTTCGTTGTTCTCAAAAATGTTTTTTGCGTCACTTACACTTGTGCCGACTACAAAAGAGACATACCAACCGTCCGTATGTTCGCCGCTGGTAACGGACTGAAAGCGAGAATCATCCTTATATCCATCGGATTCATCAACGACTTTCAAGCCGTGAGATTCCGCCACGGAAGTGAATTTTTCTATACTGACTGCTTTTTTCTTGGTTTCACAGCCGGTGAACACTAACACCAAAGCGAGCATCAGCGCGACCGGGATGATGATTTTTTTCATACCGATTCTCCTTTTTTTGAGCTTTTTTATGTTTATGATAAACGTCATCGAAAACGGGAACAGCTTTGATTTGTTCACACCCGTTATCCTCGGTTAAAAGAACAGGGCAGCCTTTCGACTGCCCCGGAATGCTTATTATCAGTTGGTAATGATCTGCTCGGTGTCTTTGTCAAAGATGTGGAGCTTGTCGAGGCTGAAGCAAACCTTGACCTTGTCGCCTACCTTGGACTTAGAGGTGGGAGCGACACGAGCGGTTACGGGCTGACCTGCGATGTTGACATACAGGTAGATCTCGGCGCCCATCAGCTCGGTTACGTCTACGGTAGCCTCGAACTGGATAGCAGCCTTCTTGAGCTCATCGACCTCGTCATGTACGTGCTCGGGACGGATGCCGAATACAACGTCCTTGCCTACATAAGCGTCGAGCTTGCCGCCTGCGCACTTGTCAGCGGGGATCGGAACCTCATACTTATCGAAGTTGAGGGTGTAGTTGCTGCCCTTCTTGGCGATCTTCGCGTCGATGAAGTTCATCTGGGGAGATCCGATGAAGCCCGCAACGAACATGTTGCCGGGATAATCGTAGAGGTTCTGAGGAGAGTCTACCTGCTGGATGACGCCGTCCTTCATAACAACGATTCTGGTACCAAGCGTCATAGCCTCGGTCTGGTCATGGGTTACGTAGATGAAGGTGGTGCCCAGTCTCTGGTGCAGCTTGGAGATCTCGGTACGCATCTGCGCACGGAGCTTAGCGTCCAGGTTGGAGAGCGGCTCGTCAAGGAGGAATACCTTAGGATCACGTACGATGGCACGACCCATAGCAACACGCTGTCTCTGACCGCCGGAGAGAGCCTTCGGCTTTCTCTCGAGGAACTGCTCGATGCCGAGGATTCTGGCAGCTTCTTCAACTCTTCTCTTGATTTCATCCTTCGGAGTCTTTCTGAGCTTAAGACCGAACGCCATGTTATCGTAAACGGTCATGTGAGGATAAAGAGCGTAGTTCTGGAAAACCATCGCTATATCTCTGTCCTTGGGCGCTACGTCGTTGACGAGGGTGCCGCCGATGTAGAGCTCACCCTTGGAAATATCCTCAAGACCTGCAATCATTCTCAGGGTGGTGGACTTACCGCAGCCGGAAGGGCCTACAAAGATGATGAATTCTTTGTCGGCGATTTCAAGATTGAAATCCTTAACGGCTGTGACGTTGCCGTCATAAATTTTGTACACGTTTCTTAATGATAAACTTGCCATTTATAAATACCTCCAGTTTTGTAATAATTTTATTACGTATAATAATATAGCACTTTTCGCAAATTTTTACTATACCGATTTTAACTAAATATTAAAGCTTTATTTTATTTAAAATAATTATAGAGTAAAAAATCAATCTTTATTTTCGTGTATATTGCCGATAAAAACTTGCTTAATCTCCAAATTTGTCAAATATTTGCAACAGCCTATGGGCAAATTGCTATCTAAATACAAATTCCCGACAGATATTCGTTGAAGGTGCACAACATTTAGCCCGCATGTAGCAAACATCTTCTTCACTTGATGAAATTTGCCCTCGCAAATTGTAACCCTTGCTACATAATTGTCATTTTTTGTGATATTTTCAAGCTTCGCGGGCAAGCAGCGAGTGCCGTCCGCAAAGACTACCCCCTCCTCAAAGCGGCGTATCATGTCCTGTGTGATTGCTCCGTCCACCGAGGCTATGTAGGTTTTTGGCACATGCTTTTTCGGCGAGAGCATCCTGTGGGCAAAATCGCCGTCGTTGGTGAGGATGAGCAGACCCTCGGTGTCCTTGTCAAGCCGCCCCGCAGGAAACAGCCCGCGACGGCGGTACTCCTTAGGCAGAATATCTATAACGGTCCTGTCGCGCCTGTCCTCCGTAGCCGATACTACGCCCGCGGGCTTGTTTAGCATGATATACACAAATTTTTCGCCCGACACGGCTTGTCCGCGCACTGAAACGGCGGACGACTCGTCCACCTTGCGGTCGGGTTGGCGGCAGACAGCTCCGTCTACGGTCACCTCGCCGCCCTTTATCAGCTTTTGCGCGTCCCGCCTGCTGAGATCGCCGCGGTCGGCAATAAATTTATCCAGTCGTTCCATATCAAATTAGCGGTAGATCCTCGCTGCCGTACTCTCCGTTCGTCAGGTGTCCGCCGATAACCCGTCCGTCCTTGACCAGCAGCACGGCAGTGTTTGCCGCAGCGCCGCGCAGTTGAAAAGTCATCAGCGTCGCCCGTTTGCCCTTATACGGCGACAGGTCAAGCCCCGCATGCTTTTGCAGGACGTTGTACGCCTCGTAGGTTTGGTTGAATCCGTCGGGGATGGTCACTGCCTTCTCGGTAACGGGGGCGTTGTCAGCGTCAAGCCCCAGCTGCGCGAAAAACGCGCTGTAGCCGCCGTCCTTTATGACGGTGGAGTATTCCCTGTCCCCTGCTTTCGCGCTGCTTTTAGGGGTGTCGCGGCGGCAGACGGACAGCACCGTGCAGCATAGCGCCGCGGCTGCCGTGACCGCTATCAGCGAAAAGAACACCCTCTTGTGGCGCAGCGGCTTACAATGAAAAACGAACATCAAATCACCCGCTTTATTCTACGCGGGCGATCCGCATATTATTACAGGAACGCAAGCACCTGCTCCGGCGTGTCCGCAAATACCGACGCGCCCTCGCTTTTCATAGCCTCCACCGTACCGTAGCCGTAGCTGATGCCGATGAAATCCACGCCGCACTCGGCGGCTCCCCTTGCGTCGTAATATGTGTCGCCCAGCATTACGGTCAGGCGCTTATCGCGCGCGAAATCGCCGCCGAGCGACTCCACCGCGTAGGGGATCAGATCGCGCTTGTCCTTGCGGCTGCCGTCGAGGGTGGAGCCGCAGACTGCGTCAAAGTATTCGGTAAGACCGAGTATGTCGATTATCTCCTTAGCGAAGGGCTCGTATTTTGAGGTGCAGACCGCAAGCTTGCAGCCCCTCTCCTTGAGCTTTGACAGCAGCTCCTCTACCCCGTCATATGCGCGGTTGAGCAGCTTGCCGCGCTTATTGTAGTAGCTGCGGTAAAGGTGCGAGCCGATCTCCGCGCGCTCGTTGTCTAGCCCGACCAGGTTCTTAAAGGTATCTATCAGCGGCGGCCCGATATATAGGGTGTAGTCGTTCAAGTCGGGCATCGGGACGTCCAGCTCCTTTATAGCGTATTCAAGCGACGCGCGGATGCCCTCGGCGCTGCGGCTGACGGTGCCGTCAAGATCAAAAAGCACATAGGTGTAGCGGTTGAACTTCGTGTTCGCCTTTTGCATGAATTTATCCGCCTTTACACTGACCCGCGTGTGGGTGCCCCTGGCTATCTCGCCCTTTTTGTCGGCGGCGCTCACCTCAAAATGAAACACCCTGCCTTCCCTTTTCAGCAGCCTTGCCGTGGCGGTCACCTCGGCGCCGAGCGGCGTGGGACTGCTGTGCTCTATGGAGATCATAGTGCCTACGGTCGTCAAGGCTTCATCGCCGAGTATCTCGCCCGCTAAGCCCGACGCGGCGCACTCCATCAGCGCGACCACCGCAGGTGTAGCCAAAACCTCCAGCGTTCCGCTGCCCATGGCGCAGGCGAGGTTGTCCTCCTCCACTTTCAGAAAAATGGTTTTTTCTGTCATAAAATCACCTTTTACTTGTAATTCTAACAGTTTTATGATACTATATTATAGGCAATTTCGCAAGTATTTTATCTTGTTCAAAAGGAGCTAACAATTATGAAATTGGGTATTGTAGGCTTGCCTAACGTGGGCAAGAGCACCCTTTTTAACGCAATCACCAACGCCGGCGCGCAGAGCGCCAACTATCCGTTCTGCACCATTGAGCCGAACATCGGCGTGGTAGCCGTTCCCGACAAGCGCCTTGACGTGCTTGCCGAGATGTACGATCCCGACAAATACACCCCTGCCACCATTGAGTTCGTGGACATAGCCGGTCTGGTAAAGGGCGCTTCCAAGGGCGAGGGTCTGGGCAACAAATTCCTGTCAAACATCCGCGAGTGCGACGCTATAGTGCACGTGGTGCGCTGCTTTGAAAACGACGACATCATCCATGTCGAGGGCAGCATCGACCCGGCGCGCGATATTGAAACCATCAACCTGGAGCTTATCCTCTCCGACGTGGAGATGATGGAGCGCCGCATAGACAAAACCAAAAAGATGGTCAAGGGCGACAAGAAGTTCCAGCGCGACGTGGACTTCTACACCCGTGTGCTCAAAACTCTCGAGCAGGGCAAGCCCGCCAGAAGCGTTGACTGTGACGAGGAGGAGCAGGCGCTGCTGAACGAAGTGGCGCTGCTGACAAGCAAGCCCGTTATTTACGCC
Source organism: uncultured Ruminococcus sp. (assembly GCA_902794395.1). Classification (GTDB taxonomy): domain Bacteria; phylum Bacillota; class Clostridia; order Oscillospirales; family Acutalibacteraceae; genus Ruminococcoides. Next base: position 6,277 of record CADBHB010000040.1, read on the forward strand.
GCAAACATGAGCGACGACGATTTCAGCAACGGTCTGGACAGCAACGAGGGCTATCAAAAGGTCAGGGAGATAGCCGCAGAGGAGCACGCGGGCGTGCTGCCTATCTGCGCTCAGATCGAGGAAGAGATCGTTGAGATGGATAAAGAGGAAAAGGAGATGTTTCTCGCCGACATGGGACTTGAAGAAAGCGGACTTGACCGCCTCATCAAGGAATGCTACACCCTGCTGGGACTTATTTCCTATCTCACCGCCGGCAAGCAGGAGGTGCGCGCGTGGACGATCAAGAACGGCACCAAGGCGCCTCAGGCGGCGGGCAAGATACACTCCGACTTTGAACGCGGCTTCATCCGCGCCGAGGTCATCGCCTACGACGACCTGATCGCCTGCGGCAGCATGGCGGCGGCAAAGGAAAAGGGACTTGTCCGCAGCGAGGGCAAGGAATATGTGATGAAGGACGGCGACGTAGTGCTGTTCCGCTTCAATGTGTGACCCGGGTCCCCTTTTCCGCACCCATAAAACCTCAGCTTTACATATAATACTGTTATCGGCGGGTCAAGGCTTTTAGTGCTTTGACCCGCCGCTTATGATGAGCGGTCGGCTTTTTGAGGAATATTGATTGCACCAAATCCCCCTTTCGCAATAGTATGTAATGTAGACGAAAGGAGGTTAGGGTATGAATTTCTTCGGTAACAACGGCGGCTGCGGCTGCATTATTCTGATTCTTTTGATCCTCTGCTGCTGCGGCGGAAACAACGGCTGCGGCTGCGGTAACAACGACGGCTGCGGCTGCGGCGGCTGCTGATCGTACTGACGTATAAATAATCGAAATCGCCCTGCTTCTCGTGGAAATACGGAAGCAGGGCGATATTGCAAAAGCAGATTATTTTATTTTTCCCTCAAAAAACTCGGGGATATACTTTTTGATGGTAGGAAGCATGCCGATACCGTCGGGAGTATGCGGCGGAAGCTGCCAGAAGTCGTGGGCGCAGTAGGTGTTGCCCTCGATGATGGCGGGACCGTTGGGCGTGGTGGCGACGTCCCAGCCGACATAGCGGATCTGCGGAGTTACCTTTGCCGCCTCGAGCACCATTTGTACCGCTTCCTTCACGAAGGGTATCTTGTAGCCCTGGATCTTGATGTGGGTGTCGGGGTGCTCGGTGTAAACGATGCCCTTGAGGGTGTCGCCCGAGTGCGCGGGGTACTTCATCTCCCCTGTTTCGGGATCGACGGGCGTGAACAGGCAGTTGTTGTCGATGATGCTGCCGCCGAGACCCATCTTCTGAACGATGTAGAGCAGGTGCGGCTCGCCGTCCTTGTCCAGCACGGTGATGAAGCGCATTGAATTTACCGCGTTGGGATAGAGCTTCTTTACGTCGGGATGCTGCTCGATATTCTCCTCGAGGATGCAGAAATCCTTCTCCTTCAAATACGCGTACAGCTCGTCAAAGTCCTTGTAATCGCTGACCTTGATGCGCTCGCAGCCGTGGCCGCACTCAAGGTCCTGCATTTTGCAGAAAAGCACGTCATGCGCCTCGCAGAACGCCTTGACCTCGTCCTTGGTCGCCTCTTGGAACTGGATGAAATCTCTGCCGATATACTTTTTATAGAGCTTGTTGAACTCGTCCTTGTTTTCGAGGAAGTGAGCGTATTCGTAGTCGTTCATAAAGGTGTTGAACTTTTTGCTTATAAGGCGGGTGACGTAGGTGGCGCGCTGCTCCTCGGTGAGGTTATAGAACGCGAAGATCTGATAATCGTAGTAGCCGGCGCCGTATTTGCGGGTGCAGTGGATCATATCGCGGTAGATCTTTGCCTTGCTGATGCCCGAGCGCTCGTGAACGGTGTTCACCGCCTCCTTCATCTTGCCGAAGCTTGCGTGCTTGATGATTTTAAAAATATATGCCATGATTTCCAACTCCTTTTAATCTTCATATATCCGCGGCACTCGCTTTGAGATGCCGCAGACAATCTCATCCACATTTCTGTCGAGCAGGTCTGCCATCCACAGCACGCTCAGCTCGTCGTCGAGCAGGGCGACCGTATCGCCGCGCTTGACCTCGCCTATGTCCGTGACGTCGACCATAAACTGATCCATGCATACTCTGCCGATTATCGGCGCCTCCTGCCCGTTGATGCGCACCTTGCCGATGTTTGAAAGCTCGCGGCTGTAGCCGTCCGCAAAGCCTACGGGAATGGTGGCTATCTTAGTGGGGCGCTCGGTGACAAAGGTGCCGCCGTAGCCCACCTCGGTACCCGCGGGCACCTCCTTGACCATAACCACATAGGTGTACCAGTACATGACCTGGCGGAAATCCGCCTTTGCCCAGTCGTCCTCGTCAATGGGACACAAGCCGAAGAGTATGTCGCCCGCGCGCACCGCGTCGAGCCGTGTTTCGGGGCGAAGCAGGATGGCGGGACTGTTGGCGACGTGCTTGCAGGGGATGGACACGCCCGCGTCCTCAAGGCGCTCGAGCATGCGGATGTATTTTTCAAACTGAGCCTTCGCGCTTTCGCCGTCGGCTTCATCGGCGCGGGCAAAATGAGTGAAAGCGCCGGTGATCTTAATGTTTTCCAAATCGTTTATGCGCCGGATAAGCTCCACAGAGAGCTCGTCGGCGGGAAAGCCTATGCGGCTCATGCCGGTATCTATTTTGATATGCACCGGACAGGTTATGCCGCTCCAACGAGCCAGCATACTTAGCTTTTGCGCGGTGTCATAGGAAAAAATGGCGGGTGTGAGATTGTATTTTATTATGTTTTCCAGCTGTCCGTCACAGGTGTCGCCGAGCAGCAGGATAGGCTCGGTGCAGCCCGCCTCTCTAAGGGAAGCGCCTTCCTCCCACACAGCGACCGCGTAACGCTCGATGCCGCATTTTTTCAATGTGGAGTAGATCCCCTTTTCGCCGTGGCCGTAACCGTCGCCCTTAAGCACCGCCATGATCTCAACGCCGTCGCCGATGATCTCGCGGATGCGGCTGACATTGTGTTCGAGCGCGCTGAGGCTGACGACCGCCTCGGTCCTCTGTGCCAGCTTTCTCATTGTTCTTCCCCCGTTCCGACAGACTATTTCCAAATAAGAATTTTACCACATTTTTCACCGTTTGACAATATCAAAAACTGACGAGAAATAGGCGCTCTGCCCCGCGCTTTTAGCATAAAAGCATAAGCAAACGGCACAAAAATTAAGACTTGACATATTTGCATACAAGTGATATAATTAATCTGTTGTAAATCCGCGGATGTAGTTTAGTGGTAGAACTTCAGCCTTCCAAGCTGATCGTGAGGGTTCGATTCCCTTCATCCGCTCCAAAAAAACGGAGTACCCGATGGGTACTCCGTTTTTTTGGCTAAGCGGATGGGAATCGAAGGTGAGCGTTAAAAAAAACGTGCCGGCGGCACGTTTTTAGCGAACTGCGCAGATGACCTTTTGACTCCGCACACGCCAAATCAAGCGGTGCAGTACCTTGTTCATTCATCCCAAACACTTCATCCGCTCCACACAAAATATAAAGGTAATCGAAGGCGACAGCAATTCTTTGCCCCCGCCGTCGATGAAGTTTTATGCTAACACTAAGCCTTCCAAAGGCGGAGTATGCGCCCACCGGCGC
>CADBHB010000041.1 GCA_902794395.1 uncultured Ruminococcus sp.
CGTCCTTGCAAGGCGCCAGCCTTGCGGCGTCCTTCGCCTCGTCTTGCGAAAAATATCCTCGCAAATCTTTGTCCACTTTTTATCTGAGATTAGTATTAGGCGTAAAAGCTTGTTGAAAAATCGCGCTCGATATACTATAATATAGAAAGCAATTGATTTGGAGGTCGCGTATGAAAAACATTCACCGCGAGCCGCTGGGCGGCGGAATTGAGATTTTTGTGTCGGAAAGCTATCACTTTTCCACCGACACCGTTTTGCTCGCCGATTTTGCCAAGCCCTCGGGCGCGAAGCTCTGCGCCGACCTGGGCACCGGCTGCGGCACAATACCGCTGCTGTGGCTGCGCGACGACCGTCGCCTCTCAATTTCGGCGGTGGAGATACAGGAGGACGCCTGCGCGCTCCTGCGCGACAGCGTGACGCTGAATCACCTTGAGGAACAGCTTGCGGTTATCCACGCGGACATAAAAGGCCTGAAAGGCAAGCTGCCCTTCGGCGTGTTTGACGTCGTCGCGTGCAACCCGCCGTATAAGCCTGAGGGAACGGGCATACTGAATCCCGAAAGCAAAAAACTGCTGGCGCGGCACGAGGCTGCGTGCACCTTTGACGATATTTGCGAAGCCGCCTCCTCGCTGCTGACCTTCGGCGGAAGATTCTGCGTGTGCCAGCGACCCGAACGGCTTGCGGACGTGATGGAAAGCATGCGCCGCTTTCAGATAGAGCCAAAGCGTCTGCGTCTGGTGCAGCAGCGCAGGAACAAGCCGCCCAAGCTGTTTTTGCTGGAGGGCAGACGAGGCGGCAGGCGCGGCTATATGGACGTGCTGCCCACGCTGTTCATCGAGGACGAGAAAGGCGGCTTTTCAGAGGAAATGCTGGAGATTTACGGATGCTATAAATCCGTTGAAAGTTGAGGCTATCATGGCAGGGATATTATATGTAACGGGCACTCCCATCGGAAATCTGTCGGACCTGTCGCCGCGCGCGGCGCAAACGCTGGCTGAGGCGGACTTCATCGCCGCCGAGGACACCAGAGTGACCCTAAAGCTGCTGAACCACCTCGGAATAAAAAAGCCGATGGTCAGCTACTTTGAACACAACAAACGCGAGCGCGGAGAGCTGATCTGCGCCCGAATCGAGCAGGGCGAGAGCTGCGCTGTAGTCACCGACGCGGGCATGCCCTGCATCTCCGACCCGGGCGAGGATCTCATCCGCCTCTGCGAGGAGCGCGGCATAAAGACCGTCGTGGTGCCCGGCCCCAGCGCGGTGGTGTCCGCTCTGGCTGTGTCGGGACTGGAAACGGGACGGTTTTGCTTTGAGGGCTTTTTGAGCGTGAACAAAAAAAGCCGTGCCGAGCATTTGCAGAGCCTTATGCACGAGCGGCGAACCATGATTTTTTACGAGGCGCCGCACAAGCTGCCCGCGACGCTGCGCGACTTTTATGACACCTTCGGCGACCGTCGGCTGAGCATCGTGCGCGAGCTTACCAAGATACACGAGGAGGTTATCCGCACAACCACCAAATACGCCGCCGAGCACCTTTCCGACGGCAGCGTAAAGGGCGAGATAGTGCTGGTGCTTGAGGGCGCGCGGGAGGAAGCGGCGGAGGAATACACCCTGGAAGCCGCCGTGGCGCTGGCTAGGCAGCTTATGGACAGGGGTGAAAAAGCGACAGCCGCCGCAAAGGAGGCAGCCGCCGTCACGGGCATTAAGAAAAACGAGATCTACAAGGAGCTGCTGGCATGACCTATGAAACCGCATTGGAAAAGATACACTCTCTGCTGACCTTCGGCTCGCGTCCCGGGCTGGAGCGTATGCGCGAGCTGCTTAAACGCCTGGGCGATCCGCAGGACAAGCTTAAATACATCCACGTAGCGGGCACCAACGGCAAAGGCTCCGTCTGCGCGGTGCTGTCCTCGGTGCTGGTCGCGGCGGGCTACCGCACGGGTCTGTTCATCTCGCCCTACATCACCGACTTTCGTGAGCGCATACAGATAAACAACCAAATGATCTCAAAAAAAACGCTGACCGAGGCGGTGGAGGCTACCTTCCCTGTTTTGGAGCAGCTGCGCGAGGAAGGCGTTATCATCACCGAGTTCGAGTACGTCAACGCCCTGCAGTTTTACATCCACGCGCGGGAGCACTGCGACGTGGTAGTGCTTGAAACGGGCATGGGCGGTCTTTTGGACTGCACCAATGTTATCCGTCCGCCGCTGTGCGCGGTGATAACCGTGATCGGGCTGGATCACACCGCGGTGCTCGGCGACACCATTGAAAAGATCGCCGCGCAAAAATGCGGCATCATCAAAAGCGGCTCGGCGGTCGTCACCTCTCCTCAGGAAGCGGAGGCGATGGCGGTCATCGAAAAAACCGCGCGCGAAAAGAACGTTCCGCTTATCAGGGGCAGCGACCTGCCGCTGCAAGTGCTGCAAACCGATTTGGAGGGCAGCCGCTTTGAGCTAAACGGCAGAGAATACCGCCTGCGGCTGGCGGGTCGGCATCAGGTAGAGAACGCCTCTGCCGCACTGAGCGCATTATTCTATTTAAGAAATAAAGGTGACCTCTCGTTCACTGATGACGCTGTATCCGAGGGCTTGGAAAAAGCGGTAAATCCCGCGCGGCTGGAACTGCTGGGCAAGCGCCCTCCGGTGCTTTTGGACGGCGCCCACAACCCCAACGGCATAGCGGCTTTGGAGCGGGCTGTCGAGGACTTTCTGCCAAAAGCGCCTATCACCTGCGTTATGGGTATGCTCGCCGACAAGGACGTTGACAGCTCTATAGCGCTGCTGCGCGGACTGTTCCGCAGGGTGTACACCGTGCCGATCGACAATCCGCGCGCCCTTGACCCGCAGGCGCTCGCCGAAAAATTCCGCCGCGTCTACGACGACGTGACCGCCTTTGACAGTCCGCAGGCGGCGTTTGACAAAGCGCTGGACACTGCTGCGCGGGAAAACGGCGCGGTGCTTATTTGCGGCTCGCTGTATCTCGCGGGCGAGATACGCCCGTATATCCTGCGATCATCGCAGTAAATGACAGCAAATCCGCGCGAAGCAAATCCCGATCCTCCATTATTTTTCTCTCGCGACCGAATATGACAAATATTTTACGCCATACTAATTATGATGATTAGTATGGCGTATTTCTTTTGAAAGGATGATACATATGATAGAAACCGAATTCAAAAACAATGTACTTACCGCCTATCTGTCGGGAGAGATCGACCACGACAGCGCCGCAGGGATCCGCGCTCGGGTGGACGGGCTGGCGCAGTCGCTAAAACCCAGGCTGCTCTGCCTGGACTTCGGCAAGGTGAGCTTTATGGATTCCTCGGGCGTGGGGCTGGTGATGGGGCGTTACCGCCAGATGAAGCTGCTGGGCGGCGCGCTGCGCGTGTGCAACTACTCCGACACCGCCTACCGCATATTCGCCATGTCGGGCTTGGAAGGTTTGGGGGTGCTGGGATGAAAACGATGAATGAAATGAAGCTGAACTTTCCCTCCAAAAGCCGCAACGAGGCGTTCGCCCGCAGCGCCGTGGCGGCGTTTGTGATGGATCTTGACCCCACTGTCAGCGAGCTGAGCGACATAAAGACCGCCGTGTCAGAGGCGGTGACCAACTGCATCGTCCACGGCTACCGCAGGCAGAGCGGCACCATATACATCACGGGGAAAATATCGGAGGACGGCAAGGTGGTTTTGAGCATCCGCGACCGCGGCTGCGGCATTGAGGATGTGGCGCGGGCTATGGAGCCGCTGTTCACCACCGCCGCCGACGAGGAACGCGCGGGGCTGGGCTTTGCGGTGATGCAGAGCTTTTGCGACAAGGTGCGGGTGCGCTCAACCCCCGGCAAGGGCACCACTGTAACGCTGGAAAAGCGGATAGGCGCGGATGAATGAGCGAAACGCCCTGGCGCAGCGGCACCTGGGACTGGTACATTCGCTGTGCAGGCGCTTTTCGGGCAAGGGCGTCGATTACGAGGAGCTGTACGCGGCGGGGATGCTGGGACTTGCCAAGGCGATAGACCGCTTTGACGAAAGCCGCGATCTGCAGTTTTCCACCTACGCCTTCCCCGTTATAATGGGCGAGATAAAACGGCTGTTCCGCGACGGCGGCACGGTCAAGGTGAGCCGCTCGCTAAGGGAGCTGTCGCTTAAGATCGCGCGGCTCAACAGCGAGAGCGTCAAGGCACAGGGCGAGGAGCTGAGCGTAAGCGAGCTTGCAAGGCGGCTAAACGTCAGCCGTGAAAAGATCGTCGAGGCAATAGGCAGCGCTCAGGTGCCGCTTTCGCTGACAGCGGGAGCAGACGGAGACGAAGGCTTGCAGCTAGATCTGCCGTCGCCCGACATCCAGTTTGACATAACCGAACGGCTGACGCTGCATCAGGCGCTTGCGGCGCTGGAGGAGCGTGACCGCGCGCTGATCGAGCTGAGGTATTACCGAGGCAAAACGCAGACGCAAACCGCAAAGGCGCTGGGTATGACTCAGGTACAGGTTAGCCGCAGGGAGAAAAAGATTTTGACTGTTTTGCGGGAAAACATGGGAGAAGCTTCATAGAAAAAATCACGCGGCAACGGAACGTTGCATCACTCCGCCTTTGGAAAACTTGCGTTTCAGCAACAGCGTTCTGCAACGGCGGGTCAACGATCGTACCGACAACGACAGCATGACTGTATATACATACTGCAAAAATACAGAAAAACGTACCTTCCTATATAAAAAAATCACGCGGCAAAAGCCGCGTGATTCTTTTTTAGATATTTCGGATAAGAACAAAACAGATCCGTTTACATTGCTAATGACTTAGTCAAAAGTAATGATTTCCGCGAGGAATCTCTGAATATCGGTAACATCCAAAACGTTGATCTTGCCGTCGCCGTTTACATCGGCAGCATATCTATCGATTTCAGCGTCTTCATACTCAGCCAGATACTCAAGCAGTGCGGTAACGTCATCAATGGTAACTTCGCCGTCGCCGTCAACGTCGCCGGTAACATAATCATAGATAACGTCGAGCTTGAACTTAGCGCCTCTCTTGGTAGCGAAGTCAAAGTTTGTCATATCGAGCGTCGCAATGATAGTGCAAGTATCATCGGTATCGAAGGTGATGTTGGAGCTGTTGTACTTAGCGTCCATCCACTCGCCGATATGGTTGTTCATTTCGTCGCCTTCCTCAAAATCGGGAGCGCCGAAGTTGTGGGTCCATGCGCCGTCAACAGCAAACTTGATCTGACGATCAAAGCCTTGACCGACATTCTCAAAAGTGATTTGCCAGATGCCGTCTTCGATCTCGGTCATCTTATTTGCCGCAGCATCGGGAGTCCAGGAAGCGCCGTTCAGGTAAGCTCCTTCGCCGTTACCTACCGCGTAAATGCTGGTGTACTCAAAGTCGCCGATCTCCTCAACGATGCTGCCGGTCACATAGGTGAAGCCTGCGCCTTCGTTGAAGGTAGGATCGGGATCATAATATACGGTGAAGGTGCCCGCGCCGGTGAGGTTGAAGGTCACGTTGTCGCCGGAAACAGCGTCGCCGATCCATTCAGTTTCATTCTTAACGGTCTTGAGCTGTACAGCGCTGTACGCCTCAGTTTCATTCTTAACGGTCTTGAGCTGTACAGCGCTGTACGCCTGATCTACGGTGTAGGTCTTTGCCCAGAGGCCGCCCACCTGATCCATGTCGTTATCATGGTTGGTAGGATCCCAGGCGGTACCGAAGATCTCGCCCGCGCTACCTGCTACGAGATAACCGTCTGTGGAGGGCTCAATATCCTCATCATAAACAATGTCGATCTTGAACTTTGCGCCGCTCTTGTCAGTAAAGTCAAACGCACTCATATCGATAGTAGCAACGATAGTGCAAGTATCATCGGTATCGAAGGTGATGTTGGAGCTGTTGTACTTAGCGTCCATCCACTCGCCGATATGGTTGTTCATGTCGTCGCCTTCCTCAAAATCGGGAGCGCCGAAGTTGTGGGTCCATGCGCCGTCAACAGCAAACTTGATCTGACGATCAAAGCCTTGACCGACGTTCGCAAAAGTGATTCTCCAGATGTCGGGAGCGATCTCGGCCATCTTATTTGCCGGAGCATCGGGAGTCCAGGAAGCGCCGTTCAGGTAAGCTCCTTCGCCGTTACCTGCCGCGTAAATACTGGTATACTCGAAGTTGGTGATGGCCTCAACGATGTCGCCGGTAACAGAGGTGTAGCCCGCGCCGTCGTTAACGTTCGCATCGGGAGTATAAACGACCGTAAAGGTACCTGCGCCGGTGAGGTTGAAGGTCACGTTGTCGCCGGAAACAGCGTCGCCGATCCATTCAGTTTCATTCTTAACGGTCTTGAGCTGTACAGCGCTGTACGCCTCATTGTCGTGGTTGGCAGGATCCCATGCGGTACCGAAGATCTCGCCCGAGCTGCCGGCAACCAGATAGCTGTCGGTTTCTACTTCATCATCAGCGGCGACTGACATGGCGCTGACAGCGATAACAGAGGTCAGCATCATAGCAGAAGTAAACACCGCTGTGATTTTCTTAAGTGTTTTGTTCATTTTTTTCCTCCTTAATTTGTGTAGAGGGCAGCAGAAACGCCGTGCACAGCGGAATCTGCACCCTTGATGGATGGGTGGAAGCCGAAAAAGCCTCCGTGCTTTTGCCGAGGCGAATCGGAAAAATCGCCTCGGCGTCGTCCTGCGGCCTTCAAGCGGACAGCTTTCGCGCGTTACACCGCGGCAGCCTCTGCATTTGCCCCGGCAGAGACACATCGGCGGTGCGGGCGAAGCCCCTTTGGCGGAGCACACGGCGAAAAGCCTGTCCTCCTCAGCGGAAAAACGCCGTTTGAAGCGGGTTTCGTCAAGCAGCGAAAACCCAAGGATATGTGCGGCGCGCGGATTTTGACAGCCGCCTAAACGTTCACGGCGGTTTGCTGCCACGCGCTGCGAGATGAAAATTCCTTCGCGGCGGCGAGATAGATAGTAAGCTTCATTAATCGGAAATAAAAATGAATTGATGTGCCGCTTTAAAGAAAAAATCTCCCGTGTGCACGCCACAAAGCCCCTTCAGGCAGGCTATCAAGAGCATTTTTAGCCATTTTGACGGGCTTTGTGGTGATTGCATGGATAAGAACGCCACTTTTTTGCTATAGATATGTAAAAAACCAGCAAACTTATCCATATTTATTATATTGAGTTTCAAGTAAAAAGTCAATCATTTTTGTAATATATTTGTAAATAATTTTTGGAATTTTACGCATATTCACAAAACACCCGGCGGCGTGGAAGAAAAGCTTCGGCGCTTCTCCGCACTTTTTCCTCCGCGCCGCTTCAACGGCAAATCGCCCGACCGCTACAGGCGGTTGCCGCGGATGACCAGCTCAGCCCATTCGGCGGGGCCCACGGCGCCGTTTTGCTCAAAGCCCAGCGACCGCTGAAAGGCGATAACGGCGGCTTTGGTGCGCGGACCGAAGATGCCGTCCACCGCTATGGTCGGTATGGCGGGGTTGCTCTGCGCCACTATATTAAGATAGCGCTGGATGATGCGCACGCTCTCTCCCCTGTCGCCCTCTATGATAAAGCGTCCGGGGTATGGCTCGCCTATTGCGGTCCGGTAGCTCGGAGGCAGGTCGCTTACCGCGTTTTGATAGGCGCGCTCGATGGCGAAGAAAACGTTGGCGTCAACCACTCCCGTCACGGGCAGCCCGTAGTTGTTTTGAAAGGTGAACACCGCGTCGCGGGTCAATTCGCCGAAATAACCCGTTATCGGGATAGGCGGCAGCTCGGGATAGAAATAGCCGAGGAACGCCAGATAGTATTGCAGCGCCTCCACATCTACGCCGCGCGAGCCTATGCTCATTTCGCGGGTGTAGCGCTTTTCGACCTCCGAAAGCGTAAGTCCCTCGCTGGTTATCTCGGACAGCCGTTTTACCGCCGCGAACACCTGCTTTATCTTGTACCACGTCGCCTTGCCCACCACGCCGTCGGCGTCCAGGTTGAATATCTCCTGAAACTTTTTTACGGCGTTTTCGGTTTCAAGGTCATAAACGCCCGTATCGGTATTTACCGCGGGAATGGCGGGATAGTTTTTGCCGATGCGGTTAAGCTCGCGCTTGATGGTCAGCACGTCGTCGCCGAAGGAGCCGCGCCGCAGCGCCACGCCCGGGTAGGACTCGATGTTGCCGCCCACCTCAGCGTTGTACACTATGCCGATGTCGTCGCCGTAGTAGTAGCGCAAGATCTGTATGGGCGTGTAGCCGCGGTTTGCCAGCGTGACGGTGCCCCACTGCAGCAGCCCGTTGCAGTTGGTTTGGTAGCCGTCGCAAAACTGCGCGTAAAGCGGCTCTACACTGCCCCTGCGCACTATATAGTTGTTGAAGGTCTCGTCGACTATGCGGCTGATATTGTCATACACCTCGCCGCCATAGACATAGTTCTGGTCGATAGAGGTGTTGTCGGTGATGTCGAAGTCGTAGCCTCGGCTGCGGTAAAACTCGGTGTAGACGCGGTTGAGCGCAAAGGTGATCTGCGCCAGTATATTGGCTCGGATGGCGTTTTCCGGCCAGGTGGGATATATCTCGTTGGACGCCACATTCTTTATATAATCGGTAAACGGCACCGTCACATTGGGCGCGTCGGTGTTGGGTCTGCCCAGATGGACGGTGATGGTCTGCGGGATGACAGGTGTGACAGCCATAGTCAGCCCTCCCGTCCCATGCTAAGCGGCTCCAGCGCGATGGGCAGGATGGTTTCTATCCTGTCCTGCACGGTCACGGGGAAGTCTACCACCTCGCGGAAATCCGGGTGATAGGCGGACACAAGGTAGGTCACGTCGTTTTTGCCGGCGGTCTCGGGGCTGTTGTTGTCGCTGCCCACGCAGGACGGCAGGACTATCTCGCTGACGATGCCCGAGTTGTCGGTGACGTCGTGGTAAAGGCTGTAGCGGACGCCGTCCGAGAGCACCGCCACGTCGATAAAGACGTTTTTGACGGGAAAGCTCTGGTTGGCGGCGCTGACCTGCACCTTCAGCGAGCCGCGTCCCGGGTTGCGGTCGATGTACTGCTCAAACTCGGGCTTGAACGGCGACATGCCCGAAATGTGGTTTTCGATGTTTGTCATCATAAAAAAACTCCCCTTTCATCAGCATATTATATGCCGTAAAAGGGGAATGGGTGCATTGTTCGCGGTTATCAGGTTTGAATATCGAAGGCGTAGGCAAGCCAGGCGTATTTGAGCGCCCCGCGCAGGGTCACGGCGTTGAGGGCAAGGTCGGTTTCGTCCGCGAGCGGGCGCAGGCCGTCGGCGACCTTCGCCTCGTAGCTGTCGGTAATGTCATTGAGCTTTATCTGCTTGTTTTCCAGACGATCGCTCTTGTACTTTTGCAGGTCAAAGCGGTTTTGGCTGACCTGCGTAAACGCGGTGTTGTAAAAGGCGTTCATCACCGAGACCGCCTGCGCGTTTGAGCAAGAGAAGAAATCCTGATAGGCTTGGGTGCTCAGCATACTGCCATCGAGCTTTTGCACCGCCAGCTCGGAAAGCAGGGTCACCAACGCTAGCTCCTCAATGGTGAAGGAGGCACCCTCCTTGCGGCGCTTGAAGTCGAGCACGCAGCGCTGGGCGTCGATAAGGTCCTCCTCGGTGACAGCGCCGAAGACGGCGTCCATACCGTCAAGGCGCTCTTTATACAGGTAGCAGCATTTGCGCAGCTCCGTCGGGAGCTTGTCGGCGTCGGAAAAATCCTTAAAGGCGGTAAGCAGCGCGTCGTACTGCCACCGCACGCTGTCGGAGTCGGACTGCAGTGCCTGCGGCTCAAATGCCGAGGCGTACCGCTCTCTGTTTATAAGTATCTCGGTAAAGGCGCGGATAGCGTCGGCGCGGGCGGACTTAAAGCCGCTGACGGCGTCCAGGCCTTCTTCGTAATTCCCGTCCAAAATCGCCGCCTCTGCCTTTTTGACCATGTATTCCTCCGACCTGCGGTAGCGGTAGATAAAAAACAGGCACCCTCCGACCGCCGTCAACGCCGCGAGGATGACTATGAGCGTTACGGTAAGCGCCCTGACGCCGCGGGTGCCGCTCTTTTCAGCCGCCTTGGGCGCGGGGGCAGATTGCTGCTTCCAACCGCAACGGGCGCAGCAGAGGTCATCGTCATTCATTTCAGCGCCGCATTTTCCGCACAACACAGCCATACCTCCCGTTAAAGCAAGATGATACATTTATTATAACATTCGCGCGGCGGTTTGTAAAGGCGACACGGCACACCCATACCGGCATTATTGCCCGAGCCGTAAGTTAGCGCTTTCGCTTTAGCGGTTTAAAGCATAGGCGCTTTAAAGCGTAGCAATTTAAACCAAAAAAGCGCCCTGTCTTTGTAAGAGATTCACAAAAATGTTTCTCAAACTATGGTTATACTTGACAAAAGACAAGTTTCGTGAGATATTATTAATAATGTTTCTGCCCCGAGAGTTGTCAATCGGGGTGAATTTTTGTTATATGTTAGTTTTTATGAAAAGGAGAGCATGACATGCCTATAACCGAACTGCTCACCAGAAACGCCACATATTTTAAAGATGATGTGGCGCTGGTGGAGATCAACCCCGACGTCAAGAACGTACCGCACGTGACGTGGCGCGAGTATTCGCTGATCGAGTCCAACCGCAGCGGCGCGTTCCGCAAACAGCTTACCTGGGGCGAATTTGACGTAAAAGCCAACCGCTTCGCCAACCTGCTGCTGACCCGCGGCATAAAGAAGGGCGACAAGGTCGCTATCCTTCTGATGAACTGCCTTGACTGGCTGCCCGTTTATTTCGGTATTTTAAAGGCGGGCGCTATCGCCGTTCCGCTTAACTTCCGCTACACCGCCGAGGAGATCGCCTACTGTGTCAACAAGGCTGACTCCGATGCTTTGGTGTTCGGCCCCGAATTTATAGGCAGAGTTGAGGAAGTGCTGCCCAAGATGACCCGCGTAAAGAACTGCTTCTACGTGGGCGACGAGTGCCCCTCGTTCGCGGACAGCTACGAAAAGCTGATAGGCTACTGCTCCTCTCAGGCGCCGAGTGTTTACATCACCGACGACGATGACGGCGCTATCTACTTCTCCTCGGGCACAACGGGCTTTCCCAAGGCGATCCTGCACGCTCACCGCGCGCTGATGCACTCCGCCAAGGTCGAGCACGCCCATCACGGACAGACCCGCGACGACGTATTTCTCTGCATCCCGCCCCTGTACCACACCGGCGCGAAAATGCACTGGTTCGGCAGCCTGTATTCGGGCAGCAAGGCAGTGCTGCTGCGCGGGGTTAGCCCCGAGTGGATCATCCGCACTGTCAGCGAGGAGCGCTGCTCCATCGTGTGGCTGCTGGTGCCGTGGGCGCAGGATATTTTGGATGCGATAGACAGCGGTCAGATAGACCTCAACAACTACGACCTCAGCCGCTGGAGACTCATGCACATCGGCGCACAGCCTGTGCCGCCGACGCTTATCAAGCGCTGGAAGTCGGTTTTCCCGAACCACGAGTATGACACCAACTACGGTCTGAGCGAATCCATCGGTCCCGGCTGCGTGCACCTCGGCATGGGCAACATCCACAAGGTAGGCGCCATAGGCATCCCCGGTTACGGCTGGGAGGTCAAGATAGTCGACGAAAACCATCGTGAAGTCACCGACGGAGTCGGCGAGCTGGCGGTAAAGGGCCCCGGCGTGATGAAGTGCTACTACCGCGACGCCAAGGCGACCGAGGAAGTGATGGACAGCGAGGGCTGGCTGTACACCGGCGATATGGCGGAACGCGACAGCGACGGCTTCATCTATCTGGTCGACCGCAAAAAGGACGTCATCATCTCGGGCGGCGAGAACATCTACCCCGTACAGATAGAGGACTTCCTCCGCTCAAACGACGCTATCAAGGATGTGGCGGTTATCGGTCTGCCCGACCAGCGTCTGGGCGAGATCTCGGCGGCTATCATCGAACTAAAGCCCGGAGCGCTGCTCAGCGAAGAGGACGTAAACAACTTCTGTCTGGAGCTGCCGCGCTACAAGCGCCCGAGAAAGGTCATCTTCGCGGACGTTCCCAGAAATCCTACGGGCAAGATAGAAAAGCCCGTGCTGCGCAAAAAATACTGCGGCGAAAGCGTAGTGGCGCAGCAGAATGAAATAGATGTAAACGGTCTGAAATAACAGATCTTACAAAATAACCTTTTGGGGGTAACAACAATGGATCTAGCGATCAAAATCATCATGTTGGTGCTGTTTTTCGGCGTGATGGTAGGCGTAGGCATTTACTGCCGCAAAAATGCCACCGACGTCAACGGCTTTGTATTGGGCGGCAGAAGCGTCGGCCCGTGGCTGACCGCCTTTGCCTACGGCACCTCCTATTTTTCCGCCGTTATCTTTATCGGATACGCGGGACAGTTCGGCTGGAAGTTCGGTATCGCCTCTACCTGGATAGGACTGGGCAACGCTTTCATCGGCTCGCTGCTCGCGTGGGTCATTCTGGGCAGGCGCACGCGCATTATGACCCAGCATTTGGACTCGGCTACGATGCCGGAGTTCTTCGGCAAGCGCTTTAACAGCAAGGGTCTTAAAATAGGCGCTTCCATCATCACCTTTATCTTTCTTATCCCGTACACCGCGTCGCTGTACAACGGTCTGTCCCGTCTGTTCAGCATGGCGTTCAACATCCCTTACGTGTGGTGCATAATCGCCATGAGCGTGCTCACGGGCATCTATGTTATCGCGGGCGGCTATATGGCTACGGCTATCAACGACTTCATCCAGGGCATCATCATGCTGTTCGGCATCGTGGCTGTTATCGCGGCGGTACTGCTGAATCAGGGCGGTTTTTCCGAGGCGCTCACAAAGCTGGCGAACGTGCCTTCCGAGACGCCCGGCGCGTACAACTCCTTCTTCGGTCCCGAGCCGATGAACCTGGTATTCGTTGTCATCCTCACCAGCCTCGGCACCTGGGGTCTGCCTCAGATGGTGCAGAAGTTCTACGCCATCAAGCATGAGAACGACATCAAGAAGGGCACCTTCATCTCCACCGCGTTCGCGCTGGTGGTAGCCGGCGGCTGCTACTTCCTCGGCGGCTTCGGCAGACTGTTTGACGTAGACGTCGCCAAAAACGGCTTTGACTCCATCATTCCCACCATGCTCGGAGAGTCCAACCTTCCCGCTATCTTGATCGCGGTGGTTGTTATCCTGGTGCTGTCGGCTTCGATGTCCACCCTTTCCTCGCTTGTAATCGCCTCCTCCTCTACTCTGACCATCGACCTGCTCAAGGGCAACATCATCAAGAAGATGGACGAGAAAAAGCAGGTGCTGATGATCCGCATTTTCGTAGTTGTGTTCATCGCTATCTCAGCGTTCATCGCCATCTATCAGGTCAAGAGCAAAAACGAGAGCGTAAAATTCATCGCGCAGCTCATGGGCGTTTCGTGGGGCGCGCTGGCAGGCGCCTTCCTGGCACCCTTCCTCTACGGTCTGTACTGGAAAAAGACCACCAAGCTCGCCTGCTGGGTCAGCTTTATCTTCGGCTCGGGCATCATGCTGCTCAACCTCTTTGCCAAGCAGATCTTCCCGAAGATACTGCAATCCCCGATCAACTGCGGCGCGATAGCCATGCTCGCGGGTCTGGTGATCGTTCCCATCGTCAGTCTAATCTCACCCAAGCCCGACAAAAAGCTGGTGGATGACGCCTTTGCCTGCTACGACAAGCAAGTTCCCGCCAAGCAGAAAAACTCCTTGGATTAATACACAACCTTTCAGCGGAGCGTGTCAAACGGCACGCTCCGTTTTTGCGCTTACGGTTGACAAAGCGGCGATTTGCGGGTATAATAGAATCGTTTCAAATAAGAAAGACTGAAAATCCGATCGCTTAGCTGCGGTTTTACAAACTTTCCGAAACAAGAGTTTTCCTTTTTCAGCTTTCAATTTTCAAATGCGGGTATGGCGGAATTGGCAGACGCGCTAGATTTAGGTAACGTCACCTTGGTGAAAGGAAAGATTTACATATGAATAAACCAAGCAAAACATTGTTGATAACAGATTTGTGTTTGTTTGCTTTTGCTGTTGGGTTCTTTTTTGTTTGCTCTGTTTTGAAAAATCTTTTTCCGGTTACAGCTTCCCCCATCAACATTTGTCTTTCCGCTGTTTGCGCGCTGGCTGTCATTTTGCTTATGCTGTTTCAGTATCGCGGCAGACAAGCTGTCGGCATTATCAATATCAGTGTTTCTTTTGCTCTGTCAATCGCGCTTTATGGTGTTTATCACTTGCCTGTATTCGCCTTTATCGGTGAGAAAGGGATTCAGAACGGCATTTGTGGATTATTTGTTTTCACATTATTTTCACGCTTTGCACTGAACCTGTCGGTCTACTTAAAAAGTAATTACGGATATGCGGTTACCTCATCCAACCTGCGCGCGAATGTTCAGGGAAGAGGCGCAATAACAAGCGCGTATGTAATGGCAAAAGTTCTAAAAACATTCGCAATTTTTATTTTTCTCGGCGGCGTTTTCATGGCAATGTTTAATGCTTTTATGCCTGTTATCGACATCAGTACGCCATATCAAATGGTTTTCCTTCACAAAACCTTGGCAGAAGTTATGAAGCATTAAACCCTTTGCGCAATAACAAAACAATTAAATAACAGATAAATATCGGGTTTT
>CADBHB010000042.1 GCA_902794395.1 uncultured Ruminococcus sp.
GTACATCTTAGTGTGTACTCACTGTAATTTCTTGAGTATCTCATACTCAAAGTCATTACGGGTTTCTTTCTTTTCGTTGTTTAATTTTCAAGGTCCTTTTGTTCAGTTTATACAACAAATGTTGCTCTCAATTAGTGATATTTCACATTTGAGTGCGTCGTTTTTGTCGACCGAACATATGCTATTATAATACCTATGCCGACAAAAGTCAACCCCTTTTTTGAAATTTTTTCAAAAAATCTTTCACTTTCGGTATTATGTGGATAATATAGGGTATAGCCACAATATCTGGTATGGGACTTTACACTAATAAAGCGGACAGGAGCCGACCTGTCCGCCTTAACTTATTTATCGTTTGCGTGGAAGCTTTTAAAGTTATTGATGACTTCCTCTTTTGAATCGTCGTTTCCGCTGTAGATCATCAAAAATCTGCCGTTATCGGAGAGATAAGCATCCTTGACCGTTTCGCCGACGAGGTTCACAAAAGTGTTGTCCTTCTGTACCGACGCGCGAACATCGGTAGCCGCTTCGTCGGGAGTGGACTGCAGCGCCTGCAGATCATACTCGTATATTTCTATGACCGTGTTCTTCGTGTGCTGGGCGACAAACCTTCTGCCTTCCGAGGCACCGATGATCTCAGCGTCCATGACCGAGTATGTGATACCCTTGTTTTTCTCCTTTGGGTTGATGTATCCCAGAGCGGAGAGATATGTGCACAGACCCTTGAAGTTGTTTTCATAGTCTGCGGCGTTCGTGCTGATTGCCTCGTCGCCGGTAGCGACTGCCTTTTTAGTGCTTTTGCCGGTGCAGCCTGCCGCCGCAACAACGAATATTCCCACACAAAGGAGAAGCGCGATTATTCTTTTCATAATATAATGTCCTTTCACAAAAAGTCAGGGGCAGCACCATTTTTGCGGTGCTTCCCCATATTATAGCGTATTATTTTCAAGAAATCAATTCTTTTTCAAAAAAATCAGCCTTATTCGGAAATGACATATACATTGACGTCGCGTCTGCCGAAGTTTACGCACTCGTCGTAGGTGTCATAGAAGCAGTCTACGATAGCGGAGCCGTCCATAAGAGCGCCGCCTGTATCGACCGCGGTGCAGTAGCCGTAGACAAAGCTGCCGTCGGTGGACTCCACATAGAGCTTGGAGCCGTAGGGAATGAGGTCGGGGTTGATAGCCACACCGCCGTGATAAGCCGTGACGCCTGTCGCGGTGCCCGAGTCTGCAGGCGCGGTGTACGCGGTGCCCGAACCGGTGAGCACACGGCTGTAGGCTACCTTGTTTCCGTTAGTGTCCGTGAAGGTGCCCGCGCCGCCTGTGGTGCCGGCACCCTTGGTGCCGACGAGGATTACTTCGTTTACGGGCTGCTTTGTTACGGTTTCGGAAACGGTCTTTTCACTTACCGCCTTGCCGTCGATGTATTTGACCTCTTTGACAATGCGCTTTTCGCCGTTTTGACCTACGGTGCCTACCTCGGTCTCACCGAGCTCCACCTCGTCAGAATTTTCGGTCTCGCTTTCATAGGCGATCTCGGCGGTTTCTACGGTCTGCTTGACGGTAACGCGGCTGACGGTCAGCTTGTTAAGACTCTCGATGCGCGCGTCACGCTTTACATCGACGATGTCCTCTTTGCCGAGCGGAATGCCGACCAGCGCCAGCGCTTCCTCTACCGTGCCGCAGGGCAGCACCATCAGCTTGGTCTTGCCGCTGTCGGTGACAGTGACAGGCTTGGCGTCGCGCACATAAACGGTGTCATTGGTCTTTAGCTCGGTGTTGAGCGCGGGGATGACGATTTGATTGTCGCCCACCTCGGTGTGCGTCGCCTTTAGAAAGTCCGCGACCGTGCCGCCGTTGAAGAGCTCGGCGGTCTTGACGCCGTTTAAGTCCAGAACTACCGGGCTGAGGTCGCTGATGCTGAGCGCAGACTGTGCGGAAGCCTCCGCGTTTTCGGTCTGCGCACCGGAAGCGACGGCTCCCGTTGCCGCTGTTACCGTTGCCAACGAGCTGAACAGCATCAGCGTAGCGAACGCCAGAGCAAAAAATGATTTTATATAACTTCTTTTTTCTGAAATGATACTCATGGTTACTTGCTCCTTTCGGATTTTTCAAAACCTTCCTTAACCAACCTTTCGGTTTGACCGTGATTATAGCTCCTTTCTTTGGTAATGTCAAACAAATTGAAAGATTAGTTTTTGTGCATAACCTATAAAGAAATTGCGTATTTTTCTTTTTTAGCATTATTGTTTTCGCATATATGTGAATATTTATCACTTTTTGTGTACAAGTTGCAAGAATCTTAAAGCTATGGCTTTGTAACCGTTTTGTAACCAATATATGTATCTTCCGGCGCGGATATTACCGTGCCGCCCTTGAAGCACATACAAAAACGGCGCGCCGTGCATTTAGCCGACGCGCCGTATGATGCCGATTATTTATTTGTTTTCCTCAAGCGCCTGCCTTACCGCTATGGCGAGTTGGTCGGCGCAGGATGTGGGCTTTCTGCCGCAGGTGTTGCCGCGCAGCTTGGTTTCTATCTGCTCCACTGTCATGCCGTCCACCAGCTTTGAGATAGCCTTGAGGTTGCCGTTGCAGCCGCCGTAAAATTCGATGTTGCGCACCACGTCGCCGTCTAAATCAAATTCTATCTCCATGGCGCAGACGCCTCTTGTCCTATATTTATAACGCATTGTTTTTCCTCCGTTTTGATGATAATAACCTTATTATAATAGAAAAACAGATTTTGTCAATTGATTTTTTCGGGATATATCATGCGGGACGATCAGTCTTGTTACTTGTTCTCGTTCACCAAATCATCTACCTTCGCGTTGAAGACTATCTGCTTAAAGTCGATGTCCTTGCGCTCTCCGGTGTACAGAGCGTTCCACTCCTCCTCGGTGCCGCCGTAATACAGTTTTTCGCCGTTATGAAAATAATTCCAGCCGTTAAATTCCGTCAGCGTCGACGGAAGGTAAACATTTTTGACTCCGCAGCAGCTAAAGGTGTTGCTCGAAATCGCGGTGACGCCCTCCGGCACGATAACGCTGGTGATGTTTTTTAGGCGGAAGCAGCCGTCAAGAGCGGTCACGGGATAGCTTTTCCCGTCCGTTTCATAGGAGGAGCCGACCCATATTTGCTGATCGTTTCCTCTGTATTCCTGCAATACCATATGATCGCCGTTGATGTAATAATCGAAGTCGGAAAGCGGGGTGACCTTGTCTGCCCAGGTGCCCTTTGTATTATCAAGGTACGCGCCGAGCGCGCCCAGCGCCGTCAGCACGACCCACAAGGCGGCGATAAGTCCGATTTTTACGCCCTTTTTCAACTTTTTGGTTTTTGCGATAAGTATAGTCAGCGGGATGGGGAAGCACAACACCCAGCCTATTATCCACCACACCAGCCGCTTCTTCTTTTTTGCGGCTTCCTGCTCCGCGCGCAGAGCCGCCCTGCGCTGTTCCTCCTGCCGCTCGGCAAAATCCTGCTGCGCCTTCATGCGGCCTGTTTCAAAGCCGTAGCCGAACTGTTCGCTGTTGTCAAACTGCACGTGCCGCACCTCGTCGTCTATCATCACGGCAGAATTACAAAACGGACACTTAGCCTGCTTGGCGTTCTCGGACACCTGCAGCTCGCCGTTGCACTGCGGACACTTCATGCTTATCAGTTTCATTTTTATTTATCTCCTCAGTTTTGAAAACACCCGTTATTTATCACATATGTGATGTCATAGCCGTGCACCATACTGCGGGCAGGCTGACCCGTCGAGCCCTTTTTCTGCTGTATGGACTCGCTTTTTTGATCGATGAGCGACCAGTCGTCCAGCCTTATCGCGTAAATTGTCGCTTTCTGCGTAAACGCGTCCTCGGTTTTTTTGCCGGAGTTCTTATCATACCAATAGCCGGATTTGGAAGAACCCCCGTCACTGTAGCCAATGGCGATATTCGCTTCACCGGCGTTTTTCGCGGCATAGGGATTGTCGCACAGTCCTTTTTCCTTTCCTATACCGAAGCTGACCGGATAGGAGAACCTGCCCGAATCCATGTCGTACAGCACAAACTTCGGGTTTTGCGGCACCTTGGCGTTTTTTGATGACCATTCTGTTTTTACATAATGATGCAGGGAATTGTCCAGACTGTTATTTCGCGCGGTTTGGATGAAATTCGGCACATACGGCACGATAAACGCGGAAATGCCGCCCACGATCACCAGCAGCAGAGCGATCACCGAGGTGGGCTTGCCCGCCTTTGGCGCGTTGTGCCGCTTGATATGACTGCGATAGCCTGCGAAGTAATTTATGATGCCCGCGACCATAAGTCCCGTTGCCAGCAACATCAGCATAGTGCCCGGACCGAACGGCGAGATAACACCGGTAAACAATAATCCGAAAAGCACACAGCCGACCACGATCAAAACCGCCGAGATCACCAGCTTTACGCGCATTTGTTTTTCGGTAAAAATCCGTTGATTCACATTAACCTCTCCCTTTAACAACAGGGCGCGAAACGCGCCCTGTAACTCTCGGTTATTTAATTATTCCTTCAGCGTTATTCAAGGTACGCCGCGCCGATTATGCCCGCGTCGTTTCCGAGGCTCGCCTTGCAGATCATTGTCTGCTTGTCGTTGTGCTTGGTGTAGCGCTCCTGCTCAACTATGGCGCGCACGGGTCCCAGCAGGTTTTCGCCCTGGTTGGACACGCCGCCGCCCACGCACAGCACGTCGGGCTGGAAGATGTTGATTATGTTAACCAGACCTGTCGCCAGATAGCTGACATACTCGTTGACGACCTCCTTGGCGGCGGGGTCGCCGTCTGCCATAGCGTCAAAGGCGGTCTTGCCGTTTACCTTGTTGATGTCGCCGTCGCAGAGCTTGAGCATATAGCTGAAATCGAGCTTTTCGGACAAGATCTTCTGCTTGGTCATGTTGATAAGACCTGTGGCGGAGGCGTAGGTCTCCCAGCAGCCCTTGCGGCCGCAGGCGCACTCCTTGCCGTCCTTGACGATGACCATGTGACCCAGCTCGGCGCCCGCGAAGTTGGAGCCGCTGTAGATTTTGCCGTTGATGATGATACCGCCGCCGACGCCGGTGCCCAGCGTGATGGCGATGGCGTTTTTGGCGCCCTTGGCGCTGCCCGCAAGGTACTCGCCCAGCGCCGCCGCGTTGGCGTCGTTTTCGATGAGGACCTTGGTGTTAAGGCGCTCCTGCATCATCTTGACAACCTCCCAATTGTGGAAGAAGAGGTTTGCCGAGTATTCTATAACGCCCGTCTTGGGGTTCACCGCGCCCGGCACGCCGATGCCGATGCACTCGATGTCGTCCATCGTCAGCTTTGCCTTCTCTACCGCCTTTTTGGCTACCTCCGCCATGCTGTCGCAGATCTCGCTTTCGGGGCGAGGCACTGCGGTCTTGCAGCTTGCGCGCGCGATGATTTTGTATTCTTCATTGACGACGCCCGCTACGATGTTGGTGCCGCCCAAATCAATGCCAAGTCTGTACATAGTAAAACTCCTTATTCAAACGTCCTAAGACGCCGTTATTCATATTTAGTTTACCATAAAAACATACAGATTGCAACAATAAAATATGATTATTTTAGATAAAATGTTTAGAAAATACAAAAGCGCCCTGCCTTTCGACAGAGCGCTGTAAAATTTAGCCGTTATAGGAATAGTTGGGCGCTTCCTTGGTGATCTGGATGTCGTGCGGATGGCTTTCTCTGAGGCCCGCGCCGGAGATGCGCACAAAGGTCGCCTTGTCGTGCAGCTCGGCGATGGTGGCGCAGCCGGTGTAGCCCATGCCCGCCTTAAGACCGCCCATAAGCTGATAGACGGTGTCGGACAGCAGTCCCTTGTAGGGGACGCGTCCCTCAACGCCCTCGGGCACAAATTTGCGGTTGCTGGCCTGGAAGTAGCGGTCTGCGCTGCCTTTGCCCATAGCGCCCAGGCTGCCCATGCCGCGGTAGACCTTGAACTGTCTGCCCTGATAGATTTCTTTTTCGCCGGGGCTTTCCTCGCAGCCCGCGACCAGCGAACCTACCATAACTACGCTGCCGCCCGCGGCGAGCGCCTTGACGATGTCGCCGCTGTATTTGATACCGCCGTCGGCGATAACGGGGATGCCGTGCTTTTCAGCCTCGCAGGCAGCGTCATAGATAGCGGTTATCTGCGGAACGCCGATACCGGCGACGATGCGGGTGGTGCAGATGGAGCCGGGTCCTATACCGACCTTTACGGCGTCAGCGCCCGCGTCGATGAGCGCCTTTGCAGCCTCGGCGGTGGCTATGTTGCCCGCGACAAGCTGCAGATCGGGATAAGCCTTCTTTACTCTGGCTACAGAGTTGACTACGTTGGAGTTGTGACCGTGAGCGGAGTCGAGCACTACCACATCTACGCCCGCTTCAAGCAGCGCCGCTACGCGGTCGAGCACGTCGGGAGTGGCGCCTATCGCCGCGCCGCAGAGGAGTCTGCCCTTGTCGTCACGCGCAGAGTTGGGGTACTGCACGCTTTTTTCAATATCCTTGATGGTGATAAGCCCCTTAAGACTGCCGTCCTTGTCAACGATAGGAAGCTTTTCTATTTTATGATGGCGGAGTATCTCCTGTGCCTGGAGCATAGTGGTGCCCACGGGCGCGGTGACAAGCTGCTCGTGCGTCATCACCTTGTGGATAGGCTGATTAAAGTCCTCGGCGGTCATAAAGCGAAGGTCGCGGTTGGTTATTATGCCCACCAGCTTGCCGTCGCGGCAGATCGGCACACCCGAGATCTTGTATTTGCCCATAAGCGCGTCCGCGTCGCGGACGGTGTTTTCGGGAGCCAGGAAAAACGGGTTTACTATTACACCGTTTTCACTTCTTTTTACCCTGTCGACCATGTCAGCCTGCTTTGTGACAGGCATGTTTTTGTGGATGATACCCACGCCGCCCTCGCGCGCGATGGCAATAGCCATGGCGGTTTCGGTAACGGTGTCCATAGCCGCGGTCATAAGGGGCGTGTTGAGGCGAATGGTCTTGGTCAGGTTGGTTGTGACGTCGACGTTCTTCGGTTCAACATTGGACTCCCCGGGAATAAGAAGGACATCGTCAAAGGTCAGTCCCTCTTTGCCGAATTTCGTGTTGTAATCTGTGTTCAGCATACTACTCCTCCATTCTCACTCTCTTTAATTTAACTTTTATTATAACAAAACCTTTACTGCAAGGCAACAGCTATTTTGCAATTATTCGATTTTTTTTCGCTTTTTTCCGCACCGCACAGCCTGCAAAATTTTTGTTGACATTTTTTGTGTAAAATTATAAAATGAGAGCAGACTATCCCGACAAAACCGGCTTCCGCTGCCTGTGTGCGCGCGGTTTTGCCAAATAAAAAGAGGTAAAGTATGAAACGATCATCACTAAAAATACTCTGCGCCGCCCTTTCGCTTGTTACTGCGCTCAGTCTGACCGCCTGCGGCACAGGTAATAATACCGGCTCAGAATCAAAGCAGGAGACCACCGCAGCGCCCGAAACCACTCAAGCCGCGACACAGCAGACCTCAGGCACGACGCCTTCCGGTGAGATAGTGACCGAGGCAGACCTAAGCAAGCTTTTCACCGTGAAGTCTGCCGAAGACCCCTTCGCGGGTGACTGGCAGATCACCGACGGCACCGGCTCTCAGCTTGAGCATTTTTACTACCGCTTTGACGGAAGCGGTACCGCCTATATTTCTGTCGGCACCATAGGCTATATCGGCACCTACACCAACGAAAAGCAGGACGGCAAGGATGTTTTTACTACTCAGCTGATGTTCGGGCTTGACGGCTCCTACACCTACGCCTTCTCTGAGGATAAAAAAACCGTCACGCTAACGAATACCGCCGACAAAAGCACCTCTACCATGAAAAAGATCGAGTCTGTTGACCTGGTGCCGAAGGCGCCGGAGTCTCCCGAAATTGACGAAGCGCTGCTGGGCGCGTGGAAGGACGAAAACGGAGCCTATCTCTACTTTGATAAAAGCGGCGTTTCGTTTGAGGAACAGAAGGGTATTAACTTCTTTTACTACACCTACAGCGCCAAGGACGGTTCTATCACACAAACCTACTCAATGCTTGAGGAAAGCACCGACACCTACACCTATTCCGTAGAGGGCAACACCCTCACCCTGAACGATTACGCCTATTCGCGCTGTTCGGCAGAGGAGCTTTGAGCGTAAAGACCGTTGCCTGAATAAAGATTAATACTAAATCCCCATGCCGCTAGACGGCGCCACGATGAATGAAACCTGATTCGGTGGGATATAGCATTTCTTTAGAATAAATGATATAATTACCATAAC
>CADBHB010000043.1 GCA_902794395.1 uncultured Ruminococcus sp.
TTTGATAATTAAGTCTTGCAATCCGATGAGTTCTTCTGTAGAATAAGTGTAGAGCATATTAGCAACCTCCGTTTCTGGTTTCTCGACAATTCCATTTTAACGGATTTGGTGCAAATATGCTCTACTTTTTTTATTTTTATTTTAGTAGGCTCTATTTGTTACCCCAACATTTATTATAGAGCCTTTTCTTTTATGGAATTATATCGCTATACCGGTTTTCCTATTCTGTCGTTTGTTGTCAAATGTGCAAGCCACCTCTGGATGAACGTAACGTCCTCAATTGTTATCGCTTTGTCTCCGTTCGTGTCCGCCGCTTCTAAAACGAAGCTTTCGGATACATCGAATTCTGCAAGGTACATTTGCAGTATCGTCGCGTCGTTTATGTCAACTGTTCCGTTGCCGTCCGTGTCGCCCAATATAGCGGCGCCTTCGGCAAGCTTCACTATATCGGTTATGTCGGTCGTGTTGCCGTAAATATCCGTCAGCGCATAATACGGCTCATAGGTATAGGGCTCAGGCAGCTCGCTTAGGCTCAGCTCACGTACCGTCATTCCCCAATCCTCTGCCGAATTGTCCAGATGGCAGAAATCGCTTATCGGCAGCAGCGTTGTTGTGCCGTATACCGCGTCTGTCATCCAAGACACCGTCGTATAAGCTATCTCATTCCTCTCGTGAGTGAATTCCTCGCTGACCATCGGGATATAGGATCCGCCTATCGTTTCGGAAAGCCCGTCTATCTTCCAACCGTTCTCTGTTTTGCTGACATACAAATAGTAATTCTTCTCTTTGATAAAGCCCTTCAAAACCACCAACGGTATATATCCCGCCGTATGCGAATCGTTTGTGAAGGTCAGATCGGCTATATGTGGGGTGCCCCGGCTGTCATAAACCGCGAAAACAGATTCGGGAGGTTTCTGAAGCTCAATCTCTAACGGACTGCCGGCTTCCGTTTCAAATCTGCCGATGTACGCACTGCTTAAGGTGTTGAAAAAGCCGTTCGGAAAATACTTATACCTGTTCAAATAGCTGTAGCCGTGGAGGCTGAGCAGCATCTTGAATTCCAAACACGACGGATCGCCCTTTATCACAGCGGCGGAGCTTATGCCTGAAAGCGCCTGCGTTGACGGTTTCGATATGATCAATCTGCCGTTATCTACACTTATATCGTCGTAAGTCACGCTGTCGTTTGCCTGCTGAGCCGCTATCTCGGCAAGATATGCTTCCGCTTCGGTTCTGTCCGAAAAGAAATATTCGCCAAGGAAGCTGATTATGGGGGACGCGTAATCGTCAAATGTCTCTTCCTGACGCATACGGTCTGTTATCAAATCGTAGGTTATGTCCTCAGTTCCCTCGGCGGCAAGCTCCGACGCGGTTATTCCGAACTCGGTTATCAGGGCATAGCACGCCACAGCCGAGGCGTACCGCGTCAAGAATGTCTTTGCATCTCCGTCGGGCATACTTTCGATCGTTGACCTCACAGCCTCGATATAATCATACGCCGCCGCGATATCGCCCGAGGGATAAAACACGCTCAAGCCCGTTGGCTGAATAATAGCGGGTACACCGCCGATCTGCGCAAAAACGCCGTTCTTGTTCCGCAGGTTCCTGTTTTCGACGGTCATACGTATAGATTCCGATCTGCCGAAATACACCGTCTCGCCTTCGGCCATAACGTCAAAAATCGCTTTTGCCGTAACGGTGTAGCGGTTTGACAGCTCCGCAGCGCCGTCGTTAATCTCGATCTGCTGACAGCTCAGCGGCGAAACGATACTCTCAAGATCGGCAAGGCAGTATTCCTCGGTACTGTAAACGTAATTTGCACCGATCGAGTATATCTCGTCGTAAAAGTTATATAGCCCGTTTTCTCCTCGCACGGTCGCTTCGTCAAGCAGCGTCGCGCTCAGCTCGTTCAGCAGGGGAAGCAACTGCGCCTTGTATTTCTTTGTGTCCACTACCGCCATTACCGCAAGGTCGTGGTAATCATCGGAAGCTTCGTAGGTCTCAACAAAGTCGTCGGCGAGCATTTTGCCTATCTCGGCTCCGTTCAGGGAAGGCTCGGCTTTAACGGCGTCCAGCATGATTTTGTAGTCGATACCGCCGCCCGGCACCTCCTCCGGAGAACAAATGAAATAATCGGCGTAATCGCCCAGCGCGGCTATCATCTCGGTGTTGCCCATAAGGCAGGCGTCATATATTACCATGTCCAGCTTTTTATCGCTTTGGATAAGCTCGCTTTCGGAAAAGGCTTTGACGGTCTCACTCATGCTGAGATCATCGCCGTAATTGTCGGTTCCGAAGCCGTATACGGGACCTCCGCCGTGATCCCAAAGGATAAGGTCGTAGCTGTCCGAGGGATAGTTTTCATAGCAGTAGTCCAAAAAAGAGGTCAGCGTCGCAGGCTTTGCCATTGAGGCTTTTCCGTAGCCCTCTATACCTGTCTCTTCAAGCAGGGTCATTTCGCCGTGAGCTTCCTCTCCGCTTTTGCCCTCAAGCTTCCAAACCTGATTATACTTCGGGTCTATCTTTTCGGCGCCGTTCAAATACTCCGACGGGGTAAACCATTTCCTTGTTCCGCCCGTCATCACGATAAAGTTCACGTTTTCGTCGTAGTCCGCTTCCATCGCGCGAATAAAGGTGCTTGTAGCCAGCTCTGCGTCCAGCTCAAGATCCGAGCCTATGCAGTACAGCATGACCGTGCGCGTAGGTTCCGCCGCTCCTGCCTGCACGGGAGCAAGGGCGAGCATGCCAAAGGATATTACGATCAACAAAACCACACCGACCGCTTTTGTAAGCCGCTTCATATTATCATCTCCAACAGTGTTCGTTTTACGGTTGTTCGTATATTTATTTTATCATTAAACCTACATATTAGCAACATTTTTTTGCATTTTGTTCCCGCGAGATTCCGCTAATCTGTCACCCGTTGCCACAGGAGGGCAGGACGCGAGTGAAATGTTAATTAAAAAACCAACGTTTTGTTCCCGCGAGTTTCCTCTATATCTGTCATCTTGAGCGGTGCCGGAGGCAAAATCGCCTTAGCGATTTAGTCGAAAGATCCCCTTCGGCAATGAACAAAAGCTTTCTAAAGCAAAGCCTCATTATATACATAAACCTTACCATTCAACAAAATAATATCTTGCTTTGCCTGTGCTAATGTGTTATTATTATAACAGCAGAAAACGAATAAAATCAATCAAAAAAGGAGAGAATGATTATGAAATTTTTCATCTGTGAACGCTGCGGAAACATTGTTGCAATGGTAAAAGATAGCGGTGCGCCCATTTCCTGCTGCGGTCAGAACATGACCGAGATCACAGCGGGCACGACCGACGCCGCTGTTGAAAAGCATGTGCCCGTAGTTGAGGTAAAGGACGGGATAGTTACCGTCACCGTGGGCGAGGTAGCTCATCCTATGGCGCCCGAGCACTACATCCAATGGATAGCCCTCAGCACTAACAAGGGCAATCAGCGCAAAACTCTTGAGCCCGGCGACGAGCCCAAGGCATGCTTCGCGATTTGCGACGGCGAAACAGTAGAGGCAGCTTACGCCTACTGCAATCTCCACAGCTTGTGGAAAAGGTAAAGGAAGGAGAAAAAACATGTCAAAATATGCGGGAACACAAACCGAAAAAAACCTGATGGCGGCATTTGCCGGGGAATCCGAGGCGAGGAACAAGTACACCTACTTTGCCTCAAAGGCGAAAAAAGACGGCTATGAGCAGATAGCTGCGCTTTTTCTGAAGACCGCCGAAAACGAGAAGGAGCACGCCAAGCTGTGGTTCAAGGAGCTTGAGGGCATCGGCACCACCGAGGAAAACCTGAAAGCCGCGGCGGAGGGCGAAAACTACGAGTGGACGGATATGTACGAGGGCTTTGCGAAAACCGCCGAGGAAGAGGGCTTTCCCGAACTCGCGGCAAGGTTCAGACTGGTAGCCGCTATCGAGAAGCACCACGAGGAACGTTACCGTGCGCTGCTCAAAAACGTTGAGACCGCCAAGGTGTTCGAGAAAAGCGAAGTCAAGGTGTGGGAATGCCGCAACTGCGGTCATATCATCGTTGGCACCAAGGCTCCCGAGATCTGCCCTACCTGCAACCATCCCCAAAGCTTTTTCGAGCTGCACGCCGAAAATTATTGATACTCTGTTATACGAAAACACAAAAGCAAAAGGACACGGGAAATTGGGGTTTGTTCAGTAGACATTACATTAAATACTATAACGAGAAACGCATTAAACAAAAGCTCGGTTGGTTAAGTCCGATCGACTACAGACTTAACCTATTAGCTGCATAAAAAAGCGCAGTAGTCGCTAAACTACTACGCTTTCAATACTAAGTCCAACTTTCGGGGGTCACCTCAAAGATTGTCTGTTTTTTATCCGAGAAGTATAAGAAAAAGCACAGAGCAGACAGTCATCGTCTGTTCCGTGCTTTTTTAGTTTTAAGGATTCAGGGTATTATCTCACCTTTTGCGCCGTTACCATCCCTCGTAGTATGATTTGCCTGTGATGCCGTAGCCTGACACATATTCGGCAAGATACTTTTGGATGCAGGTGGTATCCAGTACGGACACTCTGCCGTCGCCGTTTACATCCGCCAGCTCCTTTTGAAATGTGCTCAGCTGCTTCAAATCAATACCGGCTCTTTGAATGATGGTGGCGTCGCTGATCGTGATCGCGCCGTTGCCGTCAACGTCACCGTACAGGGGATCATACCAATACCAGTCATCGGGGTATCCGGATTCACTGAGGATAGCTCTGAAATCATAGCTGATATCGCCCACCTGATAGAGGACCATCGAAAAATCCTCGCGGGCTTCCATGCACTGCAGCGCCTTCTGCGTATTGGAAATGGGGTATTTCAAGCCTCCCAGCTTTTCCGCCGCGTCGTCAATAGATGCGTTGACCCAATCAAAATCCTTTATTGTCTCCCATTCCTCGGCTGACATTTCTTCCGCCAACACTTTCATTTGGGCGTAAGTCGGAACATCCTTGCCGCAAACGCTGCGTCCGCCGTCGGAGTACGGCACATCCGGCTTTACAGATACGACATAATCATTGCTGCCGTTCGCTTTATAAAAATCAGCCTGAGCGTCGGAGTCGATTTCAAACGGGAACGTGCCGACATTCTCAAATGGAACAAGGAAGGAGCCGTTTGCGGTTTCTCTGTGGGCTTTGGTGAGTCCGTCAAAGTAGTTGAGGATATTGACGCACAGACCGATGGTCTCCTCATCGCCGACGAAAGCGTCGTCTACCTGCTCGCCGCAGATAAACCGATTTTCAAAGTCGGCAGTGTCCGCAAATCTGCCGTCGGTGAGGTTGTAAATAATGCCGTCGAGCGTTTCTCCGCCGTGCAGGCGGGTGAGGATATCGTTAAAGCCGTAAAGCAGCTTTTGGTTGTCCATATGGAAATCGCCGTTTGTTTCGGTGATCGCCGCACCGACTTCGGGGTTTTGCTTTGCCGCAAGATCGCTCAGGTAAAAAATCGCCAGATATCCCGAAACATATCCCGCCATCAAGGACCCGCTCTTGAGCGTATGGTATTGGTTGTCAAGGTAAGCGTTCAGTACGCTTTCGGCAGTAAAAACGCCGTCGGTGTTTTTGAAGGTTTTGTAGATATCGTCGACCTGATCGTAACCGTCACCGATGACGCTTGCGGTACCTTCGACAAACCACTCGGGAAACGAGAGCAATTTAATGTATTCATTCCTGATTTTGCGAATATCATTGTAGCCTATGTTTATCGAATTCGGATCGTTGTAGCCCATCATGCCCGCACGGTTATAATCATTCATCATGGCGTGAACAAGCTCATGGAGAACAGCATATTCAAATCGCAGCCATTCGTGGGAGTCGGTGTCAATATATGAATTCCCGCCCTCGTCTTTTTTGACGATCGATTTTGCATTAAACGCGATGATCTGTCCTAAGGTGATGTTGTCATCGTCGTCTTCTATGGGGCAAATGGAAGTAGAAGCGGCGGCGGTGCCATCTATAAAGTGGGCGTAGCAGTCGTAATCGCCTCTGCCGTAATAGACATACATGCCTATTTCACTGCTCAGCCCGCCTTGCTCAGCCGCAGCTTTAAGGGCAGGCAAGTTATCGAGCAGCAGGTTGACCGCTTGGGGCTCTAAGCGGTTGACAAGAAGGTCGCATACTTGTTCAAGAACGTCGCCGTCTATCGCTTCCTTAGCAGTCTTTGAGCAGTAAAGCTCGGCGTAGGTGGGGTCGGCTCCGACGCTTTCACCAACTGCCGCGTTTGCGGTAATGAACGCATTCGTCATCAGCAGCAGAGAGAGAAACAGAGCAACTGTGTTTTTGAGCTTCATGGTATTACCTCCGATATCATTTTTTAATCATATTATATCATATTGTCCGATAATAATCAATAATGCAATACATATTTTATCAAAACGACGAAGTCATACTGGCATATAACGGGGAGCTTTGACGGGAATATGCTGTAAAAGGATTTGCGGCTATAAGCAGCTATGAATTTTTAGAGGCGCCCTATAGACATTTTAGATTGAATCTGATATGATAGGGACGGAAACGGAGGTAATTATCATGAGAATCAAAAGCATGCTCCGGTCTTTTCTTTACATATCACTGTCAATCGCCGCTTGTGCTTCGTTCTGTGCCTGCGGCAGTCAGCCAGGCGCCAAGAAAAGCGAAACCGCCGCGCAGGAAACGACTGTAGCTCAGACAGACGCCTCTTTGAGCGAGCACAGAAAAATCATTATCGATACCGATACGGGTGCTGACGACGCTTCGGCGCTGATCCTCGCCGCTAAGCAGCAGAACGTTGAGATACTCGGCGTGACGGTATTGGTCGGCAATGTCGATTTGGAGCAGAGCACCCAAAACGCTCTCGCGGCGCTCGAAACTGCGGGATGTGACGCGCCTGTTTACAAGGGCTCCGCCGATACCGTTGACGGAACGGTCAAGACCGCGTTCAGCGTGTTCGGCAGCGACGGAATGGGCGACGCTGACCTGATACATCCCAAAAAGCAGGCGGAGGACGGCGACGCCGTTGACTTTATCATCGATACCGTCAAAAACAACCCGAACGAGGTCGAGATCATCGCGATCGGACCCGCGACGAATGTCGCAAAGGCGATACAAAAAGCGCCCGACGATATGAAAAAGGTCAAGAGGATCTGGTCGATGGGAACGGCGGGGCTCGGTCCGGGCAACGCCTCTCCCGTGGCGGAATTCAATGTCTATGCCGACGCACAGGCGTATAAGATCATGCTCGATTCCGGGTTGCCGATCACCGTGATCGGACTCGATATGTGCGGCGGCGAGGCGCAGTGGACAGACGATCAGTTTGCTGAACTGGAGGCGCTGAACGATACGGGCAGATTTGTTGCTAAATCCTTTGGTAAGATCCGTGAGTTTTACAAAAGCAACGGAAGCAAAACCGTGATGAACTGCGACACCCTGGCGGTGATGTGCGCGCTTTGTCCCGGCTTTGTCAAGAGCACCGTCAATACTCACGCGAGCTGCATTATCGAACAGGGCGAGACATATTCGCAGGTGATTTTTTACAAGGAGGGCTTCACCTACGACGTGGTCAAAAACGATTTTGATTATAACGTCGTTTTGGTCACCGATGTGGATAAGCCGTCATATTTCAAGAATTATATTGAAGCGATCAAGTGAAATTGAATATTGGTTGAGCCATAAGGTCAAAAGCCTTGTGGCTTTTCTTTTTTAGGGAGGTGAAACTAAATGTTACTCACTGCGTTAGTACAAACTAAGGGCGGCACGCTTGTGGTGAATCTGCCGCGTGACCGCATAGGTTTGGAGATCAAGATACGCTCTGTCGGTATCCAAAAGACATCCAATCAAATCCATATTATTGATGATGAAGACTGCGACGTCAGCGTAAAGCTGTTCGGCGAGAGCGATATCGGCAGGCACTTGTCGTTCCTATTCGGCGAAAATGATACACTGCTTGACGTCAACAAGACACTGCAAACTGTCGAGAACTCCGTCGAAGATATCTGCGACGATTTGGAGCTGGATTATATGCGTATTTGCGCATAATAAACTCTTGTCAAACTGCCTGTCCCCGAACAGATTATTTCTCTTTTTTGCCTCATCACGGAAAAATGTGGGATAACGAAAATTAAATATTGAAAAAGAGCATAGGAAGCTCCATAATTGTAGTTGCTCAGACAAACAA
>CADBHB010000044.1 GCA_902794395.1 uncultured Ruminococcus sp.
CAGTACTAATAGGTCGAGGGCTTGACCATACGAGTATCTTGGTCAGTCAGTATTCTTACTTTTCTCCTTCTGCTCTTTATTCAGTTTTGAAGGTACTTGAATAATTCGGAATTTAATGTACCGGATATGTCGAGGCAAGACTACAGTTTAATGGTTTGAGAGTGCGCGAGAGCGAAACGTCATTGAATGAGGTTTCCTGTCGGGCGGCATACTTTTCCGAAATCATTAACTTATCTTCTCAGACAAAAATATGCACCATTAGCTCAGTTGGTAGAGCACCTGACTCTTAATCAGGGTGTCCCGGGTTCGAGCCCCTGATGGTGCACCAAAGACTGACAAGGGGCTCACTACGAGCCTTTTGTCAGATACATGGCTCGTTGGTCAAGCGGTTAAGACTCCGGCCTCTCACGCCGGCAACGCGGGTTCGATTCCCGCACGAGTCACCAAAAAGCTGCTAACATCTAAATATGATGATTAGATATAAATAGATTCATGTTTTCGGAATCGGACCCGAGAGGGTTTGAGCGTTAAGAAAACAGTCCGGCGGACTGTTTTTAGCTCAAAGCGGTGAGCATCTGTGATGCGAGCCATCAAATGCGAAGCATTTGGTCGATTCCCGCACGAGTCACCATTGATTAAACCACACAAAGTGTGTTTAATATATGACCGAAAGGTCACAATTTGAAGTTGGTGTCGATGACGCTGAGGGTCCACCTGTTCCCATACCGAACACAGAAGTTAAGCTCAGTGGTGCCGAAAACAGTGCCTTGGCGACGAGGTGTGAAAATAGGGAGATGCCAACACAAGCAAGCATGCTTGCAAATATTCCTCCATAGCTCAGTCGGTAGAGCGCATGACTGTTAATCATGATGTCACTGGTTCGAGCCCAGTTGGGGGAGCCAAAAACTCGCTACAATTAAATTGGTGTCGATGACGCAGAGGGTCCACCCGTTCCCATACCGAACACGGAAGTTAAGCTCTGTGGTGCCGAAAATAGTGCCCTGGCGACGGGGTGTGAAAATAGGGAGATGCCAATACTTGTAGCGAGTTTTCCTTTATATGATGAAGCTGACTTTCGGGTCGGCTTTTTTGTTTTGGGCTTTTTTCAATATACTAATGAAAAGTGGTCAATGATTTTTCGACCCACCTCATACCTGATCGGAAGTTGTAGCATAGCATTTATAGTAATATGTCGGTATGATAAGACGCTTGGCTTTCAATAACAAAGTACAATGAAACATAGATCCTTCCATTGACAAAAGGAGATATTTATGATTTTCAACAGGAGAGATCAGCTTATTTCTTGAGGCACATCACGGCACGGCAACCCGTTTTCTCTCGACGCGATAATGAAAGAGGGCTTGAAGCCTATGACGCGGCAATTTGTACACATCTCGCCCGATTATGAAACAGCCGTCAAGGTAGGCAGCAGACACGGCAAGCCCGTGATACTCAAGATCCGAGCAAGAGACTACAAAAATGATGGCAACGAATTATACCGCTCGTCAAACGGCGTGTGGCAGGCTAAATACGTTGCACCTGAATACTTTACGATTTACTGAAAAAGCAGCAGCTCCCATCAAACGAGAGCTGCTGTATTTTTTGCGGGTATCAGTGATTAAAGCTTGTATCCTCAAGCTCAGGCTTCATATCAGCACGCCGTTGCAGTGGTCCACCTCATGCTGGATTATCTGCGCGGTGAAGCCCGAATAAGTCTTTGTTTTCCACTGAAAGCTGCTGTCCTGATACTTTACCCTGATAGTTTTGTACCGCGTGGTTTTTCGCGGCGCACCGAGGAGTGACAGACAGCCCTCTTCGGTTTCATATGGCGCGGCTTTTGATATTATCTCGGGGTTGTACATCACGGTATATCTGCCGCCGTCGCTGAACGCGATAATGCGCACCGTTTTACCGATCATATTCGCCGCCATACCTACGCAGCTCTCGCGGTGTGATATGAGCGTATCGAGCAGGTCACGCGCTACATCTGATTCCTCTTTTGTCGCGGGCTTTGATTTGATACCGAGAAACATGGGGTCATGCACTAATTCTTTAACCATTCTTCCACTCCTATCGGTTGTTTACATACAAGTATTATACATCATCATTTCTCTTTTGTCATCCCAAAACTGCTCGCAGGCGGCGAATTGAACGACGGACGGAAGATTTTGTTTTTCGCTTGTAATTTTTTGCAAAAAAATCAAAAAATAATACTTTTGAGTGTTGTGCGGCGTGTTCGGGTGATGTATAATAGTTATGTAAACTGATAGTATTGCTCAGGATGTGCGCTGTGGACGGATTATTATAATCTGCAAAAGCGCTCGGCGACAAGGTCGTATGGATTGACGGATAAGCTCTGTTTTTTGTCTGCTGCTCCGAGCTGATCGACGCCATGATGTCGGAACGAGGCGGCGTCGATGAAAGGTTGTTTTTATGGATTTTTATTTGAGTTCTATTATTTTGATCGCCCTGCTGATGATCGCCATGACCATTCACGTGTTTAGGTACTCGGGCTTCAACAGGCAGCAGAAAACATGGTATATCGTCACGTTCGTTTCCGTTTTGTTCTGCTCGGGCGCGGAATATGCCGTTCATTGCGGCAGCTACGATCCGGCGTTTGCCCTTCCCTTGACAATACTGACCGTGCTTCAGTTTTCCGTTGCCCCGTGCATGGCTGTCTTTTTCTCGGGCGCGTTGGGTCTGCACAGGCAGTCAAAGAAGGCGATCTGGTTCTTTATCCCGAACGCGCTCATCGAGATCGTCTTTGCGCCGTTCGGCTTGATCTTTTACTTTGACGCGGAAGGGTATCACAGGGGAGACCTTTTCCTTGTTTATTCCGCCTTCTATTTTCTCAGTCTGATCTATCTGATGGTAAGTATGCTGGCAGTAGGGCGAAATTTCAGACACCGCGACAAATCTACTATCATTATGATCGTTCTGACGCTGATCGCGGGCGTCGTGCCGGTGACTTTTCTGAATATACATACCGCATATATCAGCATAGGAATGGCGGCGTGTCTGTGCTACATCTACTATAACGATCTTGTGCAGGAGGAGACGCGCGAGAAGCATATCGCAAGTCAGAAGCAGATCACGGATATGCAGGAGAAAATGATCTCGGGACTTGCCAGCGTCATCGAGAGCCGCGATATTGACACCGGACTTCATGTTTCGAGAACGAGGGAATACGTCAAGCTCATCGCAAAGGGAGCTTTGCAGGATGGCATCTACACGGATGAGATCGACGACAGGTACGTAGACCTGATATATACTTTGGCGCCTATCCACGACGTCGGAAAGATCGTCGTTTCCGATACCATCCTCAAAAAGCCGGCAAAACTGACGCCGGAGGAGTTTGAGCAGATAAAGGAGCACGCGCGTTCCGGAGGCGTGATCGCCCACAGGATCCTTTCGGGCATCACCGACGAGAGCTATCTGAAATTTGCGTCGGATATTGCAACCTATCATCACGAAAGATGGGACGGCAACGGGTATCCCGCGGGGCTCAAGGGTGAGAATATTCCGCTCTGCGCGCGGATCATGGCGATAGCGGACGTCTACGACGCGCTGACAAGCGAACGCTGCTACAAAAAAGCGATCCAGCCAAAAGAAGCCGTGAAGATAATCAAGGAAGGATCGGGAACGCATTTTGATCCGAAGCTGGTCGAAATCTTCTTGAAATATATGAGCGAAACAGATGAATGCGTCCCGGAACACTAATAAGCAGCCTGTATTATTCTATCCTACCGATGTGTTTCTGTTCGGGGGGAGTTTAAAACGAATACCGAAACAAAGCCGCGACTAAGCAGAGCCGTACTTTACACAGATAACGGCAAGCTCTGCTTTTGATGGATAAGCGACTATATCGTCGCTTGTGTTGTGCTCTGCTGTGGCTTGGCATGATCTCGTAAGAATATGACAAGGCAAAAGAAAAATCGACCTGCAAGTGAGCCTCGCAGGTCGATTTTTTGCTGATTTAATTGCTTTCTTCCGAAAAACATCTTTGGTTAACTATATAAATATCTCAATTTGATTGTCAATATACACTCATCAAATAAAAGCGCCGTAGGCACTCTCGCCCGCCTATTCAAAATATGCAATCGTAGCAACTATTTTAAACGGCGGGATCAAGCAATTTCCTATACAGTAAAAATGGAAACCTCCCAAACCCGCGTTTTGACGCGCCGTTGCAGGAAGGTTTCCTATTTATTATTCTATTCCAAAGGCGCACCGGATGAAACGTCACGTTTCCGCACCGGATGAAACGTCACGTTTCCGCGCCGGATGAAACGTCACGTTTCCGGTGACGTCTTATACAGCGGCGAATCCGTTTTCCAAATCGGCGATGATGTCGTCGATGTGCTCCGTACCGATGGAGAGGCGGATGGTGTTTTGATGTATGCCCGCAGCTTCAAGCTCCTCGTCGGTCAGCTGAGAGTGGGTGGTGGTGGCGGGATGAATGACCAGTGACTTCACGTCTGCGACGTTTGCAAGCAGCGAGAATATCTTCAGTCCGTCGATGAAGCGGAAGGCTTCCTCTTTGCCGCCCTTAATGTCGAAGGTGAAGATAGAGCCGCCGCCGTTCGGGAAATATTTCTTGTAGAGCTTGTGGTCGGGGTGGTGCTTGAGCGAGGGGTGGTAGACTTTTTCGACCAGCGGGTGCTTTACTAAGTATTTGAGTACCTTTTCGGTGTTTTCGGCGTGGCGTTCAAGCCTCAGAGAGAGCGTTTCGGTGCCCTGCAGAAGCAGGAAAGCGGCGAAGGGGGAGATGGCAGCGCCGGTGTCACGGAGCAGGATAGCGCGGATGTAGGTGGCAAAGGCGGCTTTTCCGGCAGCTTCGGTGAATTTTACACCGTGATAGCTGGGGTTAGGCTCGGAGATCCACGGGTATTTGCCCGACGCCGCCCAGTCAAAGGTGCCGCCGTCTACGATTACGCCGCCGAGGGTGGTGCCGTGACCGCCGATGAATTTGGTGGCGGAGTGAACGACGATGTCCGCGCCGTGCTCGATCGGTCTGATCAGATAAGGAGTGCCGAAGGTGTTGTCGATGACGAGCGGGAGTCCGTGCGCGTGAGCTATCTCGGCAAGCGCGTCAATATCGGGAATGTCGCTGTTGGGGTTGCCGAGGGTCTCGATGTAGATCGCCTTGGTGTTGGGCTGAATAGCCGCTGTGACCTCCTTAAGGTCGTGGATGTCGACGAAGGTGGTTTCTATGCCGTAAAGCGGCAGGGTGTGAGCCAGCAGGTTAGCCGAGCCGCCGTAGATTGTCTTTTGAGCCACAATGTGTTCTCCCTGAGTCGCAAGCGCCTGGATAGTGTAAGTTATCGCCGCCGCGCCCGACGCTAATGCCAAGCCCGCTACGCCGCCCTCAAGAGCCGCTATCCTCTCCTCAAACACGCCCTGCGTGGAGTTGGTGAGTCTGCCGTAGATGTTGCCCGCATCGGCAAGTCCGAAACGGTCGGCGGCGTGCTGCGCGTTGTGAAATACATATGATGTGGTCGCGTAGATCGGCACCGCTCTGGCGTCGCTTGCGGGGTCGGGCTGTTCCTGTCCAATGTGGAGTTGCTTGGTTTCAAATTTATATTCTGACATGTTAAATACCTCTTTCTCGGTCGTAGTTATTATAATAAATTAAGCTGTCGGTTTTTCTTAGTTATCCGCACATTCGCTCCATGCCGCGGTTCGCGTTGGTGAGCGCTTTCAAAAGCATCCTCATATTTTTGCCTCCCTTGCTTCGTTGGCACAATTATATACTATGTTGGTAGGTTTTGTCCAATACCCGAAATTTATACTTGGTTATAGATTCAATCTATAACTCGTATGTAAACATATGTAAACATATAAAAAAGACAGACCCAACGCTGAGTCTGCCTTTTCGCCTAAGTGTAGTGTATACATTATAATAAATCGGAAAGCTTTTTATCGTAAAGAAAATCATGTATCAGCCTATTAAGCTCCGACCACATCGGCAGGGTGTCACATTCGGCGGCTCGGGGACATTCCTCTGCGCCGTTTTCCAGACACGCTACCACCGCCATCGAGTTCTCGGTAACGTCAAGTATCTCTCCTACGGGGTATTCCTCGGGTCTGCGGCTTAGCTTGTAGCCGCCGCCCTTGCCGCTTACGCCCTTTAAAAGCTTCGCGTTCACAAGCTCCTTGGCTATTATTTCCAGATATTTTTTTGAAATGCCCTGCCGCTCGGCAATATCCTTGAGCGGCACATAACTGTCGCTGTCCTGTCGCGCCAGGTCTATCATTACGCGCAGAGCGTATCTTCCTTTTGATGAAATCATTACAATCACTCTCCCTTCGCATATTGTACCACAGGATAAATAGGATAATCAAGCTTTTTTTGCAATTACCCATTGACACGATAGGTGAATGTGTTTATAATATAAGCACCGAACCAAAGGAGTTGACTATATGCAGATATATGCAGACAATGCCGCCACCACAAAAATGAGCGAGGCGGCTGTGGAAGCCATGACCGACTGTATGCGGAATCAGTGGGGCAATCCGTCCAGCCTGTACACCATCGGTCAAAAGGCGAAGGAGAAGCTGGAGGAAGCGCGCGAGGAGATCGCCGCGATTATCAACGCAAGCCCAAGGGAGATAATCTTCACCTCGGGCGGCAGCGAGTCCGACAACCAGGCGCTGCTGACCGCCGCGATAAACGGCAGAAAGCAGGGCAAGACCCACATTGTTTCAAGCGCCTTTGAGCACCACGCTATACTACACACGCTGAAAAAGCTTGAAAAGAACGGCTTTGAGGTCACGCTTTTGCCTGTTCACGAGAACGGTATCGTCCGATTAGACGAGCTTGACGCCGCCATCCGCGACGACACCTGCCTTGTCACGATAATGACCGCCAACAACGAGATCGGCACCATCCAGCCTATCGCAGAGATAGGAAAGCTTTGCAAAAATCGCGGCGTTATTTTTCACACCGACGCGGTGCAGGCGGTGGGTCATCTGCCAATCGACGTAAAGGCTCAAAACATAGATATGCTCTCGGCATCGGCGCACAAGTTCCACGGCCCCAAGGGCGTCGGCTTTTTGTACGCGCGCAAGGGCATCATCCTGCAAAACCTTATTGAGGGCGGCGCCCAGGAGCGCGGCAAGCGCGCGGGCACCGAGAACCTGCCGGGCATACTGGCGATGGCGGCGGCGCTAAAGGAAGCCACAGCCAACATGGAGCGAGACAACGCGCACAAAACCGCTATCCGCGACCGCATTATCGAGGGCTTGTCGCAGATACCGCACAGCGCGCTAAACGGCGACGCCGTGCAGAGGCTTTCGGGCAACGTGAATTTCAGCTTTGAGGGAATAGAGGGCGAGGGAATCTTGCTCCTGCTCGATCAAAAGGGAATATCGGCGTCCTCGGGCAGCGCCTGCACCTCGGGAGCGCTCGACCCCAGCCATGTGCTTTTGAGCATAGGACGCGTCCACGATGTCGCCCACGGCTCGTTAAGGCTGAGCATTGGCGAGGACATCACCGAGGAGGAAGCGGAATACATCATCGCGTCTGTCAAAGAGGTAGTTGAACATCTGAGAAGCTTTTCACCCGTTTGGCGCGATTTGACTGAAGGCAAAAAAGAGTTTATTTTGAAATAGACTAACTATTAAAAGTCAATAGGAAAATGAAAAGTTTTCCACAAAAATCAACAATCAGAAAAGAGACACGACAAAAAGAGCAACCAAGCAGTT
>CADBHB010000045.1 GCA_902794395.1 uncultured Ruminococcus sp.
CCT
Organism: uncultured Ruminococcus sp.; assembly: GCA_902794395.1. Taxonomy (GTDB): domain Bacteria; phylum Bacillota; class Clostridia; order Oscillospirales; family Acutalibacteraceae; genus Ruminococcoides. The sequence goes on from CADBHB010000045.1 coordinate 4, forward strand.
TATTGTTTTTCTGAGCAACTACAATTATGGAGCTTCCTATGCTCTTTTTCAATATTTAATTTTCGTTATCCCACATTTTTCCGTGATGAGGCAAAAAAAAGCACCCGCAAGGGGTGCTTTTTTCTTGGAGCTAATGAGGGGACTCGAACCCCTGACCTACTGATTACGAATCAGTTGCGCTACCGGCTGCGCCACATTAGCAAAGCGGAACGCTTTGTCATGTCCTTTGGCATTATAACACATTATTCTGCAAAAGTCAATAATACTTTCTTGCAAGCCGCGCCTTGGGAGTGCCGTCTGCGCTTTTCGTCACGCTAGCTTATATGCACTATCGCAGTTTTGCGGAAGGCGTTTGCTATGCGTACTGCCGCGGCGTAGATCAGGGTAAAGCTGTAGCCTATCACCAGAATATCTGTTATGCCTTTTGCTATCCCCATGAACGTGAATGTCGCCGCGAGGAACAGCTGCACCACGCCGTTTGTCAGCTTTGACCTCCAGCGCGCAGCGCCGCGCTTTGCCTCAAGCGCGCGCATAATATCTATAGCACCCGAAAATGCGAAGAAGCCCAGCAGGTAAATGAGGATTATGAAGCTGTTCATAACGGCGATGGACGAGGTGAAAAGCCCCAAATCCAAATAGACGACCGCACGGTACAGGCAGAGCTTGCCGCCAACCATGTGGCGCGCCATTTTGAGGTAGAAAACCAGCAGGCGAAAGCCGTATACCAGCATGGAAAAGCTGATTATAAAGGCCACCACGCCGCTTGCCTCGTCCGAGAACACCAGCAGTATCAGGGCGAGAATCAGCGTCAAAACCCCTCGCGCTATGCTCCTCAGGCGTTGAAAATACGTCATTTGTGCGCCTCCTTCAACAGCTTTTTGTATGCCTTTATGCCGTGAAAGCCCTTTTGTGAGTACTCTACCGAGCGTCCGGCAAGCCTGCTGCCCGAATTGTATATCCTGTTTGTGACCATGCTTTTCTGCGCCAGCGCGGCTATGATGAACCTGCCCAGAAAGGTGTTGTCCTTTTCCGCCTTTGCGGCGCTCAGGTATTCCTCCGTGTACTTCTCCGCGTCAAATGGCTCTACGGCTTGTCCCGACAGCCTTTCGCCCAGCGCCCTCCAATCCTCGCCCGCGTCGGGCTGACGTTTGCGCAGGATTGCGTCTATGTCGGCTTCTATGTCCGCTATCGCCTCAAAGTCGTATTCGCCTGTGCGAAACTCGGCTTGCTCTTTGCGCAGGTATTTCAGCGCGTATATCATCTGGCAGAACGCCAGCTTGTATTCGGAGGGGTTGTCCTTCACGACCTCCTCATAATCCGCCCACGCCGGCAGGTATTTGTACCTGATAAAGCTGTAGTCGGGCAGATGACCCGCTCTGCCGTGCCCGAGGTTCATTATCGAGTTTTCGTTGCTTGAGAACAGGCTGGCGGTGTATACCGAGTTTTCGAGGTCGTCGGGAGCGGAGGCGCTGTGGCGGAAGGTTATGCGCTTTTCGGAAAAGCCGTCCCTGTCGGGCAGCAGCTCGGTAAAGCGGTTGTAGGCGTTGTTTATCACCAGCGAGGGCGTACCCGCAAAGCATCGGTGCGCCCAGGTGTCGGCGAGCACGTGCATGGCTACGCCCGCCGCCTGCATGTCCTTGCCCTTAGCCGCTTCTACGGTGGGGGAGAGCAGCTCGCCGTTGGGCTGACAGATAAGGCGGTACTTGTTGAGGTAGCGCTTTGAGCAGCGCTTGGGCGGCACGGCGCTTAGGTCGTAGGGCAGAAAGTGAAAGGACGCCCAGATGCGCGTTATGTCCTGCAGCCCCGGGATGTCGGTGCGCGCGTCCATCAGCTCAAGCGGGAGCTGAGTGGTGGCGGCGGCAAGCGGAGCCTTTATCCTTTTGAGCATTGTCCTGCTGCACACGTCCGTAAAGCATGAGCTGTATGCCGCGGTCAGGCTGTCCTCGTGCGAATATCCCGCCAGAACAGCCGCGCAGTAGGTGGCGTAGTAGTGAAAATCGGCGTTCATACGGCTTTTTCCTCCGCTGAGCGTTTTTTTCTCATCCTGCGTATCGCCGAGGAATTAACGATAACCTCGATGAACAGTATGAAAAAGGTGAGGTCGATAACCAGCATAACGGCGTTGCGCAGCTTTCCCGAGGAGTAAAAGAGCGCTATCGACGCTTCTATCGGTACAGCCAGACCGTAATATAAAAGGACGATGAACGTCAGCACCGTATAAACGCGCTTTACCCGCTTGCCGTTACCCTCGGCGCGCGCGCAGACGCCTATGTAAAAGCGCAGCGAGAAGCCGATGAGGATGGCAGACACCAGCGCGATGTTAGTTGTCACCGAATCGCCTAAGGTGAATATCTCGGGCTTTTCCGCTATCATCAGGATATAAATTATAATAGATTTGAACATTGACCATAACGCCGAGAATATCACGCCGGTACCCAGTGTCACCAGGTTTATCTCGGCTTTTCTCTCTTTTATATCCATCGTGTCCCTCTTCCTATTTCGTTTTCGGCTTCAGGCGGTTGGACAGCTTCGCGTGAAAACTCAGCCCGTTCTTTTGCGGCACCGCTTCTATCGTGCCGCCGTGCAGCGTGACTATGCGCTTTGCTATACTCAAGCCTATGCCGTGACCGCCTGTTTTGGAGGCGCGGGAGGAATCGGGGCGGTAAAAACGGTCAAACAGATGTGAATAGTCTATGCTTTCGTCCGGCTTGCAGGTGTTGAAAACGGTTAGGTGGGTGTAGCGCGGCTCCTTTTTGAGCGAGACGCAGACCGCTCCGTTTTCGCTTACGTATTTTGAGGCGTTTTCCGCCAGCACAGATACCAGACGCTCAAGCTGCGCGGGATTGCCGTTGATGATGATGTCGGGGCGGATGTCAAAGCTTAGCTCGGCGCCCTTGCCCTTTATCACCTCGTCAAAGGCGGCGGCGGTTTCGCGCGTCTTTTCGCTGAGGTCCACAGGCTCAATATCGGTTATCTCGTCCACTTCCTCAAGGCGGTTTAGGGTAAGCAGCTCGCCGACAAGCTCGCTAACGCGCGTCACCTGAGAGGTTATGTTGCGTATCCACTCGTTTTCGCCGTCCTTGTAGGCAAGCACCTCGGCGTTTGCCGAGATTATGGCAAGCGGAGTTTTAAGCTCGTGACTGGCGTCGGTGACGAACTGCTTTTGCATGCGCGAGTTTTCCTCGAACGGGCGCACGATGCGCTTTGACAAAAAGTAAAACACCAGCGTTATCATCACAATGAAAAACAGCGCGATCAAAATAAGCAGGAAGATCAGCTGCTTTAGGGCGTTTAGCTCGTTGCTGTAGTCCAGAAACACCGCCAGAGAGCCGTCGGAGCTGACGCGGTAGCGAAAGCCGTTTATATAGCCGGTGTTTTTGTTTTTTTCAAGCGCTGACTTTGCCATTTCACCCGCGGCTTCACCGTCTACGGTGGCTATGTGCGACAGCTCGCAGTACTCGTTGCCCGTGCCGACATTGTGCACCGAAAAGTAGCGGAAGCGGTAGGGGTATTCCTCGCCGTACTGGGTTATGTCGAAATGCTCGATACGGTTAAGCGTTTCCACGGCGTTTTTTTCGGGCAGATTGCCGTTGTTTTTCACCATCAGGTCGGTCATCGAGTCGGCGCGGCGCGAGATCTGGATGTTCATTACCAGCCCGACTATCAAAACGGTCATGGCGAAAACCAGCGTCGCCGAAACAAAAACGCCCAGGATAACATTTTTTCGCAGCTTTTTCATAGCGTTATTCTCCCAGTGTGTAGGTGTTATCGTCTATCAGGAAATTTACTTCCGAGTGTATCTGCCTAAGCTTGTTTTTCAGGTAAAAGATGTAAAGCTCCGCCTTTTCGGGGCTTTCCTTGCCGTTCCACACCAGCTCGTTTATCCTGTTTGCGGTAAACGCCGTGCCCGAATTGCGGATAAAAAACGTAAGCAGCTCCGCCTCGGTGTTGTTCAGCCGCAGGCTTCCCTTGTCCGAGCTGAGCTGGCAGGTGTCCGACCTGAGCTCTATATTGGCGTGGCGCAGCACTGAGTGGCGGTAGTCGCTGCCGCGGCGGATAAGCGAGTTGAGCCGCGCCACCAGCTCCTTCATGGCAAAGGGCTTAGCAAGGTAATCGTCCGCGCCCTCGCTCAGTCCGGTCACGCGGTCGTCAAGGGCTGCCTTGGCGGTCAGCATAAGCACAGGCGCGTGGTTGCCGCCCGCGCGCATCTGCCTTAACACCTCTATGCCGTCGGTCACGGGCATCATTATGTCCAGCACCACCGCGTCGAAGTAGTCGTTTTTAAGGGCTTCAAGCGCCTGCCCGCCGTCGTAGACGGGCGTTACGGAAAAGCCCTCCATCTTGAGTATCTCGGTCACGGCGACCGACAGCTGCTTTTCGTCCTCGGCGTACAGTATCTTCACTTTTATGACCCCCTTCTTATCAGGTCGCGGATGGTCTGCATGCTAAGGTCGGTGGATGCCATTTCATCCGCGCAGCGCTTTAGCTCGTCTACTATAAGCGCCGTGTTTTTTATGTTCTTTTTGTATTTCAGCTGGTGCTCAAGGCTTGCCCAGCAGTCCATGGCTATGGTGCGAAGCTGGATCTCGACGTCTATCTCGTCTATCCCGCCCGCGCCGAAGGGCAGGGTCAAAATGACGTGCAGGCTGCGGTAGCCGTTTGGCTTCATGTCGGCTATGTAATCCTTTACGGTCTTTACGCGCCAGTGTGGGTTTTGCTCTATCAGGTCAAGCACCGTGTAAATGTCGCCGATAAAGTGGGTTATAACGCGCGTGCCCACTACGTCGGAAAGGTTTTTTATGCCGCTTTCGGCGGACTCCTCAAGCCCTGTGCGGCGCAGCTTTTCGTTTAGGCTGTCGGCGCTTTTTATGCGGCATTTTATGTGCTCCGCCACAGCGGTCTCGGGGTCGGTGCTTATGCTGTCCAGCATAGAGCGTATCTCGCCGAGCAAAAGCGCCTTTACCTCCTCAAGCCTTTGGGCAAAGCCGCCGTAGTACAAAATGTCCTGTTTATCCATATCGTTTCCTTCTCTTTCTTGTTTTTATCATTATATCATCGTTGCGCGAAATGGACAAGATTCTTTACGGAAAAATCAATAAATTTTCAAACAGCCGTCACCCGTTTTGCCTTGACTGCGCAAGCGTAAATATGCTATACTGATTGCCGTGATTTATTTTGGAGATGACCCTATGAAAAAATGCTATGTATACGCGGGCGTCACGGTGCTTATCTGGTCTACTCTGGCGGTCACGGTCAAGCTCCTGCTCGCCGACATCCCGAATTTTCAGGCGCTCTGCATAAGCAGCGTCTTTGCCTTTGTGTTTCTGCTCGCGCTCAATATCGTCAACGGTTCCATACAATCGCTTAGGCGCTGCCGCGCGCGCGACCTGCTTTTGATGGCGGGACTGGGCTTTTTGGGGCTGTTCATGTACTCGGCGCTCTACTACTACGGCATAGGGGCGCTTGGCTCTCAGGAGGCGTGTATCCTCAACTACCTCTGGCCTGTAATGATAGTGGTTTTTGCCTGCGTCATCCTAAAGGAGCCCTTTACCCTTCGCAAGCTTTGCGCGATACTCATGTCGTTTTCGGGCATAGTGGTGCTCACGGCGGCAAAGCCTGTCGGCGCGTCGCAAAGCCGCCTGCTCGGGGTTATCGCCTGTATAGCGGCGGCGGTGTGCTACGGGCTGTTTTCGGTGCTCAACAAGCTGCACAGCCTTGACCAAAACGTGACCATGATGTGCATTTGGTTCACTGTGGCGCTGTGCTCGTTTGTCGCGGGCATGCTGTTCGAGCAGTGGGTGCCCGTGCGCGGGGCGCAGTGGGCAGGGCTTGCGTGGCTGGGCACGGCGGTGGACGCGGTAGCCTACCTTTTGTGGGCGCTGGCGCTCAAGGACGCGAAGGATTCTGCTCGAATAGCCAATTTTGCCTATCTGGTGCCGTTTCTCTCGATGATACTCTCGGCGGTCGCGGCGGGCGAGAGGATGACCCTTGGCGCTGTGTTCGCGCTTTTGCTTATAGTGGGCGGCATACTGCTTCAAAGCCTTCCGTCAAGAAAGGCGAAGGGGGAAAAGCGCCGAAATAAAAAGCAGTTTTGACATTTTTTGACAGATTGTTACATTTTTATTATTTTGTTGACAACATCCCGAAAATTGGTTATAATATTAAACTGTGCAATTATGATTCATTTGAGAGGACAAGCGACTCATGGAAAAAAAGAATCGGTCAAGGACCGCAAAGACAAAATCGTTCGGAAAAAGAGATATAAACATCCTGCAAATGCTCAAGGCTATCTGGAAAAACTTCTGGATCGTGGTGCTGGTTACTCTGCTCAGCGGAGTGCTTACGTTTGTGGGCACGAAGCTTTTGGTAAAGCCGACCTACCGCACCAACTTTACCGCCTATGTCAACAATAAAAAGGAAGTCGACTTAGCGTCGCTGACCAGCTCGGACGTCGCGGCGTCGCAGGCGCTTGTCACCTCATATTCTCAGATAATCACCAGCCGTTCGGTGCTTACCTCGGCGGCAAAGTCGCTGGGGCTTGACTACGGCTACGGCAAGCTCAAGAGC
>CADBHB010000046.1 GCA_902794395.1 uncultured Ruminococcus sp.
TTCCCTTCTGAGCGTAGAGTCCGCCGCCGGCGTTCTTGGCTTCGTTGTCTGTGATCGTCGTGTCCCAAAGATTGAGATAGTTCATTGAGTCACAGTAGAAGGACTTGAACGCTCCCAGCAGACCCGAGCCGATAATGCCTGCCGCAGGATTTGCGGTTGTCACAACGCCCATAAGCGTTTCGGCTGCCGTGAACAGACCGTCGGTGACTTCGCTGTTTTGTTCTGCCTGCAAACAGATGGACTGAGTGGTCACAGCGCTTGCCGCCGTTACCGACATTGCCGATGCCGCCGATAAAATAATCGCGCCTGTCATAATGGAGGCTAACAGTCTTTTGATCCTGGTGTTGTTCTTCATCATTGTGATCGCTCCTTTGCTTTCGAAATTTGTTTTGGCTGTGCTTTTGTTTGATAATGTATTTGTTCTTTTCATGTTGATCTCTCCTTTAAGGGTGTTTCCCTTTGTTGTGTCTATAGCATAGCAAACCGACTACACCAAAAGTACAACAAAATCTGTTGTTTTTAAAAATTTTTTATTATAGTAAAATTGCCTTATAAGGAAGTGAAGAAATGGAAAAATCATCGCGGCTTCGTCGTTTGTGGGGCAAATATAAATGGATAATACCGGCAAGCTTTATCGCCTCGCTGGTTTTCAGCTTGACGGCAATAGCATTGTGCCGTGTGCGCGGTTTTGACGGAATGGAGAGCTATGCCGTATTCAACATCGGCGCGGATATTGTGAGCCTGTGCATATGTACGGTGCTGCTGTACAGCCTTGCGCAGGACAAGGACGGCTTCAGCGCATACACCGTCACCTTTGCTATGCTGATATTTTTCACCGCCGCACTGCTGTTTTCTGACGCGGCGTGGTGGGTTGTGGAGGGCATTTCCGGGCTGCGGCTCTGGAACCTTCTGATCAATGTTTTCCGGTTCATCGTTACCACCATGCTGATATTCTATTTCTGGCGGTATGTTGTCACAGCGCTGCGGCTCGACGGTGCGTACAGGCGCATTGCCGATATCATAATGAATATACTGCTTGTTCCTGCGGTTCTCGCCTGCTTTGCGAATCTGTTTGTGCCGCTGTATTTCAGCATTTCCGACGATGGCGTCTATTTCCGCGAGCCGCTGTTTTTGTGGAGCCAGCTATATTTCGGAATCGGTCTTGTCATTGCGACGATCGGCTTTTTTGTGTCCGAGGTTCCCGTAAAGGACAGACTGATCACCGCGTCATTTGTGCTGATACCCGTGTTCAACCAGATCATCACCCTCTACTCCTTTGAGCTTTCAACCGAATACTGCGCCATGCTGATTTCGATCGTGCTGGTGTTCGGCGTGCTGGTGACAAAGCGCGAAAAGGAGCATATCGCCATGGAAAAGGAACTTTACGAGGCAAGGGTAAATGTAATGGTCAGCCAGATCCAGCCGCATTTTATGTACAACGCGCTTACGTCGATCGCCATGATGTGCCGGATAGATCCCGACACCGCTCAGGAGGCTACGGTGACATTTGCGAAGTATCTGCGCGGCAATATGGATTCGCTCAGGCAGAGCTCGCCGGTCGCGTTTGAACAGGAGCTTGAACACCTCAAAAAATATCTGTATATCGAAAAGCTGCGGTTCGGCGATATGCTGAACATCGAGTATGACATCACAGCGACGGATTTCCGTCTGCCGCTTCTCAGTATTCAGCCGCTTGTGGAAAACGCCGTAAAGCACGGCGTCGGCATGGCGGAGGACGGCGGCACCGTGAAGATCTCCACCCGCGAAACCGAAACCGCTTTTGAGGTGATTATTTCCGACGACGGACTGGGCTTTGACGTTTCGGCGCCCATAAAGGACGACGGGCGCACGCACGTGGGAATGGATAATACAAAGCGCCGCATAAAAGAGATGTGCGGCGGTGAGATAAAAATTGAAAGCGCCGTGGGAAAGGGCACGACAGCCACGGTGATTTTGCCGAAGGAGGGACAAAACTTTGAGGATACTGTGTCTTGATGATGAGCCGCTCGCTCTGAAAATGCTGCAGCTCGCGGTTGAAAAAGCTAAGCCGGAGGCGGAGATCCTGACCTTTTCCAAGCAAAGGGAGCTGATTGCCGAGGCGGAAAGCGGCGGCTGCGACGTTGCTTTTCTCGATATCCATATGCGCGGAATGACGGGCGTTGAGGTGGCGAAAACGCTTAAGGGCATCAACCCTAAAATGAATATCATCTTTGTCACGGGCTTTTCGGAGTACAAGGGCGACGCGATGGATATGAAAGCGTCGGGATATATCATGAAGCCTGTCACGGCGGCGGAGGTCAAAGCGGAGCTGGAGGATCTGCGCTTTCCCGTAATTCCCCGTAAAAACGCGCTTCTTCGGGTTCAGTGCTTCGGTAACTTTGACGTTTTTACCCCTGACGGAAGCCATGTTCACTTTGAAAGGAGCCGTTCAAAGGAGATTTTCGCCTATCTGGTTCACCGCCGAGGAAGCTCCTGCTCTACAAGAGAAATCGCCGCGGCACTTTTTGAGGACGAGCCCTACGGCAAAAATCAGCAGAGCTATCTTCAAACGCTGATTGCGGCGATGAACAAAAGCCTTAAAAAGGTCGGCGCGGGAGACGCGATCGTAAAAAGCTACAACGCCCTTGCGGTCGACGTCGACAAGCTCGACTGTGATTACTACCGCTTTCGGGAGCTAGACGCGGGCGCGGTAAATGCCTATCAGAACGAATATATGAGCCAGTATTACTGGGGTGATTTTCTGTATGATGATTACGGCGGCTATGACGAATAATCTGCCTTTGCGCAGTATGGAGAATCAGGCGATGACAGCTCTGAAAAATGCGCTGCTTACCTGCGAAGCATAATTTATTTGCGAATAATCATACAGAAGTATTTGACTTTTTGCTCAAATACTTTTTGCTCAAATATTGATAAAATATAATGGGGTAGGGTTTTAGTTAAAAAAGGCTTAGTCCGAAATGAAATAAGTAAAGGAGGATAATATGAAGCGCAATATTTCAATTTGGCTTGCATTGAGTATCGTTGTTACCTTAGTTGTTTTCTCGTTGGTATTTGTGAAAGCAGCTTCAGTCAATCAGACGGATGTGCAGGCGTACTCAGGCAAATCGTTCGACGATGCTGAAGTGGGGGCTTCCGTGCCTCCGGAGTATAAATATGATCCGATCGAATCGATTTACGTCCGCGATGACGGCAAAGACCCCCACTTATTAGAGGGCGGGTCTGCGAAAATGACAAAGGTGTCGGATAAATTGTATCAGTATACCTTCAAAGACCTGACTCCCAACAAAAAGTACAAATTCCACTTCTGCGTAAATGATAATTTTTACGATCAATTTGCCAGGGGGTCTGATACTACCGACTATGGTTTTGATCGCGCGACTCCGGTATTTCGATATCCCCCAGGTTTTACCCCGCCGTCAATTGAGCTGAATCTTGTAGAACCAAACATTACAGTACCGCCGGACGGGTATTCGTATGACGCTACCGTTAGCCTGGATCTTAAATACTATGATGAGGAAGATCCCGGCAACGTAAACGGATACGGGGAGTACACAATTACGCTGGAGCGCAAGTATCGTATCAAAGACGAGACCGATTGGAACACCTTCTGCAGCCGCCTGGGTGATAATGATACGTATAACCGCTTCTCGGGCGAGACCGTCTATCTCGAGAATGACATCACCGTCAGCCAACAGGCGGGCTTACAGCAAGCACGACTTCTGCGGTATTTTTGACGGACAGGGACATACGCTGACTTTCAACTACAACGGCAGCGGCAGCGACGAATTTGTCGCCCCGTTCCGCTATGTCAGCGTCACCAAGCCTGCCGACAGTTCGGAGGATGATCCGGACGTTCCCGTCACCATCAAAAACCTCAATGTCAAGAGCACTATCAGGGGCAGCGGCAAACACGCTGCAGGACTGATCGGTCAGTGCTGGGGTGAAGTGAACGTTGAAAACTGTACGATGGATATTGACATTGATACCAATAAGGAATATGCCGCGGGATATGTCGGCAAGATCAATAACGGAACGTTCAACATTTCCGGCTGCACCGTCGACGGTACCATCAAAACCTCAGCGAAGTTCGCGGCAGGATTTGTGGCAGAGACAAGCGGCGTATGTAATCTCACAGACTGCCTCTGCAGTGTGACGATTGACAGCAGCGTAGAAGGCGACGGCACACACGGCGGCTTTATCGGTGTCCAGAGCAAGAACGGCGGCAATATCACGCTGGAAGGCTGCGCCTTTATCGGAAGTCTCCTCGGAGCTGATACGAACAACTGCGGCGGCTTTGTCGGCTGGCGTACCAAACAAATCACTATCTCCGACAGTATTTTTGCGCCTGAATCGGTAACTGTCAGCGGCACCGGCAGCGCCGTGTTTGCCCGAAGCATTGCTTCTGTTAACAACAGCTACTACTTCTGTGCGCTCGGCGAGGATTCCGACAATCAGGGAAAGCTGGGATACTCTGTCACCGCCGGAGAGAACGTCACCCTTGCTCTCAGCGGCGAAGAGACTCAATACAAAGTAAGCGGTATCACGGCTTGCAAAAACAACAGCGGCTTGCAGTACAACGGTACCTGATACGCGGGCGAGGAAGATGAAGTATCGCTCACACTTAGCCACCCGGATACTCCGGAAGGCTATATCTTCAGCGGATATAAGGCAAGCGCGGGTGCCCTCAATGAAGGTGTTCTCACAATGCCCGCCGAGAATGTAACGATCAGCGGAGGATTTGAATTTGCCGACGGCGTAGGCACAAGGCTTGTCGGTCGTTCAATCTCGGTTGAAGGCGACGTCGGCGTAAACTTCTATATGGAGATTGATCCCGAAATCGCGGCAAGCGAAACTGCGTATATACAGTTCACCATTCCCACAGGCGACAAGACCGAAACCGAGACGATTCCGGTGAGTGAAGCCGAACGGAAGGACGGCTGTTACGTGTTCCAGTGCGATGTCGCGGCAAAGGAAATGACGTCAGAGATCAAGGCGCAGATCATTGACCCCGAAAGCGGCAAGTCGGGCGCCGTTTACACCTATTCCGTCAAGGAATACGCGGATGCTCTGCTCTCGCACACGGAAGGCAATTGGAAATTCACAAAGGTTGCTCCGCTGGTAAAATCAATGCTGAACTACGGCACAGCCGCGCAGAATTATTTTGACAGGAACACCAAAAAGCCCGCAAACGCGGACTTGTCCGATGAGGATCGGACGCTCGGCGAGATCACTAATCAACTGGACGCGTGGGAAAACTATAAGGATATCAGGGGTATCGTTCAGCTGGTACACGGCAAAAATGAGCACAAAGGGCGTTATATCGCTTTTATGCGTTTTCTCGCATCCAACGGCTTTTTGATCAACGACCACCGCGGACACGGCGAAAGTATTATCGACCCATAGGACAGAGGTTATTTTTATCAGGGCGGCACCGCCGCGCTGGTGGAGGTTCTGCACGAGATCACGCTGGACATCAAAAATTACGCGGCTCAACATTGCGGCAGAAGCGACTTTCCGGTCACCCTGCTGGGTCACAGCAGGGGCGCGCTTGCGGCGCGCTGCTACATCAGAAAATATGACGCGGATATCAGCAAGCTCTGCCTGACAGGTTCACAGGTTCACAGGTTCTCCGTCGCGCTCCGACAATATCAAAAAAGGTCTGCGCGTCTTGAAGCTGTTAAAGGCGATCGAAGGCAAACGTTCACGCTCTCCGCTCGCCAAAAAGCTCATCATGGGTGTTTCCTATGAGAGAAAGTACAGATACGAGGGGTTGAGAAACGCCCAGACAAACTCCGAACGTGAAGCCGTCATCGAGCATAACAACGACCCGCTGTGCCGCTTCAACTTCACCCTGAACGGCTATGAGGAGATGCTCAGAATGGCGATGCTCGCGTATACGGGCGGTTACACCCCTCAAAATCCCGATATGCCCGTGAGTTTTTTCTCCGTTGAGGACGACCCATGCACCTTGTCCCGCCGAAAATTCGTGGAAGCGATGCGGCTGATGAAAAACATCGGATACACCGACGTGCGCTGCCGGCTGTACAAGGGCATGCGCCACGATATCCTTCACGAAAAAGAGAAGCTGCGCGTGTATAACGATATTCTACGGTTTATCGAATCGGACAATAACAAATAATACAACAAGCTCCCCTGAACCTGAGCGATGCACAGGCAGGGGAGTTTTCACGCGGCAGCACGGATTATCCCGAACAGCACCTTCGTTTTGTCACCGTATAATAACTGACAATATTTACAAATCATAAAAAATGAATTTCTCCAAACACTACTAATGCGGCGACAAATTGCGAAGGCAATCCGCCGCTTGAGATAGATAGAAATAAGGAGAAAAAACCATGTCAAACAATAATAATCAGATCAACGTACCCGAGGCAAAGGAAGCCATGAACCGTTTCAAGATGGAGTGCGCCAACGAAGTCGGCGTAAACCTCAAGCAGGGCTACAACGGCGACCTCTCTTCAAGAGAAGCAGGTTCCGTCGGCGGTCAGATGGTAAACGTCATGTGGCATGTACGACAAACAGATTTTATGCGGAGTTCGTCGGCTTCAAGGGAGCAAATCGGGCGTGTTGTGTATACATACGGCTTGGCGGTATAACCTCGACAGAGTTTCATAAAATATAAAAAAGGAGAGCAACATCGGCTCTCCTTTTTTGAATTACCCAAACAATATAAAATATTTGAATTACCCAAACAATATAAAATATCTTACCGAATTGATATCTTACAAATTACCGAAAAAATAATCAACAGATTACCGAAAACCATTGACAATAAGAGTTGCTTGGGTATAATTGAAATTAGAAAACCACTTGCAAAAAGAGGATGTAGTTATGAAATATTATAAGCCGAGAATTGCCGATAAGCTATTAAAGAATAAGCTGGAAGGGAAAGGCGCCGTGTTGGTGGAAGGCGCTAAATGGTGTGGGAAAAC
>CADBHB010000047.1 GCA_902794395.1 uncultured Ruminococcus sp.
GCGCTCCGCACGGCGGAACGCCCTTGTATAATACTATCATCTAATAATATAGTTTATTGCCGAAAAAACATTACTGCTTTTTCTTATACGCCTCTTTGAACGGCACTACGGTGCCGTCCTTTTCTTCCACGCTGACGTTGTCGAGCGTAGCCGAAAACTGCTGACGTATCTCGCCGAGATAGATTTTGTAGAGCTTTTTCTGCTCCTGCTGCTCGGCGGCGGTCAAGCCGACCGTCTTTTTCTTTTTGGCTAGCTCGTTGATACGATCGAGCATTTGTTTATCCATAGCCTCACCTGTAGAAAACGGGCGCACGCGTCGGTGCGCCCGTTAGATTATGATAGCAAGTTTCCGTTACTGCATCGTTTTTCCGCCGTTGATAAAGCGGTAGCTTCCGCTCATGTTCTCAAAAGGCGGCGTGATGCAACGCCCTGTTGCTTAGTTGTTGATAAGCTTGTCCTCGTCAGACCAGCTGTAGAGCTTTCTGACTTCCTTGCCGATGGTCTCGGCGGGAGCTTCGGCAGCCAGCTTGCGCATAGCGCGGAAGTGTGCCTGACCGCCCGCGGGGGACATGTCGAGGAGGAATTCCTTGGCAAAGGAACCGTCCTGGATATTCGCGAGGATCTGTCTCATAGCCTTCTTGGTGTCCTCGGTGATGATCTTGGGACCGGTGATGTAGTCGCCGTACTCAGCGGTGTTGGAGATGGAATATCTCATGCCCGCGAAGCCGGACTGATAGATCAGGTCAACAATGAGCTTCATCTCGTGGATGCACTCGAAATACGCGTTTCTGGGGTCGTAGCCTGCCTCGCAGAGGGTCTCAAAGCCGGCCTGCATCAGCGCGCAAACGCCGCCGCACAGCACTGCCTGCTCACCGAAGAGGTCGGTCTCGGTCTCGGTGCGGAAGGTGGTCTCAAGCACACCGGCTCTCGCGCCGCCGATACCGAGCGCGTAAGCCAAAGCCTTTTCCTTAGCCTGACCTGTAGCATCCTGATAGACCGCTACCAGACAGGGAACGCCCTTGCCTACCTGATACTCGCTTCTTACGGTGTGACCGGGGCCCTTGGGCGCGATCATGGTGACGTCAACGTCAGCGGGAGGTACGATCTGACCGAAGTGGATGGCAAAACCATGAGCGAACATCAGCATATTGCCAGCCTCGAGGTTGGGCTCGATGTCTGCCTTGTACATAGCCGCCTGCTTCTCGTCGTTGATGAGAATCATAATGATGTCTGCCTTCTTGGCAGCTTCCGCAGCGGTAAACACCTCGAAGCCCTGCGCCTCAGCCTTTGCCCAGGACTTGCTGCCCTTGTAAAGACCGATGATAACGTTGCAGCCGCTTTCCTTAAGGTTCAGCGCGTGAGCGTGACCCTGGCTGCCGTAACCGATGATAGCGATGGTCTTGCCCTCGAGAAGGGACAGGTCGCAATCGCTCTGATAATAAATGGGTGCCTGCATGTTTTCTTTGTAGTCTTTCATTTTGAAATCCTCCTAAAAAAATAACTGATGTTATAATTATACGACAATCGTAGGGGCAAGAGGGCTTGCCCGCGGGTTACCGCAAATTTCTTAGTTGATCGGCTGCCGCCGGAGCCGAGCTTTAAACGGACAGAGCCGTGTTGCCGCGGTCGATGGCGATGGTGCCCGTGCGGACGATCTCTCGTATGCCGTAGGGTCTGAGCAGATCGATCAGCGTTTCAACGCGGTTGGTACATTCACAGTACTCCACCGTGACGCAGCTGGGCGCAACGTCGACTATCTTCGCCTGCATTATCTCGGCGGTCTTTATTATCTCCGCGCGCTTCGAGGCGGCGCAGTGTACCTTTATCAAAATCAGCTCACGGCTGATGAACTCGCCCTCGGCGAGGCGCTTGACCTTGATGACCGGTATAACCTTGTTGAGCTGCTTTTCAAGCTGCTCTACCACATATTCGTCGCCGTTGGCAACGATGGTTATGCGGGAAACCTCGGGGTTGTTGGTGACGCCCACGGCGAGTGAATCGATATTGAAGCCGCGGCGCGAAAACAGTCCCGAGATCTTCGAGAGTACGCCCGCATGGTTTTCAACGAGAACAGATAATGTGTATTGCATAACCTCACCTCATATCGACGGAGTGTCGGGATAGACGTTGCAGACAAGGATGAACGGCTTGTCCGATTTGACTACCGTGCGCAGGATCTCCTCGGCTTCCTCGTTTGAATTCACCTCGGCGTGGTCTATGCCGTAAGCCTCGGCGATCTTCTGAAAATCGGGGTCTCCCTCGAGGATGGTGCCCGAATGGCGCTTTTCATAGAATACGTCCTGCAGCTCGCGCACCATACCCAAACGGTGGTTGCGCATGATGATTATTTTTATGGCGAGGTCGTTTCCGACGATGGTGGCAAGCTCGTTCATGCTCATTTGGAAGCTGCCGTCGCCGCAGACCACCACCACATCGCGGGTGGGACGCGCGAACTTGACGCCGACAGAGGCGGGGATGGAATAGCCCATGGTGCCCATGCCGCCGGTGGTCAAAAATCTGCCGTCGCGGATCATAAAGTTGTTGGCGCACCAAATCTGGTTCTGTCCCACGTCGGCAACAAGGATGGCCTTGCTTTTCAGCATGGAGCTGAGCTTCTGTACCAGAGCCCTAGGCTCCACAAAGCCGTCAAACTTAGGCGGCGTGCGGTAAAAGCTCTTTTTCCAGCCCTTGACGGTCTCCTGCCACTGGTTGGGCACGACATAGTCGCCGATCTCGTCACAGAGCATATTGAGCACGTTTTTCATATCGCCGACGATCGGTATTTCCGTTTTGACGTTTTTGCCGATCTCGGCAGGGTCGATGTCGATGTGGATGACCGTGGTTTTTTCGCTCATCTGGTCGGGCGCGGCAACCGCGCGGTCGCCCAGACGCGCGCCGCAGACGATCACCAGATCCGCGTCGTGCAGGGCGCGGTTGGCAACGGGCTTGCCGTGAGTGCCGAGCATGCCGAGATACATCTCGTGGTCGCTGGGCATGACGCCTATGCCCATCATCGTGGAGATAACGGGTATGCGGGTCTTGTCGGCAAACGCCTGAAATTTCGGCTTTACGCCTGAGGATAGCACGCCGCCGCCCGAAACGATCAGGGGACGCCGGCTGTTTTTTATAGCCTCCACCGCGCGCTTTATCTGAACAGCGTGGCCGCGGGTGTTGGGCTTGTAGCCGATAATATTGACTTTGTCCGGATATTCAAAGCTCTCTATCTCGTTTTGCTGAATATCCATGGGTATGTCGATCAGCACGGGACCTTTTCTGCCAGTGGAAGCGATGTGGAACGCCTCCTTAAAAATTCGGGGCAGATCCTCGGTTTTGCTGACGAGGTAGCTGTGCTTGACAAATGGCTCGCAGGCGCCGGTGATGTCCGCCTCCTGAAAGACGTCTCTGCCCAGCAGGTCGCTTTTGACCTGACCCGTAATGGCTATCATCGGCACCGAGTCCGCGTAGGCGGTGGCGATGCCCGTGATAAGATTGGTAGCGCCCGGTCCCGAGGTGGCGACACAAACGCCGGGAAGTCCGCTGCAGCGGGAATAGCCGCTCGCCGCGTGAGCCGCGTTTTGCTCCTGACGCACCAGAACGTGCTTGATGGAAGAATCATAGAGCTTGTCATAAAACGGACATATCGTCGCGCCGGGATAGCCGAAGACGACCTTTACGCCCTCCGCTTCCAGACATTTCACCATGATTTCAGCGCCGCTTATCATTGTGTCGTTCCCTCCTTGTGATAAAACAGACCTGCTGTTTCACATTCGTAAACCTAATTATACATCAAACAAACGAAAATGTAAAGGAAAAATTTTTAGAGCCGCAGTCATTTTCTTCACCTTGCAATTGCGCGCCCGTATGCGCGCACGGCGGCTGTTTTCTCTGCTAAAACGGTCAAAAAAGCCGACTCACACGGAGCCGGCTTTTCATGCCATAAAACACAAATATTATGACTTTTTGGTGCGGTACAGCGCCAGCGAAAGCGCCGAGAAAATAATGGCGGCAAGCGCGAAGTCGAAATAAAGACTGGCCACAGGGGTGTAGCCATATTCTTTATTTTTACTCACGGAAGCACCGATCGAAGCTGCAAACAGTATGAATGAATACAGGAAATGATACAGACTTCCGCAGAGGATGATAAATCCCGACCACTTGAATTTCAGGATGGAAAGTACGATTCCCGCGACGACCGCGATGGTAAATAAGATAACGACGACCATCAGCAGGATTCCTATGCTTTCAAAGCCCTTGCTTTGAAGATTCAGTTTGATTGAAAGTCCTGTCTTTTTTTCGGTGAAAATATTGTAGTAGGTTTTCGTACCCTTGTCCGCCATATGACGTCTTTCGTACGAAGTTAAGCCGGAGTATTCTTCATACCCGTAGGCAAACGGCAAAAACGGCATCAAAATCATCAGAAACGCCAGGACCGAGTTGACTATCATAATAATGCGCGTACCTAAGGTGATGTTTCTCCGCTTTACCTGCGCATAAGCCTGCGGGGGCATCTGAGAGTATGCCGGATACACCGGCGCCGCCGCGGGCCGCTCGGGCTTTGCCTTCATTTCAGCGCCGCAATTCGGGCAAAACGGCGCGTTGTCGTCAACCTGACTGCCGCATTTGATACAAAACATAAATTATCCTCCTTGTATTATATAAAAGTAGTTATAATAGTCCATTCTCAAGGACTGTATGCTATACTGTGTAAGATACTGTGGATTAGTTTCATCCTCCTACC
>CADBHB010000048.1 GCA_902794395.1 uncultured Ruminococcus sp.
TGCCGATCACTATTGCGGCCGGAGAAGCGCTCGTCGTAAAGGTTGCGGTGTAGGTCGCGTCGCCGGTGACCGCTACGATTTCCTTATCCCAGCCTGCGAACGTGTAGCTATACTGCGCGTCCGCGTCCTTGGTCGCATCGGCGTGCGTGGGCACGGTGCCGTAAGGAACTGTCGTGGTGTCGATTACAGAACCGTCGTCGTTCTTCCATGTGATCGTATACTCTCTGTCGGTCTGGGTAAACGTTGCGGTATAGGTCGCGTTGCGGATAGCCTCAGGAAGCGCGTCGTCGGGCGCATAGGTCGTGGTACCGTCGCTCCAGCCTGCGAACGTGTAGGTGTACTGTGCGGTCGCGTCCTTGGTCGCTGCGTCGTGCGTGGGCACGGTGCCCCCGGCAACCGTCGTTGTGTCGATCAAAGAACCGTCCTCGTTCAGCCATGTGATGGTGAACGCGGGTACGGACAGTAGTTCGCCCTCATTAACCTTGTATGCATAACCAGCATTGTCGCAGCTGAAGTAAGTTCCCGGATTAACTCCACTGTGATACGTACTGTATCCGCTGGTCACCGGATACGCGTTAGTTTGATACTCATAAATGCCGATCTGTGCACCGGCTGTCAGTCCGGGGGAAACAATGGTAATTACTGCATACAATGGCTTTCCACCACTGTAAACAACCTGCATATGAACATTTTTTGTGACTTTATTACCGCTGTAGCTGGAATAATTGCCCGTAATAGAAGGCGTATGGGATACATTGAATGTTGATGTTGCCGATAAAAAAACGCCCCCGCCATAACCGCCACGGGCACAGGAATTCCCTGTAATAGCGCCGCCGGTCATATTGACAGTACAATCATTGTAGATGTAAATGCCGCCGCCCCAAGCAGCGCTGTTGCCGGTAATTGTGCCGCCGTTTATATTCAAAACGGCATTGTTTACATATATACCGCCGCCGAGGATATATGTTGCGGTCGAAGTACCAGGATGATCTTTTGAACCCGTCCCTCCTGTAATATAGCCGCCAAGAATGCCGCTCGGTCTGTTTTCTCCGCCGCTATACGTCGGCCGGCTGTCATTCAGTGTCAGTACGCAGGAAGCATCACGGCAAACATCAATAACCGTACCGGTTCCGGTCATCCGAATCCCGTAGCCGTTGAGGTCGAGGGTGGTCGCGCCGGACGGCGCCAGCCATGTGCTGCTGATGGTGATATCCTGCGTCAGATAATAGGTTCCTTGTGTGGACGGTAGTTGATCAGTCAGGGGTGTACCCTCAGGTGCCGCCAGCGCCGTGAACGGCACCGCCGCGAACATGCCGACGATCATCAGCACCGCCAGCAGGAAGCTGAGCGGCCGTTTTGTTTTTTGCATAAGAATTCCTCCTTTAATTTTTTGCTTTTTGGGTTGTAATCCGCCTGCCTTTGGGTCTGCCTGCTGACCGTATGTTTTCCACATCAGGTATTGGCTCTGCGCCAAACAAAGACACCTACAGATTTACAGTATGATTTTACCACCCCCCTCGAAAAATACAAGAGGGTTTTCCAGATTGTCAAACCCCATTTTTTCAATGATTTTTCAAAAACATATTGACAGCTTGTTTGACTATTGTTATCCGAACCATGATCCAGCTCAAATGAAAACCCCTTGACATAAGGGTTTTACCCCCTATAATAGAAGTATCGAATCAAGCGCGGCATCGCCGATCCGACGTCGCAACTCTGGAACGGATTACCGCCGCTCTGAGCGGTCACCTGACCATAGCGATCGAAACCGTGTAAATCAAGGAGCAGTACAATATGAATATACTTTTTGCCGATACGCTGAAACGCTTGAGAACAGAAAAAGGACTTTCGCAGATACAGCTTGGGAAGCAGATGAGTGTCAGCAATTCCACGATTGCCCGATGGGAAAACGGCAGCCGTCTGCCGGACTTCGCGATGCTCTCCCGGCTCGCCGAGGTTTTGGGCGTAGACGTCAATGTGCTTCTCAACTCGGCTGCGCAGAGCGACGAGCGCCCGAACGTCATTATGGTGGACGACGTAAAGCCCATCGTCCTCGGCGCTTTGCCTGTGCTGGAGGAGGTCATGCCGAATGTGACCGTCACGGGCTTTACAAAAGCCGCGGACGCGATCGAATACGCAAAGGCAAACCGTGTTTCGCTCGCTTTTCTCGATATCGAGCTGGGCAGTACAAGCGGGCTGGAGCTGTGCCGCACGCTCCTCGAAATCCATCCGCGCACCAATGTGGTGTATCTGACGGCATACAAGGATTATGCTCTGGACGCGTGGAGCACAGGCGCATGCGGATTCATGGTCAAACCCCTCACGAGCGACGGCGTCCGGGAGCAGCTCACAAAACTTCGGTATCCGTTCCCGACAGGAGGCGAAGACAAGTGACCGACTGGATCTCTATCCTCGATTTCGTCTTAGCGGGCGCGCTGCTGGTGATGATGGCGAGCGGGATCGCGTTCACCTCTGCCATGCCTGTGCACGATCGGTGGAACAGACGGTATTTCATTCTGTTGTTTTCCCTGTTTCTTCTCTGTACCGTGACTTGCTTTTTAGCCCTGCTCTTTTGGGAAAAGCCCACTATGGCCGCGGCGGCAAGGATTGCCTATCTGTTTGAAGGCCTGTTTCTCTCAACGCCGGTCTTTATGCCGACGTTCTTTCTGCTGCACGACTGCGGCGAAAACATCCGAAACAGCGCACTGTTCAAAACCGTAACCGCGCTGATGGGTATATACATCGGGGTGCTGATCGCTGCGCAGTTCACAACCGCCTTTTACTGCGTTACACCGAACAATCATTTCTATCGCGGCACGTTGTGGTGGCTGTGGCTGACGCCGCTCGTTCTGATTATGATCTGCAACATTGCGGGCGTGATCAAAAGGCGAAAAAAGCTCTCAAAAAAGGTTTTTATCGCACTGCTTGTGTATCTGCTGCCTATGACTGCCGCGATCATCGCCCATATGTTTATCTCTGTAGAGTTATTCGTTATATTCGGTATGGCGCTCTTCGCGCTGATCATGTTCATTCTGATCATCTCGGATCACATAGAGCAATACACGCGCTACCAGCGCGAGATCGCCCATCAGCGCGCAAGCGTCATGGTGCTGCAGATGCGCCCGCATTTCATTTACAACACCATGGTCACCATTTACCACCTCTGCAAGCTGGACGCGGACAAAGCGCAGCAGGTCACGCTGGACTTCACAAACTACCTGCGACAGAATTTCAGCGCAATCGCCAGCGAACACACCGTTCCTTTTGCCGACGAACTGCGGCACACACAAGCCTATCTTGCCGTGGAGCAGGCGATGCATGAGGACAGCCTGTTCGTGGAATTTGATACGCCGCACACGTTCTTTCGCGTACCGCCGCTGACGCTGCAGCCTCTGGTGGAAAATGCCGTCAAGCACGGCATGGACACGGACGGAAAGCCGCTGCATATCCTCGTTAAAACCCGGCAGACAGACGACGGCAGCGAAATCACCGTCGAGAACGACGGGCCGGACTTTGTCCCCGCTGACGATGATGAGCCGCATATCGCGCTGAACAATATCCGCCAGCGGATCGAAATGATGTGCAAAGGTACACTGACGATCACCCCGCGCAGCGGCGGCGGCACAGTTGTCACGGTGTTCATTCCCAAAAGAAAAGTAAAACAGTAAAACACAATAAAAGCAAGCACCGCCCTCCGAGCCAGCATAAAATCTGACCCAGAGGGCGTAACTATGTCCGTAT
>CADBHB010000049.1 GCA_902794395.1 uncultured Ruminococcus sp.
GTTCTGCTTCTTAACCTGAGGAGGATTGAGAAGTTGAGAGCGGAAATAGTAGCGGTTCTTTTCCGCAGTTTGAATTTTGCGTTTATTCAGTAGGCATTACATTATAACGCGGAACAAAAGAAAAAAGGTCGCTTTGAAAGCGACAATTTTACGCGGACGAAAAACTTGACAAACCCCTGTAAAAATGCGATAATATGAAGTTGTAAATAAAACTAAGAACAAGGGGAGTCATTATGGCACAGGAAATGGCAAAATCCTACGATCCCTCCTCGTTTGAGGACAGGATCTACGACTTCTGGATGAAGGGCAACTACTTTCACGCCGAAGCCGATCCCGACAAAAAACCGTATACCATCGTCATGCCGCCGCCGAACATCACCGGTCAGCTGCATATAGGTCACGCGCTGGACGAGACCCTGCAGGATATACTTATCCGCTGGAAGCGCATGAGCGGCTACAGCGCGCTGTGGCTGCCCGGCACCGACCACGCGTCCATCGCCACCGAGGCGAAGATCGTTGAGGCTATGCGCCGCGAGGGCATCTCCAAGGACGACCTCGGCCGCGAGAAGTTTTTGGAGCGCGCCTGGGAATGGAAGCGCGAATACGGCGGACGCATCACCCGCCAGCTGCGCAAGCTGGGCGTAAGCTGCGACTGGGAGCGCGAGCGCTTTACAATGGACGAGGGCTGCTCGGACGCGGTAAAAGAGGTCTTTGTCAAGCTGTACGAGGACGGCAAGATCTACCGCGGCAACCGCATGGTCAACTGGTGCCCGCACTGCAACACCTCTATCTCCGACGCCGAGGTAGAGTATGAGGAGCAGGCAGGTCACTTTTGGCACATCCTCTATCAGGTAAAGGAAACCGGCGAGATGCTGGAGATAGCCACCACCCGTCCCGAGACCATGCTGGGCGATACCGCCGTAGCCATCAACAAGGACGATGAGCGCTACAAGCACCTGCACGGCTGCCACGTCATCCTTCCCCTGCTGAATAAAGAGATTCCCATCGTCTGCGACGAGCACGCCGACATGGAAAAGGGCACCGGCGTGGTAAAGATAACCCCTGCCCACGACCCCAACGACTACGAGGTAGGTCAGCGCTGCGATCTTCCTATCGTGCGCGTGTTCACCTACGACGGCTATATGACCGGCGCCGAGGACGTCGCCGCCTACGAGGAGCTCAAGGCAAAGGGCAACCTTGCCGAGAACGAGCCCGAGGTGCTCGACTGCGGCAAGTACGCCGGTATGGACACCATGACCGCGAGAAAGGCTATCGTCGCCGATCTTGAGGCACTGGGTCAGCTTAAGGCGGTCAAGGATCACACCCACGACGTCGGCACCTGCTACCGCTGCCACACCACCATCGAGCCGATGGTTTCAAAGCAGTGGTTCGTGCGCATGGAGCCGCTTGCCAAGCCCGCCATAAAGGCGGTGCGCGACGGCGACACAAGGTTCATACCCCCGCGCTTTGACAAGGTTTACTTCAACTGGATGGAAAACATAAAGGACTGGTGCATTTCACGCCAGCTTTGGTGGGGCCACCGCATCCCCGCATATTACTGCGACGCCTGCGGCGACGTGACCGTCGCCAAGGAAAAGCCCGAAAAGTGCTGCCACTGCGGCTGCACCGACCTGACTCAGGACGAGGATACCCTCGACACCTGGTTCTCCTCCGCGCTCTGGCCGTTCTCCACGCTGGGCTGGCCCAAGGACACCGAGGAGCTGAAATACTTCTACCCCACCAGCACCCTGGTCACGGGCTACGACATCATTTTCTTCTGGGTGGCGCGCATGATCTTCTCCGCGCTGGAGCAGACAGGTCAGGTGCCCTTTGACACCGTGTTCATCCACGGCATCGTCCGCGACGAGCAGGGCAGAAAAATGTCCAAGTCGCTGGGCAACGGTGTTGACCCGCTGGAGGTCATCGAGAAGTACGGCGCCGACGCGCTGCGCTTCCTGCTGGTTACGGGCAACTCCCCCGGAAACGACATCCGCTACTCCGAAAAGCGCATCGAGGCGTGCTCGGGCTTTGCCAACAAGCTCTGGAACGCCGCGCGCTATGTGCATATGAACATCGACGACTATAACGTCAAGAACGAGCTTCCCGCTGCCCTTACCACCGAGGACAAGTGGATACTCTCCACCCTTAACACGGTGGCCAAGGAGGTCAACGAGAACCTCGAAAAATTCGAGCTGGGCATCGCGGTGCAGAAGGTATATGAATTTACCTGGGACTGCTACTGCGACTGGTACATCGAGCTTACCAAGGCAAGACTGCACAGCGAGGGCGAGGACGCGCAAAACGCCCGTCAGGTGCTGCTCTATGTGCTCGACCGCATCCTGCGCCTGCTCCACCCCTTCATGCCCTACATCACCGAGGAGATCTGGCAGACCATCCCCCACGACGGCGAGACCGTCATGCTCTCGGAATACCCGCATTGGCACGACGAGCTGGACTTCCCCGAGGCTGCCGCCGAGATGCAGCGCATAATGGACGCTATCCGCGCCATCCGCAACCGCCGCAGCGAAATGAACGTTCCGCCGTCGCGCAAGGCAAAGGTTTATGTGGCAACCAAGTTCCCCCGGACCTTTGAGGACGGCAAGGCGTTCATTATCAAGCTTGCCGCCGCCACCGACGTAGCCGTAGCCGACAGCTTCGACATTGAGGGCGCCGTGACCATCGTCACCGCCGACGCGAAGATATACATCCCGCTGGACGAGCTGGTGGACAAGGAAGCCGAGCTCAAGCGTCTGAACAAGGAGCTGGAGCAGCTTCAAAAGCGTTTGGCGCAGTCTGAGGGCAAGCTCAAGAATCAGGGCTTTGTCTCCAAGGCGCCCGCCGCCGTAGTGGAAGGCGTAAGAAACCAGGCGGCCAAGGAGCGCGAACAGATAGCTTTGATAGAAGCCGCGATCGCCGCGCTGCAATAAGCCGATCCGTTTTTCTGCCGAAAGCTGTTTTTGCAACACCGCAATCGGCACAAAACAATAAGAACGATTCCCCGAAGCCTGAGCTTCGGGGATTTTTTCGTTCTTCACGGAAAGTTGTGGGATTGCAGAATAAAATATAATTCAGCGTTTATGCCGCGAAAGCCACTTTACAATGAGGTGGCGGCATGATAATCATGCCGCCAGAGGCTCATTGTCAAGTGGATCGTGGAATAAATGCTGTCTCGTCCCACAAAAAACCGTGAAGAACCGATTTTTTTCTGTTTTCTGTTGACAAACGCCCGTCGGCGTGCTATACTTATATTAACATATGAACAGATATACATATGTTCAATCATAACACAAAGGTGAACGCTATGAACGATAAACAACTTCCCGACATCGAGCTGCTTTTTGAGCTTGCCGACCTGTTCAAGGTGTTCGGCGACTCCACGCGGCTGCGCATAATGGTGCTGATCTCCGACAGTGAGCTGTCGGTCAGCGATATAGCCGAGGCGCTGAAAATGGAACAAAGCACTATTTCACACCAACTCCGCGTGCTGCGGCAAAACAAGCTGGTGCGCGTGCGCCGCGACGGAAAGCAAATGTATTACGCACTGGACGACGACCACGTGAAGAAAATCATTGAAATGGGTATGGATCACATTTTGGAGTGATGATATGAAACACACGTTGACTCTGGAAAACCTGACCTGCGCCCACTGCGCGTCAAAAATCGAGGCAAAGATCGCGCGGACAGAGGGGTTTGAGAAGGTCAGCTTCAATTTTGCGACCAAAAAACTGCAATTTGAACACGCCTGTGAGGACGTGACCTCACAGGTGCAGGCGATCTGTGACAGCCTTGAGGACGGCGTGCGCGTACTCAAACACAGCGAGGAGCACCACACTCATCACGACCACAGCCACGACTGTCACTGCGGCCACGACCACGGACACGAGCACAGTCACGACCACGAGCACGGACACGAGCACGGACACGAACACGAACACGAGCACAGTCACGAGCACGGCGAGAGCGGCACATTGAAAAAGGTACTGCTGCTGCTCTCCGTCATCTTTGGCGTTTCCGCGCTGATCCTGCACCTGACCTGGCACGGCGAAGCCGCCCATTGGACGGTGTTCGCGCTGAGCCTTGCCGCTGCCCTGACAGCGGGCTGGGATGTGTTTCTCAAGGGCATAAAAAACGTTTTTCGCCTGCGCATAGAGGAGACCGTACTAATCACCATCGCGGTCATAGCGGCGTTCGCTCTGGGCGAATTTGTGGAAGCGGCGATGGTCA
This sequence comes from uncultured Ruminococcus sp., assembly GCA_902794395.1. GTDB lineage: Bacteria > Bacillota > Clostridia > Oscillospirales > Acutalibacteraceae > Ruminococcoides. The sequence goes on from CADBHB010000049.1 coordinate 4,225, forward strand.
CCATCCTCTTTTCCATCGGCGAATTTATTGAAGATCTGGCGGTGGGCAAAAGCCGCCGCGACATTGAAAAGCTCAGCCGCATCCGTCCGGACAACGCCACGGTTTCGGAGAACGGCATAGAAACCGTGCGCCCCGCCGCCGAGGTGGAGGTCGGCTCGGTTATCCTTATAAAGCCCCACGAGCGCGTCCCGCTGGACGGCGTGGTGCTCGAGGGCAGCTCGGCGCTGGATGTTTCGGCGCTGACGGGCGAAAGCCTGCCGCAGAACGTCGAAAAGGGCAGCGAGGTGCTGAGCGGTGCCATGAACGGCGACGGACTGCTGACCCTGCGCACGACTAAGGTGTTCGGCGACAGCACTGCCACGCGCATCCTCCGCCTGGTGGAGGACGCCGCCGCGCAAAAGGGCAGCCGAGAAAAGCTTATCTCCCGCTTTGCCAACATCTACACCCCCATAGTTGTGGGGCTGGCGATACTTATGGCGGCTGTGCCGCCGCTGCTGGGCTTCGGCGCATTTTCCCTGTGGATCTACCGCGCGTTGGTCGTGCTGGTGGCAAGCTGTCCCTGCGCGATCGTCATTTCGGTCCCTCTCTCCTACTACGCCGGCATCGGCGCGGGTTCGCGGATGGGCGTGCTGATAAAGGGCGGCAAATACTTGGAAGCGCTTGCCAAAGCGGACTGCTTCGCCTTTGACAAGACCGGCACTCTGACCACGGGCAAGATCTCGGTGGGCAAGGTGCACACCTTTGAAAATCACAGCGAGGACGAGGTCCTCTCGCTGGCGGCGGCGTGCGAAAAGCACTCCTCCCACCCCATCGCGGCAGCAATAAGGGCACGCGCGGGCAAAAGCGATATCGTCCTCGACGACTACAAAGAGATAGCGGGCTGCGGCACCTCGGCGCGGTACAACGGCAAGACAATAGCCTGCGGCAACGCAAAGCTTCTTAACGGCGCCGTTCCAAAGGAACTGCAGGGCAAAAACGTCGTGTTTCTGGTCTGTGACAACGTCCTTATCGGCGCTGTCGAGATCGCCGACACTCTGCGCAAAGAAGCCAAAGATGTGCTCTCGCGGCTCAGGGACTTGGGCGTCAGGCGGCAGCTTATGCTTACCGGCGACGCTCCGCAAAACGCCGCGGCAACCCAAAAGCAGCTCGACGGTATAGCCATGCGCGCGGGGCTTATGCCTCAGGACAAATTGGGCGTCATAAATGAAGAGCAGGCTTCGGGACACACGGTCTGCTTTGTGGGCGACGGCATCAACGACGCGCCCGTGCTGAGCAAGAGCGACTGCGGCATAGCCATGGGACTCGGCAGCGAGGCGGCTATAGAAGCGGCTGACGCGGTGCTGTCCTCGGGCGACCTGACCGCGCTTCCAAAGGCGGTGCGACTGTCGCGGAAAACCATGAACACCATCCGCACCAACATCATCTTTGCGCTGGCGGTAAAGGCTGCGGTCATCGTGCTGGCATTCTTCGGCTTGGCGCAGATGTGGATGTCCGTGCTTGCCGACACCGGCGTATGCGTCGCCTGCGTGTTGTATACGGCGCGGCTGTTGAAAATAAAATAAGCATAACAAAGGCAAGGGCGCTCCGCACGGCGGAACGCCCTTGTATAATACTATCATCTAATAATATAGTTTATTGCCGAAAAAACATTACTGCTTTTTCTTATACGCCTCTTTGA
>CADBHB010000050.1 GCA_902794395.1 uncultured Ruminococcus sp.
ACACACTAAAATCCGGCTCCGTTACCCTGAATAAGAAAGACGGACGCAACAAGCCGATGGAGGGTGTCGTTTTCAAGCTGTTTACCGAGGACGGCAAGCTGGTCAAGTCGTCTGCCAACGGAACCAAATACAAATACAGCGGCTTATCCGACAAGGAGGACGACGCGGAATATACCACCAACGCAGACGGTCAGATCATTGTTGAGAACCTGCCCTGCGGAAAATACTACTTTACGGAGGTTCAGAGCGCAGACGGCTTTATGCCTTACGGCGATAAACTGGAATTTGAGATCGACGGTGAAACCGACGCTTCATTGAGCGTCAAGCTCGACGTCAAGAATGAAAAGGCGGTCATGCCAGAGACAGGTGGCTTCGGTAACGGATTATTCAGCTTATTATCCGCTGCGCTTGCTGCTTTCGGCGCGGCTTTCCTTTATACAACAATTAAACTATCAAAAAAGAAAGGTTGATACTGATGAAAAAAAGAATGTTCACCATGATTTTCGCAATCATTCTGGTGATCGCGGTTTCCATTCCCTGCGTTTCTGCGGCAACAAGCGAGCTGACGACCACGAAGAAGGTCAGCTTTACTGCAGAATGTTCCAAGCCCGGCTATGAGTTTTCGGTTTACAAGATCGCAGACCTCAAAACCACGACTAACCCGTATTCCGTCAAGTACGACGTGAAGGTCAGCTCCGGCGAGGTTCAGGCGATGGTCGCGGACGGCAATCTCAGCGACGCGAACAGAGCTAAGATCCTGAACGCGCTCGATAAAGACACCGCGCTTGCCGGTGCAACGATCATCGGCACCTACAAGGTCGATACCGACGGCAGCAGCAAGACGTTTTCCAATCTGGCGCAGGGTATCTACTATGTCCGAGCGACTAACTTTCCTTCCGGCGTGAAGAAGGTCACCAATTCCGCTTTCGCGCTCCCTTACTACACTGCCGAAAACGGCTGGGTGTATGACCTTGATACGATCAATCTTGCCGCGAAGGTAGAAGAAGATAACCCCGACATTGAAAAGGAAATCACCAATTCCACAAAAAATAACGTAAACTATACCGACGTATCTATCGGCGATACCGTTGAATTCAAAATCGAATCCTCTGTTGTCGGCGCGGTCAACAATGTTGACGTGCTTGATTTCAAGCTCAACAGCTATGTTGTGACTGACATTATGAGCAAGGGTCTGACACTCGATCAAAAGAGCTTTGCACTCTCCCTCGAAGATGAAAATGACAAAAACCTCGCGGAGATTTCCGCTTCCGATTACACGGTCAATGTTACCGCTGAGGCGGGCAGAGATACCAACTTCACCGTTTCGCTGAAAAAGGATTATCTGCAAAAGCCCGGCTTTTACGCAGCCGACCATGTTGCGATCCGCTTTTCGGCAGTTCTGAATAAGTTCGCGACGACCGAGCCCGTCGGTAACCCCAACGATGCGGTCAAGCTCACCTATACCAATAAGAACGACGTAAAGGGAGAGGTTGACGGCAACAAGGTCTTTGTTTACACCTATCACATTCAGGTACATAAGCTGGACGAGAAGGGCAAGGCGCTTTCGGGCGCGGAATTTGCTCTGTACAAGACTGAGGCTGACGCTAAGGCGGAGGATAAAGCTATTGCAACAGGCACCTCCGATAAGGACGGTCTTGTGGTGTTCAGCAATGCCAACAACGAAGAAATGCTGCTCCAAAGCGGAAAGTATTTCGTCAAGGAGACCAAAGCGCCCACAGGCTACAACCGCTATACCGACGTCATTCCTGCTGAAATCACCGTTTCCTACGGCGACACTCTGACGAACGGAACCTATATCGTAAACGGCCCCGACCTCGGACTTGTTTCCTTTGACGTCAAGAACTCCAAAACCGTACTTCCGCAGACCGGCGGACAGGGTAATGTGATCATCTATTCTGTCGCCGTGTCACTTGCAGTCGCGGGCGGCGTTATCCTTCTGGTTCTCAGAAGAAAAAAGAAGTCCGCTGATAAGTCGGCGTAAATCCTTTTAACTGAGGACGGTAACAGATGAAGAATAAAATTTTACCGGTAATCGCCGCCGTCATTCTGATAGCCGCATTCGGCGTTGCTCTTTATCCGACGGTATCACAGGGAATCAATCAGCTTATGTCCGAGAGCGCAATCACGCAGTACAACGATACCGTGGACACGTTATCCGCTGCGGAAAAGAAAAGGCAGCTCGCCGCCGCGGAAGAATACAACCACGGTTTGTCAGAACGCGTTGCCGACAGCTTTTCGGCTGAGGCGTTCGTGAGCGACGAAAGCTATCTGCGAATTCTCAATGTTACGGAAAACGGTCAGATCGGCACGATCGATATTCCCTCGATCGATTGCCGTCTGCCCATATTTCACGGCAGCGGCGAAGATATGCTCACAAAGGGAGCCGTCCATTTAGCAGGAACGGCGTTCCCGATTGGAAGCGATTCCGCGCGGTCGGTGATTTCGGCGCATACGGCTTATCCGGGCAAAATCTTTTTTGACAGATTAACGGAAGTGAAAATCGGTGATAGATTCTCTGTTACCGTCCTCGGAGATACCTATTATTACAAGGTCGTGGAAATCAATACGGTTCTGCCCGATGAAACCGAATATCTGCTGCCTGAAAAGGGCAGAGATTTGGTAACGCTGGTGACCTGTACGCCGTATTCGGTCAACACTCACAGGCTGCTTGTCACGGGAGAACGCAACAGGCAGCCGCGCACCGAGGCGCGATCAGTACCGCTCAAACAGGAAAAGTCGAAC
>CADBHB010000051.1 GCA_902794395.1 uncultured Ruminococcus sp.
CCGTTCTCGTCGGAGAAGTACTTGCCGCAGCGGTCGCAACTCCAGTAAGCACTGTTGCCTTCGACGATCAGCATCGGCGCTACGGCGGGATGAGCGGTCATATTATGTCCGGTGGCGGCTTCCTGTGCGCCGACTGTGAACGGTACAACAGCAAACATGCCGAGTACCATCACAAGCGACAACAGGACGCTCACCGGTTTTTTGAATTTACGCATAAAGGTTCCTCCTTCATCAGCAAATAACTATACATATTAAGTATAACAGAAGCAGGGTAAATCTGCAAGATTATTTCGAACAGTATTATACAAGATTATTTTGAACATTTTTTTGCAAGGAATAATAAAAACTTAAATGAAAGATACACGGCAGAAGAAAAACGCTTTTGTTTTTCTTCTGCCGTTGTTAAAATATTATTTTATACGTGAGGTTTCGTCATCCTCGTAGGGGATCTGACTTGTGGTGATAACATCCTCGGTTTGGAATCTGATGACCTCGAGGTCGGTGTGCTCGTATGATTCTTTATAATCTTTCACTAAAGCACCTCCCGTTAAGCGAAGAATCTGTCAGCCGCGACCCAATAGTTGTAAACTGCCTTTGCGACGTTTACAAGCTTGGCGTTAGCTGAGCTTTGAGCCCTATAGCAATAGGTAAGCGGACTGTAGGTGACTGTGCCCGTGCCGTTCACCTTAACGGTGAAGCTGTCGTTTAGCTCGTCCGCAGCGATATTGCGAATGCGGATAACGTGCTCGCCGTTCGCGCTTTCGGTTTCAATAGTCTTTCCTTCGCATGTGAGCGTCAGCTCCTGCGTGCTCTTGAAATAGAGCGAAAGGGTGGTTTCGGACCTAAGCGAGAGCGACGCGCCGTCAAACTCGACATTTGCGGGAAGATCGGTCTCTGTATATTCCGCATAAGCGTCGGGGATCTCGGCTGATACCGGCGAGCCCGCCTGTGCGTTTTCATCGAAATACACCGCGGCATTTTCGCCGTATACAAGCATTTCGCCCGCCAATGCTCTGAGGTCTGCCAAGCGCTGCTCTCCGTCCTTGCCGCCTGCGTTTTCACTCGCGATATAGCTTTCCGCAAAGTCGCTGTCATTCAGGATAACATCCGCGTACTGCGCAACGGAATAGGTGTTGGTTTCTTCGATCGCCGCGCCGTTTATGGTGAGCGTTGCGGTGATATCCGCTTCCATTTCCGATGCGGAAACATTGCAGGCCGCCCTGTATCCGTAGCTGCAGAGCTCGGCGTCCTTCATGTCGACCGTGGCGGTCATTTCCGCGCCTTGCTTCAACCATGTGAAGGTAACGGTGGTATTTGCCGCCTCCTCAGCGGTCAGGTCGATGAAGAAGTTCACGCCTATGTCGCCGTTGAGTGACAGTGAATGTCCGGTAAAGTATTTTTTCTTTATCGTCACGGTCAGGCACTGCGGCTCGGTGTCGGTATGCAGCGCGTCGCCGTCGACGTAATACCATACGTAATAGTCTCCCGCGTTGGTGCCCTGAGGCAGCTCCATGCTGTAGCCGTCGGTCGGAGCAGTGGTATCATCCGTGCCGAGCGCGTACATCAGGGTGCCGCCGGTGGCTTTGCCAGCTTCGATCAGCGTCTGTGCCTCGCCGGTGTAGGTCAAGTCGAGAGCCGTCGGCTCTTCGTCAAGCTCAGCCGGTACCTTTTCATCTTCATCGACCACCAGCGTATAGGTGATTTGGAACATAGGCGAATCGGTATTGATCACATCAACCGTATACCCCTCTATATCGTCGGCGGTAATCGTATAATTCGCTCTGTCAGCGATCGGGATCGCGCCGAAGTTAAACGACCAGTAGCCGTCTTCGCCTTCATCAAAAGTATATGATTCAACTTCCTCGTTGTTGTTCAACAGATGAACGGTAACGGTTTGAGGACGTACGCCTTTCGCATTGTCGGCGTCGTCCCATTCCACGATACCGACAGCCTCAACAAGGCTATCGTTGTAAGCGGAATAGGTATTGGTCACGGTATAACCGTCGATCAGAGAGGTGTAACCCTCTACGTCATTCTCGGAGATCGTGTAAACGATCTTCTCTCCGTTTTCGTACTCTGTGACGTCGACAAATTCAAATCGCCAGTTTGCTGCTATCTTCTTCTGCCGTAATAGTTAAGCTGTCGTCTGTGGAAGGCGTCCACCGCTTGCTTTATCGGCAGCATTTTGTACATTAAGTTTCCGTTCCGGAGCGTTCCGTCGCGGTGTTCCACGACGGTGTGCTCCGTTTCGATCAGCTCTTTTTCTTCGAGCATCCTGACATATTTCATGACCGTGTTTTTGCTGCGTATTCCCACCGCTTTCCCGATGGTTTCAAAGGACGGATAACACTGAAATTTTTTCCTGTCCTCCATCCTCATCAGAAAGGCATAGACGGCAATCTCTCCCGTGGATAGATCCATATTGAAGATCTCGTTCGGCAGCATGAAATAGTTACCTTGCTTTGGCTGTGACAACATACTGTCACCGCCTGTTCATTCACTCCCCTTTTACTTTGAAATGTTTTTG